>NZ_JAAMNQ010000005.1:0-393822 GCF_011066155.1 Paenibacillus sp. EKM206P | reverse complement strand
CTACCTTAATCCTCAAAGCAAAGGCAAAAAGGATCAACCAGAAAGAACTGGTTGATCCCATAATACGAACGGGCAGGATAGTTTAAAGCTTTCGATAAATCGTATGGCCTTACGAAAGACAATAAAAGCGCAGCTCATGATTGGAAAAGACCGAAAAGAGCACCACCAATTCCACTGGCAATTATGCAAATTTATTAGCATTAGCGCTGCGCCACTAGGCGTACTCGTCCCATTGGGCACTGCGGAACTCATGCTGGTTGCTATACAAGAAGCGCGTGCCAATTGCGACGAGCCGTTCGCTCTATATCATTCAGCGGTTACTTTGTATATTTGGTGCAGCAGGTCGTATCCCATGCCGTCAGCCAATATGTGCACCCTGGGAACACATAATCGTCCTTTAAGTATGGCCAGATGAGATTCCCAGCAAACGCAAAGCGAGTTTCAAGCTGTGGCGTTCTTCGTGTATTCGGTCAAATAATACACGGGGAATGGGAAAGTCATTTTTTCAACTATAAACAGTTGCCTGAAAGGGCAGAGAGGATTTCCTGTGTTGTCCGGGTACGCCCGATGCGTGGAAAAATGAAATTTTTTACGTAATCATGCCCGGTTTCGGAAAATCCAGTCATAGCATCAATCGCCAAAATCAGCTGATACCCATGCATAAATGCTTCCCGCGCAGTCGTATCAACGCCCAACTCAGTAGCGATGCCGCATAAGACGATGGTATCAATTCCTCGGCGGCGCAACTGAAGGTCGAGCTCCGTTCCGTAAAAAGCCCCCCATTGCTTCTTCGTGATGATATGGTCTGTCTCGGTGACCCGCATTTCCGGGACGATTTGATCCCATCCTTCAGGCAGATTCAGGGGTGGTCCAGGCGAATCCAACTTAGGACGCGGGATATCCTTCAAATCTTTACTAGATACCCGGACCAGTGCAACCATTGAGCTTTGCTCACGGAAAGTATCTGCCAAGGCTGCGGCGTTAGACACTACCTGCTCAGCAGAATAAGGGGCGTATTGATTTCCTATCCACTTTTGCAAGTCAATAACAACCAACGCTGTTTTTTGTGGATCCCATAATCGTTCCATTCTGTATGTTCTCCTCATCTCTTCGATTTGACCGTATGTCTAATTACGCGAACATATAGTCATTTGACTTCATGTTCCGTATTTTGTACTATCATTCATGAATAGTCAAGGGGGAGATTTTTCTTATGAGTGTGACAAGGGAAGAGGTTTTAAAATCGGCGATGAAGCTTTTTAAGGAACATGGGTTTCTTTCGACGACGATACAGGATATTGCCGAGGATTGCGGTATTGCCAAAGGATCAGTCTATAAATATTTCCCTTCCAAGGAAGACCTCTTCAGCGAGGTGTTTGATCAATGCCATAACGCCTATTTTGATCAAGTCGATGAACTGAAACGCTTTCCCGAACTCTCGCCAGAAGAGCAGTTTCTGCAGCAGATCATTCTGCGATTCCGTTATTTTATGGAATACAAGCATATTCTGATCGAATTCACGGAGCTCCCCATCCAACAGGATCCCAAGTTCCAGCCGCTTAGACACAAGGTTAGAGGGCGGCTCATCCGATGGCATAAAGAGTGCTTGATACAGGTTTATGGCGAAGAAATTTATCCGTTCCTGTGGGATTTGGTTTCCATCTATCGTGCGATTCTGAAGGAGTACTTATTTTGGATCGTTTATGAAGAAAAGTCTCTATCGCTTGAGGAAACGGCAAGGTTCATTTTGGATAAGCTCAATGTGCTCGTTAAGCATATGATGGCCTCTAACCTGAAGCCTCTGCTGAAACAGGCTTCGTTCGAGAGGTATTTAAGCTGGGGGCTCGAGGACCGCCAAGGGGAGAGAGAGCAGTTCCTTACCGAGCTGTTCCGGGAGATGGATTCGGCCCTTAATGTTCTTCCATCCGGCGCAAAACATCGTTCGGAGTTGAAAGAGGTTTACCATTTTATCCAGAACGAAACTCGTAAAGCGGAACCGAACTTCCCGTTGCTGCAAGCTTCGCTCTACTTTTTGGAGAGAGAGAAAGAGCTTAAAAGTCAGGTCATCCAGTTAAGGAATATTATTTATTCAGGTAGGGGGAGATAGCTTGTTATGTGAAATCAAATCTAACCCCATTGGGGACAAGAGCGAAGACTCTAGGGGTGGAGAGAACAATACGCGAGAAAGGTACGTCTAATGTTGTTACGGTTAGCGAGCATTCCGCTAACGGGAAACGTTAGTTCAATGGAAACAGCGACAGTCTAGGACTTTATTTTCTCGTCCTTAGTTGTCGCCGTTTCCATTTTATAGGATAAATTAAACACTTTGTCTTTTACTGACAGCTATTCAATTAACATCAGTTCCCTTTTTGCTTCGCATAATACTCGGTGATCAGATCGAGGAACACCTTGGGAAACGCCAAGGTGGCCATATCGGCTTCGCTGATCCAGCGGTACCCCGCTGGCAGCACATTGCGCGCGTGCTCCGTCTGCTCAGCCAGCGCAATTAACGCACCTGGCTTCGCTCCGGTGCTGTAGCTGGCCCGCTGCTCGGCAGCCAGCGGGGGGCCTCCCGCCTCCTCGGCAGGGGCGGCGACCTCCTCACACTGGAACACACGCAGATTCCAGTGAATGTGGCTGAACGTGTGCTCCGCCTCACGTACAAACCGCACCGGGCGCGCAAGCACGCCCTCTGCCAGCAAATGAGCCGCCAGATGGTCCATGGCGGGCTCATCTGGCACCGGGCCGTTGTCAGCAAGCTCATGCGGCAGCTCCCACATGCGGGCCAACAGGCCCTTGGCCGGGCGCTGCCGTACGAGCAGGCGGCCGGTGTTCGCTCCGCTGCCCTCGATGAGAGCGACGGAGCGCGGCTCCAGCCGAGGCGGCTTTGCCTTGGTCTTGACTGGCAGTGTCTCCTCTCGACCTGCCAGCCTGCCCGAGCAATGCTCCATGACCGGGCAGGTCAGACAATGAGGCGACTTCGGCGTACAGACCAGTGCGCCTAGCTCCATCAGAGCCTGATTAAAATCAGAGGCTCTTCCTTCGGGAATCAGCTCCCGTACCAGGCTTTCCATATGCGCCCGTGTGCTGCCCTTCATAATATCCTCTTCAATGAGAAAATAACGCGACAGCACACGCATCACATTCCCGTCCACAGCAGGCTCTGGTCGATTGAAGGCGATACTCATAATCGCCCCCGTCGTATACGGGCCTACTCCTTTCAGTGCAGCAACAGCTTGTGTATCATCCGGCACCTGTCCGCCGTGAAGCTCAACTACTTGTTTTGCCGCAGTTTGCAAATTCCGGGCCCGCGAATAATAGCCCAGTCCTTCCCATAGCTTAAGCACATCCTCCTCGGGCGCTTCCGCCAGCGCTTCAATCGTAGGAAAACGTGCAATAAAGCGATTAAAATACGGAATGACCGTATCGACACGCGTCTGCTGAAGCATAATTTCCGAGATCCAGATATAAAAAGGATTCCGATGACGTCGCCACGGCAAATCGCGTTTGTTACGCGTATACCAATTCAACAGTTCAAAGCTGAAATAACGCTTTTGTTCCAATGTATTTGTAGTCATCACATCACGTCTCCTTATATTCGACAATCACAAAAGCAGAGGCAATGTTAGGCTGATGTGTAATACTCAAGTGAATGCTGTAATTTGAGTCACCTGTATTCGGCAATCTCAGTCGATCCCACGCGGATGAAGACAAATAAACTACTGGCTTCCCCCCAGGTTCCGGTAAAATATCCATATCGCCAAACCCGATGATTTGCCCAATTCCGCAACCGAAGGCTTTCGTTATCGCTTCCTTGGCAGCAAAGCGCCCTGCTACAAACTCCGTTAGTCTACCCTTGCGTTCCACAGCAAGCTCGCGTTCTGCCGGGGTCAGCACTCGATTCAAAAACGCATCTGCATATTTACCTGCCAAAATATGAGCCATACGGCTTATTTCCAGCACATCATGTCCAATTCCGTAGATCATTTGGGTATTCTCCGTCCTTTATACTTTACTGGATCTATTGTAACAGTGCGTCCACACCCTGGCGAGTCACAAAGGCGTAAAAACAGCACCAAAATATGTTAAAATAAGAAAGGCTATAGATGAATGTTTGAAATTCAGCTGATATGCCCATTTTAAAAAAATTCCCGTAGAAAGGAAGGATAGGATGTCAGAAACCATTATTGTTGAAGCAGGTACCGAAGCAGGAACAGATGCGGTGATCCGGGCTTCCTGGTTTCCCTCTAAAAATACAGCCAAAAGCCTGCTCATCATCGCTCATGGCTACAAAGGATTTAAGGATTGGGGCATGTTCCCCTATATAGCAGAAGCCTTGAGTATGGATAACCATGTTGTGACCTTCAACTTTTCACATAATGGCATAGGTGAGGATCTGGAGAATTTTACCGAGCTGGAAAAGTTCGCACGCAACACCTATAGCCGCGAACAAGAGGATTTGGAACTATTGCTATCCAATCTGAGAGCACGCCATGAGTTCAGAGAATTGCCGTTGTTTCTGTTAGGACATAGCCGTGGCGCGGGAAGCTGCTTTGTATACGCTCTGGATCATCCCGGCGAGATTGCTGGCGTCATTTCATGGAATGGCGTAACAGATCTTGATCTGTTTACTTTACCGCAAAAAGAAGAAATGCGCGCCAAGGGGCGCAGCTATGTGGAGAACGCCAGAACCGGGCAACAGCTTCCGCTAGATGCTATCATTCTGGAAGACCTGGAACAAAATCGCCAGCGTTTTGCCATTGTAGACAGACTTGCCAACAGCCAGCTCCCAGCTGTACTGATCCAGGGAACCGAAGATTCCAAACGTCTACGAGAAGGCTCTGCCCTGCTCACATCCGTTCGTCCCGACATCGAATGGGTACAAATTCAAGGCGGCAATCATACCTTTAATACCGTTCATCCATTCCAGGGAGGCAGTCTTCCACTGGATCAGGCGATTACCGAAACCCGCCGCTTCATTGAGTGGATCGCCAATTAATTATTACCCCTTCAATACAAACGGCGATCCGCCGGGCGGATCGCCGCATTTATTTACTTCAGAATTTTGCAAAATCCTCGCTTGAGCATTTTAAAATTACATAATGATTAATGCTTAAACTCCTGGGATGCTTGTCCGCTTATGCGCAGTACGTGTAAAGAAGCTTTCCAGCTTTTCGCGTGCCGCCGGGTCAATTTCCTTGCCTTCCAGATAGTCACTGTTTGCTTCGTAGGAGATCCCCAGTTCTTTTTCATCCGTCTGGCCTTCCCACAATCCTGCTGTAGGCGCTTTGTCCAAAATGGCCTGCGGAACTCCTAGATAGCTGGCGAGCAAGCGCACCTGACGTTTGTTCAGCGTGCTAAGTGGCGTAATATCGACCGCACCATCGCCCCATTTGGTATAAAAGCCTGTGATGGCTTCGGAAGCATGATCTGTGCCAACAACGAGCAAATTCAGCTCATTCGCAAGTGCGTACTGAACCACCATCCGTGTTCTTGCCTTTACATTCCCTCTCACTTGCGGAGTAATCGAACGCTCAAGACCGATATCCTTTAACGTATGCTCCACTTCTACGGCAACCTTGTCCACGGCTTCCTTAATATTCGTTTCCCCGGCATATTTCAGGTCGAACGCTTTGGCAACCGCGTAGCTATGCTCGATATCTTCCTGTTGGCCGTATGGCTGGAATACACCCAACGTTTTGTATTCGTCTCCTTGTTCCTGCGTCAATTCATCTGTAGCCCGCTTGCACAAAGCAGCTGCTACGGCACTGTCAATCCCGCCACTGATGGCGATCAACAGCCCTTTGCTTCCCGTTTTCGTTACATACGACTTGAGGAAATCCACACGCTTACGGACCTCTGCCTCTACGTTAATCGTAGGCTGTACTCCCAATTCAGCAATAATCTGTTCCTGCAAACTCATCAGATAAGCACCTCTTTTTTAGGAATTTCCTTCACAAGCCAACATGCAAAAGCCCCGGCAAGTTTCGCAGGCGAAAAATGCGGGGCATAGCTTGAGCAGTCTTACCGGCAAAAACGATCAAATGCACTGGTCAAATCAGCAGCAATCTGATCTGCCGAACGATCCTCCACCTGATGACGCTCGATGAAGTGAACCAACTCGCCGTCTTTCAACAGCGCGATAGAAGGGGAAGACGGTGGGTAAGGTGCGAAAAATTCGCGAGCCTTTGCCGTTGCTTCCTTGTCCTGTCCGGCAAAAACCGAATACAGATGATCTGGCGTAATATCATGCTTCAGTGCTTCACCCACACCCGGGCGGCATTGGCCTGCGGCACAACCACATACCGAGTTCACAACCACCAGCACTGTTCCTTTACTATTAGGCAGCTTGGCCTCCACATCTTCAGAGGTACGCAGTTCCTGAATCCCAAGATTCGTCAGTTCATCGCGCATCGGCTGAACTGAATCTCTCATATATTGATCGAAAGACATAGACATATTCTTTCACTCCTTTTCCGAAAATCATGTATAGTACGTTTCTAATTTCATCCTTTGCCGTAGTAAAGGCATGGACATCTAAATTTCATTATACAATCTTTTTCACGTAATTTGCAAAAATCCGGCTATATTTTTGAACGATTATTTCTGTATCGGACTCATGACAGGAGGCTCAGAATGATCCCGGTAAGTCGGGACGGTTCTGCGCAATCGAACTTTAAACTGCGTGCCCATTCCCTCCACCGAATCTACGGCAATCGTACCGTGATGACGCTCCACTATACTTTGACATAAGGCCAGACCCAGACCTGTACCTTTCGTTTTGGTGGTGTAAAAAGGTTGGAACAGCTTTTCAAGCTGTTTTTGCGAAATTCCAGGCCCTGTATCCTTTACTTCCAGTTCCACGAAATCCCCTTCCTCATGAGTAGAAATGGTCAGCACTCCCTTTTCCCCCATGGCTTCCATCGCATTACGCGATAAATTAAGCAGCAATTGCTTTATTTCCTTAGGGTTCAAATGCAGCATCGTCACATGATCCTCCAGCTTTAGATCAATCGTCTGCCCCCTCAGATTCGCATCTGCCCACAATAAAGGCGTCAGTTCGCGAATAATATCATGCAGATGACATTGCTCCTTCTCGACAATTCGATTCTGGGCCAGTGAAAGAAAATCGTTAATAATCCCGTTCGCCCGGTCAAGTTCCTCCATCACAATGCGGTAATAATGGTTGAGGGATTCTGGGCTTTTCTCACGCATAAGCTGTAAAAAACCACGCACAACCGCCATCGGATTACGTATTTCATGAGTAATGCCCGCTGCCATCTGTCCAACCAGGCTGAGCCTCTCGAAATTGCCCAGCTCACTGCGCAGCGTCTCAAGCTCTGTAATATCTTGCAGGGCGATAATGACGCCTGTCGTTTGGTTTACATGTTTATCCCGAATAGGAAGGAAACTGGAGAAGAATACTTTGGGAGTAACATTTATAAAATCAGCACCCGCCTCTCCTTCCAATGCTTTCGCAACTCGTTCGTTAACCACAGGTAAAGTGTCAAAACCATATAACGTGCTCAATGGACGACCCACTATCTCAGGCAGTGTAATGTAGGGATCGTAGTTTCGATAGAGTTCCAGCATCGTTTTGTTCATATGTATAACTCGTTCTTCGCTGTCCAGAGTAACAAGAGATAACGGCATCAAATCCATAACTTGACGCAGCTTATCCACTTCAATTAAGTATTTGCTCGTAAACTCAGTCACATCACGCCGAAGCGTCAGTTTCTCAAAGGCATTATGCATTAGACTCACGACCGTAAAACTTGCCAGCACCCCTGCACCCATATTCCAAAACGTTGTAAGTAAGTCAGGAATGTATACAGAAACATCCTGTTTGCCCCACAGTAGCGGAAATATCGCCTTAAACAGCATATCAGCCACAACATATGCAGAGATCAGGAGCTTTTTGTCCAGCAATGTTCCTCTTTGAAAAAACTTGACATGCAGGAGCATAAAAGGAAAAAGGATAAAACCAGTGCCCACATACATTGGGGACATTTCTGTCGACTGGGCTATAATCAGGACACCCATCAGTGCGGAAGCAGCGAGCACAAAGGCAGTGCGACGTCTACCGTACATGATGCCAACAGCAAGGGGAATAATACCGAGATTAGAAGGTAGACCATACGGAGACTGATATTGAAAGAGTGTACATAGCAATATGGCTGGTAAGCAACACAAATACAGTATTCCTTGAGTGGGTCCAGGAAGCAGATTGCCGCCCCAAACCTTTTTCTTATCCCCATAATCCGTTAATATAGAGAAAAAACCCGCCGATATAACGGCAAGGAGAACTTGGAGCACACTTTCCTTCAACGCAATTAACAAGGACTTCTCCCCCTCATCATCTTTCCTTGACGCCGTTAGTTGAATTAAAGCACAGGCTACAATATATTACAATATATGTGTTAAAATTCCGGTATAGAACGACAAAATCTGCTAAATACCAGATGTATATAAGAAGATCGTTTTTACGCGTTTTAAAATCCTGTAAATTGAAAAATATACACGTTTACCGTGCCCTTAGGTTATCTAAAATGACGGTATTGCGATATGATGAAAAATTGGTTACGCCGTTCTGAATTTTTTGAAAATTTGTCGACGAAAAGGAAGAGGTTTATGACTTACGACGTTATTGTGATCGGAGGCGGCTCAGCCGGATTAATGGCTGCTGCCGCTGCCAGCAGTGAGGGCGCCAAGGTGCTTTTACTTGAAAAAGGAAATAAACTCGGGCGAAAGCTGGGGATCTCTGGTGGAGGCCGTTGCAATGTCACGAATGCCAAAGAGCTGGACGAACTCATTCGGCACATCCCCGGCAATGGCCGTTTTCTGCACAGTGCACTGGCGGATTTTGGCAATCGGGATATCATCGCCTTTTTTGAACAGCTGGGTATAGCCTTAAAGGAAGAAGACAATGGGCGTATGTTTCCAGTGACGGACAAAGCCAAAACAGTAGTCGATGCTTTGATTAACAAGGTACGCTCTCAAGGAGTCGAAATTCGGACAAGTCGTCCTGTTCAAGAGGTTATTTACAAAGAAGGTCATACAGCTGGGGTACGGCTGCGTTCCGGTGAAATCCTACATAGCCGTAATGTCATTGTAGCCGTCGGTGGCAAGTCCGTCCCGCATACCGGCTCGGAAGGTGACGGCTATGCATGGGCAGAACAAGCGGGGCATACCATTACGGAGCTGTATCCAACAGAGGTGCCATTGACCTCAGGCGAAACGTTCATCCAGACGAAAGAGCTTCAGGGACTATCCTTACGCGACATCAGTCTGACCGTATGGAATGCGAAGCAAAAGAAAGTTGTCGTCCATGAAGGAGATATGATTTTTACACATTTCGGTCTATCTGGCCCAACTGCTTTGCGGTGCAGTCAATTTGTCGTCAAGGGAATGAAAAAAGATAAGGTAAACACGGTGTTATTGACTCTCGATTTGCAGCCTCATAAACATGCCGATGAAGTCTACCGTGAGACGCTGGAGTTGGCATCGGTCGATGCTAAAAAAGCGATCAAAAACGTGCTTAAGCCTTATTTACCGGAACGCTTGATTCCATTGTTGCTCCAGCAAGCCGAACTGCGTGAGGACTTGACCTATGATCATATTCCCAAGCAGCAATGGCAAGAACTTGCTCATCGCATTAAGGCGTTTCCAATCCGTGTGAACGGTACGCTCTCTCTGAAGGAAGCATTTGTTACCGGGGGCGGTGTGAATTTGAAGGAAATTAATCCGAAAACGATGGAGTCCAAGCTGATGCCTGGATTGTTCTTCTGCGGTGAGATTCTCGATATTCACGGTTACACAGGTGGTTATAATATTACAGCGGCGTTTACGACAGGGCATACAGCAGGGACACAAGCGGCCGTAAGCGATTAAGACGCTGCGCGTAGAACTTGATCTTACGATCGCTGTTGCCACGGGATTCTCTTGATTATATAAAACATTTAAGGGTAAGAATTCCGTGGCAAAGGCGAACGCTGTCGCTTCTTCAGATTCAAATCCTCCGCTGCGCTGCATACCACCACTGCATCCTCATTTTTTGGGGGAGATAGGAAAAGGAAATGAAAAAGACTTAAATCAGTTGAATTGCTGAGTTAAGTCTTTTTTTGAGTAATCGTGTATTGAACAAGCTCTATCTTGTTTTGACATTTGCCGCTATCTTAAACCTCAATAATGATAGGTAAAATCATGGGTCTTCTCTTCGTCTGATTGTAAATGAACCGACCAACATCATCTTTTAACATCTGCTTAATCAGTCCCCACTGACTCATTTCGATTTCTGTTAGCTCGTTCACTGTGGACATAATCGTGTCGTGGATCTGACTCATGAGCTCTTCGGAATCCTTAACATATACAAAGCCTCTTGAAATGACCTCTGGCGCTGCGAGCATTTGCTTCTCATTTTTACTCAACGTCATCACAATAATCAGCATTCCGTCTGAAGAAAGTTTTTTACGGTCACGCAGGACAATATTACCTACGTCACCGGTTACCAACCCGTCTACCAAGCTATTGCCGGCTGGTACTTTAGGGCCCAGGGATGCCCTTCCCTCTTCAATTTGAATCGTGTCACCGTTATGGACGATAAATACATTCTCCATCGGAATCCCCACTGACTCCGCTAGCTGACGATGCTGATACAGCATTCTGAATTCACCATGTATAGGAATCAAATACTGTGGTTTCATCAAAGTCATCATTAATTTCAGTTCTTCCTGGCTACCATGACCGGATACGTGCATTCCTGTAGAGCTGCCTGATCCATAAATAACCTGGGCACCCAGCACATACAGGTTGTCAATGACCTGGGAAAGGTTTCGCTCATTCCCCGGTATGGCTCCCGCAGCAATGATGACCGTATCACCAGGCAAAATTTCGATTTTGGGATGCAGAGAATTGGCTAAACGTGACAATGCGGCCATCGGCTCTCCCTGGCTTCCGGTACATAAAACTGCAATTTCTTCTGCGGGAAACCGCTCTGTTTCTCCCGCCTCAATCAGTAAATCCTCAGGCATATGCAAGAAGCCCAGCTCCTTGGCCACTGACACCACATTTATCATACTGCGTCCGAGTAAAACCAGTTTCCTGCCTGTTTCCACAGCCGCGTCAATGACTTGCTGGACACGGTTAACATTAGAAGCGAACGTGGAGATAAATACCTGCTGTTTGGCTCTGGCAAATGCATCTAGAATATGCCCGCCAACCAAACGTTCTGAAGGGGTAAATCCTGGCCTTTCCGCATTTGTACTTTCGGAGAGCAGCACTTTCACCCCCTTCTTTCCTATTTCAGCCATTCGATGAAGATCGGGAAAAGGTCCGCTTACGGGAGACATATCGAATTTGAAATCGCCGGTATGAACCACATTTCCTTCCGGTGTCTGAAAAAAGACACCCAAGCAATCTGGGATACTGTGGACCGTGGTGAAAAAGGATGCCTGAATCGTTCCCGCTTGAACGGTTGAATCCGCATCTATAAGATGAAGCTCGGCATCACGCAAAAGGTTATGTTCCCTTAACTTAATCTTAATTAATTCGATGGTGAGCTTTGTCCCATAAACAGGCATGTTAATCTGCTTGAGCAGATAGGGAATACCTCCGATGTGATCCTCATGCCCATGAGTCACAATGAGCGCTCTGACTTTATCCTGATTTTCCAGCAGATAGGTGACATCGGGCACAATAAGGTCAATACCAGGCAAGTTCTCATCAGGAAACTTCGAACCACAATCGATTACGACGATATCCTGATCGTATTGGATGAAATACATGTTTTTCCCGATTTCATTCACACCGCCTAAAGCAGCAATGAGTAATCTATTATCACCAAGCATCAAGTTTATTTCCTCCTTAGAAAAAGGCTATCCATATTATTCATTTTCCACGTAAACTTATACACAAAAAGAAACCCTTGTCTCTAAAGACAGGGGTTCTCACTTGATTTACTAAATACCCACCGCAGCCGAAATAGCAGCGAAAATAGCAGCAACTAACCACAGGATGGGGAATAGCTTGAAGATTACCTTCAGCCACTGTCCAAAGCTGATCCGGGCAATGGCCAATCCTGCTAGCAGAACTCCACCTGTCGGTGAAATGAGATTGGTTAACCCGTTACCAAACTGGTACGCTGTGACTACGGCTTCACGATTGATGCCTACAAGATCGCCAAGCGGTGCAAGTACAGGCATAGTTAGTGCTGCTTCCCCCGAAGAAGATGGGACCAGGAAAGTAATAATATTATGTGCAACCAACATAATGGTTGTGAACAAGTAATTTGGCAATCCTTCCAGGATGCCTGCGAGTGCATTCAATACGGTATCGATGATCATACCCTGCTCGGCGATGATCAGAATTCCGCGAGCGAGACCTATAATCACTGCAGCGTAGATGAATTCTCCACACCCTTTTACAAAATTCTCAGCTATCTCCTTCTGGCTCATTTTGGTAACTACCCCGACAAAAAGACCGAGTGCGAAGAAAAGGGCGCCGATTTCAGTCATATACCAGCCTTTGGCCAAAATTCCCCAGACAATGGCTCCAAGCGTTACAATAAATCCACCTATAATTAATTTGTCCCGAAACGTGAAGACGACGTCCTCACCTGTATTTTCTTTTATAAATTGCTCACGATTTATAATATCACTCTGAAAAACAATGGATTTCTCCGGATTTCTCTTAACCCGGTGCGCATACCACATCGTAAAGGCAATAGAAATCATAGTAAATACAAGCCATTCAATAAATCTCAGCCAGAGCTGTGGATTCCCCTCCACTCCTGCGATCCCCTGGGCAATCAATACTGAAAATGGATTCACAGTCGAACCAACATAGCCAATTTGCGTTCCCAGAAATAGAATGAGAATAGCAGTCATAGAATCGAAGCCTAGGGCAAACATTAACGGAATAAAAATTGCATAAAGCGGAATAATTTCTTCGCTCATCCCAAAGGTAGAGCCTCCGAGACTGAATATAACCATGGCAATTGGAATAAGCAAAATCCCCTTATTCTTCAGACGTCTGGCAAGGGCTGTCAGGGCACGATCGATGGCTCCCGTCTGCAGTATAATCCCGAAGGAGCCGCCTACAATAAGGACAAAAGAGACCACATCGGCGGCATTGATAATCCCTTCAATCGGGGCGCTAAGGATTTGGGGGATTCCCTGTCTTAAATCACCATTCTCACCCGTTTTGGGTACAGTGTGATAGGTTCCCGAAACGATTGCCGTTTTGGTCACACCGTTCACTGTCACTTCATGACGCTCAAACTGTCCGCTGGGTACAATCCATGTCAACGCAGCGACCGTAATAATAATCAAAAATATTAAAGTATAGCTATGGGGTAAGGATAATTTCCATTTCTTATTCTTGATGTTCATGTTTATCCCTCATTCCAAGAATGGTTATACGTAACCTTCCCTCCCATAATGGTCAATATCACTTGGGCATCCCTGATGTCGCTAGCGGATGCGTTAAGGAGGTCGCGATCAAAAACGGCGATGTCAGCATATTTTCCAGCCTCCAGCGTACCTGTAACCTCTTCCATATAACAATGTTTGGCTCCATTAATGGTCCATGCCCTTAAAACTTCGGATGGCGGCATCCCTTGGTCAGGATACCAGCCTCCTGCAGGCGAGCCATCCGGGAATAATCGGTGAGAGGCTGCATACAGTGAATCAGGGACACTAGTGATAAATAAAGGCAGATCAGTCCCAATGGTTATTGGCACGTTAGCCTCCAGCATGGATTTATAATTATAAAAGCGGTTTTCATTGTCTTTACCTACCACAGCAGACATATAAGCATCCTCGTAAGAAGGATTCAGTAGCAGGATTTGGGCGTAGACTTCGGCAAAAATTTCGTTCTCGCCCATTCTAATCAGATCATCTGGATGAGGATACTCTAGATCACTGATCGAATGTCTAATAAGGTGATTACCTTGTTGTTCGCGGCATTTTTCAATCATCGATACTGCCTGGCGAATTGCAGCATCCCCTTCTGCAGTTAGGCAGCATTTGATACCTTGGCTGTCTGCTTCCAGAACTGAGGCTTCAATTTTTTCATAATCAACCGTTCTTAAATTCGTGACTTCAGGCATATCTGCGTAAGGCTCCAACATATCCCCTGTATGATCGGCTACAACGCCGTCAAGCATCAGCTTGTATCCTTGAAAACGAATAAGGTCTCCATTATAAAGTGCTTTATACTTGATACCGGTGCCAACATCCAATGGTTCAACAACGGGTTCAAGCGAAAAATGAAATCGGAGTGGCAGTTCTCCTGCTTCTTTCAATTCTTCTAGAATCGGCAGTAGCTCGCTATGCCGGTCAAAGCCAATATCCTTTATGGAAGTAACTCCTCGTGCAGCCAGCAGGCGGCAAAACTCTACAAACTCTTGTTTGACAAGGCTGCGATCCTGCATCATGGCTTGGAGTAGCAAAGCGCGTGCCTCAGCACTGCATTGATCCGGCAAAAATTGATATTTCTCCTGAGCCAGTCGGTTCATCCAGCAGTAGCTTTTATTTAGGTTAATGGCAATTACCGCCCGATCAGGGAACATCTCGTCCAACAAGCTTTGTTCCGGCAGCTTGCCCCATCTTTCCTCGCTCCAACCGTAAGCGGTTACATCTTTCCCTGGCGGAAGATTGTTTGCCGCTTGCAGCATGGATTCCACTGCTTCTCCAATCGAGGCTGCATGAGTCAAATCCACGCCCCGATGCATCGACATATATCCGGTAAAAAATACATGATTGTCATGAACTCCTGGCATGATAAAAGCATCACCCAAATCACAGACAACCGTTTCAGTTCCTATCCAAGCTTGTGCTTCCTCGGGACGCCCCACTGCTGCAATACATTCTCCCCGCAGTGCAATAAACCCAGGCGAAGCTTCATTTTCTAAGCCATTAAAAATAGCATTTGACAGTAGAACCTTGTCCGCTAATGTGTCCTTCTTCCCTTGCACAGTTTCACCTCCTCATTATTTATCCGCTTCATAACATAACGTAATATAACGTTATAACATTGCTTCTGCTTCTCTCATGGAGTGGAAGCAGAAGCTGCGCCGTACCTGAATAACATTACGTAACAGGCAACGGATTTATATTGAGAATTGATAACGGTCCCCAATGATGTACTGCTTACCTACATGAACGGGGCTTCCATGCTGATCATAAATAATCGTATGCATGTAGAACAACGCCTGTCCGATGGCCGTCTCTAGCAGCTTTGCCTGGTATTCATCCGCCAAAGCGATTTGTAATATCGTCTCTCCCGGTTGGTTAGGATCGATGCTGTATTTATGACGCAATAGTTCGTATACAGAGCCCTCTAACTGCTCTTCCATTAGAAATGAAAATCGGTCATAAGGATAAAAATTATTCTCCAGCATGAGCGGTCGATCACCGGCGTATCTTTGGCGCTGAATATATAACACTTTTTCTCCTTGTGGCAACTGCAACTGATGTGCAATTTCCTCATCTGCTTCTATGATTTCACGTTCTGTGACCACACTGTGTGAAGAGAGGCCGTTGGATTTGCAGGCAGCCGTAAAGCTGATCACATGTTCAATCTTCCGCCCAATTTTGGGTACATTGACAAAGGTTCCTTTTCCTTGACGTTTGGTCAGATAACCTTCATGAACCAATTCGGCAATCGCTTTTCTTACGGTAATTCGACTTACATTGTAGGTCTCGCTTAGCTCAGTTTCGGTCGGTATACGACTTCCCTGCGTATATGTTCCATTATGAATAGCAGTTTTGACCGCTTTTTGTAATTGAATATATAATGGCTCTGCTTGATCTGAATTCAACATAATGTACCCTCACTTGTCATATAACGTTATATTACTCCCACTTAGAGTATCAAATGTTACATATTCTTACAAGTGAAGATGTTTGAAAAAAGTTTATTAGTAACGGACGCCGTATCCGAATGAACCTTCTACCAGACAGCTCTGGGCGGCAACCCTCGATCCTTCTGCCATAGCGTCCTGAATATTATCCTTTTTCAAAAAACTCAGTAAAAAGGCGGTGATATAGGAGTCTCCTGCCCCCATCGTATCCACAGCGTCCACGGAATCAGGCGTTTGAAAATAGAACTTGGTACCATCATAGGCAATAGATCTATCTCCGCCGCGTGTGGCTACCAGAATTTGCCCCTCTTTTTTTCGATTGGAGCGGATATAGTTCTGTGTCTCTTCATCCGTCATATGGCTGCAAGAGAAGAATGCAAAATCGGCGTACGCAATATATCTCTCGACCTGTTCATCTACGAAATCATCTGAAAAGTCAAAAGAAAGAGGGATTCCCAGCGTCTCCAATTCAGGCAGCAAGTGCCCTGTATGACTGTACAAGCCCGTGTGAATAAGGTCGAACCCGCCAACATAGGCCTTGTCATCTTCACTCAGCTTCAGCGGGTGGAGACGTGTAACTCCTCCCTCATTGCTGCCCAGAAATACTCTGTCCCCGTCTTCCAGGGTTACACGTGCGCAGCCGTTCTCACCGCTGTGATATCTGCACCGTGAAATGTCGATTTCCAGCTCACGGAGAATGTGTTCTACATGCTGTGCTTCGTTATCATCCCCGAATACTCCAATAAAGGCTGCATCTACTCCCGCTTTTTTGGCAAACACACTGAAATTAAGCGCATTGCCGCCAGGATACATCATGCGCAGATGAACATATTTATCTACCACATTATCGCCAATGCCTAGAACTTTCATGATGGTTTCCTCCTGTTGGTAAGTGCGCTTAGTAAGCTACTTTGCCCATATAACGGCGAGTTTCCAGTGGGTGATTGCGTACATTTGCGAGTGCTTCACGATAAACACATACAATGCTATAAAATAAAACCGGGTTAAAGAACTCGACAACCTCGTCAGCAATGGTTCCGATTCCAAGCTCCTTCGCATCGATTACTTCTACTTTCTCGGCATATTGATTCAGGAAAGTCTGTGCCCGCTCATCCAATGCCCGTGTGCGTCCTTCGTTGATCATCAGAATAAATGGAGTTTCTTTATCCGTTACTTCAAACGGACCGTGGAAAAATTCACCGGAATGGATTGAAGCCGCATGAAGCCATTGCATTTCCATTAGAGAACAGATAGCAAATCCGTAGGCATGTCCATAAGAAGCTCCGCTGGTCAGGATATAGAAGAGATCTTCATTGCGGTATTTGTCAGCGAATACACTGGCACGCGGTTCGACTTGTATTTTGGCCCTGTTAATAATTCCATTGATTGCTCCCAAGCCGTTCTGGAAAGCTTGATAATGCACATAGCCTTCAGCGACTTGAAGCAGCTCAACAGTAAGCTCCAAAATAATAGCCATCGGGTTATTTTTGACATCGCTCTCATCTCCCCACTCGTAGAGGAATGAATAATCAGAATAATTGAGCAGTGTCGCTTCACTATTGTGGGTTAAGCCGATGGTGTAAGCGCCTTTCTCTTTGGCTGATTTAGCAGCCGCAACCGATTCCGGCGTGTTTCCTCCATGGGAACACACGATGACAACTGAGTTTTTACCTAATCGTTTTGGCAGCGCGTGCACAAACTCATTTGCTGTATACATGCCTGCTACCAGCTTCTTCGCTTCACTATCCAAGAAATATTTTGAGGGATACATATCGACTAATGAGCCCCCGCAAGCTACTAAATAAACCTCAGAAATCTCTCCACTTGATTGTTCATAAATCGTTTGAACCGTCTGTTGTACATTCATCATTTTTACCTCTCCTTTTTGTATAACGTTATATAACGTATTGTTTATGGGATAAATATAAGCGCTTTCACCAAAAGTGTCAAGCCCATTTATTCAATGAACTTTTAATGATCTGCATTCAAAAAGCTCTAATCCTTTTGTCGAAGAATTAGAGCTTCTATTGGGATTTGATTTATTGAGTGTTTGGTCATAACGAGATTACACCTACAAAATACGCAAAAAATTGGTCTTACCCATGGGTTTGTCCGAATAAACTAAAGTAGACAAGTACATAACAGCCCATAAAAAATCAAGGAGGAAAACACCATTAATACATTTATCAGTTATATTTTTCTCGGTCTGTCACTTTCGGCCCCCATTGGGCCGATTAATGCTGCACAGTTGGATCGAGGTATTAAGAATGGATTTTGGCATGCTTGGTTTATCGGGCTTGGGGCAATAACCGCAGATATAATCTATATGCTGCTTGTCTATTTGGGAATGATCCACCTTCTCAATGCCCCGTTTGTTAAAGCTTTTTTATGGTTATTTGGTTTTTTCGTACTTGTGTATACAGGTGTTGAAAGCATCAAAAATGCAGGTGTGATTTCAGAATCTGAATTAAGGGGAAATGGCAATACCTTAACCAATTCATTTTTGGCAGGCTTTCTGATGTCATTATTTAATCCTCTCTCCATCCTTTTCTGGCTTGGCATTTACGGGTCCATACTGGCCAACGTCGCTAATACATATCCAGTACAACAGCTAATGATCTTTAGCGGAGCGATTGTATTAGGTGTGTTACTCTGGGACGTAACCATGGCAGCCGCTTCAAGTATTTTCCGGAGGTTTCTAAAAACCGGATTACTTAAAACCATCTCTTGGATGTCTGGATTATCTCTTATCGGTTTTGGTTTTTATTTTGGTGTACAGGCATTTCAATTACTTTTTTTACACTGACGATTAACTCTCTGACAAAGTTAACGAGATTCCTTGGCGTGTTTTCGGCGAACCCATTGTACAATGAGGTCACATATTGCAATGAACAAGACCAGAAGTAAGCTGATGTAAACCCCAGGACGGCTAAGCTTATGAAAAAAGGATCCGACCACAGCCATAGCTATCAACAATAATCCAACCCAGCGTTTAATGTTGCTAGATGTGCTCGATTCCAGTAACTTACCTGAAGACAGCAAAATAAAGCACCAGTTATACAACAGCATTAACCCTGCAGCTGTTGTAATATATTCATACACTTTTCCCGGCAGCAGCAACGACATTACGATGGCTGAGATTAATCCAACAGTGATCAAACTAAGTGCATACAGAGGATATTTGCCCTTCCACTTCCGTGAAAACAATGTGGGCGCATCTCCCTCCTGTGCAAGTGTAATCATCATAGATGTCTCTGCATATAGGGAGGCTGTCATTGTTGAGAACCCTGCAATAATAAGCACTCCATTAAATAAATGAGGTACAAAAACCAGATGATCGCTGCTCAGCGCAAGCACAAATGGACTTTCCTTCGGGTTAAAGGCACTTAAGGGTACCATAGACACAGCCAGACCAATCGAAAGCACATATACTACAACGAGCGTCATCAACATTACTTTTCCTGCTTTAGGTGCATCCTCCGGTTTTTGAAGCCGATTAGACATTATTCCGAGCACTTCAATACCTCCGTATGCATAAAAGGCAAAAATAAAAGATGACCATAATCCCATACCGCCGGTAGGAAAAAAGTCTTTGTAACTGATGGGGAACTTTGGATTATATTTTCCTCCTCCGATCCAGCCTGCCAAAAGAGCAACGGCCAAGACCAGAAACATAACAATAGCTGCCATTTTAATAATAGCCAATACATTTTCAACTCGATCAAAACCCTTGTTACCAAAAAAAACAATCACAAGCCCTAAAATCCCGAAGCCTGCCGCAAAAATCCACATCGGTACCTGAGGAAACCAGAAGCGTGAGAATATAGATAGCGCCGTTAGTTGGCTCCCATTGATAAGCAATTCTGAGAACCAATACACCCAGCCACTACCGAAGCCTGCCCAATTACCAAATGCTTTTTGGGCATAGGAACGGAAAGAGCCCTGTTCTGGATGATCTGCCGTCATGCGCGAAAGAGCGTCAAACACCACATACGTTCCCACCGCTGCCAAAAAGTATGCAATGAGTACGGCTGGGCCACCGATGGAAATCGCTAAGCCGGACCCGAGGAAATATCCTGTACCGATGGTACCTGCAACTCCTAACAAGCTTAGTTGCCACCATTTTAGTTTTTTTTCTTTTTGCATACGATCCGAAGACTTACCCATAAAAGAGAATCACCCTATTCCTGAATTTGAGACCGAGTTCTCTATTTTAAGATTGCCTATTTCACCATATTTCATGTGAAGCATGACTTGGCTTTATTTATGAATAAAGAAGCACCAGAACCCCGTTAAGGTTTACTGGTGCTTTGTAAATGTATAAAATTGTCCGAGGGGTTAAGTGAAACTCAAACGATCAAACTTTAGATAAAGAAAGGGCCTTATCGGCATTTTGAATATCCATTTGTATTTGCTGCTCCGGATCATAAGCGTTATAGTAACCGTTGTTCTTCATGTAATTAAAGATTTGTTCATGAAGATTAACCGCTTTGCTCAATTGGTCACAAAGAACATTGCGAACTTCCGAACTGGTTGACTCTGTCAGCGCAAGAGCATAGTTCTTAATTCCGCTTTTAGCTGAAATTAATAAATCAGAAGCAATCACCTGATCGTTCATGGGACTCGTTCCAGTCATATTCTCAACAAAAGAGTTCACGTTAATCCTCCTTTAAAATTACACAAGTAGATTTCTAAGCTGTTGAATATCTTGTGTACCACCGTTGACATCCTGCTGCAAAATGTTTTTTAAGTTTGTGTCTGACACTAAAGGAATCATGGTTTGGGCTTTTGTGAGACAAGTTGTTTTAAATGTAAGCAGCTCATGTAATTCCAATTTTTCGTGAACTCCTAATTTTTGCATGGTCAAAACCTCCTTTCTGAAATTGTTATTCCCTGCTGTCGCTGCTATTTATGCAAATCCTACAGAGTTTCAGTTCTGGCAAAAGCTCCAACTGAGTTTTTCTCACACAAAAAAAAGCTCCTTCAAAGCCACAATAATCCATGGTCTTATAGGAACTTTTCCTTAAAATGTGCTGGACAGTGAAGACTCAAATTTCTAATCATGATTTTAGGATAAAAATCAGGTATGGATGCTTCCAGAAAATCCATCCACATCGTCCTCGGGTTGAGGATCAGAGCTGACGTTGTGCTCCTCCGTCGTATTAGTGTACGTTTGAGAGGAGCCATTTTTATAAGCTTCGCTCCAGTCTTCGTTGATCGTATGTGCTGGGATAATCCAGTCTTCCGGGTTATAACCTGGATTATGTACACCTATATTTCCTTGCAAACCGGGATATTCATCCGGTTTAGAGAAAAGAGTCCCTACCTCAATCATGCTTCCTTCATAGGCTTGGCAAATTTCCAATGCAGACAGTACATCTTGGTTCTCAATATGTACATTGAGACCTGTGTCACCGTTCGTGCTGGCAGAGTATCCAATTTCCTTTAATGTTTCACAGGCTTGAGCAGCTTGCTGCGGATCACGAAATTGAAAACGGAAAGAACCCGTATCCATGTGTTTCATCTCCTCTGAATTAGCTTATTTTGTTAATTTGTTCATTAGGTTAGGTATGTTCTTTTTTAATATAACCAACCAGAACAGTATTTTTACATTCAAATCCTTTATTTTTCAAAAATTTACTATAATGCTTTGAAATTAAATAGTTAAAAAAGCAGCTACTGTGACAAATCGCATGTTTTCGCTATGTAAATCCCTTTATGCTAGTAACAAGGGTATGGTTGCCCGGTCATCCGAGCCGAGCGGTCAAAGGATGCCCAAATCCATACATAAAGGCGGAATGAAGATGATAGATTACCGAACATTGGTGACACAGCAATCCATGCATTTGTATAGCGTGTTTGCCAAGTCATTCAAAAGTGTAAACGAACATGCGGTTGCTGGCATCAAAACGGTGGGCTTCAACCCAACGGCCTTTGCCGTGATGGAAGTTTTATATCACAAGGGCGCGCAGCCAATCCAACAAATTGGAGCAAAGCTGCTTCTGCAAAGCGGAAATGTCACTTATGTTATTGACAAGCTGGAAAGTCGCGGTTATTTGCACCGTCACCCGTGCGACCAAGATCGTCGGATTATATATGCAGAATTGACGGACGAGGGACAACGTGTCATGGACGAAATTTATCCTGATTATACACGTCAGATTGAACGTGCCTTTAGCGGAATCAGTGAAACAGAAAGAGATCAACTCATCGGCTTGCTTAAAAAATTGGGTCGTAGCGCTGATAACCTGTCACCTTATCACAAATAGAATGTATAGTAATTTTAGCAAACAAACATTTGTGAAGAAATGAACAATCTTTAGCTGTGCTAAACGTAGATTAGATTTATACTAGAAAAGTCCACCCTTATATTCATGGGTGGACTTTTTATATACCTGAATAGAGCGAAATATGCCCAAGCTTACGAGCAGCATAAGTATCTGCTATCGACTAAAATGTTTGACCACTACATTGTTAAACATAGCCGGACCGCCATCGGAAAAAAGAGTAATTTTCTGATCCTCTAATCGTGGAAATATTAAGGAGGAATAAGCTACTTCTCCATCATCTACAAACACTTCAATGCTGGTTTTATCGACGAGAATGTTTAGGTGGACCTTTTTCTTACTAGCATCAAAAGGCGCCTTGCTCTCTACATATTTCCCACTCTGATCTGGATGTCCGGTATTGGCTCTATTTACGTAGGAGTATTGCCCATCCACCGAAACACCGACATCCACATGGCGCTTGCCATCTGCTGACTCTCGAAGCCTCAGTCCCGCATTTTTGATCGTTGACCAAGATACATCCGCCTCTAACTGATAGGTATCGCCTGCTACCGGAAGCGAGTAAACACCGTCTACTTTGATCTGTCCAAATGATTTCGTAGAAGTTTGGAATCGATCCAAAGTTTTTACTGGCTGTGAAACCAAGCGATACCCAGCATCTGCTGTATGCTTCAACCGAATTTGACGAACAATCGAATCCATTCCATTAAAGCCTTCCTTTAGGGTAGGCGTGTTATTGGCATAATCCCAATTATTCATCCAGGCCAGAGCATAACGGTGACTGTATTTATCTTTGTCTTTTCCTTCCTCGAACGTAACTGCACCATACCAGTCAAACCCATAATCCAGCCACTCAGGTTCACTGTGATCAGGGAGAAACGCTTCTCCATTAAAATCTCCCGTCCAGTAGGCATACGTGTTGGGTCCGCCTGTTGGTTTGCTATTGGCGCTCGCGCCCAAAACCCATTGATAGGTTCCATCATCTGCACGCATCTGGTAAAGGTCAGGACATTCCACAAGCCCGATATTTTCCGTTTGAAAGCCACTCGTAAATTGCCAATCCTTTAAATTTTTAGACTTATAAAAGCCAATCTTCGTTCCCTCTGCCATGACCATCATCCATTGATTACGCCCAGTATCTCGGATGATTTTGGGATCTCTGAAGTCCTTTGTACCGGGATTGGACATCACAGGCTTGTTGCGGTAAGAAGTAAACGTCTTGCCTCTATCCTTACTGTACCACAAAAATTGTTCCTGCTTTCCGCCATCTGCGGAGGGCTGTGTCACAATGGCTACCAGCGTCCCTTTTCCAAAACCTGCGGTATTCTTATCATCGATCACGACCGAACCGGACCAAGGATCTCCATTCCGGTTCGTATATTTGGGAATCGCCACCCCTTCATCTTTCAAATGAACCAGGTCGGTTGATGTGGCATGTCGCCATTCTGTACCGTTCTTTTTGGGATAGTCACGATTGTATAAATAGTAATAATGATATTTTCCATCGAAATAAATGGGCCGTTGGGGGTCATTCTTCCACTTATCCGGAACGGTAAAATGATAGGCTGACCGATAGGTCGGTGTTGTATGCTTACTTTGTTTAGCTTGACTTTTTGGAGTTGCAGCAGATTTTGGGGGTTCGGCTGTATCCTGTTGGTACATACTCCAACCCATAGCTATGAATATAGTTAAGCCTGTGATGATTACAACGGATCGTATCCAAATGCTCTTGGGAGTTTTTTTTTTCATTATGACGATCCTCCTTACCTCTCATTGCATCGTTATGTACCGTCCGATGGACGACAGATCGGGTTGCTACCAATCTGCCGCCTTCGGACATACTGCATTACATATACTTACTTATTTCTTTCCATACTCATTTGGGGATTCTTTTTTGTCATTCGTTGGATCAATCGTGATTTGCCCTTGCTCCAAAATACCGTTTTTCACAACAGAGGTTTTCGAGCCTTTAATATTCAGCAGGAAGCTTGGTGCGAAAGTAGATTTGTGATCCGGGAAAAGCCCGCGATTGGTCATATAACTCGAAACGACTACGTTATTGCCTTTGCCTTGCGGGATAGCAAAATGGGCATACGTCCAGGTAATATCATCACGATCCAGATCCTGATGAAGAACGAGACCGGTTCCATTCAAGGGTTTATAAGGCCCTGTCAAGGAAGTAGAAACATAACCCAGCATGTAAATATCATCGTCACCGATCGCATCTACAGTCACCTTGGAGCCTCTCGTACTCGTAAATAAATACCACAAACCGTTCATTTTGAACACATTTGCCCGTTCAATTTCATCTGTTACCAAATTGGAAGCAATCAAAGGAGGCATTACATTTTTCAACGTATAATCATCATTCAATTCAACGATGCCCAGTGCGCCGTTAGCCAGCTCAGCTCCCTTTTTCTTGGGACTTTGCAACAAATTTTGTTGCTCTTCCGTGAAGAATTTCTTATTGCCGCCATAATAAGCTGGGTTTTGAAGCGAATCTTCGCCTTGGTAGCCGGTTTCTGTTCCTGTGTTGGCTTCAAATATAATATATTTGTGGCCTTGATCCTCGACATAGTGAGGGTCTCTAAACGTATGGTTGTCCATATCTATTCCGACGCTTTGCTGTACATTTTGATAGGTTTTCCCATCTCCACCGTCATAGATCGATTTCAAATCCTCGACTCCATCTACTTTCAGTGTCTTGTCATCAGGCTGAGAGACATTAATTTGAGCCGTGCTCAAGGTTTGTTTGCCGTATAGTTGGTTACTTGGATCAAAGGGCTGTCTGCTGGTATAGAATAAACGTACTTGTCCATCAGCGGTTAAGGTAGCTGAACCTGACCATTCTTCTGACTGATTTTTTAGAATCGGATCGTTGGCAAGCAGTTTATCATTGTCTTTAAATACTCTGCCAGCGTTTTTCCAGCCGCTCAGTGAAGTATTGCCCGCTTTTTGATAGAACAGGTATATGAATGTATCCTCGCCTCTTTTAGGATCGCCTGCCAATCCAAAAACGATATTATACCCTTTGTAATTGGCTACTGTGCCATCGGCATTTTGTAACGGCCAAGAGTCCCAGACATCAAAATCAGTCAGCTTGCCTGAGCTGTCGCGACCAATAGCAGAAGGAATATTCTTAATTATAGACGCATCGAAGGACGGAACCTCATATTTCTCTTTGCCTTGCTGTTTGAAAATATTCAGCATGTCATTACGCGTAATTTGCGTAAATGCATTGTCTGTTTTGAGATCAGATGCATCATTTTCCTCGGCAAAAGCCTGAACGCCGCCTCCTAACAGCAAGGTAGTTGCTACTGTTGCAGTGGCTGCTTTACTGAACCATTTGTTAAACTTCAAGTACTCCATCTCCCTTAATCTAATTATGCTTCTAGATTTGAAAACCAACTTTTTGGTTGATAGGGCCATTTTATATGGTATGTCAAACGATTGATATAGACTGAAAAGCCCTATTATGTGAGATAAGAAAACAGGTTACTCTATGAATTTCATCCTCATATTTTCCTAGTAATTTTCTGAAAATCCCTTTTTTTTCATTCTTATTACATTCAGAAAAATTTGCTGCTTGATTTTTTTCCGTGTTTCATATTGCTAGCTTGGTTGCTTCATTCACATGCAAAATCATTCTAAAATAAATCATACAAAGCCCAATTTGTAAGCGGGTTCAAAAAAATAGTTCCTTAGTACCCTACAGCTCCATCCAGAA
This sequence comes from Paenibacillus sp. EKM206P, assembly GCF_011066155.1. Lineage (NCBI taxonomy): Bacteria > Bacillati > Bacillota > Bacilli > Caryophanales > Paenibacillaceae > Paenibacillus > Paenibacillus sp. EKM206P. The sequence continues at coordinate 367,946 of NZ_JAAMNQ010000005.1, read as the reverse complement.
ACAAATTTTTTGTTACAATTTCTTAAGACTTTTTTACTATTTTGTTACCTATACCATATGAATATATCGCAGTCTCAAGGGGATTTTTATTTCCTTTTTGTATGCTGGGAAATTTATTGGTCCTATGCGAGGTGTTTTTTTGTTGAATCATTAGGAGGAGAGACCTTTGAATAAAGAGATAGCCCGGACTTTTATTCAAAGGTCCGGGCTATCTCTTTTATAATGAAAGATTTATATTATTTTTTATGCGTGTTCTCTTTGTGGTGTCTTTACGCGCTGATCTGCCTCTTCTTCCGTACCCGGCGGACGGTTCCGCAGTCCGAGCACGACAAACCAGCTAATCACTGCAATAACGACCATGATAACGAACAGGGAATGCAGACTGTTTTCCAGTACAGAACGAAGCAATCCGGCAACCTTGTCACTTAGACTCTGTGAAGCATGAGGTGCAAGCAGACCGTTAATATCCTCCTGCGTAACCCCTTGCTGTGTAAGCTGTCCTTCTGCTGTCTGGGCAGCAATGCGATAATTCAGCCATGAACCGAAGGCAGCAACCCCGATCGTTTGCCCCAACGTGCGCAGGAATGTATTCAAAGCTGTAGACGCGCCACGCAACTGGAACCCGACCGAGGACTGGGCAATAATCGTAAACACAGTTATCGAGAAACCGAATCCCAGTCCATACAACAATGTAGACAGGAAGAGCAGCCAGATCGGAGCCGTTTGGCCCATCAAGGTCATGACGAAGGCTCCCAATACAATCAGGGTCAGTCCAATCAATGAGGTTCGACGCGAGCCCAGCGTCAGCAAAATGCGTCCTCCGATCATAGAGCCAAATAGCCAGCCTATGGACATTGGAGCCAATGCGAGACCAGATGAAGCGGCATCCCCACCGTATACACCTTGAATCCATAGTGGAAGATAGCTAGTCAGTCCGATCAGCAGTGTGCTGACTAACAGGGCTGCGGCACAGGAAAAAGCGATATCCCGTATCCGAAATAGCTTTAGTGGCACCATCGGTTCCTGGGCGCGTTTTTCGATAACCAAAAACAGAATCAGGAACAAAATGGCTACGGTAGCCAAGGCCAGCAATTCAGGAGAAGCCCAACCGATATACTGTCCGCCCAGTGCCAATACGAGCAAGAGGGCCGTCATCCCGATGGTAAAGGTCACTGCTCCCGGCACGTCGATACGCGCGGTACGCTTGCTTACCTGTTCCCGCAAGTAACGGGCGATGAAGAACATAGCCAGCAATCCAAAGGGAACGTTAAAGCCGAAAATCCACTCCCAGCCAAAATAGGTAACCACATAACCACCCAAGAGAGGCCCGATCAGGGAAGAAATTCCCCATACTGAGCTGATCATGCCTTGGACTTTGCCACGTTCCTCCATTTTGTATATATCACCGATGATGGTAAAGGTAACGGGAATGACACCACCCGCACCAATCCCCTGAATGGCCCGGTAGATAATAAGCTGCTCCATAGTACCAGCTATCATACAAAGTAAAGAGCCAAGTACAAACAACGAACAACCGATTAAAAAAATGGGTTTTCGTCCAAACAAATCGCTAAGCTTTCCGAAAATAGGTGTGGTCACAGCCATCGTCAGTAAATATGCCGTAAAAATCCAGCTGAGCAAATTCACACTGCCCAGTTCACTCACAATTGTCGGTCCCGCTGGACCGATAACCGTTCCTTCAATCGCGGCCAGAAAGGTGGCCAATAGAATACCTGTCAGCACGAGTCCGCGCTTCATAGGTTTATCGTTTCCCAAGCAAATCACAAATCCTTTCCTTGTACAAACTGTGTTGTATCTGTGCAGTTTTCCCTCTCAGATGGATGATTACCCACACTGTTAATCGTAAACAGGCGACCTATATAGGCCGCCTGTTGTGTACGATGTATAATATATTATTGTCTACATATCCTTAATTTTTGTCAACTGTAATCGTATGATAACTCCCGCTATCTTCCGTTTTATAGAGATATCCCTCTTCCATACGAAGAACATGGTCGGCAAAGCGTTCAGCTATCTGCAAATCGTGGGTAATGATCAAAAAAGCCGCGCCTTCAGCAGACTGCTCTGTGCACATATGGAGCAGGATGTTTGCCCCTTCGTAATCCGTTCCCGCAGTTGGCTCATCCAAAATGTAAAGCTTTTTGGGTAGGATGAACTGTGCCGCAACGCTCAAAAGCCTTTTTTCGCCTCCACTTAACAGGTATGGCGAAGCCTCTAGCCTGTGGTTCAGCCTGGCGGCGGCCAGCAAATGATGCGCCCGTTCCACATATGCGGCGGGAACTGGCTCCCCGTTCCGTAAACCAAGCTTGGCGCGCACGTTATACAAGCACTCTTCCCACACCGTTGCAGCTGCAAACTGATGCTCTGGCTGCTGGAACACATAGCCGATTTCGGTAGCCAGCTGGTGAATGGGCAGCTTCGCCATATCCTGCCCCTCCCACCACATGCACCCCTTCGGTGCAGGGAGTAGGCCCATGAGCAGCTTGCCGAGCGTGGTTTTACCTGAGCCGTTCTCGCCCAACAGCACGGCTCGTTCGCCAGGTGCAAGGGCAAGACTCACGCCCTTGAGCGCCGGGCGCTGGCTGCCGGGGTAGGTGAAGGGCAATCCCTTCACCTCCAGCAACGGCTGTCCAGCGCGGTCCGCCGCTGACCCGGGATTCACTCCCGGGTCACGCGGCATGTCTCCCCTTCCTGTAGGAGAGGGGAGCAGCCCCAAGGCGGCCAGCTGCGCACCATGTTCGCGCAGCAGCGTTTCGGGCGGACCCTGCAGCTGCACGGTCCCGCCCTTCAGGACGATGATGCGCTGCGCTGCCCGCGCGCCATCGTCTATGCGGCCGGACGCGGTAACTACCGTCCGGCCTTCGGCATGGAGCCGCCGACATAACAGGACGAAGTCGCAGACAGCCGGCGGGTCTAACTGCGCAGCTGCGTCGTCGAACACGACCAGCGGCGCTTCCAACGCCAGTACCGCTGCAATCGCGGTGCGTTGGCGCTGGCCTCCCGAGAGGCGCCGCACGAAGGAGTCGCGCTCGGGAGCTAGGCCGACGGCCTCCAGCGCAGCGGCAATGCGCTGCGCTATTTCTGCCGGAGGCACGCGCAGGTTCTCCGGCCCAAAAGCAATCTCGTCTTCGACGATTCCTTGCACCAGTTGAGCATCCGGGTCCTGAAGAACGACGCCGACAGTGGTGGCGACAGTAGCCAGATCGGCGGTATCGGGGTCCATCCCGTACACGGTCAGCTCACCCGTTCGTTCGCCCTCGCCAGAACGGGATAACCCGCCATGAAGCAGCTGGCATAGCGTAGACTTTCCACTTCCGCTGGCTCCGACAATGGCTACATGCTCGCCCACCGCAATGTCCAGTGTCAGGCCATATAACGCTGGCTCCACCTGATCATCATACCGATAGCCAAAATTCTTCAAGGATACGGCTATTTTACTGTTCAAATTATCATCGCTATGTTCATTCATAACTGAGATATCCTCGATCCCCATTGTTAAAGATATAACCACGTGCATAGCCACCCACGGCTATGCACGTGAAGCACGTCCCAGTTCAAACCGTTTTAACAGTCCCGTACGATTTAAGGCATCGCCCAGCACTTTCGTCAGCAGACCGCACAGGACAATGCCGCTCAGGATACGAACGACCAGTGCAATCGTCAGCACCTTCCACCCCCAATGCATATAGCCAAACAAATTGGCTGCCACAATAAACCACAGCGGAACCATAGCCCCACCCACTAGCATCAGCGAAACCGCGTTCCAGCGCCGATACCGCAACAAGGCAAATACCAACTCAGCCGCAATCATATAGCAGACAGCCGCCGCAATAATAGAAGCAATTCCATAGGCAGAGCCCATAAAAGACTGCACTACCGCACCAAAAGCATAAGCAATAACCGCCGTACCCGGCTTACGAATAATATAATAGGCCAACAAACCGTATATCATGTACAGACCGACAATAGCGGAAGTTGCGATAGGCCCTCCCAGACTGTTTAATGTTTTGTTAATGATCGACAAATACACAGTCATGACGCCGTTCAACGTGGCCAGCATCGCCATGAGTACGATATCCAGCGTTGTAAACTTTGCAAACATACGAGATTCCTTCATATGTATTCTTGACTCCTCTCCCTATCTAATCTATAAGATTGCAGCTCTGATCCTTATACAAGCTGCTACTGTATAAATGTATTCATCTGCAGCCTCATTGTCAACCTAATTATATTTAAAAGGTTGACAATAAAAACAAAAATAAGAGGCTTCACTTTATAAGTTCCACCCTAAAACAGCCGTAGCTACTACAGCAGTCACAGCACATAAGTTGCCTAAACGCCCATTCTTCAGTGTACGAAGATAGGTCCGTTCCGCATAAGCGCCGAAACCTTTGCCCTCCATAGCCAGCGCCGTCTGCTGAACCCGTCTTACAGCATTCACCAATACGGCAGCCGCATACCCGCTCCACCATGATAATCGATGGCTCCACCCTCGCGGTGGTTCCTGTCCACGAACACGCCGCGCTGCCATAATCGTTAGCCCTTCTTCTTCCAATAAGGGGAGAAACGTCAGTGCCACTGAAATACCGAACGCAAACCGATAAGGAACACGCAAGCGCAGATTCAGTGCCTGCACAAAATCTCGGGGATCGGTCGTCGAGAGATAGATATAAGATGCCAAAAACAACACAAAAATCCGCAACGTTAACGCCCCTGCGATATCCAGTCCCTCTGCTGTAATGACAATGGGTCCCCATGAAGCCACGGGATGTCCTTCTCGAATCGCTAGGATAGACAATATAAAATACGGAATACCTAAACCAATTAGGAACGACATAGCCCGAAGCTGGCGTGCTAAGGTCAAACGTGCGCCCAAGCCAGCCACAGCAATCAGTACAGCCAAGAGAACTGCTTCCCGCAGCGTCGAATCCCAAACCATCGACAGGAGGCTAAAGCATCCCACCCATATTAGCTTACTTAACGGCCCTAGCCTGTGCAGTGGTGATGAACCGCCGTTATACTGAAACAGCATTTCGTTGTGCCTCCAGTCTGAGCCATTCTTCATGCAGTAAAGAATACATCAGCATATCCTTAAAGCCTGTAGATGTATGCTGTACCTGCCGCAACAGTCCTTCCTGTGTCCAGCCCATCGAGGACAGCAGAGCTTGCGAGCCTGTATTGCGCGGGTCCACCAGCGCTTCGATCCGATTCAACCGAATCGTGTTATACCCGAATGACAGCACCAAGCGTAGCGCCTCGGTCATGTAACCCTGTCGCCAATAAGGCTTGGCTATCTCATAACCAATCTCAGCTTTATAAGCTCCCGCTGTCTGCCAATAATTAAAACCACAGCTTCCAATCAACTGCCCGTTCTCCTTCAGCTCTATTCCCCAGCGCAGCGCATCCTCCGTCTTCGCCAGCTCATTCAACAGCTCAATCATATCCTCTGCGTCCTCACGTCCTGACATACCAGAAAGGTTCATATAACGGTGAACCTCCGGGTCAGACCAGCAAGCGAACATGGTAGCCACATCTCCGCTTTCCATTCTTCGCAGCCGAAGACGCGGACTCTCCAGCGGTGGTATATGCCCCTTACATGCATATGCACACATGTTTAATCATCCTTCCAGCATTTAAAATGACAATAAATATACGCTACATTTAAGCATACACCTTCAACAAACACAACCTTATTTAAAGCTGAGAAACTTATATATATAGAAGATGCCCTTCTGTTCCTAGGATTAGGAATTAGAAGGGCATCTTCTATTTTTATAAAAGATTAAACTGCGGTGCGCGTCGGTTTCTTCACAACATCCTTGTACAGTACGTCCAGCATCGACTGAATTTCCTGTAATTCATCGATCCCTGCACCGGTAATGCTGTACATATCATCATGCGGTGTCAGAAAGTTTTCCTGCGTCAGGTTTTCAAGCTCCTGCTTGACCTCACGTTCTCCTACACGGTAACCGCGCTCTTCCAACACAGGTTGAATATCTCTTATCGTGAGATCGTTCTGATGTGCATAAGAAAGCATCTGTATACGGATAAACAAGTTCTGAACATCTGCATGCATAATTGTAACTCCTCCCTGGCCTAGGCCAACCATGTTACACTGTTTTTACCCATAGAGGATAAGCTGGAAACAGATGAGGGCAACCCTTGCTGAATTTACTTTCGATATTGTTTGCCCCGCTAAAACGTATAGTTTTCCACTTGACTGAATATACACAATCGTTATATCTTAAATTAATTAACCAATGGTAAAAGCGAATTGCATAATTACCTATTTTTGGCGATTTATACAGCACTTCATGTGAAAATTTAATGTTAGGAGCGTGAACTCTACATGTTTCAAACTATACCTTACGAAGGCACACGTCATGAACAATTCGAATCCGTTCTCGGGCAACTCCGGGCACTGATTCATGATGAATCCAATACCATTGCTAATCTGGCAAATGCTTCAGCATTACTCGGTCACTTCCTTCCAAATATTAACTGGAGCGGTTTCTATCTTTATGATGGCACTGAGCTTGTACTTGGTCCTTTCCAGGGCTTACCTGCATGTATACGGATTCCATTGGGACGTGGCGTATGCGGTACCGCAGCAGCAGAACAACGAACGCTTGTTATAGATGATGTACATGCGTTTCCAGGACATATTGCCTGTGACGCTGCTTCCAATAGTGAAATCGTTATTCCCCTTGTCAAGAATGGGGAGCTGATAGGAGTGCTGGACATTGACAGCCCACTTAAAGGTCGTTTTGATCACGAAGATCGTGTATTCCTAGAGGAATTTACGGCTATTCTGTTAGCCAGCCTATAACCAAAAATAGCGCATATATATCGTCTTCCTTCGCCACAATATAGGAGGGTCTGAAACCCAAAACTATCCGGCGAAGGAGATTGATGATCAATGTTCAACAACATGGCTCCACAACAACAACTTCATCAATGTGAACAAATTATTCAGCAATTGGCACAACAAACACAGCAAGGAACCGCCATGTATCAGCAGTTGCTGCAACAAGAGCAACAAAATGCATCCAGCCTTGAAAACCTGATGCAACGTGAACGTAATGCAGCTCAAATGATCCAAACCGCAATCCAGGACCACCAAAAAGCTATGCAACAATACCAACAAGTTATTCAACTGTGTAGTCAGCTGGAAAACACTATCCGCTCGAGCAGCCAAATGACTCAGCCTGGATTTGGCGATAACTATGCTTCCCGTAGTATGCAACCATCCACCTTTAGTGCAGGAAGCCATATGAATCACAGCTTTCCGCAGCATATGGGGTCGACCGGACAGCATTTTGCAGGCAGTGGTAACATGCAGCAGTTCGGAAACAGCAGTCAGCAAGGCATGAGAACAGTACCAAGCAGCATGTAAGCTGTTTTACACAAAAAAAGGGTGAACAGCAGGCCGTCAAATCGGCTTGTTGTTCACCTCTTTTTCATATCATTTAAGCCCTTTCATCAGCTGTTGCTAGTTTAATTCCCGTTCGGCCAGCACCTTCATTCCGTCTCGCAAATACTCAGCCAGCCCGGGGCGATAGCCTTCATACATTTTATTGAAATCCTCATGCTCGACATACAAGTCTCCCAGCCCGCTATAAATTTCTGCGGTAGGAGTATAAAATCGGCTTACCCATTGAAGATGACGGCGGATCAGCGCCTGTACTTCTTCACTGTTATGCTTCAATCCTTTATTCATGGCTTCAGCCAGCCGTCGATGAATCTGGTCAGCCTCTGCCTGTGAATCCAAATAATCCTCTTTGCTCCAGTTCTCCGTCGCCGTCTTGCTCTCCTGAATTGTTTTCTGAGCCTCTTGACCATAACGGTCTGTCAAATCATGTTCATACATTTCCTGCTTTTCCGGGTTAAACCCTTGGTACATTTGCTCTGGTTTCATTGCTTGTTCCCCTTTCAAATGAGCCACCGTTTCGTCGATGGTTTGTAGGAGAGTATGCAAGCGGAAGACTTTGGCCTCGACCTTGGCTCGATGCTCTTGCAAAACCTCGGCCTTTTGTTCCTTGGTTTGCTCCAGCATATTTCCAATTTCAGATAAAGGCAAATCCAGTTCCCTATATACCATGATTTGCTGAAGCCTCAACAGTTGTTCCTGTTCGTAATAGCGATATCCATTATTTCCAATATGATGCGGTTTCAGCAATCCTATTTCATCATAATAATGCAAGGTTCGTACGCTGATTCCCGACAGATTAGATACTTCCTTCACCGTATAAGCCATTCCGCTTCACCTCCCTTGCTTGACAGTCTACAGTCTCACGTGGCGTGAGAGTCAACGCCCCCACTTGCCCACCTTGGTACTACACTTTTACCCTATAAGCGCATTGTGAACCGCTCATTTACCAACCATTTTTCATACTTGCGACCTACAATCGGCATCTTTAGATAACTATGCAAAAAAAAGCCCACCAACGAGCATTTTCAAATATGCTGGGGGCTCCATATATTCGATTTGACTTAACCACTATTTACAGATCAAACGATACCTAAGAGAGGCTTTTTCCCATAACCACACGATCATAAAAAGCTATCTTTTGAATAATTTTCTCCAAATTGTGCTGCGTTTGTGCCACATGTTCCTCCACCTTCTTTTTGTGGGCTACAAGGAAATCTCTTCTCTCTTGGATTGTGGCTTCTCCTTTTACATTTAGCTCAAGGTATGCCTTAATTTCTTCAATGGTCATCCCTGTATCTTTCATAGCCATAAGGAACCTGATCCAATCGATTTGTTTTTCGGTATATACCCTTCTTCCCCCTTCATCCCGACCGACATCAGGTAATATGCCTTCTTTTTCATAATAACGAAGGGTAGATGCGGGCAATCCGCTCTTGATTTGAACTTCTTTAATGGAGTACATGGTTATTCCCCTCCTCATTCTTATATTTTCTCTTCAAGTCAGCTTTAACGATAAGTATAAGTTTTCATAGTAAAGAGTGCAAAATTAAGATTCCTACTACCTTACAGCAGCGAGGCAACCTTCTTATTGCCCGTCAGTCCGGACAGAAAATAGAACGTGGGCATTTGTGCCTCATAACCAAAATCGTCAACATGGCTGATAATATCGTCCACAATCTGGTCGGTCTGAAGACCTTCACGTGCTAATCGAGTTCATACCCGCACCGCCTTATATTGCATCCAATTCTACACACCAAACGCCACCTCATACAGCATGGGAATCGATTGCCACCACAGCTTGCTCCTTATCCGGTATTACTAAAAATTTTATTGCCAACTAGAATATTATTTATGAATATATATCGGTAATTCTTTATAATTACCCTCACACACCCCTCAATAAATAAACACATATTGGTAATTACTTGTATACTTTTCAACAGTTTACTAAATATATGCGATTGCTTCTCTAAGCCTATTCTTTTTTATCATAACTATTTAGTATTATAAGGATATAAAAAAGGAGGTTATCATTTGAAAAGTACAGGTATGACACGTCCCCTAGATGCGTTAGGCCGTATCGTTATTCCCAAAGAAATGCGAATTTCCATGGATTATAATGTGGGTGATCCTGTTGAGATTTTTGCAGATGAGGAAACTGGTATTCTCGCCTTTCGAAAATATACTGGGGTGACGTGTAAAATGTGTGGTTCAACAGAACAATTAACTTATTTTAGAGACAGCTTTATTTGCGGGGAATGTATTGAGAGTTTAAAGAAGGGGGTAAATTTCAGCCCAGTCCTAAGACCAGCCAAATCAGCTTTATCCAACTCACAACGATCTAATAAAGAGTCCAAACGTCTGCGGCGATCGACACAACAGATGATCGAAAGTCTAAAAGAATTAATGCAAAAGCACCCCAATGCAGCACAGCACGAATATGCCAAAATACTTGAGGTTTCCCAAGCCCGTATATCCCAGCTCAAAAAAATGCTATAACCACAGCTTGATACCCTACATAGATATACACCAGTGATTTCATCATGTACAGCTACTTTTGAACCGTGATACGCAGCATCATAGCTAACCGACAAAATGCAAAAACGTCCATGCGAAAATTCCAAACCAGGTATAAAGACCCACTGAATGACTTACAAGCGAGAACGCCTATAGCAAAAGGCAGTGCTACATTTAATATTGGTTCCTGAATTAAAAAATGGCCTTCTTTAATTAGAGAAGGTCATTTCATTTATTTATTCATTTTTCTGTAGTAAAACATCCTATACTTTTTCTTTTCGTCAGTTTTTCGTCATTTCATTACATCTTCTCCTCATAAAAAAATAGTATTCGTTTTATAGATAGAGAAAGGATGTGTGAACCTAATATGAACAAACCTGCTCAAATTTTTTCTATTCTTATACTTTCCGTAAGTGTAAGTGTGTTTGCTGGTTGTGGAAAGCAGGAAACAACAGATACATCTACCAATGAAACAGTACCAACAACCTCAGAAACGGTAGTCAAAGAAGGAACAGATCAACCAGCCGCCCTGCAAAGCTTAGACGAGATCAAATGGAATGATGTTAAAGATCCTCTAATTGAAGATGCCATGATAACAAAACTCAAAGCAGTAATAGCTGCCTTCGTGTCAAAAGATTTGGAACAATTCCATGCTACGCTCGGTCCAGACGTTGGAACAGGTCACGATTACCTCTTCGATCATCCGGTGAAGTTTACTGGTATTGCTGGAGCTATAAAAGAAAATAATCGGACATTGATACCCGTTGTAGGGGAACGGCTGAATAATGAAGAAGGATATTCACCCGATATACGATATACCTTCTACTTTGAAAAAGATAAAGATGGCGCATGGCAAATTGTTTCAATTGATTAACTAAATTCTCTAAGATGCATTATCTCGATTTGTAGCAACATTGCCCATTCCAACGAGTACGTTTGCACATATGATGCCTTGTCAAAACATTCTTCTCATCGTTCGATGGGGCCGTTACAACCACATTTCGCGACCACTACTGAAGTGACATTCAATATTGGACCAACCAAAAGGCGTCGCCTGCAAATGCACGCGATGTCTTTTGGGTTAGCCACTGGCTCTGAACATAAATATTAGGATTTGCTAGCCATGTCTGCAATCTGGTTAAGCCACTCTTTACGCGTATCTTCATCAGATTGAGGTACCGACTCGAAAAATAGATGATACATGACGTCAAGTCCACAGTATTCAAATATACCTTTGTCGGACGTCAGGCGAAGGGCTTGATCCATGCCATTGCTGGCATATTCCGCATGTGATTTTCCTTGTGTATTGAGGATAATGGCTTTCTTTCCCTTGAGTAATCCCATCTGCACTCCATTTACATATTTATAAGGAAATCCGTAAGAGAATACGCGGTCTATATAGCCCTTCATAATGGCTGGCATCCCCGTCCACCAAATAGGATAAATAAAGGTGATTACCTCTGCCCATTGCAAATACTCCTGCTCCCGTACAACATCCTCTCCAATGCCTCCAATGACCTCGCTGCTGCTAACCACAGGTTGAAAATTGATTGCATATAGATCACGAACAACCACATCATGTCCTTTTTGCTTTAGCCCCTCGACTGCTGTGTTCAAAATCGCATGATTAAAACTTCCCTCAGATGGATGTGCGTAAATAATAAAATGTTTCATTGGTTTTCCTCCGTTTACTTTAAAGTAAGTGATTGATCAATTACTTAATTTTGTACACCTTCAATTAACTGAATATGCTCAATCCATAGTTCCGATAAAGATACGTTTGAGTAACCTTGAGCGGTATCCTGCTCATGAATAGCACCTCCATTGCTTGTTAATTGAGTTAGTAATTGATCAATCACTAACTCAATTGGCCTCAGTATAGTATATTCCTTTTTACTATGCAAGGGCTTTTTGTTCAACTTGTCAAAAAAATTATTTAAACATCTGATCCAAAGGCAGTGTTATTATCGCTGTTCAAAGAAAATAAAGTACCCCAGTTGATGCACATTAGGGTGTGATGTAGAGCAATCACTTAATATGACTTTATAATGTCATGTTATAAGGTGTATGCTACCGAGAGAGGTGAAGCGTATGCCGTTAAGCAGACATTTTGAAATCGTTTATATGTTACTCCATAAGAAAAAAGTGACTGCTGATGAATTGGCAGAACATTTTGAGGTTTCCACACGAACCATTTATCGGGACATAGATGTCTTAAGCGCAGCTGGGATTCCCATCTACAGCAGTAGAGGCAAGGGTGGCGGAATATCATTGATGGAGGGTTATGTCTTTAACACCTCTTTACTGTCCGAGCAGGAACAAGATGATATCTTAATGGCCCTTCAGAGTGTGGCCACCGCTACCATTCCACAGGTAGAAGAAGTGCTGAACAAATTGAGTAGGCTTTTTAAAAAAGACATGGGTAACTGGATCGAGGTAGATTTTTCGCCATGGGGAAGCCAAAACAGTCAGAGACAGCTATTTACACTCATACGCAACGCAATAATTACAAACCATGTTATAAAGTTCCGCTATTATAACGTCGCCGGGGAACAGAGTTATCGTAGCGTCGAACCTGCCAAGCTATTGTTTAAAGATAAATCCTGGTATGTGGAAGGTTACTGTTTAAATACCGAAAGTCATCGTGTATTTAAGATTAGCCGAATGAAAGAGATTATAGTTTCCGAAATTAGTTATGAGCCAAGAACGGTCGTAGCATCTACAGATACAAAAATGAACAATTTGCTTGATACCATTGAAGTAACTCTTCACATTTCTGCTCAAGGTGCTTACCGCGTATACGATGAATTTGCCGAGAAAACAATTACTCAGAAGGAAGACGGCTCTTATACCGTCACGGCACAATTTCCCGTAGGCAATTGGCTGGACAGTTATCTGCTGTCCTTTGGTCCCCTCCTTATAAAGGTTAGCCCCGAACAAGTACGTACAAGAATATTGTCTCATTTAGAAACGATGAAAAGAAATTTAAATGATCCTCTATAATATGACACCATGTAGTCATATTATCACTGCTATGATGAGTTTGAAGTTATCGCTCACAACATACTCACCATAGGAGGTTGAAGAATCAATGAATCCACATAGACCCATGCCACCAGCAGTAGAAACTTACTTTACATCAGCGAACAAATCCCGGCTTGAAACATTTACTTCCGCTTTCGATAAAGATGCGTTGATCTTGGATAATCATCGCGAAATCAAAGGTATGGAAGCCATAAAATCATGGTGTGAAGCAGAAATATTGGGGCCGAATGTCACCTTCGAGATCGTGGATACGGATGACACAATTAATACCGTCGTCGTAACTGCGAAAGTAGACGGAGACTTTGATAAATCGAATCTTCCCGATCCACTCCTACTCAAACATCAATTTCTAGTAAACAACAATAAAATTAAAGAACTGATTATTACACTCCCATAAAGTAATTAAAAGAGGATTTTGCAAAATCCTGAAAAAACAAGAAAGGGAAAACCGTATATGTCCGCTTATGTTGTTTTTATACGTGAACAGAGTACCGATCAAACTGAACTCCAACTCTATTCTCAGTTGGCACCGGCAGGTTTGGCGGGACATTCCGTCAAACCCCTAGCAATGTATGGCGCATACCTGGTCCTCGAAGGACCCGATATTGAAGGGTTGGCCATCCTGGAATTCCCCACTTTTGAGGAAGCACAAGCTTGGTACTTTAGTCCAGCCTATCAAAAAGCCCTAAAGCATCGACTGCGCGGAGGGCGGTACCGAGGTATCATTGTCGATAGTGTGTAAGGTTCGCAAAACAAGTGAACTCGGAGTGAAGATACCTAGAGGTAGTTCTCAACCACATTGTGAAAATCAGGAGGAATTATTCGCATGAGTTTTCAATTAGAAAACATTGTAAGTGAGTTTAAAGGTAAAAAGGCCTTGGTCACAGGCGGTACCAAAGGAATGGGAGAGGCTATTGCTAAGAGACTTACGGCTGCAGGTGCTACTGTAATTACTACGGCTCGAACTACTCCAGTTAATTTAGAAAATCCGGATCTATTTATTCCAGCCGATATTAGTACGCCTGAAGGTGTAGATAAAGTGGTAACCAGCGTTCTTGAGCGCCTAGGCGGTGTAGATATTCTTGTCAACAATGTTGGAGGCTCGTCAGCCCCATCCGGGGGAGCCCTTATCTTGACAGACGAGCATTGGCAGCAAACTTTTAACGCCAATCTGTTTGCTGCTGTCCGTTTAGACCGTGGACTGCTGCCGGCTATGGTTGAAAAGGAAGCCGGTGTTATTATTCATATTTCATCCATTCAACGTCGCTTGCCGCTATATGATGCAACATTGGCTTATGCTGCAGCCAAAGCAGCTTTAACTACTTACAGCAAAGGGTTAGCCAAGCAGTTTTCGCCTCAAGGCATTCGTATTAATACAGTTGCGCCAGGCTTTATCGAAACGAAGGCAGCACAAAGTTTGATTGATCGGATTGCTGAGACGACAGGTGACCGAGAAAGTGCATTAAAGCAACTGATGGACTCGTTGGGAGGAATTCCAATTGGTCGTCCAGGACTACCAGAAGAAGTCGCTGAGCTTGTTGCTTTTCTGGTATCTGACCGGGCCGCTTCTATTACAGGAAGTGAATATAATATTGACGGCGGAACAGTACCAACGGTCTAAAACTCAAGCTAAATACGCTTTATCAATAAGCCCATAACCGTATTTGGAAGCAAATTAATTTTCCAATTTATAAGGGTGTGGGCTCTCTTTGATCCTAAACAGCTCTGCTAAAACCGTGGAGGCTTTGTAGCAGCCGATTTTGCTCCAATCGCAATTAGAGTTTGCCTAAGTTCATCCTGAGTTACCTTTGCCATTTCTTGTGCAGTAGGATATTTCGGTTTTACTGCGTTTCCATTCCTTCTCAATGCGGAACTTTTCAGAGCCTCGCGAACGTGATGTAATCGACTTGGGCAGGCTCTGCCGATTCGATCCGAAGTGCCCGGTTGATCTGTCCCCGGTGATATTGTCCATGTAAGAGGACCTGCAACAGGCTGTCCCGGACGGACGTTCGGAACGGAACCCCGCTCTGGTTCGCATAGTCGATCATCTCATCCAACTCGGATTCCTCGAGCCCTTCGATATAGACACGATATTGTTCGGCGTTTTCTTCGAACATCGTCCGGATCGCCGACAGGTCTTCAGCTTCCTCCCACAACGAATATTGCGCGCTGCCCTTGCCCTGCAATCGGGACAGCCAGACTCGTTCCGCGACCGCGACGTGCCGAACCAGCTTCAGAAGGTCCTTGTTCTTCGTCTCACTCTCCTCGAGCGCGTCCAAGATGCGTCCGTCCGCCCAGTACAGGTGGTCCATCATGCACTTGATCGTCTTCATTTCGGTTTCCCCCTCTTCATCTCATCGATTACTTGAACCTACTGTTAACCGTTAGTTTAATCATTTGAATGAACTAAAACAACCTTTTTTGGGGTGAATTCCTTGTTGCTGTAAACTTCCAAGGAGAAACGTGCAATTTCAAAGGGTTTAGTGGCTTGTCGCTCCCTTTTGGGAAGAACTCATGGGAGATTAAGCCTACTCTGGTTGCTGCACCATCCTCATTTTACGTTTAGCCTTGAAAGATCTTTGATACTTTAATTTCATAACCCTTCTCAGGCACTGCCTTTTTTAAAAAATCATTTGGCTAGGTCTATTTTGTTATTGTCTTTTTGGGGCTACGACCATCCTTCATTATATTCCATTTTTAAATATTAATTAAAGAACATACGCGGGTAGCAGTAGTGATTTAAAAGAGCCTTATCTTAATCTAGCACTAAGAAAACACTTTATTTTCATCTGATAATCACGTAGAAGGTGCCAAAAAAGCCTATCTAATGAACAGACATACGCAAAACGTATTATCTATGTCCATCAGATAGGCTTTTATATAACTACTACCGTTTAATAACGATCAGCTTTGTTTCCAGCATTTCTTCCATGGCATACTTTACGCCTTCGCGTCCGGTGCCACTTTGCTTCACACCACCATACGGCATATGGTCGACACGGAAGCTTGGAATGTCATTGATCACCACGCCGCCAACCTCAAGCTTGTCTGCTGCATCCAGCGCAGTCGTGATATTACGTGTGTAAATTCCCGCCTGCAGGCCATAGATCGAATCATTCACATGGTTTACGGCTTCATCTATAGAGCTAACAGAATGAATCAGCACAAGCGGGGCAAACACTTCACGACAGGATACCTTGGAAGTCGGGTCCACATTAAGCAAAACCGTCGGCTCCAAAATACCTCCCTTGGCTTGACCACCCAGAGCGATCCTCGCACCTGCTTGAACGGCTTCTTCCAGCCACTCACGGACACGTTCGACATCCTTGGCTGAAATAAGCGCGGATACATCCGTGTCCGGCTCTAGCGGATCTCCCATTTTTAAACGTTGAGTTGCTTCTATAAATCGGGATACAAAGGTATCATACAGTTCATCGACAACGTAAATACGTTGAACTGATATGCACACCTGCCCTTGATTGGCAAAGGCTCCACTCACACAACGGTCGATGACCGCTTCCACATCCGTATCACGGTCGATAATAACGGCCGCGTTGGAACCCAGCTCCAGCGTGACCCGCTTCAAGCCAGCCTTGGAGCGAATTTCTGTACCGACCGCCGGGCTACCGGTAAAAGTGATATAGCTGACGCGCGGATCAGTGACAAGTACGTCGCCATTGGTTTTACCATCGCCGCTGATCACGTTAAGAGCGCCCGCAGGCAATCCAGCCTGCTCTAGCAGCTCCGCGATTAGGTAAGCCGACAACGGCGTCTGCTCCGCAGGCTTTAATACGACTGTATTGCCTGCTGCCAGCGCGGGACCCACTTTATGAGCGACCAGATTCATCGGGAAGTTAAATGGTGTAATAGCTCCTACTACTCCGACAGGTTCTTTGAGCGTGTAGGCCATACGGCCCTCGCCGCCCGGTGCGGCATCCAGCGGAATGGTTTCCCCGTGAATCCGTTTGGCTTCTTCAGCTGCGAACTTGTAGGTTTGCACCGTCCGGTCAACCTCCGCCAGCGCAGCTTTCCATGGTTTTGACGCTTCGCATGCAATGATGCGCGCTGCATCCTCACGCCGCTCTTCCAGCAGGTCAGCCAGCTTCTCCAAAATGGCTGACCGCTGGTGCGCTGGCATGGCCCGCATCTCCGAGCGTGCATCAGAAGCCGCCTGAATAGCAGCCTTGACATCTTCTGGCGTGGCCTCTGCCACCTCAGCAATGATTTCCCCGGAATACGGTGATTTCAACGTCGTGTACGTTGAAGCTACCTTCCATTCTCCTCCAATAAATAAATGCTGCTGCATGCTTTTTCCTCCTTTTCTCTATATTAACGTCTCTTTTACCATCTATTTTACCGTCAGCACCGGACAAGGTGCATGCTGAATCACATGATGGCTCACGCTGCCCAGTATCATTTCAGAAACAAGTCCTTTTCCCCGTGTTCCCATAATGATCAGATCCACCTTTTCCTGATCTGCAATTTCACAAATGATACTCGCCGGATTACCATGACCCGCCAACATACGGCAAGGGATGTCCGCGTCCTTTAAATAGTCGGATGCAGGTTCCAGGATATGACGACCTTCTTCTTCGATCTGCTCATCCACATCGACCCCAATCGGAGGCTCATTCATGGATAAAGCCGGGTTTACATGCAATACAGTCAGATGCGGGTTCCCCTGAAGCTGCTTAGACAACGTTTTGGCGGTCTCCAACGCCCTCATCGCGTGTTCCGAACCATCAATTGCGACCAGAATATGTTTGTATTCGCTCATCCTCTTTTTCCTCCTCAGAAGTTCGATCTTAGTGTGCATCCACCTGAATATCCTGCATATGTCGACGACGTCCGATCAGCACAACTACACCAATCAGTACCATCAATGCTCCAAAATAAAACGGGGTTTCTGCTGAGTACCACTCTGACAGCTTCCCTGCAAGCCACGGCGAAATGGCCCCACCCAAAAAACGCATGAAGCTGTAGGCCGCAGATGCTGTCGAGCGCTCCACTGGAGCAGCCTGCATAACAGCAGTTGTAATCAATGTATTGTTAATCCCCAGAAAAATACCAGCTACAATGACGGCGACAATGACAGTCGTTGGCGAGCCAGCTACCGTCCCAATCGCCATAACACCTAAATCAATGGCAAATAGCGTCAGCATGATACTAATGGAAGATACCACGCTCAAGCGTGCTTGAATCTTTGGTGCTACAAACACCGAGGTAAAGGCTAGCATAATTCCCCAGCCAAAAAATACATAACCCAAACCATGCTCGTCCAGATGCATTACATATGGAGAATACGCCATCAACGTAAAAAATCCAAAGTTATATAACAACGCTACAATACCGAGCGTGAGTAAAGCTGGATAACTAAGCGCTTTGAACGGATCGGCAATGGAACCGCGTTTTTTGGGCTTTGGAATCGAAGGCAGCATAAACGTAATGAACAAAAATCCCACGACCATTAGTCCGGCTACACCGAAAAACGGACCACGCCAGGAAATGGAGCCTAACTCACCGCCCAGCAGCGGACCCACTGAAATCCCGAGGCCCAAGGCCGCTTCATACAAAATAATTGCTTTAGCTGTTCCAGAAGTAGACAGACCTACAATCGCAGATAACGCTGTTGCGATAAACAAAGCGTTCCCCAAGCCCCAGCCTGCCCGGTAGCCCACAATTCCGCCAACTGTATTGGCCGTGCCGCCAAGTCCAGCAAACACAATAATAAACAAAATCCCGGTTAGTAACGTCCATTTGACACCCAATCGACTAGATACGACGCCCGTAATCAGCATCGCAACGCCTGTTACCAGGTTATAGCTGGTGAACAGCAATGACACTTGGCTTTTCGTAGCATGAAGCTGATCGGCAATGGCCGGAAGAATCGGATCGACCAATCCCAGGCCCATAAATGAAATAACACAAGCAAAGGCGACCGCCCATACCGCTTTAGGTTGAGACAGCAAGCCTGAGCGTTCTTTTAGCTCTTCAGGTAATGCATGTTGTGAACTCATATTATGATGTTACCTCCACATCTGAATGTAAATGTTCTTGTTATGATGGGTTGTGATCAAGTTCCTCATCCAAAAGGGTTTTGCGTTCACGAACCCTGACCCGCAACTCCTCCAACTCAGTCTGGAGCAAACGGATGCTGTTGATTTTTCCCTCCATTAATTCCAACTGTTCGTTCAGTGTACCTTCCATATCCTCCAACATGGCCCGTCGCTCGTTCGGTTGCAAATGCTCCGTTCGCTCGCGATATTCCTCCCGCTGACCCTTGAGCATTTCCGCTGCGGACATGTAACGCTGAAGCTCTTGCAAGGAGAATCCAAGTACTTCCTTGGCACTCACTATTTTTTTTAGTAAATCCACATCCTCCTGCGTATACAGGCGCATATTTCCTTCACTGCGTTGCGGGGAGGGCAATAATCCGATCTCCTCATAATAACGAATAGTTCGCTTCGTCAGACCACTTTGCTTGGCGACCTCATCAATTTTATACGTAACCATGACACCCACCTTATGAAAAAGATTATATATAAATACTACGCCTATATAACGTTAACGTCAACGTGAACTTTGATATAAAAAGAAACCGCCTCTATTGGAGACGGTTCCTGTTTTGACTAGCACGGTCATAGACCCGAAGCATCGGCGCTCAAGCCCATGAATATAGCTTTAGATGAAAATGGTACGTGTGATGATAACCAGCAAAATGAAGAGTACCAGAATAACACCAGTGGAAGTAAACATGTTGTAGCCGCCACCACCGCAACCTCTTTCTACTTCACCCATCTTAAGTTCCTCCTCCCTCTGTCGATTACAACAAATCGCCCGAAATCAGATTCATGAGCTACGAATTAGATGACGAATGCTTTGGAAATAATAACGAGCAGAATGAAAAGTACCAGAATCGCTCCTGTAGATGTAAAAGCTCCATAACCAGCGCCTACTCCAGACATGGTGATTCCTCCCTTCATGGTTTACAAGAGCATCTTATGCTTATGCCATCATTCATGATAGGGACAAATGCCGCGCCTGCCGCCCAAATCTAGGTTTGGTATTGTATAGTCCTGTTATTCTTCGGACCCGAGCATGCCGTGATATAGGAGGTTTCGTGCCTGCTTGGCAAGCACAGACGGACTTTCACGTCCAGGTAGCAATTTCGTTAACGTCAGCCGTTCAATCAAGCCGATCACGCATTCTGCTATCAGTTCAGGGTCCAGTTCCTCACGGCACGAGCCCCATCGTTGCGCAGCCAGCAGATGCTTTTTGATATGCTCGGCCATTTCCGCCTTAATGCGCACCGAGTCTGCCGCCTGGTAAAATCCGACACGGGTGATCGCCGGATTGTTAGACAACACGCGAAAAATAGCCTCCAGAAACACTTGTCCCCGTTGCAAAATTTCAGCTTCGCTTTGATCCGGACCTATCTTCATGCTTTGAACCGTTTCATTCACCAAAGTACGAAAGCTCTCCACAAGCTCATCATACATCTGTTCCTTGCTTTCAAAATGAATATAAAAATCCGGCTGCGTCAATCCTGCGCGTGCCGCGATCGAACTTACCTTTGTCTGATAAAACCCCGTCTGAGCGAACTCTTCAGCCCCTGCTTCCAGTAACAACCGTCGACTCTCCCGACTTCTGACTCCTGCTCCCATCACGGTCTTGCCCCCTTACGCCACAAATCTATCGTATTATAAAGTTCCTTTGCAGTAAGAACAACGGGCTTGAGGATGATATATACCTGTCCTTCAAAAGTCCTAATACAGAAGGACTGAAAGTTTTGGAAAATCAAGGGCATCTCCCTACAAGGTATAATTAACCAATCTGACGGTGAGCGAGCAGGATTTATTACGCTCAGTGATGAGGACAATATTTGCGCATCATCTCAATCGTCGTCAGATCATCATCCAGCCCCCGTTGTTGCAAGCCGTCGATAATTTGCTGACGTTCCTGATCTTTGACATTTTGACCGAATTTAAACTTGGCGGTCCAATCCTCCGGTACAATTTTGATCAGAGCGACCCCTTTCAAACGTGAGGCATACCGAGAATCGCTAGCATCAATCGTGTCATACCCGCCTTCCGGTTGCAGCTTACTCATAAAAATGGAAAAGGCCGATGCTTTTTCTTCCAAATCCACTACATGCTCCGCATGACCACGAACGGTAATGCTTTTAAAAAATGAAGTCGCCGGACATGCCATATGTTCATCCGTAAAATAAGATGGAATGAGCGCATATTCTTTGGCGGCTGAAAAAGTAACCCGATTATCCTCTTTCATCTGTTCCATCTTTTCTCCAGCACGGCTGCCATGAATATAAAAAACGCCATTTCCATAAGCGAAATTCAAGGGAACCACACGCGGAAAACCATCCTCGCTGTTCATGCCTAAAAATCCGAAACTGACCTCGCTTAGAAACTGCTCTATTTCCTCTAGTTCTGCCACCGCAAATTCTTTCCTTCTCATAGAGAACTCTCCCTCCATCTATTGACCAATGATACATTTCAGATTATGTTGAAAATGGATTCATAAAAAGACCCAATATGAACGAAAGTGAGTGGCCCAATCGAAGGAGAAGAGTATGGATATTACGATTGCATATCAGCGCGCGCTTCAAAAATATCATCTAAAATACTTGGCATTGTATCATGCTCTTCGTGAGGGAATCCTCAATGGTTCCCTTGCGAGTGGTACGCGTCTGCCTTCCACTCGTGATCTGGCTGTGATGTATGGAATTTCGCGAGGGAGTGTTAAAGAAGCATACGATATGCTGCTGGCAGAAGGATATGTAGACTCGGCAGTAGGCAGAGGAACCTTTGTTATGCAACAGACAGCGGTGCTACCAAACCCATCTCAAATCGGCCTGCAGAATCAGAATCCACCCGTTTCCAAGCAAAAATCCCCTACGCTGTCAGCATGGGGACAACGAATCATGCAGATCGAAAGGGAACGAAACTTACAGTCGTCTCCTGTTTCTGCTACAGATAGAGACCGTGCACAACAGCCTTTGATTTCTTTTCAGGCAGGAGAAGTTGTATTGGAGGGCAATTCACAGATCGCATGGAAAAGCGCACTGACTGCCGCTGGAAAAGATCTGCAAAAGCCCTCGGCTGACGAAACTACTGCGCCAGTGAGCGGTGATGAATGGCTACGTGAAGCGATTTGCCATCATGTTGGCAGAACACGCGGAATTACGGCCAGCCCGGATCAAGTCGTATTATGCAGTGGTTCCATGGAAGTAATCACGTTATTAAGTCAGTTGCTTATTCATGAACAAGATCGAATTGTATTGGAGAATCCTTGTTATTCCGGCATCTACCGTGCAGTTACTGCCTCAGGCGGACAGATACTCGCTGCCGAAATGGATCAACACGGAATTGTCCCACAGGATTGGGATTCCAAATTGCTGTTTGTTACACCTGGACGACAGTTTCCAACCGGGGCAGTTTTGCCATTAACACGACGTCAACATATTTTGCAATGGGCAGCATCCAAGGGAGCGTGGATCATTGAGGACGATTATGACAGTGAATTCCGCTGGGCAGGACGACCCATTGAACCGTTAAAAGCACTGGATTGCGCAGAATGTGTCATCTATGTCGGTTCCTTTTCCAAAAGCATGTTCAGCAGCCTTCGGCTCGGGTTTGCAATCCTGCCCGTTGAATTAGCCCAAGCGCTGACAGCTGCCAAACGACTATACGATCCCCTGCCGCCTGCCCGCTTGGAACAGCGCGCACTGGCACGTTTTATGATGCGCGGCGACTACGTTCGCCATGTGCGTCGGATGACTCGCATATACAGGTCTCGCTACGACGTGTTCCAGCGGGAAATACAGCAGTTGAATGAACTGTTTCACTGGCATCAGAACAATTGCGGACTACATGCCTATGCCATCTGGAAGCATGATTCTGCCCAGTATCATCATTTGATGCAGACAGCACGATTTTACGGAGTCACATGGCGTGATGCCGCTGATTACCAACTGACACCGGGACCTCCATCAGCTTGCTTTATCTTTGCCCATTTAACGGAGCAACAAATTATTGAAGGGTGTAACCGTCTGCGCCAGGCTTGGAACCATGTTAAAAATCAGTGAGGAACCCCTTATTTAATCACTAGCCCCAAAAGGCCCACAAAGGATGAGGCCTGATGCGGTGAAATGATGCAGCCATTCAAGTCTTCTATCTCTACTTGTAATCCATCAAATTCGCAATCACTGAGATCAATTCCCTTGAGCTTGGACCCCGACAGGGTGGCTTGATCCAGATTGCAACGGGCAAAAGAGGTTTTTTGTAGTGTTAAATGATACAGATCTGCACTTATCAAAGAACAATCCTCAAAACCAACTTGCTTGAAATTAGCAAAACGGAACATCGAATAATCCCCTAAACAATCCGAAAAACGAACGTTTTGGAACCTGCTTCTCGAAAAATCCGTTCCGAGCAATTTGCAGTTTCTGAACTCTACCCGATGGATAAAGGAACCTGAAAAATTAACATTCGATAGATCGCATTTATCAAAAATAACGTCTGTCCATTCACTTTCCGGCAATGACGATTCCATGATCGTTACATTTTTAAAAGTCATCTTCTCTAATGAAACCTTAACCGCTTCCATATTGTCCAAAATGATATCCTCTACAGACCCTATACTGAGTTCGTCTTTGGATCGTATGGAGCGCATTTCTTCATTTAATACGGGTAAATCCGCAGGAATCTTTGGCAACTCCATTTTATTTTTCATTATATCTCTACCTCCACGATTGAGAGCCCTCTAGGATATCTATATGAATCTATTTTCTATCAATTCTCATACATAGGGTAGCAAAAGTATTTCTCACACATATATTAACGTAGTGAGCACGCTCACGAACCTTTGTTAGGAGGTTGATAACATGGCAGTACAGCTATCTAATCAAGTGTTCTCCATCTCTGTCGGAGATTACGGGGATCTCTCTTCCTTGCGACTGGTAGGGGACACTTTTAATACCAACTATGTTATGAACAGCTCCAACGCACCTAAACAGAATACGTCGGATCATCAATGGCTGGGTGAACTCATGTTCACCTATCGTCTCGGCAACGGAGCGTGGACTCGGGCATGGACAAGCAATTCTGCTGATGCGCGCCAGATCACCTCTTCTGGAAACAGTGTCCAGGTAGCCTATCAGAATTCATCAAACCATCAGGGAATACGTAATTTCATTTTACATGAAACTTATTCGTTGGTTAACGATTATTTGCACTGGCAAATGAAAGTAACGAACAGCTCTAATCAAACGCTGGAGATCGGAGATTGGGGACTGCCACTTCCGTTTAACGAGTACTGGTCGGGTGGCAATAATGAACAAATTTATGAAACCAGAGTACTCTCACACTCCTTTGTAGGCCATAACAGTTCCTTTATTACCGCTGGACGACCTAGCGGCATCGGACCGTATGTACTACTAATCCCTGATGCCTCAACGGGGGCTGGTCTCGAATATCAGGACCATTGGAGAACTGAGGAGCATCCCGGCAGCACATGGGCTATGGAGCAAGGGGGCTGGTCTGAAGGACTGAATGTGTTCTATATCCACTCCAATGTCATCAAGAGCACCAACCGTGGCTATCTTGGAAGCACCAGTCTGTCGCTGGCTCCTGGTGAAAGCAAAACGTATGCTTTTAAATTTTACAAGGTAGCGGACGAGCAGGCCGTAAAGGACAGGCTGTACAGTGAGGGACATGTGGATGTGACCGTGGTTCCGGGTATGATCTTCCCAACCAATCTCAAGGCTAAATTCGATCTGCATACCAGCAAATCCATTACCTCTGTCACCGCGCAATATCCGTCGGAAACGACCATCAGCTATCTGGAAACAGCCCCTACAAACCATAAAATATATGAACTTACACTGGGACGACTGGGACATAACAATATTACGGTTAACTATGGTAACGGCGAAAAAACCGTTCTCCAGTTCTATGCCATCGAGCCAATCGAAGCTGCACTTCAGCGTCACTCTACCTTCATGGTCAACAGCACCCAATGGAACGTTCCGGGCGACCTGAGGGATAAGGTCTTTGATGACTGGATGATGCAGTACAAGGCCAAACGCAACAGCTTTGCTGGTTACTGGGGCTGGGGTGACGATTGGGGGCTAACTCACGGTCAGTTTCTGGCGGAGAAAAACGTTCAGAAGCCCGTGGCATCTGAGATCAAGGCAGTCGATGATTATTTGGAAGTGGCCATCTGGACGAATTTGATGGAAGGCCATCATAGCGATTATCTGGTTCCTGATTTCCTGATGCCGCAGCCTAATACGACACCAACGTACCGGGGCTATGCCTATCCGCACATTTATAATACGTTTTTTAGCATGTATAAACTTGCCAAGCTGTATCCCAACCTGATCAGCTATCGCAATAGCAAAAACACATATTTGCTACGTGCTTATCATATTTTTAAAGCGTTGTATGAAGGCCCTGTTGCCTATAACTGGAACACGGGACTCATGGGTGAGCTAACTACACCTGATATTATTAAAGCGCTTCAGGAAGAAGGCTTGACCACCGAGGCTAACGACCTGATTGCCAAAATGGCTACCAAGTACAACAATTTCAAGAATACCACCTATCCTTATGGCTCTGAGTATAACTATGACAATACAGGCGAAGAAGCCGTATATACACTCGCCAAAATGAACAACAACACGACGATGATGAGCAAAATCAACGCCAAAACGCGTGCTGCACGCGGTCATATGCCTGTCTGGTACTATTACGCCGATCCGGTCACCATTACCGGAGAGAATTGGTGGAACTTCCAGTACACGACCTCACTGGCCGGCTATGCGATGGATGACTGGACACGTCGTTATTCGTCCAAGCCTGAAGTGGATCAGCGTCTATCCTATGCCGCCAAGCTGGCGAACATCGGGGCGATTAACTCGGGACAGATCAGCTCTGATCCTGCCAATATCGGGGCGGTATCGTGGACATATCAGGCGGGCAAAGGCAATTATGGCGCACTCGGTCTGGACGGCGGCCCTCTCTTTAACGGATGGCGTGGCATGTCCGGGGAAGCCGATCTAGGGCTGTTTGGAGCCATTAAAATTCTAAGCTCGGATGTTGCTGTCGATCCCATATTCGGTTTGTTCGGTTATGGCTGTGACGTTACAGAAAGCAATAACAGCTATACGGTTACTCCAAAAGACGGCGTATTCCAACGTCTGCATCTGATCACCCAGAAGCTGAGTCTGGAGTTGAACCGGGATCAATATAGCTTGGCCATCGTGTCCAAGTCCAAGAACAACATGCGCCTGACACTGAAAAATATGACCCCAGGCACGACTCATACTACCGTTATGAGCTTGACCGGACTCGCGGCAGGTACGTATGACGTGCTCGTAGACGGCACAAAAACCGGATCAGTCACGGCTGCTAACAGCTCTGCGATCACGGTCAGACTGAATATCGGTACGGCAGCCAACTATGATATCCGTATTCAGTCGAGTACAGGTAATCCGTCTCCCGCTGGAGACATCATAGCCCGTTATGAATTTGACGAAACGGCCGGATCTACCGCAGCCGATTCGTCAGGTTATGGACAGCAGGCCAGTGTAAATGGAGGCGCGTGGGGAGCCGGACGGAAAGGCAATGCCCTGCACTTTAACGGTACAGACGCCTATGCTAGCCTGCCCGGTGGTATCGTTAGCAGCCTCAATGACTTTACCATTGCCGCGTGGGTACGGGTGAACACGCATAACGGCTGGGCACGCCTGTTTGATTTTGGAGCAGGCACGGATCGGTATATGTTTTTGACACCTAAGGCCGAGGGAACTGGTATGCGCTTCGCTATCACTATCTCGGGGAACGGAAAGGAACAACAGTTGAATGCGCCGGAGCTAGCAACAGGGGTTTGGAAGCATGTCGCCGTGACTTTGTCAGGCAATACTGGAACGATGTATGTGGACGGTGTAGAGGGGACGCGTAACACGAACATGACGCTGAATCCTTCCAGCCTTGGACTGACAGACCGGAACTATATTGGAAAATCCCAGTTTGATGATCCCTATCTGAACGGCGCAGTAGATGAACTGATCATTTACAACAGAGCCCTGACCGCTCAGGAAATCCGGGGCTTGGCCTCGGCAAGTAGCATCATTACAGCCCCTGATGTGGGAGTCCAAGCATATGCTGAGGGGGCAGATTAGAATGCATTATGCATTCATTTCATGCCATTAACGTTTTAGATTGTGAATGATTTGTACCGTGAATCATCTGTGTCGTGAATCATTTGCGTCGTAAATGATTGGGATCGTGAATTACTTCTGCTGGTGCTTCTCATTGCCTCCACCCCGGATTTCTTATATTAATTCTGTAATCAGGGGTGAAATCCGGGGAGGTGATGCTTCCGAAGTGAGCCGCCCTATGGAAAGCATTTAAATTGACGCCTTACCGGGACGATCAGCGGCAATTTTTCCATCGGGAGGGCGTTTAGCTCCGTCTAATGCGTGTCGTTCTTGGTCTTAAGCGAACCAGCTCTTCACTGGTGAGTTGCCTAGTATAGGAGCGAGGGGAAGATCCTGTATCTACCCTGAGCACCCTGCCTGCCCCGTTGGGGCGGGCTACCCGTGTGTTGAATACCTGCATGAACCACTGCACCGGAAAGGCTATAGATAAGCGACCATCTGCCGTGCCTGCATAGTTGACCGCAGTTGCATAATTATCTGACTGTCTGAGCCATACAGAGCCAGAATCCCCAGGTAGTGATACGGGAGTCGTACCTCTAATAACCGTCTGATCTTCGAAGGTCAGCAGGCCTAACTCTCCGCCATAATTGATTTGCAGGTCCGTATAGACGGACTCTACCGTGCCATTGACTCGTCCGGTCGTACGCCCAACCTTCTTCAATCTTTCTCCTATGCGATATGCGGTAACATGACCTGGAATCGCTCCTACCGTAGCATAACGCGGATTGAGCAGGTTGTTACGGGTCGGAAGCGAAAGCGCCGCATCAATCAGGTTCGTACCAGTGGGGTTCAAGCGTACGTAACGATACAGCCTTCCTATACGATCCTGAGTAACCGTCCCCCCATCGGCTCCGCCTGGCTGTATTGTAGCCTCCCGATTGTCTGTATTGGAGGGATTGAGGACATGGTTATTGCTAAAAAGATAACGCGTCGCCGGCGCTCCAGTTGGGGCAACGATGAGTCCGGTTGAACCGGAGCCTTCAATCGTCCCGACACTGTAGCCGGCGATGACCGGGCGTATGCGCACTTTGTAGTCCGTGGCATTGGCTCTGATCTTTCCAGTCTTTACAATTCGGACTGGAACGTTCGTTTTCTTTCCTAATGCGGTGGCCGACAGGAGTCCAGTAGAGGCCGACGCTAGACGGTCCGTATACACAATGACAGCGGCTCCCTTTTTGGGATGGGCAGGGTCCCTGTATCCTACGCCAATGCCGTGGACACCGGACATTTTTAAGACTCGCTTGGCCATCCGCTTTTTCACTTGAAGCGCGGCCGAGAAGGTAGCCAACATAATCATCTCCTTTTACATTCAGATGAAATATTGTATGGCTAGAGACGCTTCGCGTTCCATTTGATCTTACGATCGCTGTATTGAAAAGCATATGAAAACATCCCAAAAAATGGTATACTCATTTCCGAAATTGACATCTTATCATTGGATCTTAATGTTCAAGGAGGTACTTTATGTTTTCAATCATGTTGACTTACAGCATACAAGCAATTGTAATTACCCTAATTATCTTTGAATTGTTGAGAAAAAACGAAAAGAAAATAGGTTGGGGATCGCTTTCACTGCTGCTAACTCTTCTTGGTATGGCTGTTTCTTTCGAATTTGGCAATTACATATTGGGAGACCAGTTGCTTTCCTTTTTAGGATTGCCCGCCTGGTCTAGCAGTGTTGATAATACTAGGTTTCACTACACCATTTATCTATCCAGTATTTTTTTTATTCCCAGTTTAATCATTGGATATAAAAATCCTAAAGAGTTTGGAGCTACAATCGGAAAACGGATTTCTAGTATATATCTAACTTTGATCATCATTTCGCTTTTATTTTTTATTATAAGTATTTTCTCGAAGTAACGTTGGATGTGCGTCGTTCCAAAACAAAAGCCTTCCTGAGCGGAGGGTTTCTGTTTTTATCACATCAAGGAGCTGATATTATCTATAATTCATTTACCTCAATATTTTTTGCTGCGTTAACTGCAATCACCCTCATAACGCTGCCAAAATTAGAAGCTAGGGTGAGTAAGAGAACAATGTTGAAAGTGAGAATTTCCATAATAACAACAGTTCTGCTGATCGGAGTCGTGTTGTATATCATTGACCCTCAGTGGTGGATCATTGTAGCCTTTGCAATTTTTTTTGTAACTCTTCCTATCTTTTTATTGAAACGTTGGCGCGAAAAAAGCTAAATCAGAGAAAAAGCCTTCCTTGTTGATAGGAAGGCTTTCCACCTTATCCCTTAACCGCTCCCTCCGCGATACCCTCCATAATGAATTTCTGGAAGAATGCATAGATCAGGATAACCGGGATGGAGGTCAGTACGAGTGCGGCCAGAATAAGCGACCAATCCTTGTTGTACTCTCCAAACAGCATATTGGTCGAGAGAATCAGGGTGTAATGGTTCACATCCGTCAGCATCAACAATGGAAGCAAAAAGTCATTCCAAATCCACAGAAAATCCAAAATCGCGATGGTAACTGTAATCGGCAGCAACAAAGGAAATATAATGCGAAAGAACGTTTGGAACTCATTACAGCCGTCCATTTGTGCGGATTCTTCCAGCTCACGCGGGATGGATTTGACGAATCCATGATACAAAAAGATCGCCATATTCACACCCAAGCCGATATAGATGAGGGCTAGGCCGTACGTACTCCCTTGAACGGACAAATCTTTTGCCATTCGTGTAAGCGGTATCATAATAGAGTGAAACGGCACCAGCATCGATGCGACAAACAGGAAGAAAATCGCACTGCTCAGTTTTCCCTGTGTACGAGACAGCTTGTAGCCTGCCAGTGCCGAACAGATCACAATGCCACCAATGCCGATAAAAGAAATAATCGTGGAATTAAGGGCGCTGTTCAGTAAATGAGTCTGATGAAAAGCCTGACTGTAATTTTCAAAGTGAAGCTTCGTCGGCAGCGCCGTAAAGGATGCAAACATCTCACCCTGTGTTTTAAACGAGTTAATTAACGCCATGTAGATTGGAAAGAAGGACACGACAGCGCCCACGCACAGAATCAGCGTAATCAGCAAGGAATTGGCTTTCTTCAGCCTCATGCCTCCACCTCCCTCTTCTTCATGACGCGTAGCTGGATCAGAGTAAAGATTAGCACAATGGCGAACAAAATAACGGATTTGGCGCTCGCATACCCATAACGGAAGTTGTTGGAGAACGCCTCCTCATAAATGTTCATTGTAATCACCTGTGTACTGCGCCCCGGTCCCCCGCCAGTCAGTCCGTATACAACCTCATACACCTTGAAGGCACCATTCAGCGTCAGGAAGAAACAGATCGTAATCGCATGAGTAATCATCGGCATCGTTACGCTTCGCAATGTCTGAAATGCGTTCGCCCCGTCAATAATAGCAGCCTCCTTCAAGCTTTGTGGTACACCTTGAAGCGCAGCCAGATAGATGATCATCATATAGCCGACACCATTCCAGAGCGACACGACAATGATAGAGAAAAAAGATACTTTTGGATCGCCCAGCCACGATTGGCCCAAAAAGGCGATAGCCGTCTTTTCGGCGATCTGTGGCAGCACGGAAGAAAAAACGAATGTCCACATAAATGCGCTAATAATGGTACTGATCATATTGGGCATGAAAAATATCGTCCGGAAAAATCCTTTGGTACGTGTACGCGACTCAATCAACACTGCCAGTGCCAGTGCCAGTACATTTTGCAGCACAATCATCACTAATACGTATTTAAGGGTAAACCAAAGGGAATTGAGAAAATCGGGGTCTTCCTTCAACGATTCCACAAAGTTCCCCAAGCCGATAAAGCTGTAATTGGGATTCAATCCGTTCCAGTCTGTAAAGCTGTAGTACATGCCGCTGATCGTTGGAATGAGCAGGAAGATAGCATAAAAGATCAGCGCCGGGGCTGTAAACGCCAGTAGCATGACGTATTTTTTATAGATTTTAAAAGGCATGGAGTCTCTCCCTCCTGGTGTAATTCTGTAGGTTACCGTTACTTGTTCACTTTGTTATAGGATTTCCATGCCTTATCCAGCGCCTTAATGACGTCATCCTGCGAGAGCTGACCCGCATAATAGGATTGTAGCGATTTCCCTGCCTCGTCCTTGACCGCTTGCGGGATAGATGGATCTTGGTACGACTTGCCTGCTTTCACGTATTCGGTAGCGTCATTAACCCAAGGATAGCTTTTAAACGTATGCACTTTGGAGATCGGGTTAAATTTCAATGCTTCATAGAACGCGCTAGAATCCTTGTCATCCAGCACATAGTTAACAAAATCGAGTGCAACCTCCTTATTCTTGCTTGTAGAGGATACAGCCAGCGAAGTCGAAGTGGACAAATTAATCAATGTCGCATTGGGATCATCATTGATCGGCAGCGGTGCTACCCCAAAATCCATCTTCGGATCAGATTTTAAAATCGTTTCCGCAAACCACGGTCCCTGAATCCACATCGCCGCTTTACCCGAGGCAAACGCAGCCGATCCATCATCCCCGCCGATTTCCAGCGCCTTGTCCGTACCGTTGCTATTCACCAGATCAATAATATCGAACATGCTCTTCATTTCGGAAAAGGAGCCTTTATCCTGATTCATCCGGTCGATAAAATCCTTATTCTGCGTGTTCATCATCGCACCCGCTGTCAGCGGCACGAACAGCTGTGGAATCCAGGATTCCTTGTAGGACAACAGGAACGGTTTCACATTGTTCGCTTTCAGCTTCTCGACCACAGCCTTCATTTCGGTCAACGTTCCCGGCGGCTGCAAATCCAAATCCTTAAATATCTTTTTATTGTACAAGTAGCCCCATGAGATCGTTTCCAAGGGAACCGCTACGACCTTTCCGTCTTTGGTTGTCACCGAAGGCTTCACACTATCCATCAATTTGTTAACAAAAGGCTGGCCGGATAAATCCTCCAAATAGCCCGCTTTATAAAACGGAGGAATTTCATTCACCGCGTGTAATGCAAATACGTCCGGCGCATCGTTGGATGCGAGTCTTGTCTTCAAAATTTGTGCGGCGTTGTCAGCAGGCGGCATCTCCAGTTGAACCGTAACGTCGATATTTTTATCTTTCTTCTCTTTCGCTACGAACGCATTAATGTATTTATCGTAGTGCTCCTTCAAACGGGGCTGAGCAATAAACATTTTGAGATTCACCGTTTTGCCGTCTCCACCGGAACCGCTGCTGTCACTGCCTGAAGAATTCGCTCCACACCCGGCCAATAACGTGCCAACCAGCATCGTGCTCAATACACATTTCCACAACTTCATGAAAAATGACCTCCCCTAAGTTGAAAATAACGTTTTTTGTATACGCTTTCATTATAGAATGGGAGGTCACTTCTGCCATTGGACACCCTTAGCTTATTGGATTGGACTTTTTTAAACTTCCTTCCTCATTTCACCGGGTGCCATGCCAAAATGCTTTTTAAATACCCGATAGAAATAAGACACATCCTCATATCCTGCCATCTCCGCAACTGCTTTAATTGAAATCTGTTTATTGACCAGCCATTCCCGCGCTTTTTCCATTCTTCGCTCTACGATGTAGTCTGTTACATTTTGACCATACTCCTGCTTAAATACCTTGCTCATATACTCTTTGCTCACAAAAAAGTTTTTCGCCAACTGCTCCAGTGTAATCGGCCCAGCAAAGTGACTGTCGATATATCGCCGTACCTCTTCTAAATTCAGCTTGTTTTTGTATTTCCGCTGCCGAATGAGCTGATCCAGTTCCTGAACATAGCACGACGATACGAATTCCAACGCATGTTCCACAGAGGATACGGCATCCTGCGGCAGTGGAAATCCTGCCTTTGCCGTAGAAGTATCCAGCCCGTTATCCACTGCGAGCTCTTTCAGCAGGGAAAGAAGCTCCTGCACCAGCCTGCCTAGCATATGTGGACTTGGTGCTCCGTAACTCTCCAGCTCCTGCATAACCTGCCTGCAGGTTAAGTTCACCCCGTCACAGTTCAGCTCATTAAAATAAAGACGCAGCAGTTGCTTATACTGGGTCAGCTTATGAAAAAACTCATAATCCAGCTCTGTCGCTTCTTGCTGCTGTTCAGCCACCTTGACCTCCAGATCGTTTTTGCATTTGAGTAGCACTGCATTCAGCTCTGCAGGATTGACTGGCTTTAACAAATAATCGACGGCCTTGTAACGGATAGCATGTTTGGCATACGCAAAGTCATCATATCCGCTCACGACAATGATTTTTACATCAGAACAATGGTTATTTAGCGCTTGCAGCAACTCCACTCCGTCCGCACCCGGCATGTGCATATCAGTAATCACAATATGGGGAGCTAACTCCCCGACCAGCCTGAACGCCTCGTCTCCGTCTTCAGCCTCCCCCACTACCAACATTCCAAGTTTTTCCCATGTGCCAAATGTCTTTAGAATATCGCGGTTCCACGGCTCATCGTCCACAATTAATACTCTGATCATACTTTTCCCTCCTCTGCTGAGGTGAATGGAATGCGGATGGTGACACGTGTACCGACTCCCTGCTCACTATCTATCGTCACTCCGTAGCGCACTCCAAAATTCATCCGTATGCGTGAAGACACATTGCTCAATCCGATATGACTACCCTGCGCCCAGATCGGTTCCTCCGACGCGTTTTCCAGCTTTGCCCGTACTTTTTCCAGCTTGTCCGGGGCCATGCCGTTTCCATTATCGCAAACTGTAATACACACATCTTCTTTCATAATCTCCACCCGAATCCCCATTCTCCATGCCCCCGCCTTTCGGTCAAGACCGTGCTGAAACGCGTTTTCCAACAACGGCTGAAGCGATAGCTTAGGCAGTCGAATATCCATCGCCTGTTCTTCCGTCTCCACCTGAAACACCAATCTTTGTGGAAATCGCCGCTGTTGGATGCGCATATAGTGTCCCACATGGTCGAGCTCTGCGCGTAAAGAGGCCAAATCCTGAGGTTCCCGTACCACGTAACGGAACATCTCACTCAGCGACCGAATGACTTCATAGGTGTCCTCCGGCTTTTGCGAAAACACCATACTTCCGATCATTTGCAGCGTATTTTGTAGAAAATGTGGATGAATCTGTGCTTGGAGCGCCTTCAATTCAGCCGTCTTTTTTTGCAAATTTATACTGTATTCTGCCTGAATATGCTCGCGAATTCGGCCTGCCATCCCATGCAGACTTCTTTCCAGCAGCCCGATCTCATCCGGGCGTGTACTTGGCTGTCCAATCGGTCCTTTGATCATATCCAGCTCCTGTACGGAACGCGCCAAATGAACAATCGGTCGTGCAGTCCGCCATGCGATGAAAACGGCAATGCAGATGGAAACCAGGATTGAAATCACGCCGACGATAATACCATACAGCATGGTTGAAAAGGCGCTGTGGTTAATGGAGGAAGTGGGTACGATTTTGACCAGCTTCAGCCCAACTACATCCAGATCATTATAGAACACATAATGTTCAGCAGTTTGAATCATCCCGGGGCCCGGCTTAACGTCACGAAGAGCTGACAGCACACTTGCAGGAGGAGGCGACTGCCGAGCCTGTGCTGGATACATAACCCTGCCATCTGCATCTGTAATAAGCACCTGATGCTGATCCCCTCGTCCCAGCAGGCCCAGCGTCTGATCGAATTGAGACCACAATACATCCAAAGAAATAGCTCCCGTCTGCTTTTGGTCTTCAAAACGCCGAATACTGCGCGTCAGAGTAAAGCGTTCCGGGTCAGTAGAGCTTGGGCGAATCAAATAATCCTTATTCGCTTGCCACATCTCGGCATACTGTGGGGGAATACCGCTCACCGTCGTAATTTCATTTTGCATGCTATTGAAGGTAAACAAGGTTTGCGATTGCTTCGAATAAAGCTGGATGCCGATCACATGACTTCCGGCCGAATAATACACATTCGCCATCGTATTCAGCATTTTTCGCTGGGCATTAAATTGGCTTGAAAGATTGTCAGGCTCGCGCTCATTCAAATAATCGCTCAGATCAGGACTGATCTGAATGCTGTAAATCAGATGATTCAGACGATCTAGCTGATCGCTGATATAGATCCCCGTCCATTTCATATTGGACATGTTCGTCTCTACCACTTCCGTTTCCATGGAAGCTCTGCTTTTCTCCGCAGCCAGCACCGTGACAGCAATGACCGGCAGCACAGACAAAACAACCATCGTCAAGATCAGCTTGAGCTGAATGCTACGTCGATACGGGGCCGTCAGCGCCCGGAACCAGCGAACTGCTCGGGTTGGCATAGCGATGCACTCCTCTTTCAGCCATATGCGAAAACGCCCCGCAATTCGCAGGGGCGCTTCATGTACCGGATACTCCCGGGGAAAACCTATATGATATTATTCGTAAGTTGGTTTCAGCTCATTATTCATCATTTACGCTTCTTCGATAATTATAACACCCCAAGGCTCTAATGGAAGCGTTTCTCCTTGGGTAACCGCATGCTCCCCAATCAGCTCCTTGCCGTCTCCATGCGGATAGACCACCGAGCCTGCTTGTTCAGAATAGTTAAAATAGTACCGGATTGTCCGTCCTAGCTCATTCGTGCCGGATTTAACAATGATCGGATAAGACGTTTCCTGATCCAGTCCCCATACTCCTGCCTTTTTGGCTACAGAGCTGAATAGTTCGCGGATGACCGCCGGGCTGACGATACAGCCGATATAGGTCGCTGTTCCCTGACCATAGCGGTTTTGCGTAATTGCTGCATATTTGCCCCAATGCGGGTGATCGTAATAGGCCAATACTTCGGCGGTCGTCGGGGTAATCAGCTCCATCCACGTATCTACCTGATTGTCCTCTGGTGCCACCCCAAAAGGATTATTCTTAAGCGTCACTTTCTTCGGCTCCACGAACAAGCTGTAATGAATGCCGCAGGCTTCGCTAATCACGCCCGGCTGTCGGGACGTTCTCACCTGCACATGCTCGTTGGTAAATCCGCTTCGGAATGTGTATACTACATGACCACCTTTTTCCACATATCGGTTCAGCTTCTCCAGTAGTGCATCTGGGGCAGAATAGAGAACCGGGACGATCAAGAGATCATAGTCGTCAAACGATTCTGTACCTGGATGAACAATATCTGTCCCGATATTCAGTTTATACAACTCGTCATACAAACGACGTACGATGTCATTGTAATTCAACGGACTACTCATATTAAATTTAAACCAGTCAATTGACGTCAATGCTTCGTTGCTGACCAGAATCGCCGTTTTATTTTTCTTTTTCAAGTTGACCAAATGCGGAGACAATCTTGCAAAATCCTTCCCTATGGTCTGTGCTTCCTCATACACTGGATTCGGCTCAAAATCATGGCTCAGCAGACCCTTCCAGTAGGTTTCGAAGGAATTATGGATGGAATGCCAGTGCCAGTATGCCACCATATTGGCCCCTGAAGCCAGATGGCTGAACGCTTGCAGACGCAATTGCCCCGGATAGGGAACCCAGTGGGTAAAAGCCTGCGCTTCCGTTTCCAGCACTAGATAGTTGTTATTTTTCGTCGAACGTGCCACATCGCCACCGAAGGAAATTTCAATACCAGTCAGGTCATCCTGTGATGGATGGTAAATATCCACCCCAGTCACATCAAAGGCTTGCGATGCCGCAAAGTGATCCACGTCTGGCTGAACACCAAAGGAATGACCTCTCCATTCAAAATCAAAGTTTTGCGTAATAAATTGGTCCTCCCGCTTATATTCCTTCACCAGCGCGACCTGCCATGCCAGAAAGTCCGTCACCAGCTTGCGCTGGAATTGGGAAAAGGCTGCGCCCAAACTTCCATTAATCGTTCCGACCACTGAAGGAAAGTCCTCCCAGCTATTGATGCGATTACTCCAATAGTCCAGACCAAATTTGCGGTTTAGCTCCTCCAGCGATTCGAACCGCTCTCGCAGGTACTTTACAAATTGCAATTGCACATTAGGCCCACTCGTGTTGTAATGCTTGGTCTCATTATCCGTCTGAAAGCCAATGACCGCCGGATGCTGACTCACCCGTCCGATCAGCTTGCGTATGATTCGCTCGGCATGAAACAGGTACACCGGGTTCGTAATGTCCATAATCTGGCGAGCACCATATTTGCCCGGCCCTTGAGGCGTTGTCGCCAATACATCAGGATGCTCCTTCACCAGCCACGTGGGTACGGCATAGGTGGGCGTCCCCACAATGGCTTCAATGCCCGCCTTATGCATGGCGTCCAGCACCCGATCCACAGAAGTAAAATCAAACACGCCATTTTGCGGTTCATGCGTACTCCAGGTGGATTCCGCAATCCGCACCACGTTGATGCCCGCATCCTTCATCATTTGGATATCCTGGTCCAAACGGTCATATGGCATATATTCATCATAATAGGCAACACCGTACAGTAGCTTTTTCATCAAGTCGTCCTCCAATTAGGTTCATCAGGATTTTGCAAAATTCGATTCCAGCCACTCCGAAGATCGGAGCACTAAGTGCATTCCATATACGGGCTAGTACAAATAGAGTACTGATAATTGAAACAGATATGTCAACATAATCCGCATCACTTTCAAAATGTCTATATATAAGCACTTTCTTTTATATAAAAGCTTATACAATAGTATTTGTAAGCGCTCTTTTATTATAGTTAAATGTTAGATACAATGAGATTGTCTAAGCGGTGTAAAATTTGCCCTAATCGAAGGTGATCTGATGATATTAAATCCTGATGTTGATCCATCTCTATTTCATGATTGCCAATGGCTGCCCATTATTGACTGGAATGTGAAATTTTTTGGCGCCCATATTCACCGGGTCCAAGCGGATTGGTGCATGCCGGAGGAATCTCATATCGGTTTTGAAATTGCACTCATTTTAGAAGGTCGTCAGGAAACGATTATGGAAAATAACATATATTCGGTTGGAGAAGGTGATATTTTAATCATTCCGCCGGGTTTTAAACATGTGAGTCAGTGTGTTTCCCCAAACGGCATGTACTATTTTAGCTCTCATTTTAATGTCGATGATCCATTATTCCGTCAGGAAATGATTAAAAGCAATCAGCTCTTTTTTCCGGCGGGTACTGAAACGAATGCCAAGCTGCAAAAGGTTGTCCATAGCTGGATTGGCATGGTGCGGGAAAGCGGAGAATATACGACAGCAGACCGTTTTCGCATGCAGATTGCCTTATTTGAGCTATTCGGGATATTCTCGCAAATGATATCTACCAGTTTGGAGCCCAGAATTGCGCCTTCATCCGTTCAATATGCCAAGGCCATCATGGAAGCTATTCAATCGAGGTTTAAGCCTTATCGGGAAGATGAATCTGGCGAGCAAGCGTTCCGACTTGAAGATGTGGCGGCTTCTCTCGGGATCAGTCCTGGCTATGCCCAGGAAGTGTTCCGCAAGGTATACGGCTATTCACCACGTCACTATCTATCGGAAACCAAGTTGCATGAAGCTAAGGTGTTGATCCAGCAGCCCAATCTACCACTCAACAAGGTAGCTTCCCTGCTCGGATACTCCAGTCTGGCTCATTTCAGCAGACAGTTCAAGCGCTGGACAGGCACCAGCCCACTTAAATACCGCCAAACGTTAAAGCCGATTACTAATGAACAAAGGATTAAGATATAAGGACGGATAGCAAAGGCTCCTCCGTGTTATTCAACAAAAAAAGAGCGTGACACCGAATATTGCGGTTGTCGCGCTCTTTTGACTCTATTTTCTATAAGCTGTACCCGTTGCCTTAATGATCTAAAATCTTCACCAAGCTCTCATCATCGGATCACAGCCTAATATCCCCTATATGCTGGTGCACCACATACATCATCCCCATCAGGAATACGGCCAAAGCCAAGTAACCGATGCCGAATTTCCAGCGCGATGATGCGGGTACTTCGTAATACTTATCATTTTCAAACGGAATATAATCAATCCCACACAGCAATCTGAGCTGGTACGCATCCGGCGTCGGTATATGTTCCACACCGTTCAGCCATACATCCTGGACAAGACACTGCTGTGGCAGCAGAAGTGTCTGCTCCACATCCAGACTTTCCATATACACCGTCACATATTGCTGCCCCTCTAAATCCGAGTAGGTATTAAAAGATAATCTGCGCGTGTGCTCCGGTCCAGGCAGCGGATATCCTTGTTCATACAGATGCTGTACGTTCACCAGTGGCTTTTGCAAAAAGGATTGGACCTTAGCCTCTTCTTTATTGCGTTTAACATATTTTTTGTACAAATCGTAGGCAAAGAACGCCCATATCAAGAAAAATAAAAAGGATTTTAAATATACTACGACTACAATTCCACCCAATAGACCCACCAGCCACAGCCAACGCGTCACTGCCGTGGAAATCCGTCCTCCGTCGAGCGGATGAATCGGCAGCAGGTTGATCAGGTTCAGGAAAAAGCCGACATACGAGAGCGCATACAACAGGGGACTGTCTGTTGCATAGGCTCCTGCGTATACTGCCATAGCCCCAATCGTCCCCAGTAACGGGCCGCCCATGGCCACATAAGCCTCTGTCTGCGCATCCAAAGGTTGACGTTTCATGGTGATCAGCGCACCGAGAAAAGGAATAAATAATGGTGCTGATACGGGAAGCCCCTTGCGCTTGGCGGCCAATACATGTCCCAGCTCATGTACAAACAACAGCAACACGAAGCCGACCGCAAATCCCCACGGGTAAATGATCGCATATGTGCTAATCGTTATCGCCATAGATATCAGCGCACCGCCAAATTTACTGAATTTTAAAAGGGCAAGTAACGACTTGCCTTTCAGAAGAAGCAATGCTGCTGCACTACCAAGGTACCATTTGGATGAGCCGGATTTGGAATCGGTCTTTTTCTCTTCATTTTGCAAAAGTATCCGTCTCCTTTCTCTAACACTTCCATTGTATCCTGCTATGTGCAGCTTGTAAAAACTTCTCTACCTTCATTACTGTACAGCGTCTGTACGTTTCATCAATTCAACATACTGAATTAACTCTGCCTTTTGTTGCTCTAAAGTATGAATTCTGTTCGTTAACCCGACAAAAAAATCTTCAATTTGGTCTCTGATAGCATTGGCCGAATGCCCAGTCCATTCATGCAGACGCCCATATAATACACGTGCCGCTTGTTCATCTGTGCGAAGTTTGGCGAGTAGCCAGGTCAGCTCCTTTTCGGCAAGCAATAGCTCTTCCAGTTCGACCCGTAATTGTCCGTTCAAATTACTGGCCACCTCCTATGTATTCATTTTTCTATATCGTTAGTACCTTGTTATTAGCGTTATTAGCTAATATCTGCCTGGATAAACTGCTCTATTTTGTACTCGAGATTGTAAAGAAATTCATTAGTCGTCCGTAAATGCCACTGACTAAATTCCATCATGGAGGAGTCAAGCTGTGTTACAATCGGCTGCAACCGCCGACTCTGACTACTGTGCAAATAGCGTGAAAGCCTGGCTCTGACACGTTGGAAATCTGCATCACATTGTTGCGCATTCGCCTTCCATTTTTCAGCTACAGCGAGTAGATGCTCCGGCATGACTTGAATCGTACCTGCTGAAGCAGATGTTGCCGCCGTTACCAGCGCTGCCTTTTGGAATTGAGTTAAGGTCTGTCCTAATTGATGTATCCAGCCGTCCACCGTTTCCATTAGGTTAAAGTCAGATGGAATACGCGGAGATTCCGCGATTCGTTCGCCTGTTACAGGATCATATAGCGGGTTGGATACATAGCCATTCTTATCAAACTTATAATGATTGAGTGAGTGATAGGAAGGCCCACCCAACGTGTTGTCCACTCTCTCTTTTAGTCCTAAGCCTTCATTAGCTGTTTGATAATTATTGTCAATATGGTAGGAAGCTCCTACGTGAAGATCGTACCCTCCCCCAATAAAGCTAGCTATCATATCACTGGGATGCAGAAAATTCGTAATTTGATGGTCAAACTCACCATTTTCTGCTTTCTCTCTGTACTCCGGTGTCAGACTGGAAATGACTGAAGGCGCACAGAATGTAACCGCATTTAACCCTGTATAAGCAGCTACATATTGTGCATTCCCTCCTCCCAGCGAATGTCCAGTTAGCGAGAAGTTGTAGTTTTTGTACTTGTTTTGTATATCCTTCGCATAGTCCTCTGCCTGATAGAACTGGTTCGAGCTGCCGAACAAAGCCTTATCTACGCTTTTTTCTTTCTCTCCCATCCAGTTGTTAAACGCCGTGAACCCTAAAGCGTCGTCCATTTTTTTCATTTTTTCATTATATTCATCTGAATGAATATTCAAACTACCGTGAATTTTGCGGTTAATTTCAGGAAGAGCAAGAGTCACATCGTTATACAGATCCTGTGGATCATCCGTTTCCGTCCCACGATAGGCGATAACGGCCTGTTCCGTTTCTTCGTTGTAAAATGTGACAGCGGCAAGTCCCGAATCCTCGCGATCGAGCGTGTCTAACACTTTCCAGCCAGGTAGTTCATCTACTGCTTTACCTGATTCCCTCTTTGTATAGGCCAGTTCTGACATTGTTTTATAAGTCTCATCATTTACAGAAAGTGAGGTTCTCATAGAAAACTCCTTTTAAATGCTAATAAAATATGGTTATTCCCTCTTTTTATATCCTTTTTCTATAAGAACATCCTTCAACTCAGGACTATATAGAAAATTTGAAATTTCTTGAGTTTTATAATCTACAGCAATATCAAATGTCTGTTCTTGATGTTCTTTCACATTACCTTTGAAATCAATTTTATTGGAGACATAAGTAGGTAATTTATGTTCATATGTGATTTCTACATCAAGGCCATATTCGTCTTTCATATGCTTAATTGCCGTAGCTTTCGCCTTACTGACCAGTTCAGCATCTTCGTCTTTATTCACCTTGTGGCATCCTCCCAGTATTAAAATAAGGGCTATCAACACCATCATTCCTTTTAGATATCGGTGACTGATCCTAATCATCCCTTTCATATGCGTAACATCCATTTTATATCCACAAAATCCCTTTTATAAATTGTACCTTTTCTTTCCAAAGACAATCAATACGCCATAAGACATGGGATAGGGTTAAGTCTACGGTATCAAATCGGTGTGGAAACCTTCCGTTCTTAGCTGATAAGTTTTATTTCTCGTATAATATCATCCATATTTTTCAATTACATTCCCCACATGTCCATCCTCCTGTCTGTTCTGTTATCATGTAAGAAAACGGAATAACCCAGGAAAGGATTACGAACCATGAGTTTTGAACTTACCCGACGAGCCATCAGACAACTATGCAGTCAAGCCGCTTATGACGACGGGGATGCCTATTACCGGGCCAAAAGAGTGGCCTTTACACAAATAGATCATGATGAAGGGGTATACGAAGCTACGGTCAAAGGAAGCAGCTTTTATGCTGTTGCGGCGATGATCCGATCCAATGGAAGTATCCGAGCAGAATGCACCTGTAGCACATTTCAGAACACCGGTCGATATTGTAAACATATCGCAGCTGTTCTCCTTAACGCCCATGATATACGCCGTGGAAAGAGTCTGTCTGTGCGCTCCTATGCCTCCAGACTTCATCCCGGTACTGCCCCAGATACAGCAGGAAGCATGGATTCAGACGGGATGTACACATCTACAGATGCTTCATATGATCACACTGCTAGAACAGCACGATCCTCTGACATCACACAAGGCGATCTCCAGCTGACCGACAGTATGTTAAAACTATTTGAACGCAAGCGACCGCTTCGCAGCACGCCTACCCTGCTGGATACTCGTGCGGTCTTGGATTTTCAGTTCGTGATCCGACCTTTTGCCTACGGTTACCAAAAATATATGTTTGGTGTAGAAATGAAGGCTGGTCCCAAACGATTATATATCGTCCAGAAAATTCGTCCGTTTCTGGATAGTATTGACCGTGGGGATAGCTACATGTTCACGAAAAGCTTCTCGTACGAGCCTGAGCTGTACCGCTTCCGACCTGAACATGACGCTATTCTCCAGCAATTATCCCAGGTGTGCCACCATGAGCGTATGATTCGGGAAACCTCAGGTACGTATTCATCTTCAGGTAGTCATATGAGCGGTGAACGAATGCTCCTCATCCCGCCTGCGGCTTGGGAAAAGCTGCTCCCCTTGCTGACAGCAGCACAGGGCGTCTACTTTGAAATTCACGGAAACATGAACGAGGGTATTCCCCAGTCCGACCTGATGCTTCCGCTGCAATTTGAATTTGATGAGGTTGAGGCCGAAACCGAAGGCTACCAGCTAAGCATACAAGGATTGGATGACTTGACCATCATGGAAGACTATGGTGTCGTCATTGCCGATGGCAAGCTTGTCAAACAGAAAGCCGACCCCTTACGGCGTTTGTCCGAGCTAAAACGGATGGTAGAAGTACACCACAGGCGAAAAGTTCAGATCGCGCCAGAGCAGATGGAATCTTTTATGGACAAGGTTGTACCCGGGTTAATGAAGCTCGGACGTGTTCATATGACACGTTCCGTCTCAGATCGGGTCACACAGCAGCCATTGAAGGCCAAGCTGTATCTGGACCGAGTAAGAGACAAGCTGCTGGCAGGGCTGGAGTTCCAATATGGGGATATCATCATCAACCCGCTGGAAACAGATGCACGAACGCCTGGTAACGACCGAATTCTGATACGTGATGGGGAACAGGAGCAACGGATTTTGGAGCTGATGGAGCATAGCTCCTTTGCCAGAACAGACAGCGGATATTTTATGGAAGATGAAGATGCAGAGTATGATTTTTTGTACCATACGGTTCCGCAACTGGAAAAGCTGCTGGACGTCTATGCTACAGGTGCAGTCAAAGCAAAAATAAACAATACTCTGCCTACCCCAAGGATACGCGCGGAGTGGGATGAACGTACAGATTGGCTTGAATTTAAATTTGATATGGAGGGCATACCGGAACCGGAAATTCGCAAACTGCTCAAATCGTTAGAGGAAAAACAGAAATATCACCGTCTGCCGAATGGTGCCTTGCTGCCGCTGGAAACAGAGGAATACAAGGAATTGATTCGGTTCATGAATGAAACAGGTATCCGCAAAAGTGATCTGGATGCAGCCCAAATTCGTGTTCCCGTCACGCAAGGACTGTACTTAATTGATCCTCACGATCATGGGAAAAACCTGACTTTGGGTAAAACCTTTCGCCAGCTACTGGAAAATATACGCAACCCAGACCATCTC
Organism: Paenibacillus sp. EKM206P; assembly: GCF_011066155.1. Classification (NCBI taxonomy): domain Bacteria; kingdom Bacillati; phylum Bacillota; class Bacilli; order Caryophanales; family Paenibacillaceae; genus Paenibacillus; species Paenibacillus sp. EKM206P. The sequence continues at coordinate 323,528 of NZ_JAAMNQ010000005.1, read as the reverse complement.
GACTTTCCAGTTCCAGACATGCTTGCCCCAATCTTAAGAGATTATCAGGTTTACGGCTTTCAATGGCTTAAGACATTGGCGCATTACCGTTTTGGGGGCATTTTGGCAGATGATATGGGGCTGGGTAAAACGCTGCAAAGTATCGCCTTTCTCGTCTCAGTATTGCCGGAAATCCGCAGCCAGCAGCTTCCAGCCATGATCGTGTCCCCTGCATCACTGGTGTACAACTGGCGGAATGAGCTGGAGAAGTTTGCTCCACATATCCGCGTTACTATCGCAGATGGCAGCCCGGAAGAACGCGGCCGGATCATACGGGATGCCGCCAGTTATGACGTCGTCATTACGTCCTACCCGCTGCTACGACGCGATGCAGATGTGTACAGCAAGCCATCGTTTCATACGCTCATTCTGGACGAGGCACAGGCTTTCAAAAATCATGCCACCCAGACGGCACAGGCTGTTAAGGATGTAAAAGCTCGTTACCGTTTTGCCCTGACAGGAACGCCAGTAGAAAATACGTTGGAAGAGCTGTGGTCCATCTTTGACGTTGTATTTCCTGCGTTATTTCCCGGCGGGAAAAGAGCGTTTCACAACCTGCCTCGAAATGTGATTGCCAAGCGGGTTCGTCCTTTTTTGCTGCGCCGTCTCAAAAGTGATGTCCTCAAGGAGCTGCCGGAAAAAATCGAATCCGTGCAGGTATCCCGGCTTCTGCCAGATCAGAAAAAGCTGTATACGGCCTATCTGGCCAAGCTCCAGCATGAAACGTTAAAGCATCTCAACGAGGAAGGATTTCAGAAAAATCGGATCAAAATTCTCGCAGGTCTAACCCGGCTTCGTCAGCTCTGCTGTCATCCTGGCTTGTTCATCGAAGGATATACGGGAAGCTCCGCCAAATTTGAACAGCTGTTGGAGATCATTACGGAATGTCTCAGCTCCGGGAAACGGATGCTCATTTTTTCACAGTTCACCACGATGCTTCAAATGATCGGACGCGAGCTTGCTCGAGAAGGAGTGTCCTACTTTTACCTGGATGGGCAGACTCCCGCTCTGGAACGAGTCGAACTGTGCAATCGCTTCAACGAAGGAGAACGCGAGCTGTTCTTGATTTCCCTAAAGGCAGGAGGTACTGGCCTGAACCTCACCGGCGCAGATACAGTCATACTGTATGATCTATGGTGGAATCCCGCTGTAGAGGAGCAGGCTACCAACCGTGCACACCGAATGGGCCAGAAAAAAGTCGTGCAGGTTATTCGTCTCGTCGCCCAAGGCACAGTAGAGGATAAAATGTATGAACTGCAACAAAAAAAGAAAAACATGATCGACCAGGTCATTCAGCCGGGGCAAGAAACCCTTTCGGCACTGACCGAGCTGGAGATTCGCGAACTGCTCATGATCTAGCTAATTCCACATGCACAAAAAGGTCCAATCACGGTAGAAATCTTCCCGTATTGGACCTTTTTGCTTCTAATATGATTGTTTGGATCGAGCAGATTAATCCTGTTTTAATACTCTAGGTTCAATGGGAACCAGGTTAGACTCAATCTGGGTGCGCTGAGGCTCATACCATTCAGGCAGCATCAGCTTGTGCCCCAACTCATTCAATTCCTCATCCACCGTAAATCCGGGCGGATCGGTTGCGATCTCGAATAGAATACCGCCTTGCTCGCGGAAGTATACGGCATTGAAGTATTGGCGATCTACAATGCCACTAGTCCCAAAACCCTGCTGGTGAACCCATTCGTTCCACGCTTGATGCTCCGTATCATCCTGCGCGCGCCAGGCAATATGGTGAACCGTACCGGCACCGCCATTCCCCCACGGGACATCTTTGACCGGAATATCGATCAGGTTGCCCAGATCACCTGTCGTCTGATAGCGGATGTAGCCTGCATTTGCGTCTTCTCCGATGAGAGTCATCCCCAGGACGTTCTCCAACACCCCTTGCGTATGTTTGGAATCCGCACTGTACAGTACCGCCCCGCCAAAGCCCTTGATCGCTTTATCCGTAGGCACACCCCCGGCTGTCCACTTGTTCAACGGGCCACCTTCCCGCTCCACCAACTCCAGATGTAAGCCCTCGTTGTCTCGGAACTGGATGAATGACTCGCCAAAACGATTAGCCTTCGTGAAAGATACCTTCAAGCTGTGCAGACGGTTTTCCCAGTATTCCAAAGCACCGGATGGCACGACATACGTCGTAATCCCAACCTGTCCGCCTCCAATCTTACCCTTGCGTGTACCCGGAGCTGGAAAAAAAGTAATGATTGTTCCCGGGCTGCCCTCTTCATTACCAAAGTACAAATGGTATACTTCTGGAGCATCAAAGTTGATCGTCTTTTTAATCAATCGCAGACCAAGTACGCCTGCGTAAAAATCAACATTGCCCTGCGGGTCGCCTGCAAAGGACGTGATATGGTGAATTCCAGCGGTTTTCAATGACATCTTTATCACTCCTTCATTAACATGTTGATTTATTTACACAAATGATTTACAAATTTCAAAATCCATTGTAGCTGACAAATTGTCCAACCGGCTTGCGGTATCCCCGTGCCCGCTGACCCGATTCGTCCTCTTTACCCAAGGTAATCATCATCACGGGTACAAATTGCTCTGGAATATTCAATACTTCCTGCACCTTCGCCGGATCAAAACCGATCATCGGGCAAGTATCCCAGCCTTTGTCCTTGGCAATCAGCATAAATTGCATAGCCGACAGGCTGGCATTACGGATCGCTTCTTCTCTCTGGAAGACAGGTCCCCGCTCGCGATAAAACTGAGTTACCGATTCCACTGTACTATCATATTCCTGCTTGCTCAGGACACCTAAATTCAGGAATCCTTCGTTGAGGTCAGCTACCTTGGTATAAGCTTCTGTATCCCCCAACACTACAATGGTCGCCGAAGCCGTTAATATTTTATACTGCTTACTTGCCTCATCATGCAGTCTTTGTTTGGTATCCGCATCCTGCACTACGATATAACGCGCATGCTGTAAATTAAAAGCCGATGGAGCAAACTTCACCAACTGAAATATTTCTTCTAGTTCTTTTGCATCTATAGTAACATCAGGAATAAATTTAGAAGCTGATCTTCTCTCTTGAATAATATTCACCAGTTCGCTCATGTTAAGTTCCACTCCTTGATATTATTTTCAAATGAATTATCTTTAAATTAAGAATATATCTATTTGTGATTTCTGTCAAGTAAAACTATAAGTATTTTTGGATACAAAAAAAGGGCTTCACTCAGCCCTTTACAGATCCGTTGCCCGTATTCTCATCGTAATCGCTTCACGTTGCGCTTTGGTTAAGCTCTTGAAGACCAGCTCATACGAATGGTCGATCATGCTGTACAAATCCTCCAGTGGGAAGGTAGCATCAACCTCAATCGTATTCCAATGCTTTTTATTTAAATGATAGCCTGGCTTAATCGCCTTGTTTTGTTCACGCAAATTTACCGCAATGACTGGATCACATTTCAAGGATACATGGCTAATACCATCCTTTTCAGTCAGGAGAGCAAACATCTTGCCCCCTACTTTGAGTACCAGGGGATCAGCACCAAACGGGTAATCCTTAACGGCCTCTTTTTGGCTCAAACCATATGCTACAATTTGCTCAAACACCAGCCTTCTCTCCTCTGTTCCGAGTTATTTGTTCTACGAACCTACCTATTTGCGCCCTATTATATCACCTTCATACGCTACATATACACTAAGTCCGTGCTACATTTAGGGGAACTGTGCTAAAGGTGAACCACTACGGATACCGTCGCACACACTGTTCGGATTGGCTCTATATGGGACAGGATAACTGGTTCGCGAAAAATAATAATGACTACTGTTAGGCGCAATAAGGTAGCGCCTATTTTCCTCTTAATTCACTTCATCCCCCTTTAATCATCCATGTAAAAAAGTGTTTTATTTATATAAGCTTATACGGAAGCGAAAGCTTTTTTAAGCGGCAAAAAATAAATAAAGGAGATTTTTTTCGTGAACTCAAACACTGCTCTTATAAGAAAAGGCGGTGCAAATGTGTCGTCTTCCAAACGTCTCCCGTGGGTCGGGTTGCTGGCTTTAGCCATGGCGGGATTCATCTGCATTCTTACAGAAAGCCTGCCTGCTGGATTACTGCCACAAATTGCACAGGATCTAGGGGTCAGTTCATTAAGATTAGCGGGGCCTTTGCCGATGCTTTCAGACTGCACGCTCGATACTTCCGATCTATGTAAAATTGTAAGCATTACGAATAAACTCAATATAGTCAAAGAGCGTTAACCTGTCAACACGAAAAACGGACGCTGTCCTTGAAGAGACGGCATCCGTGTGAATATAAGAAGCGCTTTAGATCGAAAAGCTCGTTTTCTTCAATTCTTCCGTGCTGAACAGAATATCGTAATCCTTGATGTCTTCCCGCCGAACAAATTGCTCCGCAACTTTCCGAACAGACGCTTCATCGGGTCCATGAATCATGGCGTATAAATTATACGGCCAATCGGGGTGCGTCCGGCGCTTGTAGCAGTGGCTGACTTCCGAATAATCGGCCAGCCTTTTTCCTGCCTCAGGTATATGCTCCTCAGGAAGTACGCAGATGAACAGGCCATTTGCTGAAAATCCCGCTTCCCTATGCTTTAGAACAGCTCCGATTCGTTTGAGTGCTCCTCCTGCCTGCAGTGCCTGCAAGCGCAGAAACACCTCTTCCAAGCTGCAACCTGTCTTATTGGCAATCTCGGTATACGGTTCAGTTGACAACGGAAGATCTCCCTGCAGTTCGCGGATCAGCTGCACATCCGTTATTTCTATTTTACATGGTTCCTGTTTGGAGGTTGCGACTCCATTCAAGTTCGGGCTGGGTGTAATGGCTGATGCATCAGCCGTTTCTTCCATATTCAGAAAGACCTTTAGTTTGAATAATTGCTCGGAGGGAAACTCATATAGCAGCGGCCCTCCCGCCGCTTCACGGATCGTTTCAAGAATAGCCCCCCGTTCTTCCTCGGTCCGGGAAGTCAGCGTGAACCACATATTGAGCCTGCTGCGCCGGCGGTAGTTATGGGTTACGCCTCTATACCTGTTGACGACAGCAGCGGTCTGGTAAAAAAGCTCCTCCCTGACTGCCATCGCATACAAACAGCCTCTAAATCCCAGTCCCGCCGGATTAAACACCCCGCCGATCCGCCGGATGAATCCCTCTTTCTTCAGCCTTTCAAGCCTTTGAAGCACATCTTCCTGGCGTAATTCCAGTTCCTCCGCAATGGCATTCCAAGGGCGTCTGACCAGAGGAAGCCCGATTTGCAGCCGATTCAGCAGCTTCCGGTCGTTCGAATCCAGGTCCACTATTCCCACCTCCCCAGCTTACAGCGCCGCCGATCTTTTGTAACACCACGGCTCTTCGGCCATGAAATTGCCGCCGCTGTAATAGTACGATCTCGCCCGGCAGCCGCCACAAATGCCCACATCGGGGCAGGAGCCGCATTCTCCTTCATATTTCTTGAAGTCCCTTAAATCCCGAAACACCGGATTATCCCGCCATATTTCATCAAAAGGCTGCTCGCGAACATTCCCCACCTTGACCGGCAGGTACGGACAAATATGCACCTCGCCATTCGGCAGCACAGAACAATAGGAGACCCCGGCCAGACAACCGCGCGTGTACCGCATTTCCAGCCCCATGCTCTTGGCAAGCGGCATGAACTGGGGAGCGCATGTCGGTTTGATTTCAAGGGATGTTGACTTCTGTTTGGACAGAACACTGCGCAGAACCGAGTAATACCGTTCCCGCTTCAGCCCGTCTTCTTCGATATGGACGGCCCGTCCGGTCGGGACGAGAAAGAATGGGTGCAGAGAGGACACATGAAGCTCCTCGGCAAGCTGGGCAACCTGCACGAAGTCATCCATATTTCCCTCGGTCAGCGTCATGTTAATCTGCACTCTCAGCCCGGCTTCCCGGGCATAACGAATGCCCTCCAATGCTTGCTGCCAGCCTTCTGGCGCATTCCTGAACCGGTTGTGATACTCAGGCGTGGCGCTGTCTATGCTGATCGCAATGCCCCCCAGCCCTGCTTTTTTCAGCTCCGCAGCTTTGGCGGCGGTCAGAAGCGTGCCGTTGCTGCCAAGTGCGGGACGAAGGCCGATAGACGAGGCATACTCGATCAATTCGCAGAGATCTTCACGGATCAAGGGCTCGCCGCCGCTGAATATGAGAAGCTTGAATCCAGCCTGCTTGATCTGATCAATGAGCCGGATGCCTTCCTCCGTGGTTAGCTGGTCTTCTACAGACGATGTCGGCCCCGAGTCGCGATAGCAGTGTTCGCAGTATAAATTGCATTTCTTGGTCACATTCCAGGAAACGAGCATGCGTATTCAGCCTTCCTTTCCAGTGTTATACGATTCCAATTTCACGGTCATTTAAATAACAGGATGGGTCCTCCGCCCAGAAATCACCGCTTACCGAAGCCCGGGCCCGGAAATTCCCGTTACAGATATCCAGCCAATTGCATTCTCTGCAGCGTCCCTTTAGCAGCGGTTTACGGTCGCGCAGGCCGACCATTAGCGGATGAGCGGCATCACGCCAAATCTCGCTGAATTTCTGCTTGCGGATATTACCGATTTCGATATCTCTCGTGAACTGATCGGGATAGACGTTGCCGTGCCAATCCACGCAGCCGATGGCTATTCCGGAACGGTTGCCGCCGTTTCTCTGAAGCAAGCCAAGCAGTTCAGCTGCGCGCTCCGGGTCGCGCTCCATCATCCGCTGGTATAAGTAAACGCCATCCGCATGGTTATCAACGGTGAGCAATTCCACCGGTTTGCCTTTGCCATGCAGGTCCACCGTTTTAGCCATAATCCGGTCAAGAGCATGCCGGGATTGTTCATGGGTAACATCCTCTTGCTGCAGGGCGCTCCCGCGGCCGGAATAGACGAGATGGTAGAAGCAGGCCCGAGGAATATTTTCCCGCTCGATCAAATCAAGGACACCATCCAAGTCTTCATATGTATGTCTGCTGATCGTGAACCGGACCCCTACCTTCTGGCCGATGACCAAGCAGTTTCGGATACCCTGAAGCGCCTGCTTAAAGGCTCCTTTTCGCCCGCGAAATTCATCATGGCGCTCTTCCAGCCCATCCAGGCTTACACCGACATATTTAACCCCTGCTTCTTTTAGCATCTTCGCTCTGTCCATGGTAATCAATGTGCCATTGGTCGATACTACCGGCCGAAGCCCTTTGCTTGACGCATAAGAAATCAGCTCATAAATATCTTTGCGGATCAGAGGCTCTCCACCGGAAAAAAGCAGTACCGGCACCTGGAAGGCGGCCAGATTATCAATAAATACCTTAGCTTCCTCCGTCGACATTTCATCGGGATCATGGGCAGGACAGGCATTCGCATAACAATGTTTACAGGTTAAGTTGCAAGCCCGTGTCGAATTCCATACGACGACAGGCCCTCTGCCCGCGGAAACGCCATGAGGTTTGTGGCCCGGCTTAATGGTATAACGAAGGTCATCGCCTTCTCCCTTCATACCGGTAAGTAGTTTCGTTACATTAATCATTTCCGTTCCCTCATCTCCCTATAATTAGATACCAGTTCTTTTTATCTTAAGATAACTTGTGAGAATAAGGATATGCGCTATTATCTTGCTCTCGCGCCGCATTAATGCTTGGGTCTGCAATAAGAAGAAACGTCTGACGGCGTCTTATTAGAGCTTATGCTTCCGAAGTAGCGATATGAGTATCGCTTTTAGGTACGTTTACCCGTAATGCTGCGGGTATCAAAAAGGTCGTGGCCGAAATGATTTTTTCTTACAGCTGAAAAAGTGCTAGCAGGTTTCACGGTTACACACAGCCATGACATTCAGCGTGAAATTTGGCAAAAGTATATATTTGTTGCCAGCATGAGCGGAACACTTCTGGCATTGGCTAATCGTAATATGTCATATCCGATACTTGAAACGGTGTATGCCCGATTAAAGGTCTATGAGCGTTTGCTGGACACAACTAATATTAGATAACTGGTGAATTCCTGCCGTTGAATATGTAGTAGGTGGCCATTCAAATAAGCAGATCCTTCTATGATGAAGGATCTGCTTTGGATTTTCCTATACCTGTCCTCTGCATGCTTGCTCAAGCCCTTGAAGTAATGCCTCCATTTCCTGTCTAGTTTCAGCGTTTGTAATGATGCCTTCTGAGTTCAGCTTTAATGTGATATGCGGAATAATGACCTTTCCATTCTCCACAATCTCTGCGTTGATCATTTGCAATGTGAGCAGCAGCGAGGCATGCGCCAGATGGCCGCCCATAGGAGACGGTGACGCGCTAATGACCGCTGTTGGTTTATTTACAAATTCACCTGAAGATACAAGCCAATCCAAGGCATTTTTCAAAGCACCCGGTACCCCATTTCCATATTCCGGTGTACAGATCAGCACTCCATCCACTTGTTTCAATTGTTCCCGTAGCCCTCTTACGGAAGCTGGCCCCTCATCTACATCCAAGTCAGGGTTAAAATGCGGGAGATCTTCCAACCCATCATAGACTGTGAACATCATATTTTCAGAAGCCAGCCCCATAGTAGCCTTCATAAGTGCTGTATTGGAGGACTTTTGACGAAGGCTACCCGATATAGCCAATACCTTAATTTTCTGTTCCAACCGTATCATCTCATTTCTCCGAACTTGATCTGATCTTGCATATTCAGTGTACTATAGCTAACAAGAGAATTAAAAAGTGGATGAGCGTCAGCGATTTTTCCTGTGAACAAAAGGGCAATAAAAAAAATGCCTGCGGTTTCGCAGGCATTTGTGATATATCAATAGTCACTATACTAGGGCGGAATCTGTAGTGCTGAATCAAGTATCCTTCTCTTGCTTGCGTTTTATCCCAATCAGATCAAGGAAGAAAACAAACAACGGAATACCTACAATCAAGCCCCAAATTCCAATCAGATGCTCAGAGAAAATAAGTACGACAAAGGTAAAGAAAATCGGTAAATTCGTTTTGGATGACATCAGCTTCGGATTTAAGAAATAGGCCTCAATCGCATGAATCACCACGATCAATATAACCAGATAAATTACATATTGAATGCCACCGACACTGAAAGCGATCAGGCCGAGCGGTGCCAGTGAGATAAACACACCTGCCACCGGAACTAATCCCAGTACGAAAATGATGAGCGCAAGACCGAGCAGATTAGGGAAGCCCATAATCCAGAGCGCAATCGTGGTCAATATACAGTTAATAAGTGAAATCAGCAGTTGAGCCTCCAATACCTTCCCGAACGTACCCAGAAACATACGGCCAAAATGACCCACTTCCTTGAAAAACCAGCCCAGCTTGCTATCTACAAACGTAGCTGTAAAGCGTGTAATATAGGATTTTTCCATCAGGAAGAACAAGCTCAAAATAATTGACACCAGAAGCTGTGTTCCCAATTGACTGACCTTCATTACTGCACTCAGGCCAGGCTCAAATAGCCGCTGAACATTCAGTGTGTCCATAAATTCGATAATCGTTTCGTTCCATTGATTACGATCAGGATACATATACGCTTGCTGAATCATGAGATACACCTGCTTGACCTGTACAATGATTAGCGGCACCATTCGGTAAACGCCCCACACCATAATCAGGATCAGCAGACCATACACCAGTAGCAGTACGACCATTGACGGTACATTGACAAACCGCTTGACCAGCTTATTCACTCCGTTATATATACTGCCAATCAAGATCGTAAGCAGCAGTGTTAACAACATAATATTCATCATGCTTCTTAACATAAACAACAGCAAAACGATTATCGCAAGGACGGCTATCCGCCTGACGCCCGCATGATTCATCCAGTTTCTTACCATTCGTCTTTATTCCCTCTCTCCCACTTGACTGTCACCCTTTGCAATCTTTCCCGGCATTAACTTTCTCTTTTTAACAATTTACTGTTAGCGATCAATAGAGAACCTACCATGACTAGAATAGCAATGGACCACCAGAATGTATTTTTAGCATCATCATGGTCCACAATAATGAGCCTGATGACGGCCGTAATCCCAATATAGATGAAATAACGTAATGGAAAATGAAAATTGGTTTTAAAGTACTTAACTATTAATGCTATGAATTCAAAATACAAGAAAAATACAAGCAGCTCTTCCGTGAATTCATAGTAATTTTTGTCGGCCTCTGTGTACAAAAAAACATAAGAAAAAATGGACCATGTTTCTTTTAGAAGTAAGAAGCTTAAAATCAGCCCGACCAGAAATAGCGAGATATTTAAGATCATTTGCAGAAAACCAGGTAACTTCTCAATATACTTCATTAATGCATTCAATACAGATCCCCTCACTGGTTGTACAATATCATCTTTATTTATATTATCGGTGGTATACGTGAAAAATGCTACATTACTTTTGGGGTCACCTTAATGAAAGTTTATATTCGCCCCTGCAATATAACCAATGGAGATAAAAATAAGCGTCCATATCAGAGAACCTGCGCTTGCCACCAGCATATATTTTCGGACAGGCATCGCACTAAGCCCTGACAAATAGCTTGTTGCATGTCTGACTCCTGGGATAAAATAACCAAACAAAATGGTCCACAACCCAAAGCGCGCAAACCACCCCTTAACTCTTGCAAATCGCTTCGGTGTCAATCCAACCCACTTGCCGTGCTTATCCACCAAGGGCTGGCCCAGCTTTTTGCCTAGCGTGTAGCTGATCATCATCCCTGTCATTGCACCGATGAAGCTGACTAAGATAGACACCGAATAATTCAGTACCATAATAGAAGATAAATAGCCGACAAACACCATAATAATTTCATCTGGAACCGGTAGGCCAATAATCCCAAGAGCAAGAAGAGCAAAAATAGCGATATATCCGTATTGTGTAATCATGCTGATGGCCCATTCCATAGGAGCGCCACCTCCTGACCGATTATTTTTTGAAGGACGGGAAGGGAATACGGCTAACCATCAGGAACGACAGCACTACCATTAACGCAAGCAACAACCCCGGCTTCAAATGCTCACTCCATAAAAACATAAAGGACAAAATCACTCCCGCCGCCGTAATCGGCATACCCACAAAGCCTTTACTAAAAGCCATTAGGTTGAATCTTGCCAATCTTACCGCACCACATATGACAAACAAAACAGCCACAAGTGGTCCTACCCAATGGGTATCTCCCAGCTTGTATAACAAGATCAAGAAAGCAGGGGCAACCCCAAATGAGACCACATCCGCCAGCGAATCGAGCTGTTTGCCAAAATCACTGGAACAATGCAGCAGCCTTGCCAGTAAACCGTCTAATACATCCCACAAAGCAGCCACCACCACGAGAATAAAGGCGGTCATGTATTGCTCATGAATCGTGAAATACAGGGATAAGACCCCTGCCCCCAGGTTTGCAATCGTGCATAGTGAGGGCAACCAATTCCATTTCATACTCTTAACTCCTTTGCCATAGCTTAGCCTCCGAATATAACAACAAAACGGACGCCGTCCTTGGTATTCTCCACCTTAAAGTGGAATTCGTGCAAATCCAAAATTCGTTTGACGATCGACAGCCCGAGCCCTGTCCCACCTGTCTGGCGGCTTCGGGACAGCTCAGCCCGGTAAAAGCGATCCCATATCTGCTCCAGTTGATCATCAGGAATGGTCTCACCTTTATTTTCAATGGAAAAGGAACTGATTTCCCCATCACCTTCGATACGAATCGTGATTGAGCTTCCTTCCTCAGCATGTCGTATGGCATTGACAACAAAGTTGATAATCACCTGTTCCATCCATCCTACATCGGCATGGATCGGCATCTCATTGGCGGGGATAATGACTACTTCCAGCTTTTTCTCCTTCAACAAATGGAATAGCTTGTCCACGACCTCCTCCACCAGCTCACTCAAGATAAAGGTCATCTTGCGAAGCTTGAGAGTACCCGATTCCAATTTGGCGAGGTCCAGCATATCTTTGACCAATCGCTCCATTTTGTCCGCTTCCTCTACAATGACTTTCATATAATGATCCTGCTTCCCGGCGCTAACCCCATCTTGTAATCCTTCTGCGAAGCCTTTAATGATACTCAGCGGAGTTTTCAGTTCATGAGAAGCGTTGGCAAAAAAGTCTTGTTGCACAGCCTCCATCCTCTGCTTCTGTTCCATATCCTCCACTAATTGCTGATTGGCCTCCTGAAGCTCGCGCAAAGCGGTGTCCAGGTTCTGGGACAGGGTATACATGCTGTAGGACAAGCTGCCCAGTTCATCATTCTGCCGGATTGGTGTATGGGCTGTAAAATCGAGCTTAGCCATCCGCTTGGCGGTATTATTCAAAGCAATGAGCGGGCGGGTCACCATCCGAGAATAGAACAGAGACAAAATTAGAATGAGTGCAAATCCTCCGATCCCTAAGTACAGATAAAACCAGCGCAAAGCCTCATTCGTCTCACTGATTTCCTGCAACGATGTCACAGTGAACAGGAGGTCGATCTCGCCTGTGCTCTGACGAACAGGATGGACTATAACTGCATTGCGTACCCCTGTCCAAGGTTCCGTCCAATCTTCCTCCAACACTTCGAAATTCTTAAGCTTCTCCAGATGCGACTGTGATAAAGGGAACCATTCCTCCAGCGCACTAAACAGTAAACCTTGTCGCTGACTCCATGTTTTCAGATCCGGCAGTACAATCTCTGTCACCGTACCGGAAAACCTTACACTGCCACCTGTGCTTGCCTCTTCCAAAGTTGATCCTATACTTTTGAAGCCAAGCTTCTGTATGCCGGTTGGATAAATTAAATTGGCGGAGGATATGCCTTCCGTTCCCAATCCCTCACCTTCAACCGTTACCGTATCGCCAGGCTGAAGCCGGGCAGCTCTCAGCTCATCTCCATACTCACTCATAAACAGAGACAGCGATATTTTAACGATTTTACCATCTGCTTTTCTTACATTGATATGAAACGCATCATCCAGCTTTACTTTGCCGTCCAGCGTTACAATCGCCAACTGGTTTTTATTCTGAAGCATAAAACGAGCTGCCTCACGCGAAACCCTGCCCGATCCCCAAGCCTCCTGGACATAACTTTGACCGAAGCTATGCAAACGACTTTCCACACGCCCAATCTTCTGTTTCTGATAAAAATTTTCAAAAAACAACAATTGACTTAAAATCACCATACCGTAAAAACACAGGAAAAACACAACCGTCATAATGAACAACTTAAAGGTAACTCCCCGTTTGTTCATTCTTCCTCCTCAAACCTGTAGCCAGTACCAAAAATAGTGCGGATATGGCGTGATTCACGTCCCAGCTTACTTCTCAGCTTTTTGATATGCGTATCGACAACTCGTGTATCTCCTTCAAAGTCGATGCCCCACACTCGGTTCAGTATCGCATCCCGTGAAATAACGATGCCTTTATTATGTATAAGCAGCCGCAGCAGCTCATACTCCTTGGGCGTCAGCTCGACTTCTGCCTGATCCACCTCAAGCCGATGAGCCATCGTGTTGAGAATGGCACTACCGAACCGCAAGATATGCGACTCTGGCTGCACATGTCCTTCCACCCGTTTCATCAGCGCGTTGGCGCGGGCGATCAGCACCTTGGGGCTGAAAGGTTTGGTCACGTAATCATCGGCTCCCAGTTCAAAGCCTAATATTTTATCATCATCACCGGATTTGGCTGTCAACAAAATGATCGGCACACCTGAACGGCTGCGCACCTGGCGGCACACCTCCCAACCATCCAGTTCCGGCATCATAATATCGAGTATAATCAGGTCAGGCTGCACCGAATCAAACCAGATAAGTGCATCTTTTCCATTGCCTGCTTCATAGACTTCCCAATTATTTTGTTTAAAATAATCCGCAATCACTTCACGAATACGTATTTCATCCTCGACAAGAAGAACTCTTTTCTTCAATCGACTTCCCTCTTTCGGTCATTCTAGGACACCAGTATATCAAAGACATGTGTTCTTTATGTGTTCTTGACACTTCTTATCAGCAAAAGTTCTCATCCGCAAATTTCACCTTGGATTAGGGCAAATTTGTCATCGCTCAGACCATCTCTTCCTCTAAGATCCTACCCTATAATAAGTTGAGATACAAAAAGCCTGACAGGAGGGTAACACATGAGCAATCAAACCATTCAGTGGTTTTCCACTTCCAAAGCTAAAGCTTGGCAATCCCAAGCTCACCATTTGACCGATACCCAAGAGAGTGCCAACCTAATCCTTACAGGAGAAACATATCAGCTTGTAGAAGGCTTTGGTGGCTGTTTTAATGAATTAGGTTATGTGGCCCTGAATCATTTGAAAAAGGACGACCGAGATCGGGTGCTTCATTCTCTCTTTCACCCAGAGGGCGAGCACAAATTCACGATATGCCGACTTCCTATTGGAGCGAGTGACTACGCGCTGGAATGGTATAGCCACAATGAAACAGACGGCGACGTGGAGATGAAGCATTTTTCCATCGAGCGCGATCAGCAGTATCTCATTCCTTTTATTCGAGAAGCGTTACAACTCAATCCGGACTTAAAGTTGTTCGCTTCACCCTGGAGTCCGCCGACATGGATGAAATCACCGAAAGCCTACAATTACGGCACGCTGCGCTGGGAAAAGGATATTTTGAAAGCGTATGCATTGTACTTTGTCAAATTTGTTCAGGCTTACCGGGAGGCAGGGATTACGATCCATCAGATTCATGTTCAAAATGAAGTCATTGCCGATCAGAAGTTTCCTTCCTGTGTATGGACCGGAGAGCAACTGCGTGAATTTATTCGCGACTATTTGGGTCCTGCTTTTGAGGAACACGGACTGGATACGGAAATTTGGCTGGGCACCATTAACGCACCCGATCCGTGGGAGGAATTAATGAAAAAGACTTCGACCGGATTCGATGAGTATGCCCATACCGTGTTAAGTGACCCCCAGGCCTACAAATATATTAAAGGTGTAGGCTACCAGTGGGCAGGCAAAAATGCCATTCAGCGCACCGTTGCCAGTTATCCTGAGCTTCGTTACATGCAAACCGAAAATGAATGCGGTAACGGAGAGAACTCATGGGACTACGCCAAATATGTATATAATCTGTACCAGCACTACTTCACCAATGGTGTGAATGCTTATATTTACTGGAATATGGTTTTGGAACCGAAAGGCAAGAGCACATGGGGCTGGGAGCAAAATTCGATGATTACCGTTGATCCAACGGATCGAAAACCTGTCCTGAATCCAGAGTATTATGTTATGAAGCATTTTTCTCATTTTGTATTACCGGGTGCCCGACGCATCGGACTTCGCGGCTCATGGACTGGAAATGCAGTTGCTTTTCAAAATACAGACGGGCAAAGAGTGCTAGTCATCGCCAATCCGTTCAAGGAATCACGTGTACTGAATCTGTCTCTCGGAAAAACAACACACCGCTTGGAGCTGGAGCCAGAGTCCTTTAATACGATCGTGATTCCTTCTTAACGCCGCAGTTTTCTGGAATTATGCATATATTAGGAATATTACGTTCCTGTTTTCCGGTCCTGCGTAATCATCATGCTTCACTGTCCAGTCGATCTGTATCCATATACGTATGCATAGTTTCCAAAATGGATGTATATCCTTTTGCGTATAGTAACTATAAATAGTATACTTGGAATAACTATGGACAGGAGGTCGATGAATATCACTACTGTAAAAGACCGGATTGATTTGAAGCTGATTAATTGTGATAAGGAATTGACTCTCGCGGTCATCGGTGGAAAATGGAAGCTGATTATTTTGTGGCATCTCGGTATGGAAGGCACCAAGCGGTTTGGTGAATTGAAGAAGCTGATTCCCCATATTACGCAAAAAATGCTGACTAACCAATTGCGCGAGCTGGAAGAAGATAAACTCATTCTACGTAAAGTCTATCCTGTCGTCCCTCCGCATGTGGAATATTCACTGACAGAGCATGGCGAAAGCCTGATTCCGGTACTGAGAGCAATGTACGATTGGGGATCAAACTATCGCGAGAACGTGATTTGGAAAGAAGAAGAAGCGGTTCAAGACGTCACACCCGTGTGACCAGCAAACAAGCATTTTGCGAAATGCTAAACTATATTTCTCGTAGAGGCGACCCTGGGAAGATCTGGGGTTGTTTTTTTGTGATATAAAGACATTCTCCAAGATAATAAAAGATATGGATGCAAGTATCCGTTTCCATTGGCATTAAAGATCGTTTTCCGCTACATATCCTCATTTTACACTTGTATTCGTGATTTACATTACATCCGCTGTGACGTATGATTCTTCCATCCCTATTTACAGTGAACTCGAGAAGGAGGCCATTCTAGCATGAGCATGACGCTTGCCCAGCCCACAACGTCCCAAGCGACCCAATTACGCATTGGTTCCATGGAAATGATTCAATACGATTATCGTCAATTTCCTGACTCGAAACCCTATCAACACCATTGCTGTGGCTTGCTTACTATGTCGTGTAACGGCGCTCAAGGTCTGGCAGAATATGAGTTACCTGAAATTAAAGGCGCCTTTGACCTCGTCCGCTGGGCTTCCGTGTTTACCTCACTCAAGGGTCTGTCCTTAACCGAGGCTGAGCAATATATTCAGCACCACGCTGATCACTGGGGGCCTGATAAAACAGAGCTGGCTCTATCTGCCTTATCCGATCTGACTGCCCATGCGAACCTGCACATTCTCTCCCCATTAGCGACCATCCTCCCCCCTCGGATTAGTCGTTCGTATCTCATCGAGCATGGCCTGGTCTACTATTCATTCTAAATATCGTCCACCACTCCATTAGCAATCTACTTTCCAGTTCATGCAAAAAAGCCTGAGACTGTTTATCACAGGCCAGGCTTTTACACTTTCAGCACAGAGTTGATCACACTTGCAGTTTACCTGCACGAATATCGTCTGTCATTCCTTCATAAGGTGCTTGGGAAATTAATTGTTCGTTGTTCACACCCGCATTTTCGATGAATGTAATATCTGCAAATTCAGGCACCACATACTTTGGATACGTTTCATACTTTTCACGCGATTCTTCCATTAGCGGAATAAAATCGTTTTGGTAGCGCACAGTGATTTCCGGATGCTCATGAACCCATTTAGGGAAGAAAATAATGCCGTGCATACGTTTTTCCTCAGGCATAAAATTCAGAGAAACGTCAGTGCCTGTCGGTTCGGTCCACGATACTTTATACACATTTTCCACCAGTTTCGCCAGATTGACCTTCTGATCACGTACCCAGCGGCCACCTACCATACCACTATGAATGCGATAATCGATCGTATCTTCATTTTTAATATATATTTCGTACTCCCAACCATTCTCATAGGTGTAGATCATGTGGCTGCCGATAAACTTGTCCATCTTGCATCCTTCTTTCCTCAATTATAATTTTTCATGAATTGAATGGGATACCAAAGATAATAAATATTCAATTCAAACATGTAAATATAAACATGTTTTTAACTACATATAAATTGTAGCACTGTGGTATACTAGTGTCAAATACCGTTTTACGAGGAGAGCTACGTTGAAACGCACTTTAAAATATGCCATTTTGGGCCTAGTTCACAAAGAGGAAATGAGCGGCTACGATATTACGAGCCAATTCAAGCAGGAAATCGGACAATTTTGGAGTGCCAAACACAGTCAGATTTATCCCGAGTTAAAAAGGCTGACTGAAGAGGGACTCATTGAATATCGCACCTCCATTACAGGAGCCAAGCTGGAAAAAAAATTGTACTGCATTACCCCCAAAGGAACCCAAGAGCTGACGGAATGGCTGCTAAGCCCCAAGGAGTTACCGGAAACGGAAAAGGATGAGTTTATGCTTATGCTGTATTTCTCAGCGGCCATCCCCAAGGAAGAGAACAAGCGATTGTTCGAGGACCAGATTGCCAAACGTAAAGAAAAACTGGAGTATCTGTACGAAAGTAAAAAATCCCTCCAACAGCTGGACGACAACCTTCAATCCCCCAGATCTAACCAATTCGGTCATTATCTGGTGCTGAGCCGTGCCATTAATCGGGAAGAAAGCTATATTACGTGGCTGGAAGAAACACTGTTCCTGTTTGAATAGCCTAAAAAACCTTCAACGCCACGTAGATTCGTGGTATTGAAGGTTTTTCTAAAATACGTGCAAACTAGTCTGCCGTCGTAATCGAAGAGCCGTAATCTTCAATATGGATATCTGTGCTAAACCGTACAGGAATGGTGCTAAAAGTGGTATCCCAATCCTCTTTGACCTTACGCCAAACTTTAGGATGCTGAATCCTCAAGGCTTCTCCGAAACCTCCGACGTCAACCTTCAGCTTTTGCATTTTAGCTAACGTTTGTTCAGCTAATGAATTCACTCTCTCCTGAAAAAGACTCTCCTCTTTTCCAAGCACTTCGTTGCTACGCAAATTTTCACTTTTGTTTAAAACCTCCGAAATGCGTCCCTCTGAGGTCATTTTTACCTGAAAGAAAATGTCATCCCCCTGAACGATGGCCTTGATCTTGCTTTTCACCGCTTTGATCTCATATGCTATATTTTTCCCAGTCTTCGGATCGCTGCTTTTCAGCACGCCTCCCTTCAGATCGCCTTTGATCCACATAAGACCTTCAACCTCTGACTCATTCAGATAACCACCGTAGGTTTGCGTCTTTCCCTTAATGATTCCCGCACCTGCGAGCTTGATTTCATTCTCCGCCGTAATGACATTAGGTAATATAAAGCTTCTTTCACCCTTCATGGGTCCGATCACTTTAGCCAAAGCCACGGGCTTTATCAACCGCGCATTCCGTTTACGGTTTTGGAATATATCCTTTAAAATATAAGCAGGAATCTGACCAGGAATTTTCTCCTGAAGCGTATTCCCCGCCTTGTCTGTACTAATCAGCAACTGTACGCTGAGCCGAATATCATTATCCCCCAAGGAAAAGTCCAGTAACTCATACAAGGGAATCTTGCGAAGCAGACTTGAGCTGATAATAATCGTTTTCAAATGTTGCCCGATGGGAGGACGATTGGTCCGCAATGAAATTTCTCTGATCATTTCAAAAATGGAATCTCCCGTTTCCGTAATATTAAAAAATTTTTTAGCTTGTGGAGAAGAAGTGTTGGATCCACCGCTTTCTTCTGGAATGATAAATTGAAAGGTTCCTGTAATTAACTCCTTCTTTGGATAATCTCCTCCTTTTCGATTAATTTGTTCTTCTTGCAAAGATTCTTCCGCTATATCCATAGCAATGCCTGTCTCCAGATTCAGATCCTCCACCGGAGAACTGCTCCAGCAGCCTGAAAGTATACTGCATATCAGGAGAGCAGCCATTCCGAGTAATGCTGACCGTGCCCTCGTCATGACCGCACCCTCCTCCAGCGAGAAATAAGCAGCAGTGGCAGTGGAAGCAGAGCGAATAAAATGAAAGCTGCATTCCCCAGGATCGTTCCGAAAGAAAATAACTCATTCAGATTTTTGGGAATTTGGGACAGGAAGTAGATGATCGGAAGCAAAATGAACAGCGTCTTGGAATACGAGCTATTCAAAATTTGAGAAACTCCGAGCGAAGCGCAATAAAAAGCAATACTAAATGTGGAAAAAATTTGCATGATCCAAATGGTCAACAATAAGGATTCGAACCGTTCCAATAACAGGTACTCCACTTCAAAACTGCGAGCCAAATCTAAAAATGGCCAGGTTCTGCTCAAGACTCCTTCGAACGAAAAAGCGCCAATGCACAGGATCAGCGTTGCTGTATAAAAAGCGACCGCGATCCCGATCGCCAGTCCGATTGCCTTGGTTGCTTTCTCGGGTTTTTCCATCCGACAAAAAATAATCAGCAAGGACTCTGTCCCCGTTAATGTCAGGATTGTAGTCTTGAGCGTTCTAAACACTGGCATCACCCCCTCCGACAAGACAGGACGCAAATTATTCAATTCGAAAATATTTAAACTCAGCAAGCATATCAACAAAAAGATAGCCGTCGTAATCGGGAAAATTAATTGGCATATTTTACCTAAAGAGCTTACTCCTCCCATGCATAGGTACAGAGAGAGCCACATAAAAGGTGCTGAAATCGCCCACGCCGGAGTGCCTTCAAGCAGAAAGAACGACGTTACTTCCTCCACAGATCGGATTTCAAATGCGGCTATACAAACAAAATAAATAACAATCAGCATACCAATCCCTTTGCCAATGACTTTGCCTGTTATCCGCTGAACATACTGGTAAAAGGTACTTTCTGGAAACCTTGAACTTAGTTTGATCATAATCCATCCGAGCAGGAAAGTGCCCGCCCCTGCTAAAATGACAGATATCCACGCATCCGGTGTTTTTGCAACTTCAGTTGCTACTCTGGGAAGGGTAAGCAACCCGGCAGCCAGCATAAAGGAAACCACAATTGCCGTTGTCTGCAACGTTGTAATTTTATCCGCTTTTTTCCCACGGGCCATCTTGCTCCCTCCTGTGTCGAGCTCATCCTTGTCGCTTAGGATCTTTATGCTTCAATAGAATGGGTCTGTTTTTCATAAATTGTATCGGTGCTCGTATGAAGTAATCTTTCCAGTCTTTCAACGAACGGGGGGTCGTCAGACTCAGGAACGGCACACCGAAGCTGTGTAATTTAACCATATGAATGCTCAGCATCAGGAAAAACATGATCACGCCATACAACCCGAAGGTGGCCGCCGTAAACATGGCTCCAAAGCGCATGACACGCATGGAAATCCCAGCGCTGTATACAGGGGAGGAAAAGGAAGAAATCGCCGTGACTGCAACCACAATAACGAGGATCGGACTTACAATCCCGGCGTCAACAGCGGCCTGTCCGATAATCAAACCGCCGACGATGCCCATCGCTGGACCGATGGGTTTGGGGAGCCGAAGTCCCGCCTCACGTAAAATTTCGATAGAAATCTCCATAATCAGGGCCTCAACCAGCGTCGAAAACGGAACCCCCTGTCTTGCACTGATAATGGAAATGACCAGCTTGGTTGGAATCAATCCGGGATGAAACGAGATAAAGGAGATATAGAGCGCCGGGGCGAACAACGATATGAAAGTTGCTATAAAACGAAGGAATCGTATAAGCGACCCCGGTATCCATCGTTCATAATAATCTTCTGGAGACTGAAGCATCATCCCGTACGTTACTGGCATAAGAAGCGCA
Source organism: Paenibacillus sp. EKM206P (assembly GCF_011066155.1). NCBI lineage: Bacteria > Bacillati > Bacillota > Bacilli > Caryophanales > Paenibacillaceae > Paenibacillus > Paenibacillus sp. EKM206P. The sequence continues at coordinate 302,377 of NZ_JAAMNQ010000005.1, read as the reverse complement.
AAAGGTGTACCGTCCAGCAGAATCGCCACACGTCCCTCCAGTAATGCAGCCATGACCCGATCCGGTCTCTCTGTATTTTGAATTTGCAGAAAGGGGCTAAGAAAATTATCCTCAATAAGCTGCTCCACATAGCCCGACTCCAATACCTCATCCATATCAATGGTTTTGACCCGCCGCTTCACCTCATCCACAAGCTCCGGGTCGGCAATGTCTCTGAAATACACCACCATTAGCTGTTTTTCCACTCTTTTTCCAACTTTGAAGGACGACATGGCCAGTTCCGTACTTTCTCCATGTCTGCGCAGCATTGCGGTATTATCGCTGAGGGTCTCGGTAAAACCGACTCGTGGTCCTCGCAGCACCGATTCCGATATAGGGTCTTCCACCCCTCGTGTATTCCCTTTGGGTGTACCCAACACAAAAGCCCCTGGTATGCCCTGAATCATGAGTATGACAGAACCGAACAGCACCTTTTGCAAGGAGAACTGCACCTCTAACGTATACTCTGTTTCCGATACCAGCATGACCTGACGAATAAACATATTCCGAAGCTCTTCTCCTCTCGGAAGATCTTCCCCCCCTTGCCCGGAACTCCCCCAATCCATCAGTGGCTTTAAAATGTTCTGATCCATGCCAACCTTATCTGTTAAGCCATCCACAAAAAAAAGCGTGCCTACAGCGTTCAGTTTTTCCAGAAAAAAAGATCGTTCGTTTACATCCGACATTTCCGAGACGGCTTGTCTGACTTTTTCTATATTCGCCTCATAATCTTCGGTAAAGGTTCCCTTTTCCTTCTCTGCCTCACTTACAGACGGGTTGCGATCTGCCTGCTCCGAACGGTCTTCTTCTTCTAGAAGCTTTAATCGTTCCATACGTCTGCTCTCTCGACCATCCATCGCTTTAATTTGTCGTACCGTCAGAAAAATAATCAAAGGTATGATGAACAAAAAGGCAGCTTCTATCCATACGTTCCATTTGGGTATATGAGTTCCGATGACCTGCCACACGTTCTTTCCTCCTTTACTTCCATAGGATTTGTATATAGATTTACCTGGATTAGAAAAAAGATGCATGGACGATAGGTGGGATGGAATAAATTTCTTTGCTCACAAAAGGAATAAAAAGGTGAATTTGATAGATGAACTGTAGTGTCAAATGTAGAAATCCATGATAATATCTATTCATTCTATGACTAATGTCACAAATTCGTTGAATTCGTGGGCCATTATTCGAATCTAAAAAGGAGTTGTAGGTATGAAGAATCATTTTTGGAAGAAAACCGCTGTGTTGAGTTTGTTAGCGGTCATTTTGTTAGGTGGAACGGCAATCAGTCCCAAACAGGCACATGCAGGTTATGAGCCTTATATTGGGGAAATTACGGTGTACCCGTACATGTTCGCTCCTAAGGGATGGCTAAAATGCGAGGGCCAGATCTTGAGCATTGCTCAGAATTCAGCATTATTTAGCCTGCTGGGCACTAATTTTGGCGGCGATGGAATGAGCACATTTGCATTGCCTGACTTGCGCGGAGCTTCCCCGTTGCCAAATGTAAACTACTACATCGCAACCGAAGGGGCATACCCGTCCCGCCCATAAGATGAATACGCTCAATAGTGTGCTATTTAATAAAGAAGAGGTGATAGCGTGCTCGAAGGCAATAACTTCACACGCAACAAATTGAAACCCTATCGGTTGCTGGTTCCATTGCTGCCATTCATCGGCGGTGCGTTCCTGCTCATAGGGACGAATGAGGCACATGCTGCCGGTTGGGAAAATGTAGTGTTGCACAAGCCTGTAAGCTCAAGCGGTTACACGCAACCCTATGATCCCTCCAGAGCGGTAGATGGGTCAATCGAGCCAACAAGCCGCTGGTATCAGGCAAGCAATGGTGAAAAATGGATCCAGGTAGATCTGAGAGATTGGTATACCGTAGATCGATATGTTGTTACAGGTATGGGTGTCCATTATGGATGGAACGATCAACGTGATCCATACAGTTTCCGATTGCAGACAAGCAGCAACGGAATTAATTGGGTGACTGTAGATACCGTCCAGAATAATGAAAGCTCTAATGTTGAAAAGAGCATTGCCCCTGTAACTACACGATACTTGCGATTAACTATTGATCAAGGAAATGCAAGAAACAATCAATGGACTTCCATCATGGAATTCGCAGCTTATGGGGAGCAATTGCCTATTCCACAGGCTCCGGGCCATTTTGCAGGAACCAAAAATGGAAATACAGTGGAGTTAAGCTGGGATGCTGTTCCTTATGCAACATCATACAAAGTCATACGAGATAGCGTAACGCTCTATACAGGCAGCTTAACCCAATTCATAGACACTTCAGCCTTGCCGCCAGGTGAAGCAATTTATACGGTTCAGGCTGTGAATGCTAAAGGGGAGAGCACTCCCTCAGAGGTTAAAGTGATTATACTTACCGATGCCGAGAGAGTTGCACAGGCAAAAGCCGCTCTTGCTTTAGGCTTTGCATCTGGAGATACAGCTGATTCGGTATCTCAAAATCTGACACTACCCCTCACTGGATTGAATGATACGACGGTGAGCTGGAGTTCGGATACTCCTGACGTCATTACGAATGAGGGGGCTGTCACACGCCCGCGGTACGATCTGGGTGACCGAAAAGTAAAACTGACAGCTACGATTGCAAAAGGAATCGCCTCGGATACTCAAACTTTCGAAGTTACCGTACCGAAGATAACTGCACATGATACATTGGATCAAGCAGCAGGTGCCCTCTCGCTTGGCGATTTGTCTGCGCTGACAGAAAATATATCTCTCCCATTATCCGGTTATGGTGGTACGCAGATCGAATGGTCCTCGTCCAAACCTCTTGTTATTGCAGCAGATGGAACACTCACCAGACCCTCTTATAGTAGTGGAGATACTGACGTTATCCTAACGGCTACCCTGCAACTTGCAGGCTTAACGAAAACAAAGAATTTTACTGCGCATGTATTCCGTCTGCCCATGAGCGATACAGAAGCCGTTGACGCAGCATACAGGGCGCTTGAGTTGCCAATGACTACAGTAACCGGAGACGTATATTTGCCAAAAGACGCATTGAATGGTGTTCAGGTGTCATGGTCATCGACTCAGCCCCAGTTCCTGGATCATACGGGGCATGTAACATTCCCAAGCTATGTGCAAGGCGATCAGACCATCACGCTGGAAGCAGTTGTGTCACGAGGCGGGGTTGAGCTGCGAAAAACATTCAGCCTGCTCGTGCCCGCACTGCCCGTAAGTGCTGATGAAGCCGTAAATTTGGCAGCAAATACACTAAATTTGGATTATCCGCAAGGGATTAAGGATTCCATTGCTCTGCCTCGTACAGGAGCATTTGACACCCAGATTGACTGGTCTTCGGATCAACCGGATATCCTCAGCAATAGTGGTCAGGTGAATCGGCCTAAATATACAGACGGTGATGCGAATGTACAATTAATTGCCATTATTTCTAAAGGTGCAGCTTCTGTACAAAGAACATTCACGATCACAGTGCTGAAGGCATTGCCGAATACACCTTACGTACGATTGAACGGCAGTAATCCAATTGTTCTGGAAACCGGCGACAGCTTCACTGATCCAGGAGCCAGCGTACTGGACAGTGTTTACGGCAATATCCTGCTCCCTGAGCTTTCAGGTAGCGGGAAGGTTGATACAAATGTACCTGGTGTATATGTATTGAACTATGCTTATAGCGACAACGGGGGTTGGACGGCAGAGCCTGCAGAACGCCATATAAACGTGCTGCCTCGTGCTGTTACAGCCGCAGCAGGCAATGAGGATATAGCCTCTGTGATCGTTACAGGCGCCTTACCGAACGCACGGCTTGAGCTGTACAATGCTCAGCAGGAGCTTATAGCGGAAGGAATTGCTTCCGGAGAGGGTAGATATACATTTATACCCGTTCCTGAAGGAGCCACCTACTATGTGCTACAGAACGTAAATGGCATGAAGAGCGCTCCGTCAGGGCTAGTGTATCCGCAAGGGTTAACCGCGCAGCGCGTTGCCGATTCCATCACAAGCATAACACCTCCTACAATAAGTGATACATTGCTCAGGTTGCCTGTTGTACCTGATGGTTTCCGTGTGACCATCAGCAGCAGTAGCCAGCCAGACATCGTGCGTACAGACGGAACTATTGTTCAAGCAGGTACTCCTTCCGTTGTAACTATCATGCTGGATGTTATGAGGGTAAGTGATGGTTCTCATGCTTTGACGCAAGCCATAGAAGTGACCGTTCCTGCCAAGGTAATTGCGAATACAGGCAAATCTAACAAAGATAAGACTGAGGATCTATCTACTTTCGTGCCACAGATCGGATTTTCCGAACAAGGGAAAGAGTTCTCCCTCTTTGTTCCTTCGCCGGCATTTCTGGATGAGCAGATACAGCAAGCACTTCGTGAGGGCAAAGCATACGCAGACATTCGTTTGGAGCAGGAAAAACAAATGAGTCGTGTTCTCCTTCCTCATTCTTTACTGAATAAGTGGGATAAGATGGGTGCATCGGTAATATCCCGATATGGAACACTGAGGATATCCAGTGACACCTTAACCAGCATGGCCTCAGGTCAGCAGGACGTTACATTGTCATTCCAGCAGGTAGATGTACAGCGTGCACAGCAGATCCGTGATTGGGCTGAGCAACAATCCAGCCTGACGCCGATGGGTCCGGTTACAGACATCAAAGCTAATGTGACAGGGACATCGACCATCATTCTACCGCTGGATAACGAATCCTTAGGTGAGTTACACAATGCAGAGCCCCAGTTCTCCATTCTTGTTATTCATGAGAATGGCGAGCGTGAGATTCTAAAAGGTACTGCTGTAATGGATTCAAAAGGGATTTTGTCGGGTGTGAGTCTGAATACGACCGGGTTAGGTACCTTTGCCATCGCCACAGATGCAAAGCCTCAAACCGGTCATACCCGTGTGCAAAATGCCCCAATCAATTCGTCAGATTCGCAAGAGCTAGCTCAAGTATGGCCAGATGTACAAGGCCATTGGGCTGCGAAGTCCTTGCAATCTCTTGCAGACAAAGGCTGGATACAAGGCTATAAAGACGGCAACATACGTCCTGAGCGCGCTGTAAGCCGTGCAGAATTTGTAGCCATACTGACCAGAGCATTGGGAACTGCTGGAGATGAGAGCCCTTCTACCTCATTTACAGATATGAAGGGACACTGGGCTGGATCAGCTGTGGATTCTGCTTACCGTCAGGGATGGATTCAAGGGCTAACCGCTCAAACTTTCGGACCTGATGAAAGCCTTACCCGTGAACAGGCGATGGTGATCCTGTCACACGCGATGCAGAATCAGACATCCATTTCCAGCACTACTGCACTGCAATCCTACAAGGATGAGCAGCAGATTTCAGCGTGGGCCTCCGCAGCATTCCAAAATGCAGTATCCTCCGGCTGGATCAGCGGTTATCCAGATGGAACGCTCAAACCAAAAGCGGCTATCAGCAGAGGTGAGATGGCTGAACTGTTAGTACGTATGCTTAAATAAGAATTTTCAAGTTTCATAGATCAGATGAGTATAGCCAATACAACGCGGCCTCCAAGCTTTTCGGGGGGCCGTATTTTTTATGTGTATTTTATGTAGGAGCCTTCAACAATCATTTTTGCTTGGTCATTCACCCTTTTCGCTTCAGAAAATATATTATGAGTATCTGCGAAACGGGGCGATGAACCACCTGTCACCTCTACTGTAGGAAGAACGATCTGGAGGAGATATTTGAGCATGAAACATAAAAAACCGTTCAGGTTCAGTGGTGCATCAAAAAAAGATGAAGACTGTAAACCAACAAGAGTAAATAGAAGTATCGAAGATCTTCTCAGGCTGATTAATGAAATGACCGCGATTATCCCCATCGTGTTCGCAAACCCTTCTGCGGCTAATGTATCTTCCTTGCAACAGGTTTTAAGACGTCTGTTGTCTCTGGCGAAAAGCTTAAGGCTTCGCGGCGGGGCCAAGGCAGACTTACTGGCAGCGCTGGAGCTTGCTATTGTTGCGTTAGAAGCTACACCTTTCTCGCCGATCGGCGTAGGTACTGCACTGCAACAATTGCTGGATGCGCTATTGTCCATCGTTTTACAAGAATCCCTCGATCCTGCTCTTAAGGACAGCTTAATCAACGCGATCAGAATCGCTGGAACGATGGTTAGCAACGTATTAGGTGAAACATACTTGTCAGGGGAGCCCGGTGCACAAGGACCCCCAGGGCCTCCAGGGGTTCCAGGGCCTCCAGGACCTCCAGGAGCGGTGGGACCCGGCGGTGCGCCTGGGCCAGCAGGTGGACCAGGGCCACAAGGGCCTCCCGGACCTATCGGAGCGGCTGGACCTGTTGGCCCTGCCGGGCCTGCGGGGCCAGTTGGGGCGGCTGGACCTGTCGGCGCCGCTGGGCCTATCGGGGCCGCCGGACCGGAAGGCCCTGCCGGACCTGTCGGCGCTACAGGTGCTGTCGGACCTGCCGGGGCCACGGGTGTTACGGGCGTTACAGGAGTTACGGGAGCCACCGGCTCGGGGGCAATCATCCCGTTTGCTTCGGGCGGACCTGCTATACTGACAACCGTTCTTGGCGGATTGGTAGGGACTACAAGTTTAATCGGCTTTGGAAGCTCAGCAACAGGTATTAGCCTCGTAGGCGATACCATTGACCTCACAGGCACACTTGTAGGACCTCTGATTAACTTTGCTTTTTCCATACCACGGGATGGCGTAATTACATCTATTTCTGGTTACTTCAGTACAACGGCTGCACTGACCCTTTTAGCATCATCCGTTAGCATTACTGCCCAGTTGTTTAGTTCCCCCACACCTAATAACATCTTTACAGCGGTTCCCGGAGCTACCGTTACATTGGCTCCCCCGCTGGCTGGCATCATTGCTCTAGGAACGATCTCTAGTGGTATTACTACCGGATTGGCTATACCCGTAACCGCGCAGACCCGCCTACTTATGGTCTTCTCAGCAACAGCTACAGGAGCCTCCCTCGTCAACACCGTGGCGGGTTATGCAAGTGCAGGCATTACCATTACCTGATCCAAGACGAAAAAAGGGCCCAACAGGATTGTCCCTGTCGAGCCCTTTTTATTTGTATTCCATCAAACGAACTAAACCGTTTCAAGCGATATTTTTACTTCTTCTCCCTCTTCACAAACGGCGAACGTTTTAACTTGTCCGTGATCAGGCTCTTGAACGATGCCTGTCTGCAGATCAATTTTCCAGTCATATAAAGGATCATAGATATAATGACCAGATACTATCGCCTCTGTAAGAGGACCTCTTTTGGGATGAGGATTGATATTTTCAACGGCATAAAGCTCATTCTCCGAAGTGCGAAAAACAGCAATTTCGGCACCTTTGATGTGGATGGTACGTCCTATTCTGATCGGAAAATCCTTACTGTGACCGACGACAAGCCATTCGGCATTTTTGATCATTTGCTTGATCGCTCCCTTCCTCAGGCATTTTAGATACAATTACACAATAGACGGAGTGACAACCTCAAATAGATTTTTGCGTGTATCCTCATCATTGATGATCTTTTTCCAAGGGTCTTCGACCTGTTGTAGTGCAAATTCGATGCGTTCTACTAAAGCTTGTCGATTAGCTGTATCCTGAACGACTGCTTTCTGAATCTCTTCCAGACCGATCCGTTCCACCCACTCCGAAGTACGTTCCAGGTATTGTCCTGTTTCGCGGTAGAGTTGCATTACGCTACCTACAATATCAATCAACTCGGCGTCGGTTTTCACTTTACAGAGTGAATCAGCCAACCGCGCTTTAATACCGCCATTACCACCGATAAAGATCTCCCAGCCCCCATCATTACCTACGATTCCGATATCTTTGGTACATGATTCCGCACAGTTGCGTGGACATCCATTAACCGCTAATTTGAATTTTGCTGGGAAATCCAGTCGTTCGAATTTCCGTTCCAACACTTCTCCCATTCCCATCGAGTCCTGTGTGCCAAACCGACAAAATTGCGATCCAACACAGGTTTTAACCGTACGAAGTGACTTCGCGTAGGCATACCCCGACGGCATATCGAGTTCTTCCCATACTTTAGGCAGATCCTCTTTACGGACACCGATCAAATCAAGCCGCTGTCCCCCTGTTACTTTAACGACCTTAACGTTGTATTTAAGAGAAACATCTGCTATCTTCTTCAAATCTTCTGGGGTCGTTACACCGCCGTACATTCTAGGAACAACTGTAAACGTTCCATCCTTTTGAATGTTTGCGTGCAATCGCTCATTTACAAAACGGGAATCCCCCTCATTTTCATAGGTATCCGGGTTAATCATTCCCAGATAGTAATTCAGCGCCGGCCGGCATTTGGAGCAACCTTCATCATTATGCCAACCTAGTACATTCATAACTTCACGTGTTGTTGTCAGCCCCTTGGTTTTGATCGCTTCCACAATCTCGTCCCGGCTCAATGTTGTGCAGCCACATATTCCTTGTTTGGCTGACGTCTTGAAGCTGTCTCCAAGAACATATTGTAGAATCTGCTCTACGACCGGCTTACATCCTCCACAGGAGCGCGTTGCTCCGGTACATGCTTTAATTTCATCGACTGTAGTCAGTCCATTTTCATTAATTGCATCAACAATGGCCTTTTTAGTTACACCGTTACAGCCACACACAATTTCATCATCGGCCATCGTTTCAGCGGATGATGTTTTCGACCCGTGATTGCTGCATCCAGTACCCATGAGCTGTCCATATATTTCATCTGTCATCAATGTTTGCTGACGCACATATTTTTGAAGACTAGCAGATTCGCTCACATCGCCAAACAGTACAGTTCCAACAATCTTATTTTCACGAAGCAGCACTTTTTTGTAGGTGCGCTTCCACTCATCCTTTGCAACAATCACCGTATGTTCAGGCTTGGTTATGAATTCGCCAGCTGAGAAAACATCCACCCCTGAAATTTTGAGCTTGGTGGAAACCACCGATCCCATATAACCTTCAGTTTCCGCGCCTGCCAAATGTTTGGCAATGACACTTCCCTGCTCAAACAGCGGAGCTACCAGACCATAACAGATTCCGCGGTGTTCAACACATTCCCCTACAGCATATACATCCGGCACAGAGGTTCTCATCAAATCATCGACTACAATACCACGGTTCGTTTCCATACCACTTTGCACAGCTACCTGAATATTAGGCTTGATCCCAACCGCCATAACGACCAAATCCGCTTCCAGCTCGCTTCCGTCTGAAAACCGCAATCCTTGTACCCGATCTTGACCGTACACCTCCGAAGTTTGCATTTGCATAGCAAACTTGATTCCCTGGCGTTCTAGTTCTGCTTTTAGCATCGCAGAGGCTTCCCGGTCCAGCTGACGTTCCATCAAATCCTCCATTAAATGAACGACCGTAACATCCATACCCAGGTTGACCAAGCCTTTAGCTGCTTCCAGCCCTAACAGACCTCCACCAATGACAGCTGCCTTTTTAAAGGTCTTTGCCGCCTCAAGCATTGTCGAGCAATCGGCGATATCTCGGAAACCAATGACACCCGGTAATTCTTTACCCGGAATAGGCAGAATAAACGATTGTGAGCCAGTAGCCACCAAAGCCACATCATAATCAATTTCCAGTCCGTCTTCGGTGTGAATCTTCTTGTTCTCACCGTCGATGCTTTTCACCATTTTTCCTGTATATAAAGTAATCCCTTGATCCGCGTACCATTGCAAATCGTTCAGTATGATATCATCAATCGTTTTACTACCTTCCAATACATAAGAGAGCATGATCCTGTTATAGTTCGGATGCGGCTCATTTCCCAAGACTGTAATTTCATACTTATCCGTTAATTTTAAAATTTGTTCGACCGTATTGATACCAGCCATCCCGTTCCCTATAACCACAAGTTTCTGTTTACTGTTTATCATATACCGGTTCCTCCATTCATTCGACGATACTCCCTATCCGACGACATCTCCTACGTTCCTATGAATATTGCTTATGCTTCTATTCTAATACAGCAGATAGAGCTATATGTGATCAGAATCACAATGTAGTTCAAATTAAGAATATTTAGGGATTTCCCTATTCCGTTTCAAGGGATAAAGGTAAGAGCCGGAACTCATACATCATAAATACTCAAGATAGCTCCAAACAAGAATAGAAGTGTCATCGAGTGAATCTTTCCAATTCATGTGTAAATACAAGCTTTATAAGGAATACTTTAGGGACAACTTGTATCTTAAGGGGAAATGAATTGAATCGTTTGGAGGTGGTCATCTTGTGGTCTAAAATAATTTCTTATATTCCCAGCTGGAGTACACTCTTTCAAGCAGGCCTCGCGTTGATTATTCCTTTAGGGATTTATTATATAAACACCTCGATTTATTCTTTTGTTGGCAGTAAGGGGGCACAATCCAAACATTCTTCTGATCGTCCGCTTTCCGACGAGCAAAACGAAGGCCACGCTGATCAGCAGCATGCACCAAGCTCCAAAATTACAGGAAATTTTGATTCCGATTTAAAGTCGATCCAAGAGGCTATAGGTGAAAATAGTGATGTGCATTTTCGCGAGTTTATGGTAAAAAAATTTCATGCTCGGTCCGTGTTAGTCTTCATAGAAGGCATGCAGGATGAAAAGCTTATGAGCACTCAGGTATTGGAGGTCTTGATGTTTGAGGGCCAGCAGGACCCACAGGAACAGCCAGAAAGTATAAGTAACTCTTTTATAAAAGATAGCTTGATGCCACTTACGCAAATTAGTGAAGTTACCAGTATGGAGGAACTGCACGAGTTCATCCTTTTAGGTCATACCGCCTTATTAATTGAAGGAATGAAGGAAGCACTACTGGTGGGCTCGCCTAATGGCGCCATTCGCTCCGTCAATGAACCAACCTCTGAAGCATTACTTCGGGGTCCCAGAATCGGTTTTACGGAAGTATTAAGTGAAAATACTTCGATGCTTCGACGCCAGGGCTTAAATAAAAGTCTGGAAATGAAGAAATTCCAAGTGGGAAGCCGAATCAAAAAAGATCTTGTTGTCGCGTACATCAAGGATATTGTGAATCCGGATCTCCTTGAAGAAGTAAACCGCAGAATATCAAAAATAGACATGGATTTTTTGGCTGAATCCGGTTATGTGGAGCAACTTATTGAAGACAATTATTTAAGTCCGTTCCAGCAGGTTCACAACACAGAGCGACCCGACCGTGTCATTAATGCATTGCTGGAAGGAAGAATAGCCATTCTGCTGGACGGGACTCCCTTTGCACTTATTGTCCCGGTGACCTTCAGTATGCTGCTTCAATCTCCCGAGGATTATTATGAACGCTGGATTCCAGGTTCACTTTTACGTTTGCTGCGATTTTTTGGAGCTTTCATAGCGCTGATGGGCCCTGCTTTATATATCTCTTTTATTTCGTTTCATCCCGGTTTGATTCCGACCAAGCTGGTCATTAGCATCATTCAGACCCGTCAAGGCGTCCCTTTTCCTTCCGTCATTGAAGTCATGATTCTGGAAATTTCGATCGAAATCCTGCGGGAAGCCGGCATCCGATTGCCCAAACCCATTGGTCCTGCGATGGGCATTGTGGGAGGCTTGGTCATCGGCGACGCTGCTGTAAATGCGGGCATCGTTAGCCCCTTCCTGGTGATTGTGGTTGCGGTTACTGCCATTTCTTCGTTTTCGATACCGACATACAGTGCGGGCATTACCTTGCGTCTTTTGCGTTTCGTCGGCATGTTCTTTGCAGCAATCCTGGGTATGCTCGGAACCATATTGTTCTTTCTGTTAATTTGTATCCATCTGACGAAGTTGAAAAGCTTTGGCGTACCGTATGTAACTCCCTTTTCCCCCATGCGACCAAGCGATTGGAAGGATATGTACATCCGGGCTCCTATATCTCTGATGAAACGAAGACCTGTTATGATGAAAACGCAGCAAAAAAAGCGCAGATCATGATGCCAAGACGAAGGAGGAGCTACTGTGTTTAGACGCTCTGATGATAAGATCACAACGAAGCAGGCGGCTGTATTCCTGACCAATACCGTATTGGGCGCAGGGATTTTGACACTGCCGAGGGGTGTAACTGAACAGGTACAGACTCCAGATGCATGGCTTTCTGTCCTCATCGGTGGAGGTATTGTCATATTCGTCGTCTGGCTCATGGTGAAATTAAGTCAACAGTTCCCCGGAAACACCATATATCAATATTCCAGAAGAATCGTGGGCACGATTCCGGGAGGATTTTTAAGCGTGTTATTAATTATATATTTCATAATCATAGCCGGCTTTGAAATCCGTGTGTTAGCTGAAGTGACCATGTTTTTTCTGCTCGAAGGCACACCCATCTGGGCGATTGTGATTCCATTTATCTGGGTAGGGAGTTATTTGGTTTTTGGAGGCATTAATCCCATCGCGCGACTGTACCAGATTGTACTTCCAATCAGTCTTTTCTTTCTGCTTCTCTGTTTTCTCTTTAGCTTAAGGATTTTTGAAATTGATCATCTTCGTCCCGTATTGAGTGAAGGGGTTTTACCCGTCATCAAGGGGCTGAAATCAACTATCCTTGTTTTCAGTGGATGTGAAGTCGTCATGACACTGGTCGCTTTTATGCAGCACCCCGAGAAAGCATTTAAGGCCATGGTAGTGGGGATCAGTATCCCTTTAATTTTGTACTTTTTGACCGTAGTTATGGTGATCGGCGGGCTATCGGTAGATTCCACTGTGACAAGTACTTGGCCTACCATTAATTTGATGCGCAGTTTTGAAATCCCCGGATTTCTTTTTGAACGTCTAGAGTTTCCACTGCTAGTGATCTGGATGATGCAAATGTTTTGTAATTCCTGCAGTTTTTTCTTCAATGCATCCTTAGGTGTTTCACAGGTGTTTGGTTTTAAATATCGTTATGCGGTTTTCGGTTTAATCCCGCTAATCTTTATCTCCACAATGACTCCTGTTCGTATGATGGAAGTGTTTAGCCTGGGCGATGCGATCGGATACATGGGAATCCTATTATTTATTTTGATCCCGGTATTTCTCTCCATCATGTTCATGATCAGGAAGAAGGGAATGAAGCAAAATGTGTAGACGGCCCATCCTATCTTTACTGCTTGCCTTCATTCTGCTTATAACTCAAGTCGGCTGCTGGAGCAGCAAAGAAGTAGAGGAACTTAGCATATATACAGGACTTTCTCTGGATAAGGGGGAGCTCACTCCATTGGAACAGGATCTGGAGAAGAAAGGCAGCCGTTACTTCAAGAAAAATAAAATTACGGCCAGCGTACAAATCGTCCCCAAAAAATCATCTGGAAGCCCAAACCAACAAGGCGGAGGAGGGGGACAAGAGCCAAACTATAACAACATAACTGGCACAGGAGATTCTTTGCTTGAAATCTTCCGCCAACTCTCTCTCCGTTTGGATCGCCCCGTTATTGGTCACCATCTAAAGGTCATGGTGGTTTCCACCGATTTGGCAAAAGAACAGACGATGCAGCAATTGATGGATTTTGTGCTTCGTGATAATGATATTCGCCCGAGTTGTTTGGTCTTTTTAAGCAAGGGACGAGCAGCTAGTACTTTAGTTACCAAATATAAGGAAGAAGTCCCATCCATTCATATTCTGTATATGCTTCGTAACCATTTCAGAACCAGCAAGGTAATGAGGGGAGTGAATCTGTCTGAATTGGATGGGATGATGCATTCCAAAAAAAGCTATATATTGCAAAACATCACTGAATCCGATGGGGAATTGGAATTTTCAGGTGCTGGTATTATTAAAGGAGATACCGGTCACTGGATAGGCAGTTTGGACCAACAAGACGTGGAGAGTATTGGATGGATTACAGGTGATGTTAAGGGCGGAGCTGTCAAAACGTATGACAAGCGGAATGAAGCCATCACTTACGAAATCAAATCGGTAAAAAGCAAGATAACAACGAAGGTGACCGAGAGCAACGATATCTCGTTTCACGTAAAAATTGAATCCAAAGGCCGCTTAATTGAAAACTGGGATGATAAAGCGGACCCGACTGAGACACAAAACATGAAGGAGGCTGAGAAAGAGTTTGAAGAACAAGTGACTCGCAGGATTAAGTCTCTTATGCACAAATTACAGTCAGAATATAAAGTCGATGTTGCTGGTTTTGGTGATCATTTGCATATTGAGAAACCGCAGGTGTGGAAAAAAGTAAAGGAGGATTGGGATTATAAATTCAGCAAAATACCCGTAACCTTCGATATAAAATTATCCATTACGGATTTAGGCTCATCTGCTGAATGAAAAAGTCGAATTGGCCTTATATAAAAGCCAATTCGACTTAGGATTCGCGGTTGTCTTTATAACCTTCCAACACTGCAACGGTCGCTCCTGGATTTCCAGGAGCGGCTACATGCTTAATTCAAATTGATTTTAAATACATCCCCTGCATTGCCACCCAAAACGATCAAGCCACCTTTGGGCAGTACAACCGAATTGCTATTGCTGGCAGTTGAAAATTGTACAACCGCTCCGTTTTCATCATAGACAGCGAACCCTCCGCTTTTTGGAAAATCAACGGTCATCGTTTTATTGGCTGAGTTTTTATCTATTTTATACCATGTGGCTTGGCCATTAGATGGTATAGTGTACACTGATTTTCCTCCCAAGATAGGTTTAACAGCATCTTCACTGATATAGGATTGTCCATCTATGGTTAAATACTCCGAACCATCCTTGGTATAAAAATTCAGATCAAATGCATCTCTTCCACTCATAACAGGAATCTCAACGGCATTTACTGCTTTATTCTCATCCACAATTTTAGTACCACTTGCATATCCGTCATGATCAACGGATATTTTTTTCGTTATAAATGAGGGGGCCAGATAAAATATGGAAGATATCTTTTCATCCAAAGCATAATAATTTTTCCCGTTCCTGTTTTCCCATGCCTTTTTAACTGGAGGATTTACAGGATTGGCATCTAGCTTTTGATATTCATAAGTCACCATAACCATTTGACCTAATCCCGGAAAGTTTAAATAGAAGTTAGCCTTAATATACGTTTTCCCGTTTTTTTGTTTGTCAAAGCTTATGGCTACACTGCCATCACTGCTTTTGAATTGTCCATTGCCTGTATACACATATTTTTGCGCCGGGACGAATCCATCCAGAAAAGCTGGGAACTCAAACTCTCCGTTCTTAATCTCTACATTGATGGTTGTACCCACCGAACCGTATAATCCCGAATAAGCAAGTAAATCAGACGGCATTTTTACTTTTACAGGAGGCTCAAATGTTTTATCCGGTAGGATGTCTTTAATGATGCCCTTATCTTTTAAGACTTCTAATAAAACGTTGGAAGCAAAAATACTATCTAAGATGGAAGACCCTCCAGATGAAAGCACAGTCATAGAAAGCTGATGCTCTGGTATGGTGATCAAGACAGAGTGATACAAAACAGTATCCCCACCCTTGGACAACGCAGTTATTCCGTAATCACTAAATGGTGCCAACTGAACCGCATCCCAGCCAAGCCCATAATTAAAGCTGTTTGTCTCTTCAGGTACCCATACTCCATTTCGATATTCATGACTTTGCATGGACTTTGCTGATTGTGCAGATAAAATATCGGGTCTGTTCCCCGTTAATACTTCTGAAAACATAGCCACCTCTTCTGCGGTGGAGTATAAGCCTCCTGTCCCGATGACATTGGCATTTTCAACCGGTAAGGCCCCCTCAATCCCAGGAAAGTAAGTTTTGGACAGCTTTTGTCTATCAAATTGGTCGAGAGGTGTTTTGGTAGATTTCAAACCCAAAGGGGTACTCATATGCTTTGCCAGAAAATCAGTGTAACTTAGACCGCTCACCCGCTCAACCAATATTTCAAGCAATTGAAATCCATCATTGGTATATACGGAATATTCACCAGGGTTTGATTTTAAGGTTTCTGATTGCAACCTTAGCAAGAGTTCATCATGATTTTCTGTATCATTGTCATTAAATAACATACTATTTTTATAGTGAGCACCATAAAGACCTGACGAATGATTTAACAGCATACGCGGTGTAATTTGTTTGTATCTTTCATCAGACATTTTAAAGTCCTTAATGTATGTTGTTAATGGCTGATCAATATCTACCTTATGGGCATCCACCAGCATCATCGTTGCAGCAGATACATACATTTTGCTTGTAGAGCCTATACCGAACATCGTATCTTTGGTGATTTGCTCGTTAGTTGCTTTATTCTTTACACCCACGCTATCCGATAATACGATGTTTCCTTGGTCCATAATGGCATACTGCACACCGCTAGCACCGTATTTGGATACCAGCTCCGAGGCCAGACTGCGAGCCTTTTCCTTGATGGGTTCATCAGTGCCTTGAGCAAAAGTATTCGTCATCGGCAGTACAAAAAGCATAGCAGACACGAACACAGCTATTATTTTCTTCATTCCATATTTCCTCCTCTTATAGCTTCACCAGATTTTATGACTGACCTGATCATACAATGAACGAGGATTCTATATAAAAAAATACCCTTAAACGAAAAAAACAATCCCTAAACAACATGATGTCTAAGGAATGTCCTTATAAAATGGCAATAAGACCATATTATCGAATACTTTATTTTTCGTTTCAATGGTCATATTCCCACCATATTTGTCACATATTCTAGATATATTGGTTAAGCCAATGCCATGAACATCCGGGTTTGATTTTTGACTATGCAAATGAGCCACTTCATTCTCCACATGATTAAGGATGTGAATGAAAAGCGTGGACTCATTGGAATGTATTTTAATAAGAATGTACCTGTCATCCGCAATCTTGACCTTTTTAGATGCTTCTATGGCATTATCCAGCATATTCCCTAGAACTACACATAAATCATAACGTTCAATATTTACTTTCTGTGAATATAAGTTAAGTTGGGTATCTACCTTGATGCCATTGGCTTGTCCAATGTTAAGACTATTCGTGACAAGGGCATCTATAACCAGATTACCGGTATTAACCCTTTGATATGCTCCTTCGATTTTATTTAAGGTAACCTTAATATGTTCACTCGCCTCAGCCAATTCATTTCTCTTGATACATTCTTCAATATACAAAAACTGTTGGTGTGTATCATGAATGATTCTTTTTATATTTTTGAAGCTGTGAACCGTTTTTTCATAATTGGCATCTTGGTAGTCCATCTGATCTTGTAATTGAGCATTTTCATGCATTAATTGAAATTTTTCAATGACATTATCAAAAATATATATGATAAAAACATTTAAGGAAATAAAGCCAATAATAGAACCAAAATAATACATATTCTTTTCACTATAAACAGATAAAACATTGACCTGGTATAAACTTATGATGGGAACGATTAAAAATAAAATATAGTAACGATGCTGCAAAGGGAAGGTTCTTCGTTTGGCAAATAACCGTATAATCTGAATGACAGCAAACATGATAATGCAGCTGAGTAACATAACCTTAGAGAATATCAAGTGATCTTGTTCACTCAAATGGCTAAAGTTGCTAATTTTAACAGAGCCTACAGCATATAAAATATAAAGAGATATAAAATTAACGATGGTTATCAATACAGCATAAAGGATAGAAAAGATGATCTTTGTCTTTATTTCCACTGTATACGATTGCGCTAAACTAAATATGACAAGTAATGCTAAAATCGAAGATATCGTAGGAGCCAAATAAACACTTAAATATAGGGAATCCAGCAACCCAAAAATAATGAAGTACACGAATCTGTTCGGCTTTCGATTGGACTTATCAAAAACCGAGTTAAAGTAAAAATTCACTTGGAAGCACATAACAAGGACAACGCAAAGATTAAGAAGCAGGGAGTTATATTCCATCATATTAATGCATCTTCATGATCATAAATTTGGTATATAGATCTTTAACTTCTTTTATTTTAGAACGCCCAATAGGTAACTTCACATCATTTGACATCAAAACATCACCGCCAGCAAATTTTTTCACATGAATTAAGTTTATAATAATCGAACGATGAATTTGTAGAAAATTATGTTCTTTTAATGCTGAAGCATAGTCCGAAAGAATCCCTTTGCTATCATAGGTTTGAGTAGAGGTTACAAAATGCAGTTTGTTTTTTATGGTTAAGCTTTTGACCACTTCAATACTAATGATATCATCATATTTTAAAAGCACTTCCTCATAAGCTGACTTGATGATAACGAATTTTTTATCGAGAGATTGAAAATATTGACACAGCTTTATCATTTTTTCCTCAAAGATATGGGGAGCAATCGGTTTTATTAAATACTGAAATGTGACTACGTCAAAACTTTCCACCATATATTCAGGGTAGCTCGTTAAAAAAACAATCTGTTCATCCAGGTGATTTAAACTCCTTATTTTTTGGGCGGTTTGGATTCCGTTCATGCCACTCATTTCAACATCCAATATTAAGATATGGAATGGAGACTCATGGTTTTGATAATGAGATACCAGCTGTTCTCCGGAGTCGAATAATTCAACTTTAAATTCTATACTGGTCTTTATCGACAAAGTAATCAGCATATTTTTAACAAGCTCTCTCTGCTTGTGCTCATCATCGCAGATAGCCACTCTATACATAAATAACATACACCTCGTTCCCATTGCATTGATCATGGAATTGTATTCTAAACAGTATATAACCTTTTAATATTCTATAAACAGCTTTTGGATAAAACGCAAATTCAAATCCCTCAAATGCCAGTATACAAGCTGCTCAGCAGTTGCATCCAAGGTAAAAAAGAAACCCTCGTCTTAAAAGACGGGGTTTCTTAACTATATTATTGATCGTTATTTTAAAAAATCTGCTCTCTTGTCTCCACCGTGGGAACGTCTGGCAAAGTCGACAAATTGGAATTTGTCCAGCCGATGCCTTGACTCGGTATACTGGAACAACGTGGTGTCCTCCAGATAAACATAGTTACGTACTACGACCACATGAGTGTAGTTCTGAAGGTCCATCAGCCTATGATCTTCTTCGTCTGCATTTTCTACGGAAACGACTTTTTTTGCATAACTGATTTGAAGATGGAGCTCTCCCTCCAAATATTCGTAGATGGATCCACGACTAATTTCCTCAGTAAGCACAGATACAATGTCTGATCGAAAGTAATCTTTGTCCAATATGACGCATTCACCTTCAATTTCACGTGCACGAACGACTTTCCAGACCAAATATTTGTCTTTGTCAATCTCAAGATGATTGGCTATGTCATCTGGAACTGGAAGTAGTTGATTTTCATGTACAATGGTTCGTGATGTACGCCCAATCCGTTCGGACATTTCCTTAAAACTGACCAGACCTCCTATAGGAAAATCCATCCGTCCCATATCCAGAACAAAAGATCCTTTAGCTTTTATTTTATGGATATACCCATTTTGTGCAAGCAAATGGAGTGCCTTACGTACGGTTTCGCGAGAAGTGTTATACTCCCGGGCCAGTTCATTTTCAGATGGCATTTTCGTACCTGGAGCCAATTCGCCTGTCTGAATCTGTCCCGAATAATCCTGATAAATTTGCAAAAATATATTCTTTGTCAATTTTCATCACCACGTTCATTGTAGCATTCTTTCACTTCCCTGTTCACTATAATAGACTGTGCGAATTGAAACTGAATTAATTCCTATGACCTGATGAAGAATTCAAATGAATTTTCATTAAGGTATACTGCAAATCGTCTGCCTCACCTGGCAGTTCCTCAACCGATTTAATCATACTTTGGCCATCCGGGACAATGACAGGTGTAATGATGGGATATCCAGATTTCTGAATCAGATCACGGTCAAATTCCATCAATAGTTGTCCTTGCTTCACAGTTTGATCTGTCTCCACATGTATGGTGAATCCCTCACCCTTCAGTGACACCGTATTGATCCCCACATGTACCAGAATCTGTACCCCTGTCGGATGCTCCAAAATCAAGGCATGCTTGCTTTTCATCATGATATGAATAACTTTTCCGCTGAAAGGGGCAAGAATCTTGCCATCCTTCGGTTCCACTGCGATACCGTGTCCCATCTGCCGTTCGGCAAAAGCCGGATCAGGAACCTGCTCCAACGGCACAACACGTCCCAGTACCGGAGTCTTTACTTCAAGCACATCCAGTGCAGAATCTTGACGGCCCGAATCTTTCCGTACGGAGTCGTTAGCTGGTGTAGCTGGAGTCTGACGGCGCTTATTTAGCAGTTTTCCATACATAAAGGTTAAAGTGAACGGTACAATCAATACGATCGCCATCCCAATGAAGAATACACCCCAGTTGTTTGGGAAAATAGACAAGAAGCCTGGAATCCCTCCCACACCAATGGAAGAAGCCATCACATGATTTACGGTAAGCAGTATACCTGCGATACCGGAACCGATCATTCCAAATACGAACGGATATTTATATCGGATATTCACCCCGAATATGGCAGGCTCGGTTACACCCAGAAAAGCAGACACAGAAGAGGTAAGAGCCAACCCTTTTCCCTTTTGCTCCTTCAATACTAGCATCATGGCCAATGCTCCGGCCCCCTGAGCGATATTGGACAGCGCCAGCATCGGCCAGAGGAACGTTCCACCCTGCGTACCAATTAATTGCACATCCACCGCCAGGAAAGTATGGTGCATTCCCGTAATCACGAGCAAGGAGTACAAGCCTCCATAGATCAAGCCTCCCACCGCAGGAGCCCAATCGAAAACGTATACAAGACCAGACGTAATAGCATTACCAATCATAAAAGTAACCGGACCGATCACTGTAAAAGCCAGAAATCCCGTTATTAATAATGTAATCGGTGCCACGAGTAACAGCTTAAATGAATCCGCTATCTTTTTATTTAGGAATTTTTCAATTTGTGCAAGTACGTAAGCGGATACTAAAACAGGTAAAACCTGTCCTTGATAACCAATCTTGTTCACTTCCCACCCAAACAAATTCCAAACCGGAACGGTTCCTTTGGTAACGGCATCCGCATAACCGTATGCACTTAATAGATCTGGGTGAACCAGAATCAGACCCAGTACAATCCCGAGTAAAGGACTGCCGCCAAACCGGACAACGGCTGACCATCCAATTAAGGCAGGTAGGAATGTAAAAGCGGTGCTGGCAATGGTGTTAATGATAGCAGCAAAGTCAGTCCATTGAGGATAGACCTGAACCAGAGCCATACCTTCGAAGAAAATCCCCTTGCCTGTCAAAATATTATTTATTCCAAGTAATAAACCTGCAGTCACGATTGCGGGCAAGATGGGGATAAAAATATCTGCCAGCGTCTTGATGGCACGCTGAATTGGATTTTGTTTTTTGCTTGCTGCATTTTTGACATCGTCTTTAGAAGCCCGACTACCTCCTGTAATGGAGATCATTTCGTTATATACCTTATCCACCAGGCCTGGACCAATCACGACCTGATACTGTCCTTGTGAAGAAAATTGGCCTTTGACCAAATCATTTTGTTCAAGTGCTTCTTTATCGACCAGCTTATCATCATAAAGGGCAAATCGCAGACGAGTTACGCAATGCGTAGAGGCCTCTATGTTGTCTTTGCCACCAACGGCTTTTATAATGTCTTCTACCTGTGATCTTTCAATCGCCATTTAGCCCACTCCCTTAACGTTTGCTCTTTTTTAGCAGCAACCCCGGTTATAAAAAATAACGTTCCCGGGGTACTACTAGTTATCTCCATACTATTCACTAAGACTACGGACAATCCACATATATGAAGCATATGGGGCCAAAGTGATCTCTTGTTTTAGCTCCGGGACGTGCTGGGTATTACCTATTAAAAGCTCAGCCGCACCCAACGCTTGATTTTTTAATGATGAATAAAATGAATCCGGTATACGGAATTGCGCATCCTGTCCGCTAAAATTAGAGATGACGATCAAAGTCTCCTCTTCATTGCTGCGTTGATAGGCGTAGACCTGAGGATGAGCTTCGTCCAAACGTTGATAACTCCCGTCAGTAAGGACCTGCACCGTCTTACGCAGGTGAATCAGCTGACGGTAATGATTGTAGATCGAGTTCGGGTCCTCTAACTGAGACTGAACGTTGATCTGTGGATATCGTTCATCTACCTTAATCCAAGGCGTGCCTGTAGTGAAGCCCGCATTGCGAGTGTTATCCCACTGCATCGGTGTCCTCGAATTATCACGAGACCGCTCTCGAATGATATTCAATGCTTCTTCTGCACTTTTGCCTTGTTCCTGTAAGATACGATACATATTCAGAGATTCAACATCCCGAAACTCTTCAATATCTGCCCACTGCGGGTTGGCCATCCCAATCTCTTCACCTTGAAATATATAGGGTGTTCCTTGAAGACCATGTAACGTGGTTGCCAGCAGCTTGGCGCTTTCCGCATGGTATTCGCCATCATCCAAAAAGCGAGAGATCGCCCTTGGCTGATCATGATTGTTAAAAAACAATGCACTCCAGCCACCACCTTGTTGCATGCCCGTTTGCCAATCCGAGAATAGCTTCTTCAACAATTCAAAATCATATGGCATCAATTCCCACTTATGTCCATTTGGATAATCTACCTTCAAATGATGAAAATTAAAGGTCATGGACAATTCTTTTCTTTCTGGATTGGAATAACGGATACAGTGATCCAGTGAGGTGGAGGACATCTCCCCTACAGTGACACTGTTATACGCTGAGAATACTTTCTCATGTAATTCATGAAGGTATTCATGCACACTTGGGCCGTCCGTATAATACTTACGCCCGTCCCCAGGAGCCGTGCTTCCATCGTCGTCCGAGAATTGCTGATCTTTGGAAATCAAATTAATGACATCAAGTCGGAAGCCACTAACTCCCTTCTCTGCCCAAAATTCCAGCACATTAACAACTTCCTGACGAACTTTGGGATTTTCCCAGTTTAAATCCGCCTGCGTCTTATCAAACAGTGTCAAGAAATATTGGTTTGTAGCCTCGTCATACTGCCAAGCTGGTCCACCAAACTTGGAAATCCAGTTGTTCGGAGGTCCTCCATCGGGTGCTGGGTCACGCCAGATATAATAGTCCCTGTACTCACTATCCTTAGAAAGCCGCGCCTGCTGAAACCAGACATGCTCTGTGGAAGAATGGTTAACCACGATGTCGATCATCAAGTGCATCCCACGCGCCCGAATTTCCCGGCTCAATTCTTCAAAATCCTGCATTGTTCCATAGTCAGGATTAATCCGGCAATAATCGGCTACATCATACCCGTTATCACGTTGTGGTGAGACATATACAGGCTGCAACCAGACAATATCGACACCCAGTTTTTGCAAATAATCCAGCTTTTGCGTCAGTCCTCTTATATCACCGGTTCCTTTACCCGTCGTATCGTTAAAACTTTTGGGATAAACCTGATAGACTACTGATTTTCGCCACCAGTCCTTATCTTGAGGAATCAAAGTCCTATTCGTTGCTTCCATTCATGCTCATTCCTTTCTTGCGAAATGAAATAGCGTAAAAAATAATATAACGCTTTCAACAACTTGTATATACAAGATTAAGTCATGTATATACAAGTTGTCAACAGCTTTATTTATTAAGGTAATACCCGTTTTGCAGCTAAATGATCAGGAGACTCATCCATTCTGTCCGATTGTATGTTATAACTCGTAAAATAAGCTCAATTCACACGAAAAAAAAGCTCCTGCCTATAGTCAGGAACCTTTCTTTTCTATGATGGAAACGGTATTCATTTACATCCATATCGATAGTGCACTATAAAGTAGCAATAAGGACATTATGATATTGAAGGAGCGCTCATACTTGTTCAAGAAACGCTGAAACATAGCCCCAAAAATCGCCCAGCACACTACAGCTATAAAACCAATACAGGTCAAAAGTAATGAAATCATAATAAGCTCTATATACGATACATCATAAGGCATAACAAACGTTGAAATGACCGTAATACCATACAAAATGACTTTTAAATTGATAAATTGCAGCAGCAATCCTGATTTGAAGGAATATCCTTCATTGTGATCATTATTTTTAGAAGAAGGTTTGCTCTTCGCTATTTTTATCGCCAGATAAAGCATGTACAGACTACCGAGTACATTCATCCAGATTTTAACCCGTGGCAAAAAATGATACAAAGCAAGATTAAAATAGCAGGCTAACAGCATAATAGCGAAACAGCCAGCTGTTACTCCCAGCAAAAATGGGAATGCTTTTCTCAAACCTAACCGCCTGGCACTGTCTAATGACATAATATTGTTGGGTCCGGGCGTAAAGCTGGTAACAATCACATAAGAAAGAAACGGAATAACCGGCATGCAACAATCAACTCCAGTATGTTATAATTGTATAAAGTGTGCGTTAAAACGCACGTTTGTACTTTATGATTGTACAATACGTTCTTTATAAAGCACAATAGGGGCGAATAATTATGGAGAATATTAATCTGATTTTAAGTAAAAATTTGAAATATCTAAGAAATGAACGAAAATTAAGTTTAGATAAATTAGCCGATCTGACGGGGATCAGTAAAACGATGCTTGGTCAGATTGAGCGGGGAGAATCAAATCCTTCGATTACAACCGTATGGAAAATTGCAAACGGTTTGAAAATCTCTTTCACTGCCCTGATTAATGAACCCCCTGCAGATGCAGTAGTCGTTCCGAAAACCAAGGTGCAAGTGCTTGAAGAAAATAATCACTATCGGTTGTATCCGTTTTTTCCCTATGAAGGAAGTAGAAATTTTGAGGTTTACACCGTAGAGATTGAAGCAGGCGGGGAACTAAGTTCAGCGCCACACCGTGAAGGTACAGAAGAATTTATTACGGTATTTGAGGGTGAAATGGTGGTAAAAGTCAGTGAGGAAATGTACACGGTGAAAGCCGGAGATTCGATTCGGTTTAAAGCAAACCGCCCACATATTTACTATAATCTAGGAGAAACACTAGTACGGATGAACATGATCATTTATTACTCTGTATAATTCAATATTGAAGACCATAAGTGTACAAGTCTTTAAATTAAATGATCCTATTAAAATAAAGAGCTATTTTAATAGGATCATCGGAACAAATATTAAATGCTTTGCCTGTATGCTGTTTAGGAGATTTCAATCTGCTTGATTATTCGTGCTGGATTTCCAGCTACAACCACATGATCTGGAACATCCTTGGTTACTACTGCTCCTGATGCCACTACGACATTATTACCTATCGTAACACCAGGATTGATCACTGCTCTCCCGCCGATCCATACATTGTTGCCAATCTTAACAGGCTTTCCATACTCTGGGCCAGCGATTCGTTCAAACGGATCTATGGGGTGAGTTGCTGTGTAAATATGAACTCCTGGAGCCAGGAAACAATTATCTCCAATGCGCACTTCGCAAACATCCAAAATGGTACAGTCAAAGTTGGCATAGAAATTATTTCCAACATGGATGTTGTATCCGTAGTCACAACGTATGTTGGGTTCCATGCCTATATTTTCACCAGTTGATCCGAAAAGCTCCTTAAGTAACTTTTCACGGTACTCACGATCCGTCTCTGTCGTCTGATTAAAGAGACGGACACATCTTCTCGCATACTCTCTTTCACTCGTTAATTGAGGATCAGCAGCTACATACAGTTCTCCATCTATCATCTTTTGTTTTTCCGTTTTCATAGTCATGGGCCCATCCCCTTTATATTTTAATCTGATTTCCTTTCTTTCATCCCAATGGGTTGGGCTGCACCTGATATCAAACCAGCAACAATAACGCCAACATAGTCAATGACCGCATCTACAAGTGTCTCCATACGAAATGAACCGTGGAAAGCCGGCAAAAGCATTTTTTGCAATTGATTTTCTACCACAGAACCTTCGGCATTTACTTATCTCCCTATCACTACTTTTTATTAATCTTTTAATAAGCTATATTATAATTAGTCATTCTATTCGTATCCAAACTATTTGTCAAAAAGAGAACTATAGTCATAGATCGCTATTGACCGTCAATTGTAAAATTTTAAAAAAAGACCTGAGCAGGTAGAGCATGAGCACTCACCACCTATTCAGACCTTTTTAATAAAACACTACAAGCTCTATGCTGATTCAACCTTGAATTATCATTTGCGTTCTTCTTCCACTTTCAGGCTGATTTCTCCCTGTAACTCCCCATCTGCTGATGCTTGAAGCAACAGCTCACCAGCCACATTCCCAGATTGTACAACCACAAGACACCTTCCTCTGTGTGTTCGTCTCTCATTCCCCTTGTAGGGTTCATCACTGGTGAGGTCCCCATTGTCTATTCCAAGGATGCGGCCATCACCATGCAGTTTAAAGGTTAATTCAACATCCTGGTTAGGTACAGTGATCCCGTTTGGGTCTATGACGGTTACTTCCACATGAGATATCTCATGCCCATCAGCAGGTAGAACCGTCCGATCGGCCTCCAACTTTAGAGCATAAGGAGTCCCGGCAGTAGTCAGTTCATGCTCACAAACCTTCTCGTTTCCATTACGACCCACAGCTCGGATTTTGCCCGGTGTATAGGGAAGCTCCCATAGGATTAAATGATTAGGGTAATCCACTAGCTTCCTCTCACCGTATAATTCATCATTCACGATCAATTCCACACTCTCACAATTGGTGAAGGTAACCAACCGTATCAATTTTCCACCGTAGTCAGGAAATGTCCAGTGATCTTCCATGGCCGGAGATTTCCAGTGCATTGTCCATGTCGGATTAAATTCCGATTTCATATGTTCGTTAAATGCGGCTATGTGCACAACAGGCTGATTAGACCATAAGCTTTGTTGGAGATAAGATACTGGTTTGCGGAATCCGCAAGTATCAATCAGGCCCGAAGACCACCCTTTGGAGGGATAGCTCGTTTCTCCCAAATAGTCAATTCCACTCCAAACAAATTGACCGATCACATAATCATGATTAGCGACATCAAACCAGGGATTCATAAGCAAATAACCTTTAACCCGGTTATCCTTGCCCCGATAGTATGGAAACGTCTCGGTTCCAAGGATAAGCATATCCGGCATGGCCGCCCTATAGTGCTCATACCACTGCTCCTGATAGTTTAACCCCAGAACATCCACTCGTTGTGCCAGCTGCTTAGTATGCTCCACTTTGGCCTCAATCGAACCCTCACGCAAGCTGATCGGTGTATTATGCGGCTCAAGCGCATATGTAACCGATCGGGTTGGGTCTTTTTCATGGCAGAAACCCACGAGCTGCTCCAACATTTTTAGCATGGATGGCTGCCCTTGGTTTTCCACTTCATTCCCAACGCTCCACATGAAAACACTGGGATGGTTCCTGTCTCTGAGCAACATTGCCTCCAGATCTTTTTCCCACCACTCATCATATAAATGCTCATAGAAAAGAGATTTCCACTTATCAAAAGCCTCATCAACCACCAAGAACCCCATCTGGTCACATAAATCTAATAATTCGGGCGCCATCGGGTTATGAGCAAAACGGATCGAGTTACAGCCCATTTCCTTCAGCTTTTGCAGCCTTCTTTTCATGGCTGTATCATGGTAAGCAGCCCCCAGACAGCCTAAATCATGGTGAATGCACACTCCCTTTAGCTTTAAGCTGTGCCCATTCAAAAATAAACCTTTTTGTGTATCCAGCTTCACTTCTCTTATGCCAAAAGAGGTACAATAACGATCCACCTCTGTATTGTCGCAATAGATCGTCGTCTGGGCTTCGTAGAGCACTGGGTTGTCCGGTGACCATAGTTCTGGCTCTAATACTCGCGTTTTTTGCTCTATTTCCCCCGTTTCACAGCTCGAAAGAGTGACTCGGTTTTCCACTTTTCCTTGGATCTGTCCCTGTGGGTCCAGCATTTCAGTCATAATCGTACACTCTACGGCATGCGCGTGTTGATTAGTGACCTGGATTCTGACAGTCACCTTGGCTTCATCTGGCGAAATTTCAGGTGTGGTAATGTAAGTCCCCCATTCGGTTATATGAATATAATCCGTACAAATCAGCCAAACATTACGATAAATACCGGCCCCCGAATACCATCTGTCAGGTGAAAGAATCGTATTGTCCACTTTGACGGCAATCACATTTTCCTCATCCCACCGAATATATGGAGTCAAATCATATTGAAAGCTAACATATCCATAAGGTCGCTTGCCCACAAAATGCCCATTGATCCAAACCTCACTGTTACTGTGAATGCCATCAAATTGTATGTATACGCGCTGTTTTGGAGAGGAGGGCTTCACATTAAAATGCTTTCTGTACCATCCGACAGACCATCTTGGCAAATAAGCCTGATTGCCACCATACAGCATATGTGGATCAAAGGACTTTTCAATGCTCCAATCATGAGGGACATGAAGGAGCCGCCAATGCTCATCGTTGTAGTCCATTTTCTCAGCACCCGCGTAATTTCCTTCTATAAATCTCCAGTCTGTTTTGAACGGCATAATCACTCTGCTTCCCATGATCTCGCCTCCATTTCATAAAGTGGATGAACGGATATAACAGCAGTGCTGGATGACCATCACAAAAAACGTGTTCTCATTACAATATTTGAAACACCGGGTGATCTTCAATAAAGTGTACGGCAAGCATCGGAAATTGGGCGGAAAGTACATCTGCGAGATACTTCATCCCAGGTGCTTCACTTTCAGCATGTCCCAGCATGATAAGTGCTCTACTGTGCCCTTGATAGACAGCATCTTTAACATATTCTGGTGTTTCCCATTCTGGGCCTTCACCGGCGATGACTACATCTACATTTTCATTTAGAAATAATGGAATGGCTAGATCGCCACCTCCCCTGTATCCTACTGAAATTCCCACTCGTTCACATGGCATGGAAACCTCGCCAGCCACCCGTACATAACGAATATGTAGTTTGGCTTTGATATATTCAGCGATCTCCTTAACTTTCATAGCGGGAATAGTCAAAATGGCGGCCGTCGGCTGCTGTTTTACCATGTAGTTGTGCCAGCCAAGCGCCTGAAGAAGCCCAACCATCACTCCATCCGGTTGATAACGATGTATGGTGTCATGAAACCGATAAATGCCTATACCTGCATCGGCAATGAGGCGAGATTTTTGCGAAAAAACCGGATCATGTAGTAGACACTCATGCATCCTCTGATGACTATAAAAAATGCCTTCATGTGTAATGATAAAATTTGCACCTAGAGAAATAGCTTGTTCTATCACGTACTGTGAAGCGGAGAAAGCGGTTACAATCCCTTGCACCTCAGTATCTACAGATCCTGGGTCCAGCAGATCTACGGTGGTGTGGGGTAGGCTTATTCCCTTGGTCAGATGATTCACAATCAGACCCATAGTCATGGTCATACACGTTCCCTCCTCATGGATAATGCATAGCAATTGTACCATTTTATTTCAGCCATAGGCGCTATTCTTTCTAGCAAAACAGCCAGTTCCAGAGGAGCCAGCTGTTTTACGAATAATTCTATTATTTATACAGAACTCCTAAAATGGAGTCGATTCGTTCTTTTGCTCCTTGCCAGGATGTCATGACGGGGAACTCATATTGCTCTCTTGCTCTCAGATTCCATGGATGAGGAATACAAAGCACCTTTTTCCCCTCCTTTAGCGCAGGTACTAAATTATGAGGACCATCATCAATCAGGAGATCATAGTTAATCAGGTTCTTTCGTTTACATGGGAAAAAGTTCTCGATCGGAATGAATGGCATATGTCTTTGAAGCCAGTTCCATTTCTCTACGACGGTCTTGGGCTCTGCCGCTGTCACAATAATGACATCAAAAGCATTGCAAAGCTTCTCCATTTCTTCTACAACATACTCGTCAAACAGTTCAAGTTCCTCAAACAGACCCGGTCGCCCATAAAATACATCATGCGTGCTTTTGGGATGACGTAGATGATCGGTGTTCCAATCTAACATTTCTTCATAACGAAGCGGATGAGTGGGAAATTCACTATTGTTATGGTATATGGCTCGTTTGACGAGATGACAGATGGTATCGTCCATATCGACTGCAATGATTGGTTTTCTCATCAGCTTGCCCCTATTCACTCTGGTAAAATTTTTCACAAGAATATCATACTATAATTTAATATCGCGGTGAAGCTTAGGTATTGCTGTCCGATAGATCTCACCTTTGTTCAAAATAATTAACCAAGCAAAACGTTAGGTCAACCTACACAAATCCGGAATATCGCAGAAATATAGTTAGGTTATTTTTATCAATATAAACTAAATTTTAAACAAACATAAACAATAAATACAATGAAACCACAGAAAATCGCACTTAAATAATACATCCATGTGTTTATACTTCAAAAACACAAAAAAATAACCAAAATAACCGATTGAATAACAAAAACACAAATGATAGAATAACAAAAATAACTTTTTTCATATTTGAAAGCGCTTAATTTTGTGTTTAGCTTACTGCTATTTACACACTTACATACCTAACTTCATCTCTGTATAGCAGGAGGTTGAATAATATATTTAGGGAGGAATAAAAATGAAGGTATTGTTAAGAAAAGCACTATTGTCTGGAATGATCGGCTTGCTCATCATGATTGGTTTAGGAGGAGTTTTCTCCAAGGTAGAAGCTGCTTCAGGATTTTATGTAAGCGGTACCAAATTGTATGATTCTACAGGCAAGCCATTTGTTATGAGAGGCGTCAATCATGCTCACACATGGTACAAAAACGATCTTTATACAGCGATCCCGGCAATTGCCCAGACAGGTGCTAATACCGTCCGAATTGTCCTTTCTAACGGAAACCAGTACACCAAGGATGATATTAATTCCGTGAAAAATATTATTTCTCTCGTCTCCAACCATAAAATGATTGCTGTACTTGAAGTTCATGACGCTACGGGCAAAGACGACTACGCTTCTTTGGATGCAGCTGTGAACTACTGGATTAGCATAAAGGATGCTCTAATCGGCAAGGAAGACCGGGTTATCGTAAACATAGCGAACGAATGGTATGGTTCTTGGAATGGAAGTGGTTGGGCTGATGGATACAAGCAAGCGATTCCCAAGCTGAGAAACGCAGGTATTAAAAATACGCTCATCGTCGATTGTGCCGGATGGGGACAATATCCTCAATCTATCAATGACTTTGGTAAATCTGTATTCGCAGCTGATTCTTTGAAGAATACGGTATTTTCCATCCATATGTATGAGTTCGCTGGTAAAGATGTTCAAACTGTTCGAACCAATATTGATAACGTTCTGAATCAAGGACTCGCTCTGATTATTGGCGAATTTGGCGGTTACCACCAGGGAGCAGACGTCGACGAGACAGAAATCATGAGATACGGTCAATCCAAAGGAGTAGGCTGGTTAGCCTGGTCGTGGTATGGTAATAGTTCCAATCTTTCCTACCTTGATCTTGTAACAGGACCTAATGGCAATCTGACGGATTGGGGGAAAACTGTAGTTAACGGAAGCAACGGGATCAAAGAAACATCGAAAAAGGCTGGTATCTACTAAACGTACTATCAGAAAGTAAAAAAGGCTCATGGTTGAACGACCATGAGCTTTTACATTTTTATACTTTATACTAAAAGTACCCACTGTGCGTCTCTGAACTTACACTTCCTGGGTTATACGGTGAGTCGAATTTCATACACAGGCACGATGCTGACTGCGCCGATATCTACGATACGTTCCTTTGCCGTCTCTTTCCAGCCAGCCATAGTCGTATTGCTGTTGAGAACCTTACCTTTTCGTATTGGGGAAACATATACGTACAACCCTTGCTCGATGAGCCGATGCTCAAATGCTTTCAAGCCTATTTCCCAGGTCGTATGGTTGCAGAAATTATCGTTGATCAGTTCGCCATCCATAAAAGCATAACCGATATCTCCAGTATAATCGATACGCAGCAGAGCTTCCTTAATTCCGTGAAAGGCATCTATCTCAAAATCAATAGTAAGTTTATCGTCATTTATTCTTTTCAAATTGAAATGAATTTCTCGCTTAGGAGCCTTTAAACGATACGTTTTAAATACATTGTTTTCTGTTATGTCTAGCAGCTCTCCACCAGTAATAGATGTGATCGAGGCGTCGAAATCAGGGAATACACTCAGGGATACCATTTCTTGATCCGTCGATTCCAGCCTTAGATCGCCCTCAGATACAAGAACATTGGCATTGGTCAAAATGACTCTGTCCCGGCCTTGCATGTTTACCTTCCAAAATGTAAGACTTTGCTCATCAGTCATCGTGTAGATGGCAACTTTTTTGCCACTTTCAGATACCAGATGGATGAGACTATCGTCCTCTTCAGCAACCTTAATGATCGTGTTCCCGTCCAATTGCTCTATCGAGCCTTTGTCGATTGTGGCACTGATGATATCTTTTGACTCAATTTCATATCTTCCCTTCATCCCCTCTGGTACAAAGAAAAAGTTGTATACTTCTCCATCTTCTTCTATCCTTGTTATCAGCTGTGCCGTAGCATATTTGAGCTTCATTCCATCTAAATTAAAGTTAAATGGCAATATAGCGAAACTTTCACGTCCTAACATCAGCTCACCTTGACTAGGGATTATAATCGTTTCCTCGGGCAGTTCAATGCTCACATTAAAATCGCACAGGTCGTCATTTTCGACATGGTCTTGGAAATTATTTAGAAACAGATAACCCGATCCAGCACTGGATCGCACTGCATATCGTAACGTATCCACATCATAAGGGTCCATCTGGGACGTATCCCCTGGCAGAATAGTCTTGGTTACTGAGAATTGCTTTTGGAACGTTGAAAAAAAGTAATGCTGCAGCTTTGTTCTATGGTACGATTCCCTTACTTGACCGAATTCGCCGATCATGGCGTTGAAATCATAGGATATTTTAGGTGTGGCTAGATCATTGGTGAACGGGTTAACCTTACCCCGAGGATTGGAACCCCCATGATACATGTAATATCCGATCAGATTACAGCCTTCTGCAACCTTCATGACAGTCATTGCTGGAACACTGCGGTAGGGAAATGCGAACCGATATTTATAAAACTGAACCATGCCGCCACCCATTTCACAGCAAGCGTACGGATAGTCTTCAGGTGCGTATTGAGGCTCGAAATTGTAACTCTCTGGAATCTTGTTATTATGCTTGTCGCGGAAAATGTATTCCGGTGTCGCAGGATGCTCGTCCATCCCCTCCAAACGTCCCTCTTCGTAGTAGATCCATGGCCAATAGGCATACCCGCCCCATAACGGCAGCATATCAGGTACAGGAGTTGTTGCTCCTCCCCATCCTGTGCACGTATAGATCGGAGTATCAATCCCCGCTTCCAGAGCTATTTCTTTAAGTTTTAACATATGCGAGTTACCGTCACTTCCACTGTTTAGCCACATATCATTAATTCCTACAGTCAATGCCCACTGGGCAGATGAATGATGATGCTCGTTTTCGATTTGGGTGCCGATAATCGGCCCCCCCTCCTTATATAACAGCCCTTTAACCTGGGTACCGATTTCGTTATACAATCTTCTTGTATAGAACAGATACCCCTCATCATTAGAACGAACCTCAAATGGTCGACCGAATAACCAATCTGGCATACCGCCGTTTCGAATTTCCCCATGATCAAAGGGACCGATCCGAATGATGGAGTATACCTGATGTTTGCCGCACAACTCGATGAAATGACGAAGATTCTTGTTCCCACTCCAATTAAAAACACCTTCAACTTCTTCATGTAGGTTCCAAAAAATATAAGTGGCAATGATGTTTACGCCGCCCATTTTTATTTTAATAATTTCGTCTTCCCAATAGCGTTCATCATAACGGGCATAATGGAATTCACCACAAATACCGAAAAAGGGCTCTCCGTCCTTCTCCATAAAATAGTTGGTGAATCCGATCTCCTCTCCTTTTGGGTTGGTGCCGCCAAGTTTGATATGTCCTTTAACAATATGCTTCTGATCGTCTTTAACCGCAACTCGATAGTTTCTCATGGAGTTCACTCCCCTCACTCGTTAATCTGAATTCAGGATAAATTGGTTCCACTTGCGCTGCCAAGCGATATCATTCCAGAATGGATGATGGGGAGCGCAGTTAGAACAGAGGGTCATTCCCCAGAACCCAAGTGCCATTCCTTTTCGCAACACATATTCAGCGATAAATTTGCCGACTGGGCCTTCTTCAAATTGGGCATGCAGCGGCGTGTAGCCTACATAACCTTCTCCTATGACAATTGGAATGCCGGAATGACGAGTCCATTCATGAATCTCTTCCAATCGGGTGTCGGCCTTCTGCAACATGGCCATTTTATGGTCTCCATACCGATCGTACAAAAATAAATCCCATTGATCGGGATCTACCCAGTCGTGCAAATAAATAAGTCTCATGCCGACTGGATTGCCTTCCATCCGCCAATTCTGCCCCGGAGGCAGGGTCCATTTTGCAAATGGAGGAGCGTCTTCTCTTAATAGGGATTGTACGAATGGATTGGGGAACGGCGCCAACTCATCATAAAGCGCTGCCGCTTCCATAAGCTCATTGAGCACCCCTTTAATATATAGGTGAAAATGGGCCACCTGCATATTGCGCGCGACGTAAGCCTTGGGGTAGGCTTCATTTAACGTATAACTGGCTGTCATCATCATATCAGGATGACATTGGCGAAGATATTCTATCGCTTCTTCTACGTAGGGCTGCATGGCTTCAATAAGCGCCGGTACATTCGTTTCGGCTATGCCTTCAGACGTTCCGACGGCGTTTAACTGCCCAAATTCCACTTCGTTATGCAGCTCTGTATAGATGATCTGACTCCTGTAGCCTTCTGCTGTGACGAAACGGATCAACTGATCCATTGATTTTGCAATGGCCATGAATCTCTCCTTAGGAGGAATTGCAGCTAGTTCATCTCTAAGCTCAGCATGAGCCAGAAAGCTGGGACTCTGCTGATATTCCCAAGAGGATAACATAATGTAACAGTTATGAGCCTTTGCTTGTTTGAACAGTTCGAGCAAATGAGCATGCCCGTCCAGTACTGCGCCTCCACGACAGTTATACCAACGCGTACGCTGGCCTACTTCCCCAAGGTTAGCAAACTCCAAGGGTCCGGGGCGTTTGCCATCCGCTGTAAACAACATGAATGGCATTGCACATATTCGGATCGTATTGTAGCCTCTTTCGACCGCTTCTTTAAAACGGGCTTCCAGATCGCTGTAGGGCTCACCTTCCTGTGTCATGGTATACCAAGAAAAGTCCCACATGGTGATCGTCAATTTGCGCGGTACAGTTCTCATGAGATTACTCAATTGATTTCCCCTCCCAGCTCCAGTCCATATGGTTCAACGCTCCTTGATGGTTAGCTTCTAGCTTAAGCACCGATTCAAAATGCAAGATGGCTTCGTCCTGTCGCCCTAATCCAAGCAAACCAAGTGCTTTCATATAAGTACAATGAACCTGATTACGAATATTCAGGTCATCTTCAAAGATGAGAAAGTCGGGTAACGAGACCGCGAAATAATCCATTTTCACGGGTTCGAATAAGTATCTATCGGCGTAATCAATGAGCTTGTTGAATCGACGATTGCCTTCCTTCGCATAACCAAGTTTCCGCCAGGCCAATCCTTGGTAAAATATCATATCTGGCTGTTGATCGTTATAATACATGGCATTAATGGGTTCCCCCAGTCCTTGAGAGGCCGTGGAAAAGGCCTGTCTTGCCTCATCTGTTAATTTCAATAGCTCATACGCGCAGCCCAAATAATAATAGATATCGTTATCTTGGGAACCCTCTAGCTTACCTTCGCCAAGATTCTCTGGATACACTAAAGCCTCCCGCAGCCCCTTTACAGCCTGTTCAATCCGCCCAGACCTCAGGTCGGACTTGGCAAGCTCTACCTTGGCCAGCCTATACTGTCCCGTTACCTTCCCCTCTCCGCCTTCCCATGGATGAAATATTCTCCCTGTCAGCAAGGACAACGCTATCTTATGCTGCTTCATCGTATTGTGAACGGTTACATATTCTAAAAACAGATCATCGCGAAGCTTTATGATTCCCGGATAACTCTCCATTAGATTCAATCTGTCGTTGGGCTTGATGTTCAGCTTCCTATACAGCTGGTCAAGCTCATAAAGAATACGTGCGTCTGAAGTATTGCACGCAAAGGCCTGCTCTAACGAATGGCGAGCCTTCTCTACTTGGCCTTGTTTGTTAAAATATCCAAGAGCAAGATTACGGTGAACAACGGGGTAAGTATCGTCAATGGAACGAGACATTTCCCAGCTGGAAATAGCATCCTGATGCCGTTTCTTATCATAGAGTAAATTACCTAAGTAATAATGCGCCTTGTCATCCTCCGGTCTTGTTCGAATTGCAAATTGTAACACATCCAACTCAAACAGACGGTTAGGAAAGCAGTAATCGGGTACTGCATCTGCGGCCTGAGCGAGAGCATTGTTCACCTGCTCAAGCTTGCCGATTTTAGCATAGCAGAAGGCCTGAACGTAATACAGCATAGGGTATGTTTTTGCCTGCTCTGGAGCTTCTTCCAGCACACATGCTGCATCCTCATAGAGTCCTGCCGCCGCATAGTCCGATGCTACCGCTATATAGTTGTGCACATCTCCACGCATCCATTTTTCCAGCTCTTCAAAGACCGTTTTAGCATCATCTCGTAACCCGAGAGCCTCTAAAGATAATGCTTGCTCACGGTAAGCTCCAAAATCGGCGATATCGAGCTTCATCGTTTCCTTGGAAAAGGCTATTGCTGCTTCGTTCCTGCCGAGCTTACGAAGAATAGCCGACTTCAGGTTGCGTGCCTTGTAATTGCGAGCATTTCGGATTGTCGAGCGCTCGACGAGTTCCAATGCTTCTTCATAGTTCCCTTGTTCTGTCGCAATCTGTGCCAGTGAGAAATACCCGCTGTCTTGCCATGCCGCACTCCATACTGATTTATAAAATGCAGCGAACGCCTCATCCATCCGCTCTTGGTGTTTTAGCGACAAACCAAGCTGGTAGTAGGCCTCACCATCATAGGGATTAGAGTTACGCCAGGTTATCCGCGAGATGGCTTTACGAAAGCACTCTTCACTTTCTGCATATAACCCTCTGCGAAGAAGCAACGTACCATATGCCATATTTATACGGCTGTCATTCTTATCTCTTTTCAGGCCCTCAAGGTAATACGCCTCAGGCTCAAAGGTAGCATGACGGTATTGCTCCAAGTGTTGTCCTGCTAAATACAATTCTTCGTTCGTTCTTAATTCCTCCGGTTGTGGCAGGGGGTCGGCAGCAGCCGGCATCTGCTCAACTTCCTTTTGCTTAGGCTGGTAGCTAATCAGCTCCCTTCCGGTCGCGTCTTTGACGCTTAAGCATAGATCATAATCCTCATCCTCAGCCAAAATAACTGTCTTCTGTATCAAGGCCTTATTAGGTGTCAGATCCAAGGTTTCTTGAATATAAACTTCCCGCTGGCTGCTTAATTCCACAACAGCCTCGCAAAATGACGAAGTTACATAGACGCCAATCTGTACTGTCCCTTCGCTGCGATTTAATTCCAAACTAACGGCTGCGTCAATTGAAGCGTTTTTGACCATACCAATATGTTTGTAAGGCATAAAATACTGCGAGAACGTCTTTTCTTCATACGGCTGAAGCCAAGTGAAATCTGGTTGATTATCGGTATACACTCCCGTCATCAACTCGATGTAGGGGCCGTCTTCATCTGTTAGATTGCGGTCCCAAGCTTGGCCGAATTCGCCATTTCCCCATGTCCACTGCTTTTTCCCGGGAGAGATGTGATGGTTGGCCACATGCAAAAGCCCAGCTTGTTTCATATGGTCGTAACCACCTATGAAATTGTAATCCGATTTATAGGCCATATATGAAGTGGGAACAGGAATATTTTTGTATCGGGAGATATCTACGCCTTCAGAATAATCCATTTTATAATAAGTGCCTGTAGCAATCGGGAAACGGGATACATCTCGCTTTCCATGGTCGAACACGGCTGATACGTCTGGAGGAAAAACAGATTGCGTGTGATCATGTACCGCTACGGCTGGATTGGCCCACCATAAAAATGTTTGAGGCTCGGCAGTCCGGTTATATAGCTGGGCCCCCACTTTAAGGTATGCCTTATCCGGTTGAAGTGTAAAACCAGCTGTTACTTTCGTGCCGAACATACGATCAATTTCGCTCACCCATACCGTTGCGCTTCCGTCGTCGTGTTCTTCCAACTTGTATTCAACGGGTCCGTAAGTGTTGGGACGGTGATGCTGCGGCCAGTTGAACTCAATGCCTCCAGATATCCATGGTCCCAATAAGCCCACAAGCGCTGGTTTGATGACCCTGTTATAATAAACAAAATCATAACCGTTGGTCTTGTCGACCGCACGATAAATGCGTCCTCCCAGCTCTGGCATGATCTCAATGCGCAAATATTTATTTTCTAGGAAAACTATTTGATAATTTTCAAGTTTCTTCTCATCCTCAATTTTATCAATGACCGGATGCGGATACACTCGACCGGAACTTCCCTGATAGACACGTTTCTCCAGAAACATTGGATTTTTGTCGGGTTTGCCAATTCCATACGTGGGGATCTGCACGGTTTGCTCCCACACGCGTGCCCTAGCGTCGAAAATGCTCAATTCCATCACTCCCTCATAGTCGCTCTTATATTCAGAGCTTACAAGTAAGCGACATTACAGACAATTGACAATCTACTGTTTATGATGGACTATATACGTATTTCATCATTAGAGCCGCCTAAGGCTAGGAGATGGATAGATTATGAATAAGAAAGCTGATGGATTTGAGGGTGAAAAGTTATATGTCGTTCCACCCTATATACTGGATAAATTAAATATGAATCCGCTTACAAAAAATCTATATATTACGGATATAGGCTGCTTCAGCCATGCCCGCCATCATTTTCGTGAAAGAATGCACGGATGTGACTCTCATATATTCATCTACTGTACCAGCGGAAAAGGTTGGATACGAACAAAGGATGGCCTAACGATTGACATGACAGAGCGAGGCTTTGCGTACATTCCCAGAGACATGCCGCATGCTTATGG
The DNA here is from genome assembly GCF_011066155.1 of Paenibacillus sp. EKM206P. Classification (NCBI taxonomy): domain Bacteria; kingdom Bacillati; phylum Bacillota; class Bacilli; order Caryophanales; family Paenibacillaceae; genus Paenibacillus; species Paenibacillus sp. EKM206P. The sequence continues at coordinate 263,356 of NZ_JAAMNQ010000005.1, read as the reverse complement.
GGCTGACGATAGAGATCCTTGGACAATTTACTGGTTTCATCTTAAAGGGGACCAAATGGATGATTTTATAGCATTGTTTGAGCCTTTTAAAACGTATATTTCGATATCTGCCAGTGATGGAGTCAAACTACTGGAGCTATTTCATCAGTGTTACGACCTTTTATTGAATAAATCATACTCCATTATACATTTAGTTCAAGTATCGCAAACTGTCCGTTATCTGCTGAGTTTTGTTGTATCGGTTGCATTTCGCAAGGAAGACAGTACGTACCAGAGTCATGTGGATAAGGCAACACGCTATATGAGTGAACAATTGGAATCCACCGTTTCGCTTGAGCAGCTTAGTCGGCATGTTCAGGTATCCAAGCAGCATCTGAACCTGATATTCAAGCAATCCACCGGCTACTCTCCTGTCGATTACTATTTAAGAATGAAGATACAGAGGGCCAGTCAGCTTTTGGATTTGACGAATGCCTCTATTAAAGAAGTTAGCATACAACTCGGTTTTAGGGACCCTTACTACTTCTCCAGACTATTCAAAAAAATAATGGGCTGCTCTCCTTTGGAATATCGAAATAATTTGAAGGGTTAATCTATGTTCATCAGGAGCGTTCAAATTTGCTTCTATCGGGCTACCGCAAGGTCACAGATCATTTACGAATCACGGGTGCAAGGTCTATACTTAAGGTTAAAAAAGGAAGTTTTGTATGCTCCTCACGTTGAATCGTAGACTAAATGCAGCTATGCCGCTAATTACACCAATCAGCATTCTAATTGGCGTCCTAATCGGTACGCCGTTGTCAGAATATACCGAACTCTCTCCCTGGCTGTTTGCATTCATGACCTTCGCGGGCAGCATCAGTATGGGGTTTAAGGATTTTGTCCATGTGATCAAGCATCCTGGTCCGATGATCGCCTGTCTGTTTATTCTTCACCTGGCCATGCCGCTTCTCGCCATGATGCTGGGACATCTGGCCTTCAGTGATGATCCTTACACGATTACTGGACTTATTCTTGGTGCAGCTATCCCTACGGGCATTTCCAGCTTCGTGTGGGTCAACATCTATAAAGGCAATACAGCGCTGACATTGGCGATCATTTTAATTGATACGATTTTGGCCCCATTTGCCGTGCCGGGCATCATGTCCCTACTGATCGGAGCGGATGTGCAGCTCGATACCTGGGCGATGATGCAGAGCCTATTCTGGATGATTGTCGTTCCTTCGCTAATCGGCATGGTGTTGAACGAATGGACCAAAGGGAAGATCAAGCAGGTATGGGGACCACGGCTAGGACCGTTCTCCAAGCTGGCTATGGCTCTTGTCGTCATGATTAACGGATCTGTCATTGCGCCTTATCTGGTCGATTTTAATCTTAAGCTTGTCGGAGTATGCCTATCCATAATCGTCCTTGCCTCCACTGGATATGCGATCGGTTATCTGATATCAGGACTGATGCGGTGGAATAATGCAGACCGTACGGCGCTTGTCTTTAACGGCGGCATGCGCAATATTAGCGCGGGAGCCGTGCTTGCCATCACCTATTTCCCGGCCCCGGTAGCATTGCCCGTTGTACTGGGGATGATTTTCCAACAATCCACAGCATCTCTGGTCGGGTTTCTGCTGAGTCGTCGCGACCGCGGCAACGCCAAGGAAAAGCGCAATACGGCCTCTGTTTCTTAAGCAAAGGGGGTTAGCGGTGGTTCCAGATGATAAAACTCCTCCTTATGAGGAGGAGTTAGTTTCGGAAGGGCGTTTCTATACGTACATGGTTGAAAGTCTAATTTAAATATGCATGCACAATCATGTAAATGGTCACTTTCCACTTCATAACATTACTATTGAATCGTGTAGGGTAATAAACTTAGCTTCCGTAAAGAGCCTTTCGTGGCACAACGTTCAAGCCATATATTACCCTAAGGAAACTAAGAACGATATACACAGGTCGCAAAGTCTAAAACAGCTTTTGCGTAAGATTTTGAAATTGTGACTTCACTCCATCTTTCTGAAGTTCTGATTGTAACACCTGATTAAAGGTTTGAAGTGCACGCTGGAATTTATTTTCACCAAATTCCGTAATCCGAGTATACACACCTCGTCGATCATCCTCGCATGTATGTCTTTGTAAAGCCCCGCAGTTTTTGGCTTCCATTCTCACTACGAGTCTCGATGTCGCACTTTGACTTAATCCCACCAATTCTTGAAGTTGCTGCAGTCGTAATTTTTTTTCCTCGGAATTGGATATAAAACCTAAAACATAAAACTCCTTCAAAGATAAATCATAATTTTGTAGCAGGGCTTGTTCTAACTTATCATTTAAAGTGGAATGGATGTGAGACAAAGACAACCATACATCCAAAAGTTCGTTTTCATGTTGCAAGTTTAGACCACACCATTCTATATTGAAGTATTTCCAGTAAGTTTATCCTATTGTAACAAGCTTAAATGGAATGGTCAAAACCCATAACCTATTTTGAATATTACAATCCGTCGTCACCGAACCAGCATGCAAATGCAGCATAATGATTCTCGTTTCAGAGTGTCGATTTTATTGACAGTAGTCCACCCTAACTATCTTCCTATGTACATACATTGCTGCAATTAAGCTTATATAATGTGAGAAAGTGAAGATAGCAAAAAACAGGTCAATCATGGTGATATCTAACCATAATCGACCTGTTGAATGTAAAGGAATAGCATTTTCAAAGTGAGCGGTAACAACATCATGACGAAATGGAAGAACAACGTAGATCGTAGCAAAAGGAAGTCAGACAACCAATTTTCACATGTAGCCTTTCAAAAAGACGACACTGCATATCCAGTATCGTCTTGTTAGTGTTATTTTCAAGATATATATAGGTTCCATATCCTTTTACTGTATACATAATATGAACTGCAATCTTTTCATTGAATTATTCAGCTTGCCATATATCTTTCAATTTCCAATATGTCAGCCCATTTACTAGCGCCTCTCCACCCTCTGTTATGATTTCTATGCCTAGCAATTTCTCACTCGGATAGATGCGACTTGTCATCGTAGCTTGCCCTTCATTCGCAAACATTTCAATGGATGAACGATCCAGATATACATGCAATGTCAGCTGTCCCTCAGCATTGAAGGCTGTTTGACGTACTCCATCTGTCTTTTTACCTGATTTAGAACAATTAAGCATTAGTTTCTGCTCCGGAATAGAATATGTGATAACCGTTTCTTCTCGACCTCTTCCACGAAACTTCAAGCCTACCAGGTCTGCACTTGACTTCGTGAGATCGAACACTACCTTAACTTCAAGCAAGTCTTCTTCAACTTCCTTGAAGTAACTTCCAGAAATAGCGCCATATTGATACAAAACATGTTTACTTTGGCGAAGTAACTTCATTTCTTCAACTGGAGTCATCAGTACTCTATTATTGTCACCCAACGTAATTAAACGTGGGATCGTCATTGCTCCACACCAGCCGTCTGCTTTCGTCGGCATATCCGATTCCCACATATCCATCCAACCAAGCGCTATGCGGCGACCTTGATCATCTAGAAAAGTTTGAACCGCATAGAAGTCATGACCAGTATCCAACTCGATGAACTCTCCATGCTTATATTCATTACTATCATAATTATATTCGCCAACATAATATCCCGTCTGGAACAAGTTATTGTACTTATCTCCTTGCGCATCAATACCTTGTGGGGAGAACATAAATATATGCTTACCGTTCAGTTCAAAGAAATCAGGGCACTCCCACATGAAGCCCATATTCTTATCTCCCTGCAGAAGCACACCATGATAGGTCCAAGTCCTAAGATCAGGAGATGTATATAGAATAACACGCGGCAGATCTTCTTTCGTGCTGTTACCTAGGATCATGTACCATGTATCCTCATGCTTCCATACCTTCGGATCACGGAAATGCTGTGAGCTATCAGTCGGAGGTTCAGCGATTACGGGATTCTGCCTTAGTTTTGTAAAATGAATGCCATCTGTGCTTACTGCCACATTTTGATTTTGGAAAAAGATATTGTTTGGTTGATCAATATAGTGATGACCAGTATAGATCAATGTCAGTTCGCCGTTATTATCTACTGCGCTTCCTGAGAAGCAACCATCAAGGTCACACGCATCTCCAGGCGCTAATGCAATCGGACAATGCTCCCAATGTACAAGGTCTTTACTCTTCACGTGGCCCCAATGCATTGGGCCCCAGTTCTCATCATAAGGATGATGCTGATAGAAGGCGTGATATTCACCTTTGAATTGAATTAATCCATTTGGGTCGTTAATCCAGTTTGCTGGTGCCATAATATGATAACCTAATCGGTACCGCTTGTTCATTTTCGCTTCTGCCTGTTTCAATGCTTCCTCAGCTTGCTTCGTATTGTTATTATATGTGTTCATCTTTCTTCCTCCTATGCTGTTTCAATATGCTTGTTAGGCTTGGGATCCAGCTTTTTCGGTTCTTTCTTTAAGGTAAAGATTGAGATTGTTGTAAAGACAAATACGAAAACACCCATAATCACGTACGTATTTGCAAAACCTCTAATGTCATAAGACATACCGGCGATTGGCGAGAAGATCGAAGCTCCTACCTGACTCATAAACTGGAATCCCACCAGATACAAGATCGAAGACAGACGCGTATCGAAATTTGCAGCCAAGTACTTAAATACGGAGATCAGCATGATTGGCAGTTCCAATGCGTGAATCAATTTCATAGCTGAGATTCCATAAGGTCCAATAACTAAGCCTGAACCCATGATCCGGAACGCCATCAAGAACCCTGCCAATATTAGACCCTTTTTTGCTCCAATTTTGTTGACAATGAAAGGCGCTAAGAACATCATGCCTGCTTCCAAGAACACTTGTAGGGAATTTAAGTAACCGTAAACTTGATTGCCTAATGCAACCGTTGAGAACGTCGATGAAAAGTAATTCGGGAACTGCTGGTCATACACATTGTAAATACAGGTAACACCAAGAACATATAAAATGAAGAACCACAAATGCTTATTTGCAAACAAATGGCCGATTTGCTTAAAGTTAACGGATTCTGCTCGCTCCATCTCGGAATCTGTCATTTCAACTTTAATTGTCGTCATAATGATAAACAGAACGACAGCAGATACTGATGCAATCCAGAAGTTAATGTTAGGGTTGATATTAAAGAGCTGACCAGCGAAAAACGTTGCTGCTGCCCAACCTAGCGAGCCCCACATACGAGATTTTCCGTATTCAAAGTCATATTTTCGGCTGACTTTCTCGACATAAGATTCGATGGCTCCAATCCCTGCCAAAAAAGAAATACCCAAGTATAATCCACCTGCAATGGCACCGAGAAATACATTGTATTGAAGTAACGGCCCATAGATAAAGATATAGAAAGGACCAACAAATAAGAGCAAAGAACTGATTAGAAATAAAATATGCTTCTTTAATCCGATTTTATCAGATATATAGCCATAAAGCGGTTGCATACATAGCGCAAAGATAGCGTTTACAGTAAAGATAACACCTGTTTCAGCACCATTCAGACTGATTTCTTGCCCTAGCCAGATGGAAAACAATGAATAACTTGCTGACCAAGTAAAGAAGAAAAAGAAAAAATAGGCACTTAGTTTCCAGTACATGCTCTTTGACTTTCTCATATCGAACGCTCCTCAAGTTGAACATTTAATGTAAATGAAAGCACTTTCGTATTTACAGATCGATTATATGTCAACCGCTTTCATATGTCAACCGCTTGACATATTTTCGAAAGAAAAAGAGCTCTCCTCTTGATTTCAATTACTCTAATAAGGATAGCTCCACCTTCTATCACAATGCTGAAAACTATGGAAACTGTATTAAGCCGTACTAGCTTCAATCAGTTTCACTGGTAGATAGGTTTCTCGCGGGACATCACTGAATCCACCTTCAATTTCTTTAATAAGTAACTCTATGGAAGATCTGGCAATCTCCTGTATTGGTTGCTGAATTGTCGTTAATTCAGGGAGAAGATTGCGGGTTGTTTCTGTTCCGTCATATCCAATTACGCGAATATCTTCAGGAACACGTTTTCCTCTTCTTCTTGCTTTAGCAATAAAAGACGCAGCCACCAAGTCATTACTCGCAAACAATCCATCTACTTCAGGATGTTCATCGAGCAAGCGTTTAATCGGTTCGTCGTGATTCTGTTGGTGGAAGGGATCATGTACTTCATAGGTAATTGCCTTTCGACCATACTGCTCCATCACATCTTCATATGCTTTTCTTCTTAAGCTTGCTGGTGTTTCCAATTCAACAGGGCCATTTATGTGTAAGATATGCTTGCACCCTTTTTCAATAAGTAGTTCTGACGCCAGTTTTCCACCCATATAATTATCCGATCCTACAACTGGGATTGAATCGGATAGGAAGCGATCGATCGCAATGACGGCAATGTTCTTCTGTTCATAATTTACGATACCCCGATTGTGTGTACCAACGATAATACCGTCAACTTGATTTCGCATAAGCATATCCACATATGATTCCTCTTTATCCAGCTGATTCAAACTGTTACAAAGCAACAGCTTATAGCCTAATGACGCACAAATATTCTCTATATGAAAAGTCAGCTCTCCGAAAAATGGGTTGCTTGTAGTTGGAATGATTAATCCAATCAGATTTGTTCGTTTACTAAATAATGACCGAGCCACATCATTTGGAAAGTAATTTAGCTCTTGCATCGCTTTATGAACTTGATCCTTCGTTTCTTGACTGATATAGCCACGATTATTAAGTACGCGAGAAACCGTAGTCGGTGAAACTCCAGCTAATTGTGCAACATCGTTAAGTTTTGGTTTCATTGATTCTCCCTGCCTTCTCTTCATGCCATATCTCTAATTTTTTTCATTTTAACATGGTTAAATGTTAAAAAACATGCTTGAGCATTCTTATGGATTATTCTTCAGATTTGTCTCCCTCTAAGAATCTCCTTGGCGACAGAAGAACTGGTCAAAGAAGACGCTAAAAAACAAGGATATGATAGCGAATTTGTTGATTATTACATCATAGAAATGAGCAAAAATCCTCCTGAAGAAGCTTACACCGTATTGCCTGCGGCTGTAACCATTTCGTCGAATCGTGGCACTGCTTAATAGGCTCTGTCGTAAATTCATTTCAATTTTAATGATAATGGTAAACTAAAGTCTAAGCAGTCTCATTTCCTCAGATGCATGTCAGATGATAATTCAACGATCATCTTCATAATTAGTGAGAACTCATTGACTCGAAGTTATACTACTTCTTCATTGTCAATTGTTAGCGAATAATAATGTTTTAGACTAAACAATAAAGAACTAGACTGAGATAAGTTATAGACTGGCGACGCGCGGCCCGCATGCGCGACTGCAGTTGCGCTCCCCATCTCTTCCGGAATGAAGTCCAGCTTTGCGATCGGCGCGCTAGCGACTGCGCCCGTGTAATTAGAAAATATAGTCTTAGACTGGAAAATAAAGTATTAAAGGTATAAACTACGAATATGCTTTTTTCTTGAACCCTCTCATATGATGAGAGTAATTCAGTATTCGAGGAGATGGTCTTGATGAACAAGAACATAGGGATTAAGGATACTTTGGTAAGGTTCGACGAGATTTCGAAGCATTATGTTCGGGAGCTGGACAAGTATAGTCTGGCGGAACTGTGTCGCAAGCCAAGCGAGAACGAATGGTCGCTTGGGCAAATGTACCTGCATCTGCCTCATTCCACGCTGAACTTGCAGCTCCGTCTTGCGGAGCAGTGCATGGCGCTCGGTGGCGGCAACGAGGAGGGCGACGGGAAGACGGAGGCCGGTCATGCCGTGTTTGAGCAAGGGAGCTTCCCACCGGTTCGCATTCAGGTACCGGCCGACTTGCAATATACGCCCCCACAGCCAGAAAGCAAGGAGCAGCTTGTCGCCAAGCTGGAGGAAGCAAGGCGCCGCATGCATGAGATTGGGGCGTCGCTACAGAACATAGACCCAGAGCGGCTGCAGCGAAAGGCGACTCATCCGGCCGTAGCCTTCGGCGCGTTAAACGCGGTCGAATGGTTCACGATGGTGGAGATGCATTACCGTCATCATCTTCTTCAAAAGGAGCGGCTGGACGCTTTCTTACAAACTGCAGAGTTATTAGGCTAACAGGACACGATAGTTGAATGTTGACCACAACAGCGGCCAGTCTAGGAATTTATTTTCGCGTCCTTATCTGCCGCTGTTGCATTTGTCGGATCAGTCTAAAACTTTATTTTCTTCGGACAATAAAGTTGTATACCAAAATCCAATATTTGTAATTTTGATTCTTTTATCAATATATAAAAATATGTACGTTAAAATGGGGTAATACCAGCGAAATTGATACAAACCGCAATTTGTTTCCTCTAAGCTTTTAGAGGCTGATCGTTTGGACTGCTTACATCAACATAAACACGAACATATTCACTGTTTCTGTTCTGATAGGCCTTTGAACGCTTCAGCACTCTGTAGTAGTCCTCGAAGTGCTCCAAAAACTGATCAATCTCTTCAGGTATTCCTTCAACCCGTATTTTTAGCATCCTCTTTTACAACTCTTCTTTTAGCGATGAGCTTGGAGCATTTTCAACCATTTCGTTTGTGATTCCGTGGATGGCGGTCGCTTCTTCTGGAATGAGGGATACCGGCTTGATTAACGTTTCAAAAAGAGGATTTTCGTCAAGATCAATAATTGCAATCTCTACGATCTCAGAGTCGCCATCTAAACCGGTGGTTTTCACATCTAAAATGATATATTCTGATTTTCTTTGGCTAACTGAACGGTTCGAGCTTTTTGTATTGCTGCTAGTTGTTTCTCTTATTTTCACAAAAAAACAAGCTGACGATTATAAGATGGACTTTTTCTTGTACAAAAAAGAGTCTGCCCTTGGGCAGACCCGATACAAATGAACAGACTCGTGCAAGTTGTGCTCAGTCAGATTGAACCTGCAGGATAGAGGCTGTTTCAATTCGGATTTATTTTGTTAACTTGATAATAATGTGCTTCTACCCAACATCGTCTCTAATTCGAAAACATTTATTCCATCTAATGATCTTTTAATGGAATAACCTAGCTGACATTTTTTAAACACCTCTATTGACACTTAACACTATCATCAATACAACACTTCGTTAAGCCACATTATTACAAATTTATTGATGTAGTTGAGATGGACTCACTTTTTGAATTTGAACAAGTATATCAAACGTTTTACCTAATGATATATCAACAGTTTTTGGTATAGCAGGGCCTTCTTTAGTTATTCCAGCGAAAATTTGATGTTGTTCGTTTAACCAAGTTTTTGTCACTCCGTTCGCCTTACGTAAATCAATAAAAAATTGATCTTTTTTGACCTGTCCAAAAATGTAATTATAACTGTTTGGATCATCTGATTTTAATATTCCATATGGGCCAAATTCACCATCATTATTATAAACATTATATTGTCCTTTATAAACTGATGTTCCAATAGATACATACCGTTTTCCATAATATTCTGCTAAATGCTGCCCAGCTACTTTAGGGTATATAAATGGAATCATATTTGTTTTCGAAACGTGTCCATTATGTCCCCAAACTATGGTTTTCCCTAAATGTTCTTCAGTCCACTTCGCATTTTCATACATTGCAATATCATGTTTCAAATAAAAATCCGATGGTTTATCAGGGGATGTTCCTCCTAACATTGTAGTAAACTGTTCAATAATACGAGCATTTTGTTTTATCCATGCGAACTCTTTGGATTTTCCGTTCAGATAACTTTTATTTTGTTCTAATAAAGCACTGATTTGTTTAGCATCTGAAATATACTTTTCTTTTTCTTCTTTTGTAAGGCCCTCAAAAGTAGTCATATCCTTTGTTACAGGAATGAGACCTTTTATCTTCTCTTCTACTCTAGGCACAAGATCTGAATTGTTTCTTTTTATATATTCTATTATATTATTATAAACATTCTCGTTTACTGATTGAATGTCCATCCCAATGATACGCACTTTAGATTTATGTTCTGGATTAGCATTATATTGTCGAATCCAACTAAGTAGATCTAACATTTCTTTTGTGTTAAATACAGGTGATAGATGTTGGCTTGGGTTTCCCTTACCAGTAAGAACATATCGATCAAGCTCCAGAGCTCTGTCCCATCCCTCTTCTAAAACTAAGTTGATGAATCCCTTTTCAGATACTAAATAATTAACAATGCGTTGTTTCATTGTAAAAACTTCATGAGCCCCATGCGTAGCTTCACCTAAACCTACAATTGAAGCTGAACCTACCATATTCTTAAGTGGTTTTAAATCATTAAAAGATGCAGTTGGATTAGTTGTTTTTAAAGGCTTTGCATGCATTTCTAACCATTCCGTTATTTGATTTGTATTGTAGGGAGCTGTAACAGAAACTCCTGTTTTCGAGTCTGCATAAGTACTTCCTACAAAATTAGTCAGTATTATAGCAAAAACACCAAGTGCAATAATCATTTTCTTTTTCATAATACCCTCCTAAAATACTTACTTGTTAGTTTTTTGACATGCTCTAAGGAGCCCAGTTTAAACCATTTTTTCCTTTTTCCTACTTGCTAAATTCAGCAAGTAAAATATTTTTAAATGGATCAGGACTATCAGCTTTAAAGCTGTTCAAATTGACGACCAATGTATGCTTGCCTCCAAGTGTGCCACCAGCAAAAGTGGTAAACCCTAGAACTCTACCTTTGTGTCCCCATATCGAGACACCGTTTGGAAGCTTAGTTTCAAAGATCCCAAGACCATATCCGGTTCCTTCTCTATCTGTAGGAACTGTAGTAAGCATTTGTTTTAGTTGCTGTTCCTTCAGTAATTTACCACTGAGTAAGTAAGAGAAGAATTTGTTTAAATCGTCAGCAGTAGAAATCATATCTCCATCCGAGCTACCTGGGTTAATATAAGCAACGTCTTTTAGCTCACTTGCTCCGTCTAGTTGGAAATAGCCACGGGCATGCTTGGTGCCTGGAATCACGCTTGAATTGCCAGGTAGGAATGTATTTGACAAATCAAGCGGTTCAATAATCCGATTTTCAACCTCTTCCGCATAGCTGTTTCCAGTTACTTTTTCAATAAGGATCCCCAGTATTACGTATCCTGTGTTTGAATAAGACCAACCCTTTCCTGGGGCAAAGTCTGGGGGAAGAGAAATCCCCATCTTTACGAATTCTTCAGCCGTATACGATTTTTTTGTATCCGTATAATCAAAGTCTTTTGAATTTACATAGTCAGCGATACCACTTGTATGATTCAATATCTGCCGGATAGTAATTTGGTTACCATCATATCCGTTTCCTTGAATGACACCAGGTAACCATTTTTCAATGGAGTCGTCTAGATTCAAGCGGTTCTCTTCAGATAATTGAAGTAGAACTGTTGCAATGAATGTCTTCGTTACACTACCAATGCGAAAGCGAAAATCTGTTTTCATTGGTTTCTTGGTGCTCAGGTCCGCTAACCCAGCGGCATAACTCCATGTTTTTCCACCCTCAGAAGTTTTAGCAAGTATCCCAGGATATCCAAGTTGCAATGTATCCCGCATTGCCTCTTTGACGGAATTACGTTCACTTTGAGTGCTTGTTTGTAACGGACTAGATACATTTTGAATGGACTCCGCTCTTACAATTGAGGTTGGTGTTGTGTATAACAGAGAACTTCCAGCCATTAAAAGGACTAAACCTGTAGATGCAATTTGACAATGCTTTTTCATAAAGATATTCTTCTCCTCTATTCATATTGTATCGGCAGTTATTTGCTGTTTTAGGGCAAGAGTGGATTTGCAATTATCTTTACTCATTATTATTTTCACAAACGCTATTGTGTCCTAACAAACGGTAAATTCCTTTTTTTCCACATGTATGTTAACCCTAGAAATTACTTATTTTCCTTAAAACACTCTTGTTACTGGATTGTTTTTCATAAATAGGTCTTACCTGTTTCCCCTTTCACGCCTCTTTATTTTTTATCATACACAATGAAAATCTCTCCTCCTCGTTTATTGTTAATGTGTTAAACTGCCTCTATGATTCTAAGTATTTTTCTGTCACATACGGTAGTGTCAAAATGTCACACTATTAAAAATCCTAATATTATTCGGAGTGAATATCTCAATCCAGATGTCGCTGTCAGTGAAGCTGGTGATTTGGCTGTGTCTTATTCGTATTCCCAGTTGCTCCATAACCTCTCTTACCAGAACTCTTGCCAATCTCAATTCAATCGCTTGCATTTTTCTAGGGGGTAACTCACTCTCGTTGCCAACGTAAAAACACCTCCAAGGTTATCTCCATATCTTACGACATGGCTTGATTCTCTTGAAGGTGTTTTGATTTGTCTCACGTTATGGGGTCAGTCCCCTTGATCTACAGTCGAAAAAGGTTCTTTATCTAACTTTACCAATCGATCAAAAACCTTAATTTCAAATCCCGATTCATTTCTCAACACTTCAAACCGGATGTTCTCCTCTACCGCCGGATTGATGGCTGAACCGAAACATTGTTATCTCCTGACTACAATCAATCATTTTAAGCCCATTATCTTCAAACAGGCATTCAGCATATCCTTGTTTTTATAGATTACAACAGTAATCTCCTGTCGTGCTCTCGTTAGCATTTGGTACAAACGCAGCCCCGTTGTTTCTTTGCACTCCACCTAGGCGACATTCTTTAGCTTGGCGTATTGTTGCAGGTGTAAGGCTTTTGCCGATGCCCAACCGCCGATGACAAATTGACATCGGACAATTTGTCCGATATAATCAAAACAAACCGGACAAACTGTCCGAATTTATAATACGAAGGGTGAAACTGGGATGCATATCAAAAAATTGTATTTTTTATCTGTAGGTGAATGTTTCCTAGATCAATCGGCAGTTAATCGAACCCTTGCCCCCGGGAAATTAGTCGGAATGCCTGTGTGGTCTTTTCTATTGGAAACGACCAGCGGGCCGATACTCATCGATACGGGAATGCCCGACGCTTTTATCAACAATCCCGATTACTACAAGGGGACTAGACGTGAAGGGCGCGTCGTCCCCAACATGTCTGACGGCGACTCGATCGTAAATGTGTTAAAGCGTGTCGGTTATCGACCTGACGATATTCAAATGGTCATTAGCTCCCATTTACACTTGGATCATTCTGGGGGAAACGGGCATTTCCGCAATACGCCGATCCTTATTCAAAGGGCAGAGTATGATGCGGCCATAAACAATGAGGATTACTCTCCATTAGAGTGCAGGCTGCCCGATTTACAATATCAAATCATTGAGGGTGACCATGAATTGATTCCGGGGGTTCAAATTTTATTCACTCCGGGTCATTCCCCTGGCCATCAATCAGTCCTTGTCACAACGGAAAAGTCGGGTCCAGTGCTACTGACAATTGATGTTGCTTATACTCGGGAGAACTTCGAGAATAGCGTACCGTTCTTGACATTCGATCAAAAGATGGCTGCCAAATCGATTACTCGCATGCAGGAGTTAATTCAGGATGTTCGGCCGTCCTATGTTTTCTTGGGACACGATAGAGATCAGGCGCAAAAATGCCGCACCTTTCCTGACTTCCTGTAATGGAGAGACAGGCTATGGATACTCAATCAATGGCTTTATCCGGCAATGAGCGGAAATTAATGGGGACACTTTGCTTGCTTATTATTTTCGGAAACATCAATATGACCATGTTTAATTTGTCTATACCTTCGATTTCCGCTGACTTTGCCCTGACCTCCTCGCAGGTGAGCTGGGTTATGGTCGGTTACAGCATTTTGATGGCTATCGGCGCCGGTACTTACGGCAAGTTAACGGAGTCCTTTTCCTTTCGCCAGCTGTATGTCATTGGTTTAATCCTTTTAGCTTTCGGCTCTATGACCGGCTTTTTTGCAGCTTCATACTTGCAAGTCATCATTGGAAGACTACTGCAGGCAGCAGGGGCCTCATCCATCTCTCCCCTGTCTTATGCGGCAGTAACCCTGTATTTTAAGCCTACAGTCAAGGGACGGGTGCTGGGAACCTTATCCGCCACAATTGCCTTTGCTTCCGGCTTCGGGCCTGTGTTCGGCGGTTTCGTAGAGCAATACTTTGGCTGGCGTGCTTTGTTCATCGTGTCCAGTCTGAGCCTATTTGTTATCCCTTTGATACTCAAGTATGTTCCTGACAAGAAACACGACCGCGGTTCATTCGATTTTCTCGGAGCTGTTTTGTTCTCCGCGGGACTGGCGTTGGTATTGCTAGGGGTTACGAACTATTGGTTTATGCTCATTGCAGGAGCAGCAGTTCTTCTATGGTTCGGTACTCATATTCAGAAAAAAGAACATCCATTTATCGATGCATCTTTCATGAAAAATGCTCCTTACCGACGAATTCTAGGGATTGGATTCCTTACCTTCGTATGCAACACGGGGTTAACCTTTACTCTTCCTGTCATGATGAAGAATTCCTTTCATTTACCAACTAGTAAAATCGGTCTGCTGATGCTTCCCGGTGCCGCCTGTGCAGCCTTGCTCGGATCCCGGATCGGAAGTTGGACAGATCGTTTCGGAAGCTCCCGTGTGCTTGTCATATCGCAAAGTCTCGTCATCAGCGGATTTATACTACTGGGGGTATCCGTACATTTGCCGCCATGGATCGACGCTTTATTGATCATTATCCTTATGATTGGATTCAACGGTGTCCTCACCTCTAGCAGCAATTTAGTTTCGACGACACTCCGTTCGGCTGAGCTGGGTGTGGGGATGGGTATTTTCACACTGGCCTATCTCCTAGGCGGAGCATTTGGCCCTTCGCTGGTCGGCCGACTGATTGATCTAAAGATGCCTTTTTCTGTTGTTTATTTTACCATTTCCCTGTTGGCAATCCTGACATACTTATTCGCAAGAAAAGCAAATCCTAGCGGAAGTTATGGTAATTAGTTTGGTAGACTTACGACATGTCCGAAAGATACGGAGGATGAATAGATGAGTAAATTAAATTTCCAACTGTCCTTTGCTGCTATTCATGAGCTGGCCGAGGGGATCCGAACAAGGGAAATATCCCCGGTAGAGATTACAGAACATGCGCTTCATCGCATCGAACGTTTGAATCCGAAACTGAACGTTTTCGTTACCCAAACGTCCGAACTGGCGATTGAACAAGCGAAGCAATCGGAACGCGATATTATGCATGGTCGGTACAAAGGGCCCCTTCACGGGATTCCCATCGTTCATAAGGATCTATATTACACTAAAGGGATCCGAACAACTGCCGGTTCAAAAATATTGAACAGCTTCGTCCCCGATTACGATTCGACGGTTGCAGCTAAGCTACATGAGGCTGGAACAGTTCTGCTAGGCAAAGTACAGACTCACGAGTTCGCTGCGGGATTGACAACAACTAGCCCACACTTCGGTCCTTGCCTCAATCCGTGGAACACTGAACTTGTAACGGGAGGTTCAAGCGGCGGATCGGCTTCTGCTTTAGCGGCTGGACTTACTTATCTGGGCACAGGCTCGGATACCGGAGGTTCGATCCGCATACCCGCTGCTTTGTGCGGTGTCGTAGGGATGAAGCCGACGTACGGTCGGGTCAGTCGGTATGGTATCATTCCAATGGCCTGGTCATTGGACCACTCGGGTCCGTTGAACCGCTGTGTCATGGATGCGTCTCTGTGCTTGGATGTGATGTCTGGCTTCGATCCAAAGGATGAATCGACTGTCGATCTGCCTGCGCCAGGTATCAAGATGTATCCGAATGGTCTCAGGGGTGTGCGTATCGGATTGCCGACAAGCTACTATTACGAGGATTTGATGCCGGAAGTGGAAGCTGCGATGAAGGCCGCTATAAATAAATTCCGAGAACTGGGAGCAGAAATCATCGAAGTTAGCCTGCCCCTGATCAAACATGTTAGAAGTGCGACGATGGCCATTATGATGACGGAAATGTACTCGTACCACGAGAAGTGGCTTGAGACAGAATTGGAACAGTATGGACCGGACGTCCGAATGTTTCTTGAAAGCAGTAGAGATATTCCGGCTTCCATTTACCTTCAGTCTCAGCGGGCCCGGCAACTAATTGTCAATGATTTTTTGAATGCATTGTCCGGAATCGACATCTTGTTGACGCCGGCAACACCGATCACTGCGCCGCGTGCAGATGATGAAGCTAGTGTATTCAGATTGAACTCATTTACGGTTCCGACCAATTTGACTGGCTTGCCTAGCTTGAGCATGCCTTGCGGCTTCTCACCTTCCGGTCTGCCGATTAATATGCAATTGATTGGCCGCCCCTTCGAAGAAGCGACAGTACTAGGTATCGGCAATACTTATGAAATGAATACAGACTGGCACAAGAGACATCCGGATTTGTAAGCCTGACTATATTTGATGGAGGGTAATCTATGGATCAAAAGCAACTTAACTCTGAAGTTAGCAGGAGAGCATCAACCGAAACCGGAACAGATACGACGAGCGACAAGAAAAAAGCAATCGAGCAGTTTATTCATACGATCGCAAGTTTAAAGGAACTGGACCTATCGGGCATTGAACCGCATTTGCCTCCAATTTACAAAAAGCACTATACCAAGAGATAAAAAAAGCTCATCGGTCACCCAAATGAATGTATTTTTAATTTTTCACGAAATGTATTATAATTATGAAGACGGACAACATGTCCTATACACGAAAAACGGACATATTGTCCGCTTTTCGTGTTAAATAACAGTTAAATTAATGATGAAGGGAGATGTTTATGGTGAATTCAGAATCGCAATCTGTCTCTCTGAAAATTCCCAGAGAGGAGTTAAACCGAAGACGAATTTTGGCGGCGGCTAGAGAACTTTTCATCAAAAAAGGCGTTGACAATGTCAATATGCATCAGATTGCGAAGACTGCTGGAGTAGGACAAGCAAGCCTATACCGCCGCTACTCGGATAAGGGCGACATATGTCAGGAGATCGCGTATGAAGAATACCAACCTTTGTTTGATGAAGTTCAAGCATTTCTTGATCAATCCCCAGAAACCGCTGCCTTGGACCGGCTTTACCATGTAATCGTAAGATATGTCTCTTTTTTAGAGGCGAAAGTTCCTTGGCTCTGTGAGGTCAGCCGGGCCTCAACCGGGCATCGTCCGTTACAATCCCCGTTATGTCAATGGATGCGCAATATAAGCAGAAATCTGCTAAATGAGGCCGTTGAACAGGGAGACGTATCCGGGGTGGACATTTCATATACTATTGAAGCCCTGCTGGCCGTGCTTCACAATATCGATTACCATCTCCAAGATGAGGGCTTTACAAGCCAACGAGTTCTTGATGGATTACACCGCATATTTATTGAAGGTTTAAGAGCTAATAGACATTAATTGAGGGGCTGGCCACAAAGCCACATAACATGGATGAGGAATAGTCCTGCGTAACTCCTCTTTTTATCTCATAATGGTATATTGAATGTACAAAGAAACCATATCCTTTCAAATGGTCGGGTGGTACCTCCATTTTACCCAGGAACGGTTTCTTATTGTTTTACAATTGGAGAACAGGACGTCCCTAGTCATTTTTATGACTTATGGGACAACCCTTTTTTTCTGCCAATGGCTGCTACGCGAATTGTCCGGATCGGACTTCCATGGCACGCTCTCCTTATTCGGTCTTCTTATCATCAGCAGCGCTCTTTCGTCTACATCCTGTAGGCTTCGTAGCAGCAGGCTTAGTAGCCTGAGAATCCATGGAGAACAAGCAGGTTTTCATCTTATGTATTCCAAAATTGCAGTTGAAGAGATTTGTACAACACTTGGGGATTTTATTAACTCATCTTCCAAACTCCACGTCCAACTTCTCCAATCCATAACCAAACCACCTTTACGAAAAGTATCAATTATGATCGTAATTTGGATTCGATATCGATAATACCATATGTTAACATTTATAGGATATATAGAGTAAATAGAAACACAAAAAACCAATAGAAACAAGGGGCTTTGTTTCTACTGGTTTAAAAATGTCTCAAACATATACCCAAAAATGTCTCGGTTATCAACCAAATCAGTCTCAATTATTACCGTTACTCACTGTGTGGTGTCATAATTAGTGAGAATATCCACATTGCTTAAATGCATAAAAATACATCCGCTTGTATACATTATTTTACCATCGAGTAACCCTAAAGATACAAAAAAGGGCACAAAAAATGCCGGTTAATGGATATAAAAAACATATGCAGTTCCATCATTAAATACAAAGATGCAGTAGCTGGTAAATCTTCAATTAATTTAATTTTTGAGTCTGTTATGAGGTATACAATATTGTTTGGATCATAGAGGTACCAGTCATCTCTCATCACTTACGATATATCCGTTAACTTTTTTATAGCCAGCAGCCATTTTCTCCTTATAAGCTTCATCACGTAGTCTTTTTATTCTTTCCTGTTTTAATACCTCTCTAGCTGCTAATTTTAGTTTATTGTACCTTCTATTGAATTTATCTAACTGATAGAATGCAAACACATTGCTAAGCTTAGGCCTTTCATCGAGAAGGGTTAATAACTTAGGAATTGTGACTGAACTGTAAAACTGCCCCAAACTCTTTGGATCTAGCTCTTAGTTTTCTTCTGTATTCTGTTCTTTGCGTTCTAAGAGTATCTATCTCTTTCAACAGTTCAACTTCACGTCTAGCCAGATGGTTTCTTTCAGTTTCAACTTTAGTAATATTTCTTTTCAGAGGCTCTCTGAGTTATGCCCGATGATTTCTTTCATCACCAGCAAATTTTGATTTAGATCTGCTGTAAAAGGAACGACTAGTTGAGGTATTTCTTGTTTCATGAAACTTTTTTTGATCAAAGCTGAACCAGTGTAAATTTCTCCCGTTCCCTGTATGCAACCATTGAAATACTCTTGATACTCCAAACGGAAGAGCAAATGGGAAAAAAGTTCCTAACCATATATCCGGTTTAATAAGATAAGTTAGTACCTTTTGCAGAATGATGACGGTCTCACCCTTTCATGGAAATCAAGAAATTCCATATTTGCTAATTTAGCATACCCAGCCCCATTATTTTAATTCAAACGCTTAATTGCCCTTGTCTTAACACAAGACAATATCATTTATCTGTAAAACAAAAAGCCGCCAAATTGGCGACTTCATAACCACTGCAAGTTCTTGTCCCGAACTGAGAACAAGAACTAGGTACCCCCTTGGGAAAAGAATATGATCTTATTGTCAATCATCATATTATTATAGGTAAGATGCAAGGAAAGATTCTTACGCCCTCTTACCACTGTAAAACTATATTATGAAATTCTCCGTGTTAGTCTTTCGATTTCTGCTAACTTCTAAGGATACGAACCCCCGGTACGGTTGTGAGCCGACGGGAGGTTACGTGTCCAGGCATAAGATAATACTTTAATTAGTTTTGGAGACCAGTTTAGATACGGATATAAGCAATCGGGCTGTAACCATTTCGTCGAATCAAGCCGCTGCTTAACGGGTTCTGTTGTAAGAACGTTTCAATTGGAATGATAATCATAACTACTGTCTAAACATTCTCATTTCCCCAAATGCTTACCAGATCATTGATCTGAAGCGACACGACCCTCAGTTCTCCACCAATGGCGTAGAGTTCTAGTCCCTTACTTTCGAAGTCCGGGAAAATCATGTCTGAAATGATTGTTTTTCCATGATTGCCGAAGACTTCGACACTTGACCAATCCAGATAAATGCTCAACTGTATCCTCTCATGCTCTGGCTTCATAGTGGCCTTGTGTATTGCTGTGAAATCTGAATGAAAATCAGTGGCGCTCGACTTCGTCCGATCGACGAACAATTCCTCATTCGAGATATTATATCCGATGATCGTCTCCTGATTGGCGGACTTCCGTACTTTAAACCCGAATTCCATAGCAGTACCGATTTCAAATTCTGCAATAATTTCTGCCTTGGCTGCGGAAATATCAGACAACACGTTCATATCTGGCTTAATCGTCAAGTCTTGTAGAGACAAAATCGGTTTTCTTAGCTGACTTAATTCATTTATGGGTGTTTGGATTAGGCGAAGTCCCTCGGGATAAGTCCTTAGCTGTAGCTCCCGGGGAATTGATGTCTTGCCACGCCATTCCTTTGAAGGAAGCGTGGTAGCATAACGCCAATTATTCATCCAGCCGATCCAAATCTTTCGTCCGTCTTCGTTCGAAATGCCATTCCAGGACACGGCCGCGTAAAAGTCTGATCCATAGTCTACCCATTTGATAGTATCGATGGATTCCAACGCTTCATCTGGCGTGAACGACTTACCGTCAAAGTTGCCTACAAAATACATCATGCCAGAACCGCCTGCCGGTGGTTCCGGATCGTCTGGATTCACACCATTTCTATCCCCGACGCTTAGCATCAGAATCCACTTCGTGGTATTAGGATCCTCATCCACTTGGATTCGAAATATATCAGGACATTCAAATATCCCTCGGTGTATATGTGGAATGTCGGAACCGAATTCGCTTGCAAAAGACCATTCTTTCAGGTTTGGAGATGTGTAAAATTCTACACGGTCCCTTACGGCAAGAACCATGATCCACATTGATGATTCATCATGCCAAATCACCTTCGGATCACGAAAGTCTAGCGTGTCCGTTGGAAATAAAACCGGGTTACCTTCATATTTTGTCCAGGTTCGACCTTTATCCTTGCTGTAAGCAATGCTTTGCACCTGCGGTTTTCCAGGCTGAGCCTTGTTGCCCTCATTTGTATAAATGGCCACCAATCCTGATCCTTCCTCTTTGAAAAATCCGCTGGTATTGTTCTTATCCACCACCGCACTCCCCGAGAAGATCGCTCCGTCCTCCCCAGGTGGAATCGCTGGTGGAAGCTCAGTCCAATGCACTAGATCCTTGCTTACCGCATGCCCCCAATGCATGTTGCCAAAATCAGGCTGCGTATCATGGGGCGTATGCTGGTAGAACAGGTGGTATTCTCCTTCAAAGTAAACCATGCCGTTGGGATCGTTCATCCAATTTTTCTCCGGTGAATAATGAAATTGAGGCCTGTACGTCTCACTATAGTTACTTTTTCTCTTTCTGCCGCTATAGTCGTCCGTTAGGTTTAATTCTTTCATAGTATCCGCTCTCCTCTTGATTGTTGATAAGGTATTTAACATAATAATTTGAGTTGCTCGTTTGCAAATGAATTTGAAATACTACCATTTAAATGTTTCAGCTTTGATCTTTGAGATATCTGTCATAGCCTTTCTGTTTGATTTCCAGCCATTTATCTAGCCCCAGTCTGGACAGCTCGGCTTTATATTCGGCCCATTCTTCTTCCACTTTACCCGTCTTGATCCATTCCGCCCGCTTGCGGTTAACGTAAGCAAACAAATCGGTTTCCAATGTGGAGATCTGCTTCTGATCCTCCAGAGAGAAGAAGACTTTCGGGAAATTATGGTCAGCCTTCATATAAGGAACGAGTCTTTCCTTCATGAGCTTAAGCCGTCCCACTGCATCATCGGGCTTAGTCGTAACCGTTCCGTAATACTCGTCAAGAATTGCTAATGGACCACCGATGTTCGTTTTTTGCCGTAGCTCGACAGGGGCCGTTCCCTTAAGCGGAAGATGCTTCAGCATATGACTCGCTTCATCGTATTCAAAAATGTTCTGCTGAGTTTTGTCGCCGTAGGTACCCCAGTTGTCTTGCACGGACTGGATAGGATCATACAGCTGGTCAATCCATTTTGCCGTAAGCTCGAGATTTTGGTTGTCACTGGTAATCACCATTCTCCCCCGGTCAAAGCCGAGATTGTTCGTGCGGGTCACATTGACTTCACCGCTTGGTCCGGCGAGCGGATTCATCAGTTCATATTTATCGTTGTCTCCTGAAATATTCGCCTTATCCCATTGGAAGTAGAGGCCATATCTTTCACTCTGACCTTTGGCTAGATACGTGTTATAATCCTGCTCGAATGATTCCTCGTCGATCAGGTTCAGTTTATACAGCTCATTAAGATATTTAATCCCCTCTTTGTAACCGTCCTGATCGGCAGTGAAGACCACTTTCCCCTCATTGGTCACTACCGTATGATCGCCGTTGTCCCCAAGACCGAATGATCCGAACAGAAAATTCAGGTCCTCATTGCCGTTATTGAGCATAAAGGACAGCGGGATTTCATCCGCTTGGCCATTTCCGTTAGGGTCGCCATTTTTAAATGCGAGCAGAACTTTTTTTAAATCCTCGGTGGTTTTTGGCATTTTAAGTCCCAGCTTTTTCAGCCACTCCACATTGATCCATGGCATGTCGTTTACAGAATGAATGCTCTCCTTCTCAGAACCCAGTTCTTCAATCCAAGGAAAGGCATAAATGTGCCCGTCCTGTGCGGTTATCATGGATCTGTACTCAGGCGCTTCCTTTAATACCTTCTGCAGATTGGGCATATATTTTTGAATCAAATCCTCTAAAGGGATAATAGTTCCATCCTTTCCGAGGTTCAACAAATCGTAATCGGAATATCCGGCATCCAGTATGGCATCTGGAAGATCTCCACTGGCAACAGCAAGGTTTCTTTTTTCAATGAAGGAATCGGAGGTGAAGTTGGTAAAATCGATATGCACCCCTGTTTTTTCTTCCAGTCTTTTATAAATCAACTTTTCATTTGGATCGGAAGGTGCCAGCGGCGAGCTTTGAGTCATAAAATGCAAAGTAACTTTCTCTTTAAGCGGCAGAGTAACATTTTCCAGCTTGTAATCTTCGGATGCCGCAGAATTATTGCCCGAACCGCCGCATCCGGCAAGCAGTGAAGTAGAAAGTGCCAACACAGACAAGGTTAGTAATGTTTTTTTCATCTCTATTCCCCCGATTTGTTATTTGATCGAACCTACCATGACACCCTTTTCGAAATACTTCTGGAAGAATGGATACATGACAATCAAAGGCAAACTTGATATGACAATGGCAGAGTACTTAATCATTTCAGACAATTTCTTAAGCTCCGCTTGTGCCATCGCATCGGCAATCATGCCGGGCTGAACCTGATTCTGTATCAAAATGGAGCGCAGTACTAGTTGAAGCGGAAACAGCTTCGGATCATCCAGATAAATCATGGCGTCGAAATAAGAATTCCACTGTCCGACAAAAGCGTATAAAGCTAGAACAAAAATAATAGGCTTGGAAAGCGGCAGGACGATTTTAAAGAAAATACTGAGCTCGGAAGCTCCGTCTATACTCGCCGCCTGGAACAGTTCTTTCGGAAGTCCCTGGAAATAAGTCTTTGCCAGAATAATATTGAATACGCTGATCGAGCCGGGCAGAATAATGGCCCAGACCGTATTCAACATGCCTAAATCCTTAATCACCAGATAGGTAGGAATCAGACCGCCACCGAAAAACATCGTTATCAGGAAAAAGATCATAATGGACCGTTTCCCTACCAACTCTTCAACCGCAAGCGGATAAGCCGCGAAGACGGAAAATAATACGGTTGCGAACGCAAAGGCTGCTGAATAAAAAATAGCATTAAAAAAACCGCGGATCATGGCACTGTTGCTTAGGATTTTGGCATATCCCGTGAGTGTCCAGTCTGATGATGTAATGGCAAACCCTTTGGTAATCAGGGTATTTGGAGTTAAAAAGGACGAAAGCACCACATAAACCAGCGGTAACAGAATAGCGAGAACAAACAAACCAAGTAGAATATAATTGATGATGAGCAGAATCCGGTCCTTCCCGGTGTAATGAATATCCATAAATACCTCCTTCTTTAATACAGCCCTTCTCCTTCGTTCAGCTTCTTGACGACGGTATTTACGAAAATCAACAGGAATACATTAATTACGGAATTGAACAACCCGATTGCCGTAGAATAAGCATAATCGCCGGATTGCAACCCCACCTTGTATACGTAAGTCGCGATGATTTCCGAGGTAGGTGTGTTCAGAGCCGTCTGCATTAGGTAAGCCTTTTCATAGCCGATCGACATAATACCTCCTGCAGCGAGAATGAACAGGACGGCCATGACGGGTTTAAGAGCTGGCAGATCAATGTGGAAGATTCTCTTCATCAATGAAGCACCATCAATTGTTGCAGCGTCATGCAACTGCGGGTCCACATTGGCTAAGGTGGCCACATAAATGATAGAGGACCAGCCCGCTGTTTGCCATATACCAGACAAAATATATACCGTTCGGAAATAGGCAGGATCAGTCATAAAAGCAATCGGCTTGCCGGTGAAGGTTGTTACCAAAGCGTTCACTATTCCAGCTGGCGATAGAAAAACAAACAGCATACCGGCAACAACAACAACCGAGATGAAGTTAGGTGCGTATACAATAAGCTGAATATTCTTCTTGAACTTCGCTCCTCTGACCAGATTTAGCATTAAGGCCAGAATGATGGGTACTGGGAAGCCGAGAATAAGACCGTAAGCGCTTAATTTAAGCGTATTCATTAATATGTCATAAAAATTTGGTGATGAAAGAAACCGCTGAAAATGTTCAAATCCAACCCATTCGCTGCCGAGGATGCCTTTTCTTGGGCTGAAATTTTTAAACGCAATGATCGAGCCGTACATGGGAACATACTTGAAAATGACGGTAAGAATTATGGACGGAAGCAGAAACAAATACAATATATAATTTCGAAGCATATAGCTTAACCAATGGTTTCTTTTTTTTGTTTCTGAAGCCTTTAATCCCCTTTTTTGAACGATCGAATTTGCCAATATTTTCCCTCCTACTGTTCACGGCTTGTTATACGACACAAAATATAAGCCATGTTATGTCATCTCTCTGACATAATTAACCAAGATGTTTTTCAAATACTTGCTTGTAATATCCACACCTCCAACAGAACGAGAATTTTACACATTCCCAAAATGAATGGGCTTACAATTTACATTTGAACATATTTCACTCTTACAATTTATCAGATGTACATTTAATTAGTCAATATAATTCGGGTGAAATATTCATTCAAAAAGCGTATTTCAAGATAATTATAATGTTTTTAGCAAAAATACATCAAAAATACACAATATAAATAAACAAACGTAAACCTTTATTGTTCATTTGAATAAATACATTGTTAAAAACATGAAAATACTATATATTTAGAAATATGAAGAATCTTAATTCGGAGAATAAGGTGAACAATATGACGAGAAAGTCAAAGGTTACGATACAAGATATCGCTGATGCCTTGGGAATTTCCAGAAACACTGCATCCAAGGCGCTTAATGGAGTGGAGAGTATTCCCACCGTTACTAGGGACAAGGTGGTCAAAAAAGCAATGGAGCTTAAATACAAACAATTTTCTTATATGGAAACAGCTTCTGAAAAACAAGGCAATATCGCACTTTTGACCTGTAATCTTCCTAATAGCTCACACTTTGGATCTTTGTTGATCAGCGGACTGGAGAAGGAAATCAGCAAACAGGGCTATACTTTATCCATTTATTTTGTCCGTGAGAATGATATCAATTCGATGACCCTACCCGGCAATTTTGAACCTTCGAATGTGGCTGGCATTTTCTGCATCGAAATGTTCAGCAAGGAATACAGCAAGCTGATCACAGATCTTTGCATCCCAACCATTTTTATTGATTGCGCTGCGGATATGATGTATCCAGAATTGAAGGCGGATCTGGTATTAATGGAAAATGAACACAGCACATACTGTGTTACCCGGAAATTAATCGATCATGGCTATGAAAGCTTCGGTTTTGTAGGCGATTACAATCACTGCAAAAGCTTCAATGAACGCTGGACCGGATTTAATAGGGCCTTAGCAGAAGCAGGAATCGCTGTAGATCCTGCCCATAGCATTGTAGCGCCTGACCGCAACTTCTTTATAGAGGAGAACTGGATGGAACAGCAGTTGGATGCTCTGAGGGAGTGTCCCTCCGTCTTTATTTGCGCCAATGATTTCATTGCCATCAACGTGATCAAATCTTTAAAAAACAAAGGGATTAAAGTCCCAGAAGATGTTGCTGTCTGCGGGTTCGATGATGCTTCGGAATCCCGGGTTGTCGAGCCTCATCTTACAACCGTGCATATTTACAGTAGTCAGATGGGTATTATTTCAGCCGAAATGTTATTGTCCAGAATCAAAGACAATACCATGCCATACCGAGTGACTCATGTTGCAACGGATATCGTATACCGGAACTCGACCCCTGTTCTAAACTAAATCTACCAAGAGGTGAATCAAAGTGAAAAATGACAGAACGGTTCTTTGTGTGGGGGAGTTGCTCATTGATTTTTTCTGCACGGATATTGATGTTAATCTTGCCAAGGGTCAGCATTTCTCCAAGCAGGCCGGCGGCGCTCCGGCAAATGTAAGCGCAGCCGTAGCCAAGCTCGGAGGAAAAGCGTCATTCTTGGGGAAA
Source organism: Paenibacillus sp. EKM206P (assembly GCF_011066155.1). Taxonomy (NCBI): domain Bacteria; kingdom Bacillati; phylum Bacillota; class Bacilli; order Caryophanales; family Paenibacillaceae; genus Paenibacillus; species Paenibacillus sp. EKM206P. Next base: position 237,017 of record NZ_JAAMNQ010000005.1, on the reverse strand, counting down.
GTCGGGGATGATCCCTTTGGCATGTATCTGAAGCAAACGCTGGAGGAGCAGCATGTGGATACGTCCATGCTTCTTTTTGATCCGGAAACACCGACTACACTGGCCTTTGTTTCCCTTGCCGCTAACGGCGAACGAGATTTCGTATTCAACCGCGGAGCTGACCGTCAGCTGTCTCTGCAGGACATTGATAGAGAATGGACTCGACAGGCTGCCATTCTGCATTTTGGCTCGGCAACGGCCTTGCTCGCCGATCCTTTCCGGGAAGCGTATTTGTCTTTATTGGACGAAGCGAAAGCCAATGGGCAATTTACCTCCTTTGATCCCAATTACCGGGGGGACCTCTGGAAAGATAGGCTGGAGGAGTTTATAACATTGTCCAGAAGAGGAATACACAATGCAGATTTCGTAAAGGTAAGCGAAGAGGAATTAAATATCATTACGGGGCTGACTGACCGCAATGCTTCATTGGATCTTTTGCATGGGTTGGGAGCCAAAACGGTGGCAGTTACCTTGGGGAAAGAAGGTACTCTCATCTCAAGCGGTACCTCCCGTTCGCTAATCAGCAGTATTACTGTTAAATCGATCGATTCTACCGGTGCCGGTGATGCCTTCGTCGGAGCTATGCTGTATCAAATCAGCCAGCTGAGTCAGCCCAAGGCATTTACCTCCGATTGGGAGCAACAGCAGGAATTTATAACACTTGCCAATCAAGTCGGCGCTATCGTGTGCACTAAAGTTGGAGCGATTGCAGCCTTGCCATCGTTGGAAGAAGTTAAGCATTTCATAGAGCAACAGGGTGAAACAAAAATCGAACTGTAAGAACAGCAAAGGTGTCCCGACGATCCTAGGGTCGCTGGACACCTTTTTAGTTATCCCTTGGAAAGTGAAGTGAGGAAACTAAATCATATCGAGGGAGTTTAATCAAAAGGAAACTACTACTATCCTATGTAGTAGCTCCTTGTATTTAAGACAGACCAAAATGTTTTCGATTGCCGATAATATTCCATTTTTATTTGACTCAGATGTTTTCATAAAACATTTTAATTCACATTGCTGTGCTTATTGTAGGTAGTGATTTGAAGCTTTAACAACTGTATTTAGTGTTTCACTTCTTGTACATTGTGGATCAAATAAAACAGGAAATAAATCCTCCATGCCTCTCAGGTGATCTCGTTCTAAATACTCTGATCGAATTAGTCCATCTTCGGCAAACACAAAGAAAACTTGTAGGCAGAAATTCCTCCTGAAAATGCTGGTTCCATAAAGGTATCGACGATAATGGGCTTCTTTTTACCCATTTGTTATAACTCTAAAATAATGAACTCAACACTTTCATCAAAGACCGAAGAACCATTGACTCTATCGTTCCCACAACCTAAGAAAAACCACTCCCAATCGATAAAGTGACTTAAAATTGCCGGATGGTCCTGAGGGTTAGCTTTGCCCTGATAATCAAAGGTATGGTCATCAGAAGAATAATACTCCCCACTTGGAGGCTTTCGTCTTAGTCATAGTGCTTTTTACCGCCGTAAGGCCCCCGCCACAAATCCAAGTAAGTGTGATTTAGATAAAGCCTTAATACTCGATCTGAAATTTTCAAAGTACATCATTCCCCTGTCTAAAAATTGTTTCTTACAAGGGGAAAAGTCTCATTCTGAAAGCACTACAGTAATTTCTCATCATCCATATTCATTAATAATGCCCCCATCATTAAGTTATGTTTGGTTTATTCGATTCCGTCCCACATTCCACACGAAGTCTATCCATACCTAAAGCTCTTTTCCCTTGGCTCCTACAAATCCATTTCATTTTATCCTATTCGTTCCCTTGGCCTCGTGGTTTATCATCATTTATTAACCACCATTTCTTTTGATTTTTTATATTCTCGTTGCACATAATAATAAATCCGTCCAAATCGGCATGCCAAATCACCACAAGCAACATCTGGTGCTTGCAGCATGGACATCTCAACGGGTCTTTTTCATATGTCTCTATCACTCAGTCTCTATCACTCGCTGGCGATACGAAAAGCGAAAGAAGCTCGACGCTTTCCTGGCCAGCAAGAAATTGATTTTCCTAACCTGACAGAAGTAAGCTGAAGCTGCATGAACACAATAACAAATCCGCCTTTTGCCAAAAGCCCCTCTACGCCAAGCGAAGGGGCTTTTCTACAGGATAGAACTAAAAATCAGAGCTTACTTTCCACCTATTTCGTCGCATTTCATCCGTTGGAGGAGTCTCCAACGTAAGCTTTGAACCATCCTCGGATATGGTCAAAGCCCTATTATGATAAACTGAGATAATGACAACCGAACCATCCCTATTTTTGTGGACAATCCACCGCTGATTATTGTAGCCCAAATAAGAATAGAGCTGAATTTTATTGTGCTCCGCGTCCAGATCCAGCGCCTGTCCGGAGGTCGTTCGGATGGAATAGGAACCTGCATCATCTTCGGTCGGCACAAACACCCATTTTTGATCCGAGGCTTCATTTGCATCCTGTACACTAACTGCTTCGCCATTTGCCAGGCGGGCTGTATATATGGATTTTTGGAATGCTACGTTCACGAGGCTTGATACCCTCAACTTGGCCGGTTTCCCTCCTGTCACATTTACATTCTGATAAGAGACAGAGCCGCCAAAGACATGAAGTCCGAAATGACCTTCGGCAAAGGTCCCATCCTTCAGATCCATTATTTTCAGTCCTCCCATATGTACCACGATATGCGGGCCTTCCGCTTGAATCTTTATTTTATAGGTTTGGCCTCGCTGGATGAAGGCCGGGACTTTCGCCAGAACCTGTCGTTCCTCGAATCGTCCATCTATTTTGTAGAACAGGCGAATAGACTTCATGTTAGGATCTAGATTCAGGTAGTAGCCGCTGTGCCCATCCTCGCTTGCACGGAACAGAAGTGAACCAGCCCCGCCGGACGTGCCAAGCTTCAGTTCAGCTTCATAAGTAAAATCCCCAGCCTGCTCCTGGGCCATATAATTCGCGTCGCTTGAGTACCTTCCACGAATTCCATCCTTGCTGAGTACCCATGAAGCCATTGACGGATCTGGGGTCCAGCCGCTGAGACTGGTATGAAACTCGCCGCCAGAGACTTTTACAAGAAGGCTGGCGGATGCCTTTCCATTCGGGGTGGATACAGTAATGACGGACTCGCCCTCTTTTTTGGCCATAAGAGTTGCCTGAGAAGCGCCGGCTCCCTTTATGCCTACCACCTTGGCATTACTGGATTTCCACTCCAGCGGGTGAACACCATTGCCAGGACCATTCTCCACTGCCGCCCGCAGCGTTTCGCTTTGCCCTATCCCTAGTTCACGGTCACCCGTGTCCATTGCAATCCGTAGTGGCGAATCGTTATCCGAATTCCACACTGATCCAAGCTTGTTTACCGACAGAGAAACAATCTTCACATTGCCACCCTGATTATAGAAGCTCATCTCCCTACTGGCCGGATCAGGAAATATGACCTCGGAGAAAACCACCTTGCCTCCATTAGCGAAGACCTCAACAGAGGATTCATCCACCAAAATCCGCATCTGGATCCGCTTGTTCTCGGCTTTCATCCCCGTTTCATGTCTTGTGGTAAACAGATTGGAGAAATCCGTAGCTCCGGAAGCAGAGCGATCCACGAACAATTTACTTTCGCCTGGCTTATAACCCACCACAGTCTTCTGATTCGCACCTTCACGTAGATTAAAACCAAACTCTGTTACGTTACTTCCAGCCGGAATCTCCAGTTCGGCTTCAATCTCATATGCTCCAGAAACAAGTCCCTTCAGCAGGTTTGGAGAAGATGGATTGATCATCTTGTCAGTTACAGAGAACAGCCTGCTGCGCAGATGTTCCATCTCCTTGATCGGACCCTGGACGAGACGGAGTCCGTCGGGGGTCATGACCAGAGCAACCTCTCTCGGAACAGTCAGTCCCCCCTTCCAGCCCGAAGTCGGAAAAGCGAACGGATAATCCCAGTTGGACATCCACGCCAACATCACTCTGCGCCCATCCGTCATGTCCGAGAAAGACATGGATGCATAATACTCCTTGCCAAAATCCGTTCTCAGCACCTTTCCTGCCGGATTGTCATTTACGAATTTCCCCTCTGCAGTCAGACTTCCCACAAAATATTCAGAATCCGATCCTCCTGTTGCCGAATTCGCCCCTGTACTGATCATGAGAACCCACTTCTTCTCTGACGTTTCCTGCACGACCAGTGGGAACAGGTCAGGGCATTCCCACACACCGCCACGAACATAATCTCCATAACCCCAATTGTCGGTCAACGTCCAGTCCAGCAAATTAGCCGATGTAAAGAACCGGATATGATCACCACCGGACACTACCATGACCCAGCGATTATGCTCGTCATCGCGAATCACCTTAGGGTCGCGGAAATCCCATCCCCCCGGTTCTTCCCCGTTCTTGCCGGGGTTCTCAACCACGATCGGACGATTCTTGGCATAATGCCACGTACGCCCCTGATCCTTGCTGTAAGCAAGGCCAATGCGCTGGTTGCCATTAGGACCATCTGGGTTATAGGAAGTATAATAGGCGATCAGACCTTTGCCGCCCGAATCCGTAAATAAGCCTGAAGTATTCGTTACATCCGCCACAGCAGATCCGGACCAGATATGCCCGTAATCATTCCACGGAAGTGCAATCGGCAGACGTTTCCAGCTCAGCATATCCTTGCTGACGGCATGGGCCCATGTGCCTCCATCCTGATGGAAAAGATGGTATTCACCTTCGAAATAGACCAACCCGTTCGGGTCACTGGCGTACCCACGGATCGGTGTATAATGATACTGGGGACGATAGGTTTCAGTATAATAATTATTAGACTCCGTGACATAAGCATCCTGAAAGTAAGCGCTTCCCTTTTTCACAACAAGACCGGCGTTTCCTGTTGAATACGAATGATCCGTTACATCGATTGCTGGTGGAGTATAACCGTCCACGAAAACTTGAATCCGGTTACCCATTGCCTTTACTTCCACATAATGCTTCGCCCCCGCTAAGCTCGGATAAGGTCGCTCTGAGCCTGCAATTGCAGTTCCATCCGCTTTCGTCAGCGATACGCGGACCTGCTCTCCTTCCTTCACCAGAGTAGCTTCATATCCACGTGTTCCATCGGTAGAGGACCGGAAAGCTAGAGCGGCAGCAGCATCGGAGCGGAAAACGATTGTTCCTTCATATACAAAGTCAGCAGCTTGCCTGCTATAGATTTGCTGAGCCTTGCTCTGGTTCACAGACGTTCCTTTTTGGCCGCTGAGGTCAGGCTGCCACTGTCCTTTTTTCACAAGTACCAAACCCAGATTCCCTTTCAGATCGCTAACGGTTATGTTTTGGAACAAGGCTGACCCATCCCAGACGTGAAGTCCAAGACGGCCAGATCGGTATGAACTGTCTTGAACATCAATCACAGGCTTATATTGAGTTCCCCAATATACTTTCAGCGAGGCCCCTTCAGCTTTTACCTTGAGATGATAGATCTCCCCTTTCTTGAGCGAAACCGGATGCTCTTCATTTAATTTACCTGCTCCACTGCCCGCATCTTTTAAACGGATAATACCGGACTGCGGTGCAATTTGAAGCATATACGAATTCAATCCGTCTTCATTGGAACGGAAGAGCAAAGAAGCATCCGCTTGCATATCCTTGATCATAACATCGGCTTCATACAGGAAATCATCTGCTATTGTTTCTGAGATGGCCATCACGTCCTCCTGCGGATCAGATGTCAGCAGGAGCCCTTCTGCGGCATCTCCCCACTTGCCATTTCCTTTTACCTGCCATCCTGTCAAATTTGTATTTAGATTTATAACGTTTTCAAAAATAGAAAGACCCTCCTTTTCCGATTTTACTGTGTTACCTTCCGCCCGTGCAGCCCAGCCGGTATCAGGACTAGCGGCGTAAACTCCAGATGAAGTCATAATAATAGCCATCACCATGAGGATGTGCAGCACAGCTTTGAATTTCTTTTTCATCGATTACCCTCCATTTCTACTCTACGGAATAATCATCTTCTACCAAAAAAGTAGAAGGCGGCCAGTTACAGCACAGTAACTGGCCGGAATAGCATATTAAATTTGTTATAAAATATATAGAGCTTGAACTTGTGATTTCTATTTTAGGATTTGAACGAGACTATTGGGAATGTTCAAACTCCGACTCCCCTCTCTCTTTCCCTTTTTGTTAATTTTCAATAATATCCGAGCCCGGTGGAACACTATACTCATCCTTATGCTCCAAGATGGCACTTAAATTGAAATAACCGTTCAGGTTCCGGAGCACAACCTACCGGTTCAGCGGGAAAATCAGCAGCAGCTGCATAACGCCGCCCAAAAAATTTTGTGAGTTGACAAAAGTAAAATGACACGGGTTTATGGACCAGCAATATAGAAGGCTTCCATATCTAATGCGATATGGTTCAACGGCAGCTCGTGGTCCTTTTTCTCATCTGGCTTCAATGGCCTTCAAGGCGTCCCTATGTTAACGAATTCATCTTCAGAATGCCGTCTGGTCAGCATTTGTCCACTCTTCGGATATACAAGTATATGTATAATTTCACCTTCCGAATAAACACTAACACCGCCCCCCCGTACCTACGATATATTACAAGCAGTAGGAATCCTTACGCAGCACCCCATTTAAATCTCGCTATAAACTGCTGCATTGACATCGGTTTCCCAGCCAACGGGAACGGCAAGACCCGCCGCAGAATACTCAGTGTTTGTAATTTTCGACCCCGTCTTAGGAGTTGTGTAGCGAATCTGTAATTTGGCTATCCGGCGGAAAAGCTCAATAAAATCACAGCCGGTTATACAGAGCTCATTTTAGTTTACCTCCATCCTTACCCTCAAAATACTTATACTTGTGCATTTAATTGTTCATCAAGTTTACATTTATAATCAATATTTATAAACATTAATTTATATAACCAAAAGTATAGCGCTTTCAAAAATAAAAAGCAATGAAAATCCCACTCACTCTGTTACTTGTTTAAGTTTATATATTTCCTTGATAGCAAACCCTCCGAGAAGGGGTCTAGCTCTCTTTCTTTTCTTAGAAGAACACCGATTTATCCTAATAGTATAGAATCTTTTTTATCTAACTCTTACTACAAAAAAGGCAAAGAGTAGTGTAGTATAAGAGGGGAATGTTTATTAGCAGTATGCAAGATCAAAGAATTGTTTTCAAGCTAAAAACCACATTCACATTTACATTTGAATAAATTTTTGTTTATCATTTAAGATTTTATGAAGCAGGATAAAAAGGAGCTTATTATGGCTGAGAAAGTAACGGTTCAAGACATCGCGGATGCAATGGGGCTGTCTCGAAATACCATATCCAAAGCCCTCAACAACCATCCGCAAATTCCAGAGGGCACAAAAAAGAGAGTAATCCAAAAAGCAGCGGAGATGAAATACAAAAACTACAGTTTTATGAATGGAGGCAATATTGCTCTTCTTACACGAGGGGACATTAACGCCATCAGCTTCTACTCTGAAACGATTAAAGGAATGGAAACCTCCCTGCGCGCTGAAGGCTTTAATCTGATCTTATCTCTTGTCAATCCTGAGGATATCCATTCATGCACACTGCCCTCCAATATTAACCAATCAAATGTGAACGGAATTGTTTGTATTGAGATCTTCCAAGAAGCCTATATTGAAACTATTCTAAACACGGGCATTCCAACGGTATTTATCGATTTTTTGCCAGAGTCGTTGAACTCTCCACACAAATTCGACATCCTCTTGATGGAGAATCACCGCACGACATACAATCTTACTCGTTCTCTCATTGGACGCGGCCATTCGGAGATTGGATTTATCGGAGACCACAATCACTGTCGAAGCTTCTATGAGCGTTGGCTTGGTTACGATCAAGCCCTCCGGATGCATCGCGCTTCATCTGGAGAGACGTTCAGCATCAAGCTTGAGGACAACAATCCTTATCTATCTGTTGAGTGGATGCTTGAACAGTTGAAGCAGCTTCCAAAGCTTCCGACAGCATTTGTTTGTGCCAACGATGATATTGGAATTTCGGTTATTCGTGCGCTAAAGGAGTTGCACATCGATGTTCCTGGACAAATCGAGGTAACAGGTTTTGACGATATTGCTAATGCCAAGATTATCGATCCTCCGCTCACGACCGTACATACTTATCCGTACGGACTCGGTACACGCGTCGTTGAGTCCTTGTTGGCTCGATTGGAGCAGCCGGATCGACGGAATGAGACCATTCATCTTGAGACATGCATCGTTCATAGAGGCTCCACGAAGTCTTCCTAATCAAGTTGTATGTAACAAAGATACAGGGAACCATTTTTATTCAGAGCATATACACTGTTATTTTTAAGCAAGGTAAGATGAATAAGATTTTCAGATACCAAGGTAGTATGAATGAGAGAGATAGCAAAACTAAAAAATTAATCTTTCTCACATTCTTATGTTTTATTTTTTTGCTCCTTATAGTTAATAACCATAGTGTACTTCTATCATTACAATATAGACATAAATAAATAAGAAATTGAATCAGCACTTTGATTTTCAATGATATTCCTCCAAATAAGTTATGTTTTTCGCGTTAATTAAGTTTTGATGTGTAATGAATTTTTCAGATGAGTAAGCGCCCGAACTGTAGAAGGTATTTTGGTAACTAAATTAAAATGAGTTAAGAGAAGCATTTAGCGTAGATCTCATTTTTAAAAAGACGAAAAACCTCTTCACAATTCAGCCCTATCTCCTTTCTAATTATTGCATTTGCGTAAAGTTAGGCTTATAAGTAGCAGTTTATACTTAAATGAATCTGATATAAATAATACGTTTATATTAGATTTTCTTAAAAGATATATTTAAAAATAAATTGTCCTTATGTCGCATAATACAAATAATTTTTTTATTTATAGAAATAGCTATAACTGTATTCAATGAAAAAAGGTAGGTTCGCAATTGAACCTACCTATTCGGAGAAATTACATATTATTTACTTTCTTATCCTACTTAAGACTCCGAGCCCATCATTCTCCTGGCTTCTTTTAGTATTGAACCTGTTGTACTCATTAGCCATCCCAAAGAATCAGTAGTACCACAATACTCAATAACATCAGCGCATTTTAATTGTCAGGAGAAAATAACGTTCTAGACTAAAAAATAAAGTGTTAGACTCAGCAAATAAAGTTGTAGACTGAGAAAATAGAGAGACTGACGATGCTTCATTAAGCTAACGGACAGATAGGTTAACCATGAGATTTCAATAACTAGTATGGTTGTAGCATTGTAAAAAATATTGATCCCTCATAAGGGGGGAGTGATTTATTATTGAGTCTTTATGTTAAAATTACTATATGGATTGTGAATAAATGTACTTGAATTAATGCAGCAGATTAGTAATGGTAGATTATACCATGTGGATTATATGGAGGTTGCTGTAATGTTTGAAAGTATATGTGTTTCTAGTGATTGCGATTTAGGGACAATAGCAGAGAAAGCAATTTTTTATGATAAGGTAAAAATAATCGTCAATGAGAATCTGTTAAATCGTTTGTTTTCACAAGTCCATCCCGCTGAATTTATTCCATTTTTAGAAGAACATAAAGAAAATATTGAATTAGTTTATTTCTGGGTTGTACCAGTTACTAGAACTTTCCACCACGATGATAAAACAGAAATAATGTTTACCTCAATGGATGAAGATGATGTAGACCCATACTTAGATTACTTGTGGGAAAAAGGTGGGTTGAATAGTTCTCTCCTTTACTTTTAAAGAAACTTCCAAAAGATATTAAGTTAAAATTACACATCATAGAAGATGATGCTCTTTTAAAAAGATATGAATTAGAACATAATATTAGTAAAGAGATAATTGACCCTCTCTCATTTCTAGGAAGTTATTTTTCGACTTTTTCTAGCTTTGAAGTATGGTCAAAGCACTCATCGGATTTCCAATTAAGCCCATCATCTTCTATCTTAATTGCGAACAGATTTGATTCCCTTTATAACAAAATCGTTAGTGGAAGTAATAGTATAGAAACATTTAATAATTTTGTACTGAAAACTGGAAATGTTAGAGGAGTTTTGAATTCCGGGGAAAAGACTTTTTCAGAGTATATATCTATATATGAAAATAGTAGAAAATTCAAGGAGTTTATTGGTGATTTACCCCCAGAAGCTAATTTAATACAGGAATACTTTAATGCTAATAATGCAAATACTTGGGCTGAGAAATTACCATCTAAAACAATCAGGTTGGGCTGTTTACAGGTGCAGGTTTACTTAATACAGTAGGTGGCTCAGGAGCTGGCACTTTATTAGGAATTTCATTGAGTGCGGTAGATACATTTTTAGTAGATAAGCTAATAAAAGGATGGAAACCAAATCACTTTATAGAAAATGATTTAAAAAACTTTATAAATAGTTAAATATGTAATGTTAGACTAACGGGAAACGTTAGTTTAACAACAACAGCGGCAGTCTAAGACCTTATTTATCAGGTCTTGTTCTGCCGCTGTTTCATTTAATGGATTAGTCTAAAACTTATTTCTCAAAAGTTGACGGTTCTTCAATTCGAAAACGTTGTTAAGTCAACGACTCCAGTCTATTACTTTATTTTTACAGTACTAATCCTTTTCTTTTGTCATTTTAAATCATTCCCCTCAAATAGTTTATTTCTTCGCCATCTTCTTATATTCGGACACCACACACTCACATGTATTGCTAAAAATTTAAATCTTGTAAGCCTTCATAGCTTTTCTTAACTCTTTGAACGAAGGACGTTTACCATACATTAAGACACCCGTACGGTAGATCTTGGCGGCCAGCCAACCGAACAGCAAAATGGAGGCGACCAGAATACCAAGTGACAGCCAGATTTCCAGCAGGCTCGCCCGTTCCAGACCAATCCGCAACAGCATGACGGTTGGCGAGAAAAATGGGATGTACCCGGCAACCTTTACGAAAATCGTATCAGATGCGGCGATATTGAAGATACCGATATAAAAGGCTGCTAGTGACAGCACGGTAATCGGCATGATCGCCTGTCCCAACTCCTCGGTACGGCTAACAATGGAGCCCACCGCGGCGAACAGTACTGCGTAGAGAAAGTAGCCGAGGATGTAGAATACCAGACCATAACCCAACACCGCGATATTCAGTTGCGACAGATCCAGCCCGGCTGAGCTAAGAATGACATTATTATGCGGCAGCATAAGGTTGGCACATACAGCGGCTGCAAAGACAGCAATTTGCAGCAGGCCGACCAGGAAAATGCCGATAATTTTTCCGAACATCTGGGTCAACGGTGAGACACTTGTGATGAGAATCTCCATGATACGTGAGCTTTTTTCCGATGTCACCTCTGCAGCAATCATATTCCCCGTCATCATGGAGGAGGTGAAGAATAAAATCATCAGTACATAGACCAAACCATAGTTAATCATAGAGGTCTCTTTTTCCTCTGTCCCCACAGCTCCCCCTGCCTCAGACGAACCGTCTACTTCCCTGCTGTCCACTATTACAGGTGTGCTAATCTCACGAATTTGATCACTGGTCAATGCATTGCCGCCCATAATGGCTTTGACCTTAGCTTCCTGAAGTCCCGTCTGCAACAATGTAATTACAGCAGGAGATGGCTCTTTTTCTACAGAGACATATTCCACTTTAGGAAACGTGTCTCCCTTGTCGGTAGGCTCCGTGAACTGTACGTAACCTTGCAGCTCCCCATTTTTCAAGGCTTGCTGCATGGCTGGTGTTTGTACGTTGTCATAACGCTTCCAGATGGCTGCCGGGTTGGATTGCTCCTTGGTGAATTTCTCCAGTTGATTCGCCACTTCTATCCGGCTCCCGGCAATCAGTCCCAAGCGATGATGCTCGGCTGCCGTCGTGCCCGAACCTCCTGTCCCATCTGCTTTAAACAAAGAAATCAAATATGGCAGATTCATACCAAGCGTAATGAGCAAGGCCAGTACCAGCGTTGTAATGATAAAAGATTTGGTTCTCGCCTTCTGACGAAACGTAAAACCGATTACCGTACCCAGTCTATTCATGGGAATCACCCACCTCTCTTATGAAAATCTCGTTCAGCGTCGGTTCCTTGATCTCAAAATGCTCTACATCCGTTTGCTCCAACGCCGTTTGTAATACCAACTTCGCCGCATTCGGCTGCTCAATATGCAGCATCCAGCCGCGATCCATAGGCTCTACACGGCGCACGCCGGGCAGCTGTTCCAGTCCGTTCACTTCACCTGTAGTGATGAGACGAACTTTTTCACGCGGGTAACGGCCCTTAATCTCCTGCACACTTCCCTGCACAACTGTATTTGAGCGATGCAAAATCGTAATATGGCGGCACAGTTCCTCCACATGCTCCATGCGGTGGGTCGAGAATAAAATCGCAGCCCCATCGTCCCGCAGCTCTTTCACCGTATCCTTAAGCAATTCAACGTTTACCGGATCAAGCCCACTAAAGGCCTCATCCAAAATGAGCAGCGTCGGGCGATGCACAACGGCGGCAATAAAGCCCATTTTCTGCTGATTTCCCTTGGATAGCTCCTCAATCCGCTTGTCGTAATATTCGGGCACTCCAAAGCGCTCCAGCCAGTAGCGTAGACTTTTGTCCGCCTCCTTAGCCGACATTCCGCGCAACCTGCCCAAATAGTTAATTTGCTCGCTCACCTTCACCTTGGGGTACAACCCTCGCTCCTCGGGCAAATAGCCCATCGTCCGCTGAAGCTCCTTGCTGTAGGGCTTGCCCTCATATTGAATGTTACCTCCATCAGGGTAAATCAGACCGAGCACCATGCGCATCGTTGTCGTTTTGCCTGCTCCATTGCCTCCCAGTAGTCCGTAAATCTCCCCACCGTTCACATTCAGCGAAATTCCGTTCACCGCCGTGTGGTTCCCATATTGCTTCACGACCTCTTTCAATTCCAGCATGTTCATGATTACTCCGCTCCTTTTTTCTGCGTGTATGTCTCCGCATCTTCTGATAGTTGTCCCGCAGACCAATGTACTAAAATATCATCCAGTTCCAAACGCCGCACACGGATGGGGCGGATGCCCGCTTGTTCCAAGATGGCGCTGGTCTCTCCGGCTGCCAACGTTACAATTCGCTGCAATCCGCCTTCGCTCTCCATCTCTACAACACCCGGAAGTTCCGATGCCTCCTCCGGTGTGCCTTCAAACCACATTTCTTTGCTATTTTCGAGCAAATGGTCTTTTTCCAGCTTGCCGAGCAGCCTGCCATCATGCATCAGGACAATATAATCCGCCAAACGCTTAATCTCGTCTATGATATGAGTGGCAATAATGACCGTCGTTTTGCCGTTCTCCATACAATCCCGCAGTTCCTCCAGCATGATTTTCCAGGCAAAAGGGTCTAAACCCGACGAAGGCTCATCCAGCAGCAACAAACGAGGGTGAGGCGCCAAGGCTGCAGCCAGTTCAAACTTACGGCGCTCTCCCTTGGACATGCGCGATAATTTCGTATGCTGAGGAACCTGAAATCGTTCCATCAGACGCTGAAAACGTGTTTCATCCCAGCCGGGATACCACAAGGCTCGAAACGCCGCTGCTGCTTCTGCTGTGAGTCGATCTTCCTCACGGGTCGGCTGCTCTGACATATACCCAACCCATTGTCGTGTATCTGCCGGCATGCCGTCCGGATACGCTTGACCGAACCAACGTATTTCACCGGAATCCGGGTGGATAAGCTGAGTCAGCAGATGAATCAATGTACTTTTGCCCGATCCGTTATGTCCAGCCAAAGCGACTACATATCCCGGTTCAATGGTTAGATTAATCGGTCCAATTTCCCGGTTACCTCGAGTTTTATAGACTTGGCTCATCTCAATAATGGGTGTTTTTATCTGTATCCCCATAGGAACTTCCACATGATGGTTTACATCGTTTTTCACGGGCGTCACTCCTTCACTTGGACTTCATACCTTCTCTTCACCATTTCTGCGAAAAGCTCCAACAATTCCTGTTCTGTCATCTGTACAGCGATGCCTGTGTCAATCGCCGTTTCCAACGCCTCGGTCACTGCTTTAAGGCGGTAACCTGAGCGCTTATCGTCTTCGACCAGAGCTACGAAGGTGCCCGTTCCCTGCCGGGTACGAAGCAAGCCTTCGTTCTCCAAATCCTGATAGACCCGCCGGACGGTGATGACGCTGCAGCGGAGCGTCCCTGCGAACTCCCGAATGGAGGGAAGCAGCGTTCCCGCTGCAATCTGTCCGGTTACGATGAGTGAGCGAAGTTGCTTTTCAATCTGCGCATACAGCGGTTCCGCGCTATTCTCATCAATTTGCACTGGTATATTCACCTGCTTCTCCCCCCTTTTTATCTATCTTTGTACACATACCGCTAAGTTAAATCCCGTTTCATAAGCTTACGCTGTGTCACCCTGTAGGACATCCACATACCCAGAGCTCCTGCCAGCAGCGCTCCCCACATCACCGGAGACAACAGCTGCCATTCCTTGCTGTAAAATGCCGTTATCGATACCAGATTGGCCCCACATACTCGAACTATAATCGTAACTATCCCACAAATTAGCATGATGACAATGGATAGCCAAAAGTAGGATTTACCTTTTTTAAGAAATTCCAAATGAATATAAATGGCTTGAATCAGCATTCCGTAGCCTATCCAGGTAAGTGCAAACGATACAAAGAAACCTGTACTGGCATATACCCGAAACGTAGCTGACAACGTAAACAATAGAGTGAAAAATATCACACTATTCACAACAAACGCCAAAAGCGCCTGTTGAATTCGACTCATAATCACCGCATTCATCGGTATAGGCAAGGTGCGGAAAAAGGCTAGCATATGCGTATAGGAATCTTCCTGAAGATATTTAAATGCACGGCGGTTATAAATGTATCCGAGAAACGGAATCAACACCAGCATGATAAAATCGGCTACCGGACTCAAGTTTCCACGTTCATCCCAATGCACACTTACAGCAAAACTCATGGTAAATCCCAAATACGCAATAAACAGCAATGTCCACAGCATAACATATGGATTGTTGCGAAAATCCTGCCGGGTAATCTTCCATGCCTGCTTGATGATTGTCATTTTCTTATCCTGATCCCTTCTGCACTGCCTGTAATGACGACCTCGTTCTCTCTTCATACGAAGTTATTATTAAAGTAATCAGTGTTATTACTGTATATATCTTTATACACAGTATATAAACCATGAATTACAACTGTCAATACCTGAATGTAAATTGTGCGTACAATCACAATAGCTCGTCAGGACCTATGATACTCTGTAAATGATAAACGTTCTCAATCAAGGGGATGAACAAATGGATAAGATACTGCACTGGGATGAACCGATTTTTAACCTTGTTAACCGTTATCCCGAAGTGAAGGACATTATGGTAGAGCTGGGTTTTCATGATATCGCCAAGCCTGGCATGTTACAAACCGCAGGTCGTTTTATGACATTGTCCAAAGGTATTGCATTGAAAAAAGTAGCTATGGAAACCGTGGAACGCACGTTTTTGCAACATGGTTTTACCATTCAAAAATAAAGGAGCTAACGATCATGAGCGAGCTAATTAACAACCGTGAACATACAGCACAGGAATTAACAGAACGTCAACGAACACTGAAGGAAATTATAAAAGAATTACATGCCGGGAAAAGCGTCGAAGAGGTGAAAGCGCGTTTTGCAGAGGCTGTTGGCGGAGTAAGTGTGGCGGAAATTTCAGCTATGGAGCACGCACTGATGACCGAGGAGGGAATTCCCGTATCGGAAGTTCAGCGGCTCTGTTCCGTGCATACTTCGATCTTCAAGGGCTCCATCGAGGATATTCACCGTCCTTCAGGACCGGAGGAACAACCGGGACATCCTGTCCACACATTCAAGCTGGAAAATCGGGAGATCGAACGACTGGTCAACTTTAAGTTGGCATTGCATGCAGAGCAATTTCAAAAGGAGGACAGTCCCAAGGTTATTTACAAGCTGCTTGAGGATTTAAGTCTGCTAATGGATCTCGACAAGCACTACAGTCGTAAAGAAAACTTGGTCTTTCCTTATCTAGAACGCTATGGAATTTTTGGCCCGACCAAAGTCATGTGGGGTGTGGACGACGGCATTCGTGCCGCGATTAAGGAAGCGAAGAGTCTGCTCGCCGAATATAACGGGGATCGTGAACAGATTGGGAAGGCGCTTGCCCATATCATGAGTGAAGTAAATGAAATGATATTCAAGGAAGAGAATATTTTGCTGCCGATGGCACTCAGTAAGCTGACAGAGGATGAATGGCTGAAAATAGCCCGGGAAAGCGAGGAAATTGGATTCTGCCTGACCGCCCCCGAACGCGAATGGATACCCGAACGGGCAGAGGAGCCTGCAGAAGCCCTTGAGCAAACGGAAGGCACATCAGGAACACCGCAAGGCTTCGTGCGATTCGAGACAGGGATTGTATCCGTACAACAATTGGAACTGCTGTTGAACCATCTACCTGTTGACCTGACCTTTATCGATGAAAATGATGTTGTTCGCTATTTTTCCCATGGTAAGGAACGAATCTTCGCGCGCACGAAAGCCGTCATTGGTCGTACCGTACAGAATTGCCACCCACCCCAAAGCGTGCATGTCGTTGAGAAGCTGCTGGAAGATTTTAAGGCAGGCCGCAAGGATGTTGAAGATTTTTGGATTCCAATCAAGGATAAATTTGTCTACATTCGTTATTTTGCCATCCGTGATGCAGAGGGCCGCTATCTGGGAACGTTGGAATTTACGCAAAATATCGCACCCATTCGTGCCTTGGAAGGACAAAAGCGTATTCTATCCGAATAGTATCCAACCGTAAGCCACCATGTTCAGATTTTTGCCACCCAAACTTATAATATGTTGTTCTACTATAAGTTTGGCTCCCAACCTTTCATAAAAGGTACATGCTGGATTATCTGCTAGCACCCATACGATCACAGAGTGAATATCCATACTATTGAAATGTTGAAGCAGACGTAAAAATAGTCTCTTCCCCAAGCCTAAACTATGGTATTCACTCAAAACGTAAATTGCCGTTATTTCTCCCCCATACGGGGGATATTCACCTGACTTTTCCGGACCCCCACTCACAAATCCGATGATTTCCCCCTTCTCATTTTCAGCAACATATACCCGATGACCGTCTTCACTGGATAGATTCGCATTCCACAGTTTTGTTCTTTGCTCATAGGAAAGCTGTTCCAGAACCTGGGCAGGCATTATTTCTTTGTACGTCGTCCTCCAGCAATCTACGTGCACCTTGGCGATGCCCTCGGCATCTGATATCGTTGCTTCCCTGATGATCATGTGAGTTCCACTCCTAGTTTCCAATATTATACTTTCCATATACCGACGATCCGAATCTTGATCTATAATAAAAATGTTCACTGCTATTCATTCATTCCTGAAGGATTCGACTTGAATAAAATTGTTTCATTTTATGTACGTTCGTGGCTGTAGCTGTATTGATCATAGGCTGGAGTATCGGGT
Source organism: Paenibacillus sp. EKM206P (assembly GCF_011066155.1). Lineage (NCBI taxonomy): Bacteria > Bacillati > Bacillota > Bacilli > Caryophanales > Paenibacillaceae > Paenibacillus > Paenibacillus sp. EKM206P. The sequence continues at coordinate 219,503 of NZ_JAAMNQ010000005.1, read as the reverse complement.
TGACGCCCGTAGGCAATCTGGTCTTTCAATATGTATTTGGTGTGTCCCCGAATTGATCGAACCTACCAAGAACGTATTTCAGGTTCTTACTTTACTATACATATGGGTAGCTGTCCGTAACATATATCAGGGACTTATTATTAACAAGCACCGAACGGCATGGATGACATTCAGCTCGTCCATACGTATTATCGTGATGCTACCAAACCTATCTTTATCGGTAGGCTGTTTTCTGTAGCTTTGCAATTCTCGCGCTTATTCTCTGTATCTGCTTTTTTCCAGGACTGGACGGCAAAGTGGCGGGAATTGTGATGGCTGTTTCCGATGAATGCATCATCCTGAAAAAAACTTACCTAGAGAGCCTTATGCAAAGGACCCGCACATTGACTCCCTATGGCACAACTCGCTTTTACGAGGTCAAAATATAAGGGCCGTTCTTTGTAATCGCAATCGTGTGCTCGTATTGGGCTCCCCAACTGCCGTCTGCTGTGCTGATGGTCCAGCCATCGTCCCCCCAGAGCACGGCCCCCTCGGTTCCTAGGGTAAATACCGGCTCGATGGTAATCACCATCCCTTCGCGCAGGGGTAATCCCGTTTTGGGACGACCGTAGTGCAGAACCTCTGGCGGCTCATGCATTTGGCGGCCAATGCCATGCCCGATCAGAGGCTTGACGTTGCCGAACCGCCGCCAGCCTGCCGCTTTTTCCACAGCATGCCCGATATCCCCCAATGTCCTCCCCGGGCGGGCAACCTCTATACCGCCCATCAGTGCCTTATGGGTCTGCCGCAACAGTCTCGCTACCGGGCGGCTAATGTTACCTACCGCATAGGTCCATCCTCGGTCAGCCAGCCAACCGTTCTTGTTAACCACAATGTCGATGGTCACAATATCCCCATCATGAAGCACCCGCTCCGAGGGAAAACCATGGCACACCACCTCATTGACCGAAGCGCAGGTGGCATAAGGGAAACCTTTATAGCCCTTTTGTTCAGGCGTGGCTCCGCGCTTGTTTAAAAACTGCTCCACCCAAGCGTCGATTTCAAGCGTTGTGATTCCCGGAAGAATACGACTTTCCAGCGTACGATGACAATCTGCTAAAATACGCCCGGCCTCCCTCATGTAGCCGATTTCCTCCGGTGTTCGTATCGCTATCTCTATTGGAATCCGCCTCCTTTGAGCATACAAATACACTAAACCTATCCCATTGTATGCAGGGCAGACACAAAAAAACCGTCTCCTCTGTGGATAGACGGTTTATAAAAGTCGTATTTCTAGTTTTTCGGGTAATCGAACCCTTTAAGATACTGAAGAATTTATGCGACCGAGTTCGTTTTCCACCACCATGGTCAACTCTTCCTCATACCCTCCTGTAATCCGGTATTTTCGCACATATTCCTTTACAAATTTTTTGGGATCCTTAGGCCGGAAAATTCGAGTCATTTCCCGCAGACTTTCCTTTACTTCATTGTGACCTTTCGTTGCCATGTAACTCCCTCCCAAAACGTTGAAAATAAGTGCTCCGTTGAAGAGAATGCCGAAAAGTATTGATGTCCTTATGCAGTGAAGTAGTATGTCTAATTGCAGCTTAGGTCGGGAACGCCTTAGGCAGGCATGTACCTGACACTTGTATTAACCGATTTTCTTTTGGCTGAATCACTACCCCATTATAACATATTCAGATACAGCTTTCAGCTTTCCAGTAAATTTACATTGATTTTACCTATCTTTTACGCATCATGTCATTTGGGGTACTACATCAGCTGTTGCACAGAGGGTATACCTTATTTATCGGTTTTTGGAGTGTATGTGTTTGGGGTAAAATAAATAAACATAACAAGGAGGGAAAAGGATGAGCCGCTATGCTCCGCTGTTCACTGCACCTGTTGCCCGTATGTCTGCCCTGAACATAGGAACTTGTGAAGAGGAGGGCATCAATGCCTCCTTACTTGATCAGGCAGACCGTGAAGTTCAAGCCAAGTTTCCTAAAATGCACAGCTTCCTGCTGCTGCGCCACGGTAAACTGATCTGGGAACGCTATTACAACGGTCATGAAGCAAGCTCTCTGAACGATTTGCGATCCGCGACCAAAAGCTTCACTTCCACGCTCATCGGCATAGCTATGGCTCGCGGTGATATGCCCGGGCCAGAGACGGCTGTACATAAGCTGTTGCCTGAGTATTTACCTAGGCGGAAGGAAACACTGCTAGAGCAGATTACGATTCGCCATCTGTTGACCATGACATCCGGCTTGTATTGGCAGACAGGCAAAAAGCTCGGAGAAGCTTTTATCCACCGTTTTCATCGCAGCAAAAGCTGGCCGTCCTTTGCCCTGCGCTTACCTGTACAGGAGGATCAACTCGGTGTATTCCAATATCGCAGTGTTGATTCGCACTTGCTGTCCGTGCTACTGACCCATTGTTGTGGGATTGACGCCTATACGTACGCTCTCCAGCATCTGTTCGAACCCTTAGGTTTTGGGAGAAGTGGTTGGGCACAAGATCCAGAGGGCTACACCATGGGACATATCGGGCTATATCTGACATCGCGTGACATGGCTAAATTCGGCGACTGCTGCCTTCATCAAGGCAGCTGGAACGGAAAAGAATTGATACCGGCCGATTGGCTGCATCAGGCGACACAGCGACAGGTCGAAGGCTATCCAGAATTCGGGGATTACGGATTCCAATGGTGGACAGGACGACTCCACGGCATCAACTACGCGTGTGCACACGGACATGGAGGACAGCAAATTTATCTTGTGCCAGAAGCGAACGCAGTCGCGGTATTTACAGCAGACAGCAAGGTGAGCCGTTGGAAAAATCCGCGAACACTGCTGGAGCGTTACGTTTTGCCAGCCGTATCCTCCCTCAACTTGGAACGTTCCTGAAATGAGCTTCAATGTGCTTATTGAATATAGGGGGCTAAACAATCATGGAAGTCTTACCACCAAAAATTCTAATATTGTACGCCAGTTACGGGGAAGGCCATGTACAGGCCGCCCGGGCAATTAAGGACAGTTTGCGAAGACTCGGACACTGCGAGGTACGACTACTTGACCTAATGGCTGAATCTCATCCCTGGTTGAACAGTCTGACCAAATTTGTATATATGCAAAGCTTCAAAACCATTCCACAGCTTTACGGATGGGTCTATAACATCACGCGCGGTATGCAGGCTACATCGGCCTTCGGCCATGTGTTGCATTCATTCGGAATGCGTCAACTTACGCTCACACTGAAAAAGGAGTTGCCCGACCTCGTAGTACATACATTCCCGCAGCTCGCGCTTCCGGCGTTACGTCGCAAAATGGGAATGCATTTGCCGATTGTCAACGTGGTTACGGATTTCGATCTGCATGGGCGCTGGCTGCATCCCGATATTGACCGCTACTATGTAGCCACTGAGGATATGCAGCAGGAAGCTGCCCAGCGGGGAATACCGATCGAACGCATTGCCGCGACGGGCATTCCGATCCACGCTTCTTTTTATAACATGTCTGCCGACGAAGCGCCTGTTCAAGAACAGCTAATCCCACCCCTACAGGCTGAGACTACTACGCTACTCATTATGGCTGGCGCCTATGGTGTGCTATCCGGCATAATGGATATCTGTCAGCAATTAAGCCAGCTTCCTCAGTTGCGGCTACTCATCGTCTGCGGTCGTAACCAGCAACTGAAGGCAGAATTGGATGCGCTGTATGCAGACTACCCGGACATTTACACCTATGGATTCGTGGACTTTGTTCCAGCACTTATGCGTGCGAGCAATCTGGTGATTACGAAGCCGGGCGGCATTACACTCTCAGAAAGCATTGCATCCGGTTTGCCTATTCTTGTGTTCAAGCCCGTACCCGGTCAGGAGCTAAATAATGCTCTATATTTGCAGCAAAAAGGAGCTGCTCGGATTGCTCGCACTACGGAGGAGCTGATTCAGCATTGTCTCGACCTGATTTCCATCCCCTCTCTTGCTGGAGAGATGACGCAGGCGATTAAGCTACTTCGCAAACCTCATCCCGCAGACCAAATTGCCGAGGATATTTTGCATCAGCTTGTGGATAAAAGAACCTCCGTCCGGACAAATTAACGGAGAATAAGCCATACGGAGGGGATACCAATGGAACGCAAAGGAAAGGATTTACTCCCACTAACGGGTGATAAGGTAGAAGTGGACGGTGTTTATATTGATGAGGATGGACATGAGCAGCATTTGCACAGAGGCCAGCATTTTCCCGCTGATGTAGTTTTGGGTACTTCCGAGTGGAAAATGACCGAATATGCCTTTGATAACCATCACGAGGGACGTACCGATGAACGACTTATCCCCAAAGAGGATGACAAGAATAAAATGGGTAAAATCACACATCCACGCCGCCATTTAAAAACTGGTGACCGATAATTACGAAAGTATATCCACAATTACACCCAATATGTTGATAGTTTGTGGACAAACTGTGTGCAAAGTATAAATTATCGTAATATTATCTACAGATTGTGCACAACTTGTGTATAAATAATGTTATTTCTGTGGATAAACATTAATATGTGGTGGATAAAGTGTATACAACATGTGCAAAACATGTGCATAACCGTTTAAAAGGCTGAACGAATTCTTTTCGTTCAGCCTTTTTCGTATTTTTATACACATTCTCTAATTCATTTTTTTACCGAGATCGGGTATGTTCGAACGAAAAATCGCTCCCGGAACGATGAGTTGCCCAAAAAGGACTCTATCCCATTAACGGAGACTCATCGAAAATTCGCAAATAGCGCATAGAGGAGTGTAAAATGGAAACGAGGACGAACAGAGTCAAAAGAGGAATTACCGAAATGTAATAAGGCGTAGTCATCATAGAAATTCTCGCTTCAGGCGGGCGAACATATGCAGGAACGCGGTATATAGAAGCATCTAGCAAAACTCGTTGACCAAAATTTGGAGTAGGGGTGATCCGAATGGCATCTATTAAAATCCTTTCACTTAATGTCGGCATGCCCAAGCAGATCCAGTTTAATCAGAAGAACGTTTCTACGGGGATATTCAAGTCGGCCACAGATGAATATTTGTATTTATCTTATCTAAACTTCGAAGGGGATGGGCAGGGCGATCTAGTTCATCACGGGGGTAAAGAGAAAGCTGTATGCGTCTATCCCTACGAGCACTATCCGTTCTGGGAAAATGAATTGCGGAGACCGCTCGATTACGGCGCGTTCGGGGAAAATTTAACGATAAAGGGTTTGCTAGAATCCGACGTTTGCATTGGAGACGTCTTTAAGCTTGGCAAAGCTATCGTTCAAGTTAGCCAACCGAGACAGCCTTGCTACAAGTTGTCCATCAAGTACGGCGTACCGGACATGCCCTTGAAGGTACAGCAAACAGGCCACACGGGATTCTACTTCCGCGTTTTGGAGGAGGGAGTTGCCTCTAAAGCCGACGGACTATCCCTCCTTCATCGCCATCCGAAAGCAATTACGGTTTCATTTGCCAATCGAATTATGCATCAAGAGAAGAATCATATCGAGGGTATTAAGCAAATTCTTGAAGTTGAAGAATTGTCCTTAAACTGGAGAAATACGTTTCTAAAACGTTTGGCGGGAACCGAAACGGATTCTCGGGAAAGACTATCAGGCAATTCGTAAGGTGGAAGTGGTTCAATGAGTCTGCAAGCTCGTCTGGCTACAGTCGAACATCGAATCTGCGAAGCTTGTGGGCGATGCGACAGAAGCGCAGTCCAAAGGTTATCGCCAAATTCGAGTATATCCACTCGCTTGACCGCTTATCCTTTGTGTAGAGCCATTTTTTTTACCGAGATCGGGCATATCCTTCAATCCTGTCCTCATAGCTTGTATAGTACGGAGACTTAGCTTGAATCTTTTTATAAAGGAGGATATGCCTGACATGTCAGTCTATAAGTCTTCCACAGGATTGGATGAAAATATAGCAGCTGTCCTGTGCTATTTGTTCGCCTTTATTGGCGCGCTGGCCTTTGTCATGCTGGAAAAGAAAAGCCGATTCGTATTATTTCACGCACTGCAATCCATACTTCTTTTTGTAGCCCTCATGATCGGACATGTGCTGGTAGGATTCATCCCCCTACTCGGTCCTTTCTTCGCTTCCCTGCTAACGCTGGCAGGCCTTGCCTTGTGGATTATCTTGTTAATTCGTGCGGGACAAGGAAAGTGGCTCAAGCTTCCCTGGATAGGCGATCTGGCTCTTCATCAAGCCCGGCAGTTATGAAAACAGCAAAAAACCTTGATCCTAAGCAAGGAATCAAGGTTTTTTATGTTTGGGCAGTTCATTTTTTTACACTAGCTTCTTCTGTCCTATCAGGACTTTGAAAAATTCGATTCCAGTCGCTCCGGAGTGCAAGATATAGACGAACTAAACCATTTCGATCTATATCTTAGTCATTGGAAGTCGCTTATGGGATTTTTGCAAAATCCTCGTCTATATGGATGTGTCCCAGCTTATCTGGATTAACCATTAAATAAAAATTCTGAATATGCTCCCCGTCCGGTGTCAGTATGAGACATAAGGTTTCTCTCACTTTTCCGTCTTCCAGAAATGCCAGCTGGACCTCGCCATTGATGACGGTATGGAACACATCTCTTTCTCGTAAAACGGTTAATACCCGACGAGAAGTCAACAGGGCAAGAACACCTTTGCGTACAACCATCGGCTTCATCACCGTATGCACATTACCTCCGCCATCTGACACAAATACAGGTTGTTCAGCCAGTAGTTCCAGCATAGCAGTCACATCGTAGGCAAGAAAAGCTGTTGTAAAACGTTCTAGTAGTTTTATTCGGGATGAGTTATTCACATTGCGACTGGACTGAGCCTCAAGAGCAGATTCTCCGGAAGATAGAATACGACGGGAGCGACTGAACAACTGACGACAGTTGCTCTCCGTCTTCCCCAGCAATTCCGCAATATCTTTGTAATCATATTGAAAAGCTTCCCTCAGCACAAAAACAGCCCGCTCTATCGGCTTTAGCTGCTCCAGCAAAACCAGAAAAGCGTAAGATATCATATCTTTACGCTCTAACCAATCCGCAGGGAGATCTGCGCTTTCACCCAACGGCTCCGGCAGCCACTGTCCTACATATGTCTCTCTTTGCTTACGTGCAGAGTTCAGTAGATTCAGGCACCGATTCATCGTCATTTTGGCCACATAGGCTTTGGGATTGTGTATATTATCCAGGGGCTTATCCTTCAGCTCGACAAAGCAGTCTTGAACGACATCCTCGGCATCTGTAACCGTTCCAAGCATGCGATAAGCAATGGCAAAAGAATATTTGCGATATTTCTGATACAGCTCTTCCAGACTTACATCCACCGATTCTTGTTCAATTCTATGTTCTTTGCCAGACAAAGCATAGCCCCCTGTTCATTAAAGAATGCCCGGATACATGCCCGTTGCAATTGCAATCCGGTTCCAACTGTTAATCACGTTAACTGCGGTTATCAAATCTACGTATTCTTCCTCGGTAAAATGCTCTCTGACCCGATTATACAAATCTGTAGGTACCCCTTGTTCTGAGATACGAGTAACCGCTTCGGCTAATTCAAGCATAACACGTTCTTTTTCCGTGAACAAAGGAACCTCCCGCCATAAGGCTAGCTGCAAAATGTGGTCAGCATAATCCCCCAGCTTGAGCAGATCCTTCGCATGCATATCCAGACAATAGGAACATCCATTGATTTGGGATACTCTAATTTTCAGTAGTTCGTACAATACTTTGTCTGTAAAACGACCGGAAATATATTTCTCCATCTCCATCATCGCCTTGAACGTACTAGGACTCACTGTTCTGTGATTGAATCTTAAACTCACGATACATCGCCTCCATTATTGGTTTACATATAGAAGACAAATGAACATGTGATTTTGTGACAAAGTGCAATACATCAATTGGGAATTGCCCTCAATTGACATAGCATGTATTATAGATAAATGATTTTATGCAAAGAAGGTGAGCACTCACATGAGCGGAAAAGGTATTATAAAAGAATTTAAGGAATTCGCTGTACGGGGTAACGTGATTGACCTTGCGGTCGGTGTTATCATCGGTGGAGCGTTTGGCAAAATTGTCACTTCTGTGGTAAACGATATTATTATGCCTCCGATTGGTAAGCTTCTGGGAGGTATGAATTTTCCAGATTTGTATGTAGCTTTACAAGCTGCTGAGCCTTTAAATGGTGACGGTACACGCAAGACTTTGGCACAGGCCAAAGAAGCAGGGATCGCGGTCCTCGCCTATGGTCAGTTCATTAACGTCCTGCTGGACTTTCTGATCGTGGCCTTCTGTGTGTTCATGCTGGTCAAAGGGATTAACATGCTGAAACGCAAAGAGGAAGAAAAACCTCCTCAGGAAAAAACGATCAAGGAATGTCCACATTGCCTATCCGAAATTCCTGTAGCCGCTACCCGTTGCGCACATTGCACTTCCAAGCTGGAAGGGTACGTGGAAGCACGCTGACTCAACCCACTTATATGACTACAATAAACGGCTTAAGACGCTCTATCGTCTTAAGCCGTTTTGGCATGTATGGAAAATTCAATTAGTTGAAATTGGTGATAATGCCACGGGGTCTAACGGGCAAGCCCTCAGCGTACAGATGGGAAACATCACCGAAGCCGATGCAACGGGGAACTGCCCATTCTTGGGAGCGCTCATCAAACAAGATCGTGGTTACGGAGCTAGGCGGCATCCAAAAACCGGACCAGACCAAGGCCAATGGCAACTCCAACAGATGAGCAAGCCAGGTCAGCCCGAAGCCGCCATGACAAAATACCGCCACCTGATCTTCAGTGTGCTTCAGAATCCGGTACCTGCCCTCCACCCGCTCAAAGCCTTGCCGTTTCAGGAACTCATCGGAATGAAGCTTCAGCCGCTCGAAGGTTTCAGGGCTTTGCGTTCCCTGATAATAGGAAATCTCCTGCCAAGAGTCATGAGTCGGCAGGGGCAACTCGGAACGGATCACTTCACCAGGCAAATCCCAATGGGAAAGACGGCCGTATGGGGTTTCCTCCAGCTTTAGATCCAGCTCCTGCGTCCAGTGTTCTACTTCATGAGTCATACCCAGAGAGTCGGCGGTGTAGCGCATCGTATCCAAAGCCCTCCCCAAAGGAGAGGCATAAATTCGATCCAGTCCGTGACTGGAAAGCCGCTTGGCTAGTGCCTGGGCTTCCAAATGCCCCTCCGGCGTTATGGTGTTGTTGGGGTAATCGGGGTCTGCGTGTCGGATAATATACAATCTCATCATTGTTCTCCGTTCCTATGAATGGCGACAGGATCGCTTTATCTCATTTCATCGATTAGTTCTCCTGGTCTTTAACGTTTAACGTTTATTCAGCAAAGTTTCCAAAATCGCGCGCAAATCCCTATCTTCCTGGTAGACTTCCTCACCCGTATCCAGCTCAATAACCCGGATATATGTATAATTGGCTCTGACATCGACTGGTTTAAAAATCAATTCCTCCGGATTGTCTGGGCGGACATCATAGCCCATATTTTTGAACATATCCGTGATTTGATCAATCCCCGGCTTGCCCCCGCTTTCCAGCATAATCAACCCGCGAAGTTCCTTGGGTTCCTCCGGATGCATGACTCGAAAATGTACTATACATTCCATGTAAAATCGCTCCTTTCAATCATAAATCTATGTGATGTTTCAAATCCTTATGTTCCCAGCATACCCCAAATGCCACTCCACATTCCACACCCGCCTTCATATCGTTAGGACAGAAAACACGTTATACTGTAAAGTAGACCTTTGATTTCTGCTTACTATAGGAGGAACCACGATGAATAGCGAGCTTCTGGATATCTACGACGATGAAGACAACCCCCTTGGCACAGCCTCCCGACGAGACGCACATGCCAAGGGATACTGGCACCATACCTTTCACTGCTGGCTAGCACGAGACACTTCTACAGGCCGTCGCTTGCTATTCCAACAGCGTCAGGATACGAAGGATACCTTCCCCGGATGCTACGATATTACAGCAGCCGGTCATTTGACGGCAGGCGAAGATATGTCTCAGGCGGCTCGCGAGCTGGAGGAAGAACTGGGCATTCATGTTCCCTTTACCTCATTAACACCGCTGATGACCGTTCGGTATGAAAGCAAAGGTACCGCCCAGGGCACCTCTTTTTGGGATCGGGAGGTTAGCTCGGTGTTTGGACTGCTATCGAACCAGCCATTGGAAGCTTATCATCTCCAGCAAGAAGAAGTAGCCGGACTGTACGAAGCGGATCTTGACCAAGCACTGGCCCTTTTTGAAGGCTATATTCCCTTTATCGAAGCCCAAGGCATTACGTCAGGGCCGAACCCAGAAAAAACTCGCCGCCTGATCACATCGGATCAATTCGTGCCTCATAAGGCGGGCTATATTACATCTATATGCCGGGCACTGATGGAACTTCCTACCCGGTAATCTTTAGCTATTCCCCAGCTGACATATATTTGCCGATAATGCCTTCATACCGCCAGCCATACCGGGTCGACAGCTCTCTGCCCATATCATGCTCCAGCTCATACAGAATAAGATCCTGAGCAAAATGATTAAGCAGCAGGCCTGTCATTACCGGATGCTCGGTAATAAGCGCCTGTGTCGGGCAATTCTCTCCCCGCATACCCAGCATGCACCAACGCCGATCAATAACAAAAGAAAACTTACGCCCTGCTGGTTCCTGTCCGTCTGTACCAGACCTAAGCGGTAACCACGGTCCCATCATGCTTTCTCCGTTATCGCAGGACCAGAGCAGACGCACACCTCGACTCTCGGCTTTCTCCAACTCTGTCCGCAGCAGTTCGGCTTCCTCGCGCCACAAGTCCAACACAATCTCATGCTCTGCCCGTTCCAACTCACGGGTCAGACTTTCCAGTACCTTCCGATCGCCTTCCGCATTATAAAAGGTCGGCTTGGTTGGTTCTGTTCGTGGCATTTCTTTCTCCACTGCACGTAGAGACTCCTGCATTTGTCCTTCGATCATCCGGGTCAATTCAGCCGGTGGCAGCATGCTGTAACGTACAGGCTCTCCCGCACTGGTTCTGAGGTATCCCTGCCCGGCCAAACGCTGTAAAGCCGCGTACACGTTGGAGCGTGATGCACCCAGACGCTTAGCCACTTCATAGCCGGAAGCCGCATTTTGCCTCGAAAGCTCGACCATAACCTTGGCTTCCATTTCCGTAAAACCCAGATTCCGCAGATGATGCAGCAAACGCTCCATATATTCTGTTCCCCCTATGCTGCCCGGCGTTATGTCTGTGTCCTGCAGCAGCCTGTTCGGCTGCGTTAAATCTGTTCAGCTCCGCAACGCGGGCACCACTTGGACCCTTTGGGTAGTTCTGCGGTGCAGATTTGGCATTTTACATTTTCACGTACTTGTGCAGACGGCGTTGCCGGTTTCTCAGCCCCGGAGTTGTTGGCCTTCCAATATCGAATCCGCTCGTCCAGCTCCTCCTGACGCTCACGCTCACGTGCCAATTCTTCAAGACGACGGTGTTCTTTTTCCAGATCTTCCTGACGACGGCGCTCCCACTCAGCGTCGAATGCCGCTTTTTCCTCCGGTGTAAAATCAGACACTGTATAATCGCGGTCTAGTCCCGCTGGTTCGTGTGTTTCATACCGCTCATCCTGTTCCTGTTCATGTCGATCGACTACTTCATGTTCTGCATACTCCGTGTAAGCAGGCGCAGCATCCTTCGCTACCTCTGGCTTGCGCAGATCAAAAGAATAGACGTCCGTTGGCACCTCTTCACGCACAGCAGCTACTTGTTTGGAAGCAGCCTGTCCTTCATTGAGCTTGCGTCCGCATTTAGGGCAAAAGTTCGCATCCAGAGGCACAACCGCTCCACAGGTGCATAAATGAGCGTTCTTCAATTCTGCAATTCTACTGCGCAGCTCGTCAATTTCATCCTGAAGCTCATCACAAGCAGTGGATAGCTGTGTCATCTCGGTTTCTGCCACCGACATGTCGGATGCGCGATAACCTTCGTAAAAGATTTGACCCATTCGCAAGAAATGAACATCCATTTCCTGCTGGATCGTTGTAATTTGTGAATTGATCTTACTAATCTCGACAGCATGCTGCGCCTTTTCTGTTGCGCGATTAGCGCCTTCCTTTATACGTTGAATCAGCTTCATCGTTATTTCCTCCCCATATCCAGCCGGATTTCACTGTACCGTCCGTATATCCCAAAGTTTTTTTCTGTTGGCAAACCTCGAACTCCTGTATAATGGAATGCGGTCATATCGCCTGTTTGAAGGCTATAGGCATTGGCGTCAACGTATTGACGTTCTGACGCTTCGGCAAGATCCGCATGAATTTCAGCATTATTTTAGTCCATCGCCTTGTTCTTATCGTCAGCTAAAGCTGACTAGAACTCTATCATACCAAAAACTACCCCCATTTGTGAAAATGGAAGATTTTAAGAACGAAAGGGGTTTCAGGATTATGGACCCAAATCCTTCTTTTTACCCCCGACCCATCGGGGTTCCTTATTCAACGTCGAGCCCTCAGGCACGTCGTGCTTCCATGGATACCAGTATGACGCTGGTACCCGATACCGACCAAGACTCGGCCTATTTTCGTGCTTTAGAGAACGCCGGCATTCACCTGAACCGCCCGCAGATTCAGGCCGTCCGCCACGGCAAAGGTCCCCTACTGACCCTTGCAGGGGCTGGCTGCGGCAAAACCACAGTGCTGGCTGCCCGCGCAGGCTACCTGATGGCGATGCGGGATGTTCCTGCATCGTCCATTCTGCTGGTGACCTTCACCAGCAAGGCAGCTGCCGAGATGAAACTGCGCATCGCGGGATCACCCGGTGTGCGCCCTGCCGCTGCACGTGCAGTTCAGGCACGCACGTTTCACTCATTCGCTTTGGCGATGCTGCGGCATCGCGGCGTGCAAGATGAAGTGTTCGGTGAAACGCAGGCCCAACATACCGTCATGAAAATGATGCTGCGGCAGCTTGGGCTCAGCGAAGCTTTCCAGCCGGAAAGCCTGCTGTCTGCCCTCTCCGCCTGGAAAGCGGAAGGCCGCAGCGCGGACGAGCTGCCGGAAACCGTACGCGAGGAATCGGATGCCAAGCGTGCCATGCTCGCTTATGAAGCGTGGAAACAGGAGCGCAATAAAATGGATTTTGACGATATTCTGCTGCGTGCCTCCGCACTACTGCGTGACCCGGATGTGCTTCAGCCGCTTCAGCGACGTTTTTCACATATCATGGTCGATGAATTTCAGGATACGAATGCCCTCCAATATGAGATGGTGCAGCGGTTGGCTGCCCGACATCGCAATCTGATGGTTGTGGGGGATGATGACCAGACGATCTATACCTTTAATGGGGCACGCCAGGAATCTATTCTGGAGTTTGACAAGGTCTATAAGGATGCAAAGGTCATTACTCTGGATATTAATTATCGCAGCGATGCGCGGATTTTGGGGCTGGGCTCTAACATTGTCGCCAAAAATGTTCATCGACGCTCCAAACGTCTTGCGGCTGCCGGGCGTGAGGGCTTGCCGCCACAGTTTGCCACCCCATCTGGGCCTGAGGAAGAGGCGGGACATATTGTTACTCATCTGCTCGGGCAGGTAGAAGAAGGTCGTCTTCGCTACCGGGATATCGCTATTTTGCACCGGACAGCCAGCGGAAGCCGATCTATTTTTGAGCAATTAATTATGCGGGATGTCCCATTTATTCAGTACGGAGCAGGGGCTGTATTTTATGACCAGTCCCTGATTCGTCCTTTAATGGATCACCTGCGCTTGTCGCTAAATCCCCGACGTATGGAATCCATTCCGAGCACCCTTGGGCCGCTGTACGTCTCGCGTGAGGCTGGGATGGAATGGATTATGCGCGAGGAGAAACAGCAGGCTAAAAAATACCCGCTGATTCATCTCAGCCGCTGGGATCGACTACGTGATTTTCAGCGTGAACAAGTGAAAGAGCGTATTCGTCTGATTCGCAGTCTCACTACCATGAAACCTGCCTATGCCATTCAAGAAATGCGGCGCGTCTTTTATGACAAATATTTGGAAAGTGGAGATACGGGCGCGTGGACTCATTATAAGGAAACGATGCAAGAAAGTCTGGAGGAGCTCGAAACGGCAGCCAAGCGGTTTGACACTGTGGAGGCGTTCGTCAGCTTTGCGGACGAGCTTTCCGAGCGTCACCGCCAAATGGAATCGCTGCGCAGAGAGGAAGACAGCGATGCTGTTCGGCTCATGACGATCCACCGCGCCAAGGGATTGGAATTCCCTTGCGTATATTGGATCGGAGCCAGCGAAGGCATTCTGCCGCACAGCTCGGCGCTGCACAGCGAGCTGCCGGAGGATCGGCGGGCAGGCGCCGCCCCAACTACAGCTGTGGATAACGATGCAGCGCTTGAAGAAGAGCGCCGCCTCGCTTACGTGGCCGTCACCCGGGCGAAGGAGTTGCTATACATCACCTCCCCCGCCTCTAATCATGGCAAGCCTGCCGCCGTGTCACGCTTCCTGCTGGAAGCCTATGGGGTCACCCCTGAGGCTTCCAAGCCAGAAACACGCCGCAGTAGCTTTGGCCAAGCGAAGGGTGCTTCCGGGTATGGCAGCCGTGCTGGCGCTGGATCGCCAGCGTCTGGCACAGCGACCCGCGTGAGCAGCAGGCCGGGACCAGGCAGCGCTACGGCACGGACAACCTCGTCGGTGGCAGGGTCTCCGGCGGAGCCACGCATCAGCGTGCCCGTGTGGAAATGTACCGACGGCGCTTGCAAAGCGTGGATGCGTCGCGACACAACAAGCGGACGCCGTACAAGCGCGGCTAGCACAGGCACGCCGCCAGTGTGTCCGCTCTGCGCCTCCCCGATGACAGAGGGGACACGCAGCATTCCGGCCAGATAGGTGGAAGGCGTATAACTGGTATGGAGAATTGTGCAGACCAATGATAAATTAAATAAGCTTTGGACAGACCAATAAAAGAAAGAGCGGTAGGCTAGGACGTGAAAAATAAAGTCCTAGTCTGCCGCTTTCTGTTTTAACTTGCTATTGAACGTTCGTTTTCCGTTAGTTCAATGCCTTGCTCTTTGTGATCACCCAATAGGTGTTCCATCAGGTAGTTTGATATCTGGTTTCAATAGAACCACATCCCCCTTTTCGGGTATTCCTCCAAGAACCAATACCTCTGACTTAAAGCCTGCTATCCGTCGAGGTGGAAAGTTGACTACACCTATGATTTGTTCCCCTATAATATCTTCAGCCACATATCTTTTTGTAATTTGTGCACTCGAAGCCTTTATTCCGATATCTTGTCCAAAATCAATTTCAAGTTTAATATTTTGCAACTGTAGTATACTTTAAAGATTTTGCCCAAAAATACATTCCCATACCGAATAGAGTCATGATTCCACCTATAAATTGAAATGCAGAGATTATTTCTCCCAAGAATAAGTAGGCGAGAATTATGGCAAGAACAGGCTCTCCAATAATACCAACGGAGACCGTAGTTGCACCCATTGATTTCAACAACAGATTAAAAATATATTGTCCAAAAATAGTTGGGATTACTGCAAGTAACAAGAAATACATCCATTCCGACGAGTCATATTCAATCAAGGAATAATGATTCAACAAATTGTACACCAGCATGACGCTGCCACCAATAAAAAAAACAATAACACTATATAAATTTGCATTTATTTTGTGACTTACTTTCTGTCCTGCCAACATATATGCTGAAACCAAAATTGTTCCCAATAAAGATAATCCATCTCCGATCAATGCCTCTCTCGAAATCCCTATGTCTCCCCAAGCAATAATGATTGAACCGACAAGAGCGGCGATCAAACAAAGTATGGTTAATATGTTGGTTCGGTCTCTGAACATAAAGTATGAACCCATCATTACAAATAAAGGCTGTAAGGATAAGATGACCATGGAGCTCGCAACTGAGGTATATACTAAAGATTCCATCCAGAATAAGAAATGTAACCCGAGAAAAAGACCGGCTATGAAAACGGTAATCCAATCTTTTTTGTTCATTTCTAAGGAACGGAACATTTTCCAAGGTACAAAAGGAAGCATTATTAGTACTGACATATACAATCTGTACATCCCAGCCACAGAGGTTGGAGTATCTGAGGATTTGATCATGATGGATGAGATAGAGACAGACAGTATGCTGATTAAAAGCAAAATATACGGATGAAACGGTAACGACGATTGATTTATTTTCACATGTACGCCTCCAAGAGGTCTTATCCAATCGCCTGTGCACAGGATTGTAATGATAAGCCGAAGATCTGGTATAATAATATCACCACTTTTATTTATTTTGTGTAACTATATCTTTAATTTATATAGAAATATCGTCATCAGAAAGGACCTCGCTAAAATGGAAAAACAATTGCATGAGACCATTCTATATCCCGATGTTTCATTTCCATACATCATGTACACCCATACTATTCATGCAAGTAGTCCTGAAGGTAGAGGATTCAACGATTTACATTGGCATGAGGAGCTACAAATCACTTTGGTTACCAAAGGGAAGCTAGTGATCCAAGTTAACGGGATTGATCATGAATTAGAAACAGGTCAGGCCATTTTAATTAATAAAGGTGTTCTTCACGTTACTACGCACCTTACACATAACGGCCAATATGTCAGTTTTAATTTTCCGGAGAAGCTGCTGGCCTTTTATGCAGATAGTGTGATGGAAAAAAACTATGTACTGCCTTATACAAACTCTCTCTTATTGTCATTAGTAATCAAAGGAGATGTTGAATGGCAAATTCAAATACTGCAAATGCT
Source organism: Paenibacillus sp. EKM206P (assembly GCF_011066155.1). Classification (NCBI taxonomy): domain Bacteria; kingdom Bacillati; phylum Bacillota; class Bacilli; order Caryophanales; family Paenibacillaceae; genus Paenibacillus; species Paenibacillus sp. EKM206P. Next base: position 202,706 of record NZ_JAAMNQ010000005.1, on the reverse strand, counting down.
TTGGGATATGAAAGAGAAATTTGATATGAAAAAAAACTGGGGATGGGAATATGAGGTTTCTATTAAAACAGTACAATTATGGTTCATCATAATTTCTAACATTTCGCTTTCTTCGGAGGAAGCACCTAAACACATGAAACTGCAACAGGAAAGACTTCAATTGATGCTCAGCTTTATCCATCAAAACTATTCAGACAATATAACACTGCAAGAAATTGCTGAAGTAGCACATTTAAGTATTTCGGAATGCACTCGTAGTTTTAAGAGAACCATTCATATGACACCTTACGACTATTTAATTAAGTACCGTATCAAGAAAAGCAGCGAGTTATTAATTTCAACAGATTCTACAATAACTGAAATAGCCCGCAGAGTGGGGTTCAATCATGTAAATCACTTCATTCAGTCTTTTAAAAAACATCATGAAAGAACACCTAAAGATTTCCGGAAATTTAGAAATGAAATCAAGGATTAAGGGCTATTTCTTTTCTGGTTGCGTGATACCGCTCTAATACCAACAGTCACCTATATTCCGTTGTACTTCTCAATCGGCGCGCGACAGCGGCCTAATTCGTCAATCAATAGATAGCTTAAAATCAACAATAGTTTGCTCAGCCGTGATCTCATAGCCTAAGCCCTCGTAAAGATATACAGCGGCTTGGTTCTCCTTCAGTACTCCCAGGTAGATATCTGATGAAAGTGATCTGCCCAGTTTTGTAAGTTGGCTCGTCAAGTGCTTTGCTAGGCCTTTCCCTCTGTGGGTAGGGCTTGTGTATATGTTTCCGAGCTCAACGAGTTTAGAATCATAAAAGTGGAAGCCGCCCACGGCAATAAAATGACCACATTCCTTTATCCCAAGGAAAGGATATTGTTCGAGTTCGCTCCTCGTAAAAAATTTCATGCCGCCATTTCGTAATAAATCCACTATATCTGAAAGGTCATTTTCCTTAACTAGCTCAGCCCAGTTTGAATCGAGCAGTTTCGATTGATCCATATGCTTCATTGTTAAAAAACGTTGTGGGTTACCCAATATAAGACCATGAGATTGAAAAAGTTCAAGGTCACGATTACAGAGGATTGTACCACAAACAGTATTTTTCTTAAGTTGAATGATTTCCTCAGTAAAAGTAATAAGAGCTGGAAAGTTAAGTTTCTCGCGATTTATGCAATGGAAAGAAAAAGCAGGGAAGGATAGCCCCCAAAAGTATGCTAAGACCGCCGTCAGCTTGTCGTCTATATATTGACCAACAAATTTAGCCTGCTCCTTACGTTGACTTAAATAGCTATAGAATAACAAGTGTTGGTCTCTATTAATCTGGTCAGTTAATTGACTAATTGTTTCGTAGGTAAGCAATCGATGAGAAATCATTTATTAGTCCCTTTCATTAGTCATACTTTTCCTATGCGTGGAATACCTACTGGCATGATACCACAAATTGAAACTATTCTTCCCGCTTATTCCATATAGCCTTAAAAAATATTGGGTTATACATTTCTATAAAGATAAATTGTTTGCCGCCCGAGTATAAAAATCCATAATTTAAGGATGATTTTTCCCGAAATTCATTGTATGGTTCCTGCCTCGCGTCTAATTTATGATGAAATTAAAGAGAGGTGAGGCACCGAAAAAATTAATGACAAATATTGAAAACGCATACAAATGAAGAAGGAATGTTTAAAAGTGCAAGCTGGTCCTTAATCACCTGTCATCGATTACTTCAAAGTGTACTTAATATGTACACACTTATGAAAGCGTTTTCTGTACGATGCGTTGCAGATTAACTAAGGCGTTAACATCTAATTCAAGGAGTGAGTCATATGCCAGACCCATGGAAAAAAAGGTTTCTCAGTATTCTCAGTTTTGTTCTCTTATCCTTTTTGTTGGTATCTCTCAGTTTAATTCCAAGCCTAGCAAAAGCAGAATCAGCTCACTTGGTCACTGACGGTAGCCCCTTTCCTATAGTCGTCAGCTCCAAAAATGCAATTCTTCAAGGTTACGGGGTAGAAAAACGGGATATACCCTATACCGGCGATACGCTTTATAAAGGCGATGGCTATGTATCCTTCTTTTATGACTATGACCCAAACTCAGGAAAGTCTGACGGGACGGCTACGTTTAAAGTGAACGTGCCTACAGCAGGTCTTTATAGGCTGAGCCTCGGCTACTACATTCCGGCGGACACCGGCTCCAAGGATACCAGCATCAAGGTCAATGGCACAATGGCTGAAAACGTAACGCTGGCTGCTCCTCCGAAAGGTGCGGCGGTGAACGAGAAAATGGTAACTAAGATCATGCTGAATGCTGGCACAAACGAGCTGACTTTTTCAAGAGGCTGGGGATATTACGGGATCGAGTATGTGAAGGTTGAATTCGCCAATCTGCCTGCTGCCATAAGCAAAATGGAAGCCGAAGAAGGAGCCATTACTGGTGAGGTCAGCATCGAAGCTGCTGATACGGGTTATTCCGGTACCGGTTACGCAGCCTTTAAAGGCACAGGGTCGTTAACCTTTGCCTATAACGCAGCCTCAAGCGGGCTTTACAATCTTGCAATCGGTTACAGTAACCCCAATGGAGACAAAAAGACTCAATTGGTGGTCAATGGCCAGACCAGCGAAACATCACTCCCGACAACAGCAAGCTACACAGAGGTATCTGGCGGTAAACTGATGCTGAGTGCGGGAAACAATACCATACAGTTCAATGTCGATTCGGACCAATATCATATCGACTACGTCAAGCTGTCAGCAGTGTCCCCCCCGAAATTGCATCAGATTGAGAAAAAGCCAGTAAACCCGAATGCGACTGCGGAAACCAAGGCACTTATGGGTTATCTCGTCGATAGTTACGGCAGCAATATTCTTTCCGGTCAGCACACTCTTGAGGATGCCCAGTGGATTAAAGACCAAACTGGAAAGTATCCTGCGATGTTATCAACGGACATGATGGATTATTCCCCCTCTCGCATCGAACATGGCGCCACCTCAACTGAAGTGGAAAAGGCGATTCAATGGGCCAAAGAAGGTGGAATTGTCACATTCGCATGGCACTGGAATGCTCCTAAGGGACTGCATGATATTCCCGGCAAAGAATGGTGGCGCGGGTTTTACAAGGACGCTACTACATTCGACGTTCAATATGCGCTCACTCATCCCGAGTCGGAAGAGTATCAGCTTATCCTAAGGGATATCGATGCTATTGCTGCTCAGTTGAAACGTCTCCAAGACGCTCACGTTCCGGTGCTGTGGAGACCGCTGCACGAGGCGGAGGGCAAATGGTTCTGGTGGGGCGCCCAAGGGCCAGACTCCGCCAAGCAACTGTACCATATCATGTACGACCGCCTAACAAACTACCATCACCTGAACAACCTGATCTGGGTATGGAACTCTGAGAGCCCCGAGTGGTATCCGGGAGACGATGTCGTCGATATTGTAAGTGTGGATATCTACAACCAGGCGGCTAATTATAGCCCAAGTATCGGCAAGTATGACAGCTTGGCGAATCTCGTGCAAGGCAAGAAGCTGGTTGGTCTGTCCGAAAACGGCCCGATTGGCGATCCTGAATTACTTCAAACATATTCAGCGCATTGGCTCTTTTTCACCACATGGACAGGCGACTTCATCCGCAACGGACAATATAACTCCCTGGATCATCTCATAAAAGTGTTCAACAGCGATTACGTGATCACGAGGGATGAGCTTCCCCAAGACCTATTTACTTCGTCCAAGAATGAAGCGGAGTAAATTACTTTAAACGTATCCGTAACTATACCGTCCCATCCAGCGTCGTAAAGTAACGAAGTAGTCTTCCTCTAACAAACAGCGGCCGCCTCTGAAAATAACCAGGGTAGCCGCTGTTTATTTGTACCTCAAATGCTCCATATTTTATTCTCCCGTTTCGTTAATGTAGCTACTTTTCTAACCAAGAGACCATTATGAAAAAGGACCGTCTCCTCTCCGGCAGGAAAGTGGAAACGGCCCCGTTCTTTTATGCGAAACGAGTTAGTTCGTGGACCACAGCTTAATTCGGTCTTGGATATGCTTGGTAAAGGATTGTTCCATTTCTTGCACTCCAGCTTTCTCTAGTTCTGCCATATAGGCATCCCAAACCTTGTCGAAGTTTTCCGGTTTAGTCATGACAGCTTCCGGAATTCGTTTCCATGTAATATCCTTCATCTTGGCTCCAAGAATAACAGCCGGATCGTCATTGGGAAGAGACATTGTATATGCTGCTCCGTATGCTCTCGGCTGGAATTCTTCTTCCTTCGGAAATAGATCTTTCCAGTGTTCGATCTTATAGGCCTTCAGAACTTCCTTCTCCGACTTGTTGTAAGTCGCTGTCAGCAGTTCTGGATAACTACGAGTGAAATAGTTGCCAGTTGAGTCTTCGATGCCATCACCATAATGGACCGACAAGTTCCAATATAGGCCGATTCCAGACTCTTTTTGGAAAGCCGCATTGTCATTGTTTATCCGTTCAAGTACAGCCGGAGTAATCGTCCGTTTGCCGTCTTTCATCGTGTAATGCTTTCCTTCAATTCCCCAGTTATTCAGGACTTGCCCCTCTTCCGATGCTAGAAAGTCGAGAAACTGGATAGCGCGTACCGGATCCTTGCATTTGCTAGAGATTGAGATTCCGTACCCCCCATCAAAACCAGGCAGCCAGAAGTTGGTATCCTTGTACTCCTTGCTCATGGTAACTGGATAATGACCGTAAGTCTGATCGAATTTGCCCTCCGCCTTCAGCGCATTTTGTCCGTCGCCATAGTCCCATTCCGGATCGGCCAGGCCCAGTACGCGACCTGAAGCCACTTTCGCTTTAAACTGGTCAGTCTTTTGCACAAAGCTTTCCGGATCAAGTAATCCAATGGCATTCATGTGATTCAACCAGCGAAAATATTCTTTTTCTTCCGGTCGACGGAAATGATAAGTCGCTTGGTGTGTTTTTTGATCGATGTAGTATTCACCATCGTCTGGTCCCCCAGTTGTTTGGAATCCTGAGTTCGTTACCTGGTACATATGCCAATCGTCCGCATTTAGGGACAGTCCGATATTTTTGTTGCCATTTTCATCCGTCGGATGCTTGGTTAGATAGTCCTTAATGACTTTTTCAAAATCCTGTACCGTACGAATGTCTGGGTATCCCGCTTCCTTGACGACACGGTGTTGGAGTTTAAATCCTACGTCGGGTTTGATTTTTTTCTCTTCGACAGCAGACCAAGTTGGAATCACATAGATTGATGGGTCGTCCAAACTGTACTTTGTTCGAACAAGCTTGTCACCCAGCATTTTTTTGATGTTTGGTGCATGCTTGTCGATCAAATCCGTCAGATCAATGATTGCGCCAGCATCGACAAGTTTGCCAACATCCGCCTTAGCAGCGATTAAATCAGGATAGTTTCCTGTGGCAGCAATCAATGAAATCTTTTGGACCGGGTCACCGACAGCGAATTCAGCATCTAGAGTTACTCCGGTTTTTTCAGCGATGACCTTGCCGACTTCATCCTTCATATTATTCCAATTTGTGCTGGAGTCTTCCGAAAAATAAGTAAGCGTGATGTCACCTGTTGTTACGGCCTTGGTAGCCTCAGACGGATTATTACCGCTACACCCTGCAAGGGTCGCCACTAAAGTCAGTGACATTACGAAAGATACGACCATTCTATTTTTTCTTGACTTCATGGAGCGAAACCTCCCTGTATAATGAATATTTACTGCTTCGTTTTAGCTCTTTACCGCTCCAAGTGTCATACCTTTAACAAAATATTTTTGTAGAAAAGGATAGACGATAAGAATCGGCACTGTAACAATGATGGTGATTGCCATTTTGACGGATTCCGGTGAAACCTGTGCCATACGCTCAGCCATATTAGCAGCATCCTGGGAATTGGTTGCGCTCGTTGTAGTACTCTGCAAAATTTTCATTAATTCATATTGCAGGGTCGTCAACGATTCGTTAGACCCATTAAACAGATAAGTATCGAACCAAGAGTTCCATTGCCCTACTGCCAAGAAGAGCGCCACGGTCGCTAATGCTGGTTTGCAAAGAGGAAGAATAACGCGCCAGTATATCGTGAAATCGTTGGCACCATCCAGCTTAGCTGATTCTTGTAACGCATAAGGCAGACCATCAATGAAGGAACGAATAATGAAGACATTAAACGCACTTACAAGGCCGGGTAAAATATAGACGGCAAATGTATCAATTAAATGCAATTCCTTCATCAAGATAAAACCTGGGATTAATCCCCCGGAAACATACATGGTGACGGCAAGAAAGATTGAGATGAACCTTCGAGCTTGAAAATCACTTCGTGCAAGCGTATACGCAAGCATCGAACCGCTGGCCAAGCCCGCTACGGTGCCAATGACGGTCCGCAGAAAGGATATCTTGAATCCAGTGATTAACCCCTCATAGGTGAAAATCAAATCGTAATTCTTCAACGTAAATTGTCTTGGCCAGATGGTGATTCCCCCTCTAATGGTATCTACCGAATCATTAAAAGAGATAGCCAGTACATTTAAGAACGGATAGATTGTTAGAACGGTTACCACAATCATGAAAAGATAAACAACGACTTCTAAGATTCGATCTTGTGGTGATTTCGCCTTAAGCCAGTTGTTTAATCGGCCGACTGGCGTACTGCTTTTGACAGCCTCCATGTCCTTTATCCTCCCTACATAATACTCTCGTTGGTATAGCGCTTAAAGATTCCGTTAGCCGCAAACAATAGGATCAGGCTTATCACCGAATTAAAGATATTAATTGCCGTTCCGAAAGAGTAACGTCCCATCGCCAGACCATAATTAAGCGCATACAAATCAAGTACTTCAGAGTAATCAATGACCAGGTGATTGCCCAGCAAAAATTGTTTCTCGAATCCCGTACCGAGCAAATGACCAATAGACATAATCAGGAGGATGATAATGGTCGGCCGGATCCCTGGCAGCGTGATATGCCACATTTGCCGGAATCGGCTAGCGCCGTCGACCCGCGCAGCCTCGTATAATTCAGGACCAATACCGGCGATGGCAGCCAGATAAATAATGGCGTTCCAACCTGTTTCCTTCCAGATGTCTCCGAAGGTTACAACCCACCAAAATAATTTACCTTGGGCCATAAACTGGATCGGCTGTTCGATGATGCCTAGACCCATGAACATATCATTCACGACACCGCCATCCGCTGAAAGCATTTTGGTGACAATGCCTGCAGCAACCACCCATGAAACAAAGTGCGGCAGATAAGATACCGTCTGAACAAATCGTTTTATAACCTGGATACGAACCTCGTTGAGCAGTAAAGCAAAGACAACCGGCACGATAAAACCGGCGATCAGTCCCATAAGACTCATAGCCAGCGTGTTCCGCAGCACTTGGTAGAAATGATCATCTCGGAACAAAGTACGAAAATGCTCCAAGCCCACCCACTTTTGCTCAAAAAAACTCAAACCGGGTTTATATTTTTGAAAGGCCATTGTCCAGCCCCATAGCGGCAAATACTGGAAGACAAAAACCCAAATAACAAACGGAATGGACATGTAGTAAAGATACCTCTGGCTTTTAAATACCTTCCAAGCATTCCTCTCCGTCTTTTTGTATGCCTTTTCCGAAACCACTGTTACCGCTTTCATTTTTTTCATCCCCTCTCTTAAAATCCATCATAAAACAGAGAGGAGTCCGCGCCCATACAACGGATTTCGGAAAAAATCATACACAAATTATGGATTTCTATATTCCGATGGTGAACGGCCTTCGTACCTTTTGAATTTGCTGTAAAAGTAGTTGACGCTTGTATAGCCCACGCTTTCAGCGACTTCGTATACTTTCATTCCCTGATCCAGCAGCTCCTTGGCCTTTTGGATGCGGACTCGGTCCAGATAGGTGTTGAAGTACTCCCCAGTCTTGTTCTTGAAAAGCTGGCCTAAATAGGCGGTACTGTAGTTTAGTAGTCCGGCTAGCGTTTCCAGCCTCAGATTGTCCGCATAATGCCTATGAATGAAGTCGATCATTTTCTTGAATTCCTGCTCCTTTCCACGGTGTTCGGAGTCTTTTCCCAATGCTAGTAGGAAACGGTGGGTCTCTTCCAAAAGATCATCTAGGTTATCATGCTGGTATATCCCATTCAAAAAGCGGGAAACTGCTTCCGTCTCTTTCAACTCAATGCAGAAACCCGCGGTCAGCTTGTGAATGACTGCATTGGACAGAAAGAAGAAGGATTCTTTAACAGATTTCTCATCTTGCCCCTGTTTGAGAAAAAATGCTGCCGCCTCTTTCAACAACGATAGTACTATAGCCTGGTTTCCTACCTCCAGACTGTAATACAGGCGGAAGATGAAATCCTCCATCATTTCTTCGGCTTTATTGACGGACAATCGGGGAGAATCCAGCGAGGACGAAAAGAGAGGATACGGATCTATCAGTCGGTTCTTCTCGCTGAAAAAAGCTTGTTTTACTGCTTTCTGGGCCTTAAAAAAAGATTTGCAAATATCTTCGGGAACAGACACTCCCCCTCCGGTTGCAGCAACGAACCGTACATTACCAGCGGCGTTACGAATCTCGTTATACAGACTTTCACGTCGTTTTCTCCCGCGCAGTGGCTCGTTGAGCAGAAGGACCGTATAGGGGGGAATCACAGTTACAAGCCCCATCATCTGCCCTTCTATCTTTGGTTTTAACTCAATCGAAAGCCGATTTACCACATCGGCACGATCCACTTCAGAAACACGCGGGTAGACGACTACGACTTCATAGCTGGTCCACAACAAATCCGCTTCTTTTGCCTTACTTCTTAATTTGGCAGGATCCTCAGTTTTCTCTTGCGGGATGAGCAGGCTATGCAGGCAAAAATCACGACTCATAATCTCCCTCTCACGCCACTCTCCTTGAAGTCGCTCCTCTTCAATCCGCTCGCGTATCCGCTTTAAGTTGGCCGACATTTCAGCGACGTCCACCGGTTTAAGGAGATAGCCGACAACCCCGTATTTGATCGCTTGTTTGGCATACTCGAAGTCGGCATATCCACTGAGAATCATAAAATGCAAATGATGACCGTCAGATGTCAAGTGCTCAATCAACTGTAAACCATCCATAACCGGCATGCGGATATCGACAATTACGACATCGGGAGTCTTTTCCTCAATGACTTTCAATGCTTCTTTTCCATTAGCTGCCGCAGCAATAACGGTAAATCCGAGACTTTCCCATGGAATCAGCGTTTGAAGGCCTTGACGAAGCTTCGGTTCATCATCAACGATCACTACCTTAATCATTTGGATTCCCTCCAGGAATGAAAAACTGAATACAAGTGCCTTTCCCAGGCTCGCTCTCGATTTTTAAGGCACTAGAAGCCCCATACAGTAAGACGAGACGATCGTTTACGTTTCGCAATCCAATCCGCTGGACCTCCTGTTCATGTAGGGATTCAGCAAGCTCTTCCCGTACAAGAGCGAGACGATCGGCCGTGAAACCAGCCCCGTTATCACGTACCATAACTCGGACCCCTTCCAGGGTTTCCTTTACTTTCACTTCAATGACAGCTCCTTCTGCGCGGTTATCCAGACCATGCACAATAGAATTCTCCACCAAAGGTTGAATAATCAACGGCGGGACCAACATCTCCTCCAAATTCGGATCAACCGTTAAACGATAATTCAAACGGTCTTCATATCGGAACTTTTGAAGATCAAGATAACAGCTAACCCGCTCAAGTTCTTTGCGTAGCGGAATCTTATCATTACCAGCCTCCAGACTGCTGCGAAGCAACGTACTCAGCTGCCATACTGCCTCAGCAATATCGTCCTGTTTGCGAATGTGGGCCTCCATTCTGATGGACTCCAACGAATTGAAGAGAAAGTGCGGGTTAATCTGGCTGGCCAGCATTTTAAATTTGATCTCGTTTTGTCTTTGCTCTACGAGATTTTTCTGACGATTCGTTTCTTGGACCTCCTGCACCAAATTGTTCACGCTGCTGACGAGCGCGTTAAATTGCCTTGATAGTATACCGACTTCATCTTTTCCGTCGATATGGAGAAATGTTTCCCATGAGCCCGCGCCAACTTTGGTCATATGTTTGCTCAAGCGGAGAAGCCTTCTGGATAATAGCGAAGCAGAAGCATAGATAAGTAAGACTGCAAACATCAGGCTGGCCGTGATCACGATTCCTCCAAGCCATATCACTAGATTGGCATCGCGGGTGATCTCTGAAACGGAAAAGATGGAAATGACGCGAAGTCCGTTCCAGCTGTTCTGTGGAATTAGATTTGCAATAACCACTTTTGACGCTTTTCCGTTGATGAACGTGTTGTAACTTCCTTCCTGATTAAAAAGTATATTTTCGTCAGCATGAATTTCGGAAAGATTCTTCCCGAACAACTTTACTTCATTAGACGCGACGATCTGATTTCGGTTATCTACGATCAAGGTAGGGAACGATTCCTGCTCTAGGATTGAATTTAATTGGCGCTTGTTTACATTCATGACCAGAACTCCTTTTCGCCCTAGTGAATCCACTGAGAATGAACGAATTAGACTGAGATAATCGGAACCGTCCCTCTCATCCTTGATTAAATCCCATCCGGCCAAGCCTTTCTGATCTATAGCTTCCTTGTACCAATCTGCGGTTGTGATCGTATCGTCAGGCTGGATAAATTCCCAATTGTTAAGCGCTCCTGGATTAGCGACATAGACACGGATGCCGGATATCTCTTTGTATAACTGGAGGTAGTCACGAATATCCGTATACCCCCGGTATGCCTGAATGACTTCGAGGTAGCTGTTATACTTTTGGCTGGCCACCATCTTCATCCGGCTGTCATTGGTTAGCCGGTACGAGATGTCCAGCGGAACTTTAATTAGTTCTCCTGTACGATTTCGGACCCTTTCAACATTGTTGGATGCTTGCATAAAGGCGTTCTTAATGACAATCTCTCGAAGCCTCCCGGTCAGAAACAGACCGCATAACAGCAAGGGAAGAACGGCTACCGAAATGAATGTAAGCGTCATTTTCTTCCTCAATTTCATGTCATTCATCATTCGTATAAAAAACAAGGCTTCCCCCCTCTCCGATCAGTGCGGCTGCTACGCGCAAAATGCCCCTTTTCATATAAAAAGGGGCATAACCTAATCGATTGTTTTTTCTCTTTTGGCAGTTTACTGTTGTACTGATCCTTTAGACCTTGCCGGACCTTATCGCCCGGAGCCTGAACCATCCACTTTCATAGTCTTTCTGTCTGTAGACAAGAGGGAGCCCCAACTTCATAAGCCTATCCCCCCCATGGATAGACTTTTGCCCGCTATTTCCTGACTGAACTTCATATTCGAGTTCTGGATTAAGTCCGTCAAGGCGGAGGGCTCGCCAAGGCGCGTTCGGGACAGCCATCACTTGGAAATAGTAGACGATGGCATCCTCTTGGTCTTCAGAAACAAACATCCAAGCCGACTCGTTATTTTCAAACGGACTCTTTAGGCGATACAAGTCACCCTTCTGTACTAAACCACGAATCTGCTTGTAGACTGCGATTTGGCGTTTGACCGTCTCTTTTTCCTCATCAGTGAATTTCGTGAGATCAAGCTCATATCCAAAATTCCCGGACATGGCTACATCACCTCGAAAATCAAGGGGCGTTATGCGTCCAACTTGATGGTTCGGAACTGCCGAGACATGCGCCCCGGTTGCGCTTACAGGATAGACAAGGCTAGTTCCATATTGAATCTTCAGGCGTTCCACCGCATCGGTATTATCACTAGTCCAGACTTGAGGCATGTAGTAAAGCATGCCTGGATCAAAGCGTCCTCCGCCACTTGAACAGCTCTCGAAAAGAATATGCGGAAATTCAGTGGTGACGCGCTCCAATAACTCATACAATCCAAGAACATAGCGATGGGCAGTCTCGGATTGGCGTTCCGGCGGCAGAGCAGCGGAACCGATTTCCGTCAGGCAGCGGTTCATATCCCATTTCACGTAAGAAACCGGCACGCTGGAGAAAATGGCAGCAAGCGAATCGTAGATGAAATCGCGCACTTCCTTGCGAGTATAGTCCAGCACTAGTTGCCATCTGGCTTCGCTGCGCCTCCGTCCCGGAACGTGAAGGCACCAGTCTGGATGCTCCCGGTACAACTCACTGTCTGGAGAGATCATCTCTGGCTCAAACCAGAGCCCGAACTCAACACCCAGCTGATTGATACGTTTCGCGACATCCGCAAGTCCGTCTGGCAGCTTCCGACGATCCTCGTACCAATCGCCGAGAGACGAATTGTCGGAATCGCGTTTTCCAAACCAACCGTCATCTAAGACAAAAAGTTCGATGCCTAGCTCTGCCCCCTCCTTCGCTATCGATACCAGCTTATCTGCATTGAAGTCAAAATAGGTAGCTTCCCAGTTATTGACCAGAATAGGGCGTTCTTCATCCCGATATTTCCCTCGGCAAAGACGAGTCCGATACAAGCGATGATATGTACGCGACATTTCTCCCAGCCCTTGACCGGAGTAAACCATAACGGCTTCTGGCGTTTGGAAGCTCCCACCTGGGCTCAGTAACCACGAAAAATCAAAGGAATTCACGCCGATGCTAAACCGTGTAGAGCCAAATGAATCCATTTCTGCTCCCGCCTCAAAGCCCCCGCTATACACAAGGCTAAAGCCGAATGCCTCGCCATAGCTTTCCGTTGTCTCCCGAGTGACCAATGCAGTAAAAGGGTTGAGTTGATGGCTGCTCATACCCCTTTTACTATCAATTCGGGTCTCACCTTGAAGAATCGGTTTGCGGGTAATATTCCCTTCCCGAGCCCATGCTCCCGAAAGATACATGAATTCCAAATCGCTTTTACCCGAAAAATCGACACTGGCACTTAGTGCACGAAGGAGCCTAAGATTCTTTTCCCCCGCATTACTCAAACGAGCCGAACGAGCGATTACGTTTCGATCCGCGAAAACGGTGTAAAGAAGAACCACTTTAAGACCTGAAAAGGCATCTTTTAATTCCAGTTCCAGCGTATCCGCTTCGTCTTCATTCTCGGTATATACGGCCGGAAGCCCGCTTAATGATGGCTTTCCCTTCATGATACGGTAACCATCGTACTTCAACTCCGTAATACGAGTTCCATCCTCAAGTTCTACCTGATACGCCGGGGTACGGAAGTCTCCACTCCCATACTGCGGATACTCTTGCGGAAGCCGATCCAATCCAGCCGTCGCAGAAGTGTGAGGCAATAGATCGGCCGTTGATTCGCGATGCTTCAGCCTATCTCCCCAGTATACATGCACAGGAAATCCATCCACAACCTGAATAATATAACTCATGCCCGACGACTGTAGATGAAACAGCCCCGTTTGCTCTTGAACAATGATACCCATTGGGAAAATAACCCCTCTCTTAGATAATAATCATCGGAGATCCACACCAAAAAGGCACTTAGAAGAATCTTTATGTAGCAGGCATCAACTAAGCTCATATGGTGTAAAGCTTGATAAGATCCAACAATATAGCAGCAGGTTCTACAGAAATCATATATTAATTTTAGATATGAAGTACATGGCATGGTGCTCACTATTTATGTTATAATGCTTGATAATTTACATAAGGAGATTTTACCGTGATAGAGTATTTGCCACGTAGTAAACAGCACTCTGAATTGTATCTAACTCAGTTTGGTATAGAGAAATGCATACCCAGTCACTTTTTTGGACCTGCGATAAGAGATCACTATTTGCTCCATTATGTTTTGGACGGAGAGGGTACCTTCGAGGTTGGCGGGTTCAGTTATCGCTTGCGGAAAGGACAGTGGTTTCTAATCTGCCCCCAAGTCATCACTTATTATCAAGCCGATGTGGTGAATCCTTGGTCTTATTGCTGGTTTGGTTTTAACGGGGTACTGGCAGAAACACTCCTCAAGCAAGCAGGCCTAACGATGACGCGTCCAATCCTCAACTTTGAAGGAGACCATTTGATTTATCAGTATTTGCAGCTCATGAACGAATCAAGTGGATGCCATAAAGCTCGGGAAACCAGACTGACCGGTCTGCTATGCCTAATGTTATCGGAGCTTATAGAGTTCGGTCCGGTAACACCTCCTGAACAAAAGGAAAGCCGGGCGGAAATTTACGTGGAAAAAGTGAAGGATTTTATCGAAATGAATTATGCTCAGAAGATTACCATTGAGCACATTGCAAATTTTATCGGACTCAATCGGAGCTATTTATGTTCGTTATTCAAACAACAAGTGAACACAAGCATTCAGGATTATTTGGTTCGCTATAGGATCAACAAAGCATGTGAAATGATGGGAAACGCTGAACTTTCGATCGGTGATATTTCCCGTTCAGTCGGCTATAACGATCCTTTACTCTTCTCGAAAATTTTTAAAAAGATAAAGGGATTCTCCCCCAAACACTATCGAATCGAAACTCATGCTCAAACTCAAGCCGACTACTAACAAAAGAGGTCAACCCGAAAAACTGGCTGACCTCATAAGTTTATTTTGTTGTAGTTTGTCCTTCCAAATAAGAAACCGGCTCTTTAACTTCTACTTTGGTACCGCCAAATTCATCTTTAATGTATTTTTGAGTATCCTCGTTATGATAGAGGTCCGCTAACTTTTGCAGCACTTTGTCATTCGCCTTATCAGATGAAGTAACTAGAACGTTAATATTATTTTTGGTTGCCTGACTGATTTCCTCATGGAACAAGGAATCTTTCAGTACATTCAGGCCCCCTTCTAAAGCAATCGTATTCCCAATCAGCACCAAGCCTACATCTTGAATCACTCGTGGTCCTGTTTTATCATCAATGAGTTCAAATTTCAGATTTTTAGGATTGCTGGTAATATCATTGACTGTACCCAAGGCATCATTAAAGTCAGCCTTAAGCTTAATTAAACCGGAGGCTTCCAATAACTTTAAACCTCTTGCTGTATTGGCCGGGTTATCTGCCAAAGCTACCAGAGCCCCGTCGGTCACTTCATCGATGCTTTTGAATTTTTGCGAATAAATCCCCATAGGCTCCAGATAGGTTGTGGCTATCGCCTTCAAATCGGCTTTGCTCTCTTTGTTATAGCTAACCAGGTACGCCCACGATTGGAATGCATTCACGTCTACTTCGCCTTCTTTTGTCGCATTGTTCGTTTCGATTCCGCCGTTAATTTCTTTCACTTCAATGTCCAGCTTGGCATCCTTGGCGGCCTGGGACTGGGCAATATGCTTCCAGATCTGGGCGTCAGAGCCCATGGAGCCGATGACTACTTTTTGCGTTTCCGAACCGGAAGCGGCGCTGGAGCCATTGCTGTCTGAACTTTTAGTACCGCATCCTGCGGCAACCAATAATAAACTAATCCCTAATAGTAAAACGAACGATTTCTTCATGTTGTTTTCCCCCAGATCATGCTAGTATGCTAATGCATCGTCATTCCACCTGTAACATTAATCGCTTGTCCTGTCATATATGCGGAGAGCGGACTTGCCAGAAACAGCACCACATTGGCGACATCCTCTACCTCGGCAGTTCTCCCCAAAGGTACCTGCGAGCAATCTTCTTCGTATATTTCTTGAGCGGTCATTCCGCGAATGACGCCCCCATCAATCCGTTCACGATGCTTCATCGGCGTTTCTACAATGCCGGGGCAGACCGCATTTACCAAAATATTTTGCCGGGCAAGCTCAATAGCCATCACCTTGGTCAAGCCAAGAACCGCATGTTTGGAAGCACAGTATCCGCCCATGGCCCGATATCCATTTTTTCCAGCCTGCGAAGCCATTTGAATAATTCGCCCTGATTTACGAGCTGCCACCATTTCTTTGGCAAAACGTTTGGACGTTACATATAATCCGGTTGAATTGATCGAAAATACTTTCTCCCAATCAGCCAACTCACTATCAATGACATAATCCATCGTAGAAGTACCCGCGCAGTTCACCAATATATCAGGAACTCCCGCTTCGCTGATTAGTAAATCGCACCATCTTTCGATATCATCCGGTTTGGATATGTCCAATTGAGTTTCAACCAACTGTGGATTGACCACTCTATACGGCTCTTCATAAGAGATATCAGCAGAAATCACTTTAGCTCCGCTTTGAATGAAAAGCTCTACAATTCCCTTGCCTATGCCTGACTTACCGCCTGTCACTACCGCTGTCTGATGAGATAGGTCAATCGAAATCATAGATTTTACAATACTCTTTCGAAAGGATCGCGGCTAATGCCTGCTTCCAATACAATTTTCACATATTCCTGCGCAGAGAAAAGGGAGTGGTCCTTGTAGTTCCCACATTCCAAAGCAGTAACAGCCGGGACCTCTGTCGTTTCCAGAATTCTTTTCAAGGTTTTTTCCAAAGCGAGTGCAATTTCCTCAGGCTCATGTTCATTCCATAAAATCAAGTAGAACCCCGTTCTGCATCCCATAGGAGAGATATCAATAATTCCTTTGATTTCATCTCTCAGATACGTGGCTAATAAGTGCTCCAGCGTATGTACAGCTGCTGTCGGAAGTGCATCTTCATTGGGTTGCAAAAATCTCAAGTCATACTTTTGTACTGTGCTTCCTTTTTCGTCATGCTCTACTCCCGCTGCTCTTACATAAGGAGCCTTTACAATCGTGTGATCTAATTGAAAACTTTCTACTTTTGCCATTTTTCTTTTCCTCTTTTCTGTAATTTATATTTTTAATCTAATGATGGATACTCTACATTTGTGATTTTTTTCAAAGAATTAAATGCTCCAAATCAGCATTTTTGTAATTATACATCGGATTACTCGGTTTTACCACTATAATTCTTGTCGTATTTCTTTTTTTCTTTGTCCGTCTCTCCTTTGCCTGTAGGTTTTGACATAGTGTACAATGTATACGATAATGCATTTTTACGAAAAAGATCGAGGACATCATAAGCCTCATTTAGGAGAATGCTCTGTGAATGAACCGGATTGGAAGCACCTGAATGCTGTCCCATTACCCTTGCAGGAATTTCAGCTACAGCTGGATCAAAACAGTGTTGACGCCAAGCAACTAGAGGAGTGGAGAAAGATTCCCGTCCTTTATCAGCTGGCTCTGGAAGAATTAAAGAATAAAATTAAGCTGATCCAGACGGAATGGAAACTGTTAGACGGTTTTAGCCCGATTGAACATATTAAAACCCGAATCAAAGAGCCCCACAGCATCGTGGAAAAGGTTCGGCGCAAAGGGCATGAAGTGACCTTGGACAATATATTGCGTGAAATTCATGATATCGCGGGGATGCGTGTGGTATGCGCCTTTGTGAAAGATATTTATCGTCTGATGGATCATCTACACACTCGGGAAGACATTCGTATTCTGGAGGTCAAGGACTATATAGCCCATCCTAAGCCCAACGGCTATCAGAGCCTGCATGTCATTGTGGAAATTCCACTGATCCTGTTTGAGGGCACACGTTGGATCAAGGTTGAAATTCAATTGCGTACATTGGCTATGGATTTCTGGGCCAGTATGGAGCATATTTTGTATTATAAGTTCGATAAGAAAGTGCCTGAACATGTCGTTAATGGATTGACCGAAGCCGCACGTGCAACCTACGAGCTGGATCAGAAAATGCTGAAGTTGCGCGGCGAAATTTTATCGCTTAGCGAGGAACAGGATGCGGAAGAAACCCCGGAGAAACCATCCGAAGAGTCGTCCATGAAGACACTCTCCCTCCCCGCAGATCACGCCACTTCACGGCCACAAACCTGCTAAGTTTTTGTGTGTAAGATAACTTAAGAATTCCGTCGAGGCTGCAAAAACGTTGGTTCAGTCTTACGCTGAATTCTGTAATGTACAAAAAAAGAGCCATCAAAACCACGTTCATCATGGTTTTGATGGCTCTTTTACACATTTTTTCGATCAAATATTACTGTTTCTCACGGATTTCTGTGCTGATTTTCTCAACGATGTCCGCAATGCTGAGTGATCCCAGATCGCCTTCGCCGCGTTTACGAACCGCTACAGTACCGGTTGTTTTTTCATTTTCCCCGATAACGAACATATATGGAACCTTCTCTAGTTGCGCCTCGCGGATTTTATAACCAAGCTTCTCATTACGAGTATCCACTTCGACGCGCAGACCTGCTTTCAGCAACGCATCCTGTATCTCATTGGCAGTCTCGATATAGTTCTCGGATACTGGCAACAGCTTCGCATGAACAGGAGCCAACCACAATGGGAATGCACCGGTAAAATGCTCAGTCAGGATGCCCATGAAGCGGTCAATCGAACCGTAGATGGCACGGTGAATAACGACTGGACGGTGCTTCTGGTTGTCCTCGCCCACATAAGTAAGGTCGAATTTCTCAGGCATTTGGAAGTCCAATTGGATCGTTCCGCACTGCCAGCTGCGTTTGAGCGCATCAAGAATGTGGAAGTCAATTTTCGGACCGTAAAATGCTCCATCCCCCGCATTAATACGGTAGTTGATGCCCAGGTGATCCAGCACGTTTTGCAGAGCTTGTTCCGCTTGATCCCACAGTGCTGGCTCGCCCATAAAGTCATCTGGACGTGTGGACAATTCCACTGTGAAGTCAAAGCCAAACACACTATACATTTCGTTAATCAGCTTAATTACGTCTGAAATCTCTTGTTCAATCTGACCTGGTGTGACAAAAATATGCGCATCATCCTGACAGAATGTACGAACACGCATCATACCGTTCAACGCACCGGACAGCTCATGGCGATGCACTTGTCCAAATTCGGCTATACGAATTGGCAGATCGCGATAAGAATGAAGCTCATTTTTAAACACAAGCATATGCCCTGGGCAGTTCATCGGTTTCAGCGCAAATGTAGTTTCATCCACTTCGGAGAAGTACATGTTTTCCTTGTAATGCTCATAGTGTCCCGATTGTTCCCACAGACGGTTGTTCATCATCAGCGGTGTACGTACTTCCTCATAGCCATGCAGACGTTGAATGTCACGGGAGTAATCTTCCAATGCAGTGCGGACAACCATACCTTTAGGCAGGTAGAACGGCATACCCGGTGCTTCTTCGGAGAACATGAACAGTTCCAACTCTTTACCCAACTTGCGATGGTCACGTTTTTTTGCTTCCTCCAGCAAATGCAGGTGCTCATCCAGTTGTGCTTTTTTCGGGAATGCTGTTCCGTAGATACGTTGCAGCATCTTGTTGTTGGAATCGCCTCTCCAGTATGCACCCGCTACACTCAACAGTTTAAAAGCTTTGATGCGGCCAGTAGATGGCAAATGCGGGCCACGACACAGGTCAAAAAATTCGCCTTGGTCATAAATTGTAATTTCCGCTTCTTCCGGCAAATCACGAATCAGTTCCAGCTTCAGTGGGTCTTCCAACTCTCCAAAAATACGAGTGGCTTCCTCACGGCTGACCACACGACGTGTAATCGGCAGATTTTCCTGTGCGATCTTCGTCATTTCCTTCTCAATCTTGGCCAAGTCGTCAACGGACAAGGGGTTTTCGATATCAATGTCATAGTAGAAGCCGCTGTCGATGACCGGACCGATACCCAGCTTCACATTTTTCTCACCGTAAATGCGTTTGAGCGCCTGTGCCAGCAAATGCGCTGTACTGTGGCGATAAATTTCCAGACCGTCTGCACCGTCCAGCGTAATGATTTCAAGGTCAACGTTCTGGTCCAAAACGGTGTTCAGGTCTACAGCCTTCCCATTCACTTTACCTGCTACGGCGTTCTTTTTCAGCCCGGAGCTGATCGAACCCGCCACATCGGCGATCGTTACGCCCTGCTCGTACTCGCGTACGGCTCCATCCGGCAATTTCACTTGAATACTCACGATTAAAGCCTCCATTCAAATTGTGTGCTATATCAAAAATTGAACGCAAAAAAACGCCTCTCTCCCTCAAGGGACGAGTGCGTTCAGCTCGTGGTTCCACCCTAGTTCGGCCCGCTCCTGTGCGTACATTCATGTTCATCGGAACATGCTCATGCACACATGCGTGACCCTCCATTGGTATCCGTTAACGGGGATAAAGCGGTAGGCGCTTACTGATGTCACTGCCAGATTGCACAGCTACATGTTCAACGTCACGGCTACAAAGGGGTAACTTCACATGCGGTTGCCGGAAAAGCTCTCAGCCTCGTCTTTTCTCTCTGAACGGCCCTTCAAGGAAATCATGTCTTTGGTCAATGCCTTGAATATCACTATATGCTACAGCATTATAGATCAAATTCGCAGGTATTTCAAGTGGGCGTTTATGTATCCATATTTACACAGCTCTGAAAACACTATAATATACACTTATCTAGACGACACCGTACAGAAAGGGAGAAGGAGAGATGCCTAGAATTATTGTCACAGAAGAACAATGGATTCGGAAAGGAATCGAACGTTTTGAACAGGGTGGAATTGATCAACTCGTAGTTGAAAAAATGGCCGTTTCTTTGGGGTGCAGTAAGAGCAGTTTTTATTGGTATTTTAACAATCGCAGCAGCTACATTAGACAGATTGTGGAGACATGGAAGGAACAGACGACACAACAGGTGATTGCAGCGTCCATCATCCATGCTGCTGCAGATGAGCGGATCAAAGAGTTGTTAACCCAGATGTTCGGGAAGACGAAACGAGGAGATTTTCTGTTTTATCTGCGAAAACTGTCATTGAAGGATGATAGTTACCGTTCCTTGCTCGATGAAGTTGAACAGATGAGAATGGAGTTTATGAAAGAGCTTTTAATACAGAAGGGAATGCAGGCAGAGAAAGCCTTTCAGAGATCATGGATGTTGTACCATTACTACTTAGGCTGGTATGAGCGTCACAAGCAAGAGACATTAAGTGACGAAGCCATTCAACAGCATATTCACATGATTTGGACAGAGTGGATTTCGAATGAACCCAATTAAGGAGGATGTGGGATGTTGGAATTACTTACATGGGCAGTTGGCGGAATTCTATGGGTACTGAGCGGCATGCATTTATATTGGGTATTCGGCGGACAAAAAGGCGCTAAGGCAGCGATCCCAAGCACGGGAACGGATTTACTCTTTAAACCCTCCAAAATAGGGACATCGACCGTTGCCATTTTACTAGCTTTAGCCGCTTGGTTCGTCCTAGAACTAGGTGGAGTTACACAATTCCTGTTTTTCAGGTCCTTTCATTCCTACGGTGCAGGCTTGTTGTCGTGCGTATTTATTTTACGTTCTATAGGAGATTTCAAATGGGTAGGGTTCTGCAAGAGAAAGAAAGGAACCGTTTTTGCAAAATGGGACAGTGTGCTCTATTCGCCCCTTTGCTTTCTCTTGGGAACAGCCATTTTAATCATTATGTTTTTGCGTACGGCATAACTTAAAGCTGACCTCTATCAGGTGGTTTGTTTCTTTCGCACATCTCCACTCGTTTCTTTCTCAGTGAAAAAGTACAGCAAAGCCAGCACAGGCAGGACGACTCCAATCAGAGCACTGAAATTCCAACCTCCTAACGCATACGACCAACCACCTAATGATGATCCAATCGCTCCGCCTATGAAAAAAATAGACATGAATAATCCATTCAAACGCCCTCTCGCTTCACTTCCCAAGGAGTAAATCACACGCTGTCCAAGTACAAGATTTCCCGATACAGCCATATCCAGTGTAATCGCTGAAATAAAGAGAAGTACGAGTGCAACCGTCGAATGACTTTGAAAAAGATAGATGAGTAAAAAAGACAAGGCTGCAATGATCATAGCTAACCCGGTTAATACTTTACTCCAGCCTTTATCCGCCAATCTCCCGGCAATCGGAGCAGCTACCGCACCACCTACGCCTACTAAAGCAAACAATGCAATCCCTTGTTGGGACATTCCGAAATCATCCGCCAAACGTAGAGGAACAACAGTCCAAAATAGGCTGAATGCACCAAATAGGCAGGCTTGATAGAGGGCACGGCGACGCAATGCAGGCGTTTGTTTTAGAAGAGTACCTAACGAGAAAATCAATTTACTGTAAGATACCGTAGGCACAGGCTTGCGTTCTGGAAGAGCTCGCGAGAGCAGAATCGTCAACAGCGTCAAGACAATGGCTGACAAAATAAATACGGCTTGCCACCCCCAGATGCTGGTGATAAAGCTTGCTACTGGCCGTGCGAACATAATGCCTAGCAAGAGTCCGCTCATGACATTCCCAACAACGCGGCCGCGTTGCTCTTCGGATGCTAAATAGGTGGCGTACGGCACCAGTATTTGGGCTACCACAGATCCAATTCCAATGAACAAGGATGCGGTCAGGAACAACGGGGCATTGGTAGCAAAAGCGGCAACAACCAATGCACAGACTGTAATGATTAGCGATACGACCATGAGCCGTCGATTTTCGATAATGTCGCTGAGCGGTACGATAAATAGCAATCCCACCACATAGCCGATTTGAGTCAAGGTGACAATGAAGCCCGCGGCTGTAGAAGAAAGACCCATAGCAATATGAATAGGTCCTACAAGGGTTTGAGCATAGTACAGGTTGGCAACAATAAGGCCGCATGCGGCTGCTAACAAAAACATCATCCAATTTGAGATACGGTTACTTTCTAAGGCTTGTTGTTCTCTTTGCATGATAATCCTCCTCATTAATTTAAATACTAAACGTATAGTTCATTAATTCGATAGTTAAATAATATACTGAACGTTTCGTTTTGTAAATAGGCAAAATCAACTTTTTATTTTTATATGGTATTTGATATACTGAACGTATAGTTTATTTTTTGTGGTTACTTATATCTATTAAGAAGGTGAGCATTCCAGTGCAGAGCAAAAGAGGACGTCCACGTAATGTCGAGACGCATAAATCTATCCTTAACGCTTCCTATGATTTACTGTTGGAGCAAGGCTTTGGGGCGGTTACGGTAGAAAAAATTGCTGAACGAGCGAAAGTTAGCAAAGCCACCATTTATAAATGGTGGCCTAACAAAGCTGCCGTAGTGATGGATGGTTTCCTGTCAGCCACCATAGCAAGATTGCCCGTGCCCGACACGGGCTCTGTATTAGATGATATTCTCATTCATGCCACAAATTTAGTGCGGTTCTTAATAAGTCGAGAGGGTAAAATCATTACGGAGTTAATAGGCGAAGGGCAACTTGATTCAGGATTGTCAGAGGCATACCGGACCCGATATTTCCACCCTCGGCGACTTGAGGCCAGGCTTCTTATTGAGCGCGGAATGGAGCGCGGAGAATTGAAGGAAGATCTCGATATTGAATTATGTATCGATCTCATTTATGGGCCCGTTTTTTATCGATTGTTGGTAACCGGTTATCCATTAGACGACTCCTATGTACGACAATTAGTCATGAATGCGTTCAAAGGAATTGGCTTGGACTGAATGACGTGGCATCAAGCAGCCCTCACAGAGTATCCTCTGTGAGGGCTGCTTTTTCTTTTACCTGCCACGATCCTCTGGCTAGTTCCTGATTTGTTTATTCGTCAGGGTCTATACTAATTTTTTGCAGCAGGTCGATCAGAAGGTCCTCTTCCTCTTCGGATAGATTGTGGACAAGGCTGACATTGGACTCGTCCAATATTCCTTGTAGGACAGGGGAAAATTCTAGCGCCTTGGCTGTAGGAGACAAAAGATGGGAACGGCGGTCATTTGGGTCTGTTTTCCGTTCAATATAGCCTGATTCCTCCAATTGTTTCACAGAGCGCGCCGTGGTTGCCTTGTCAAATTTAAGTTCATTCGTCAACTGCTCTTGTGTAATGCCCGGCCGCTGCAAAATGAGCTTTAAAAAGCTGTGTTGTCCTCCACTGCCGATTCCGTAAGGAGTCAGTTTTTTGGACAATATTTTTTGATTACGACGGTACAGGTGGGAAATTAGCTTTCCAATCGGTTGTTTTTTTCTCATCAAATACACCTCATTGGCTTAAAAATGACACATCCCCAGTTGGGACCAAAGCAAAGTTTACAATAATATTGTTGCACACGCAACTAATTTGCTGTACACTAGAACCGTTCATTTAGTTGCGCGTGCAACTAAATGAAAATTGTCAACGATAACGAGGTGTAATGATGAGTTCAACTGCTACAACGGCTACAACCTATCAAGAGAATATCGAAGTCCAGAAGAAACGTTGGCTGATTTTAATTGTTTTGAATCTGTTTACATTTATGTCCACATTGGATGGAAGCATCGTCAATATCGCTCTTCCTGTGTTGTCTCGCACATTACATTTACCCGTAGCACAGATTGAATGGGTGACAACCGCCTATTTAATGGCGATATGTACCGCTATTTTATTTTTTGGCAAGCTTGGAGATATCGTCGGTAAAATCAAAATATTTAAAATCGGCACAATCGTATTCATTCTTGGCTCCCTATTGTGCGGTCTTAGCTCTTCGCTCTCTATGCTGCTGATTTCCCGCATTATTCAGGCGATTGGGGCGTCCATGACCATGGCAAACAGCCAGGGGATTGTGACAGATGTCTTCCCCTCCAATGAACGGGGCAAAGCACTTGGCCTCATTGGAACCTTCGTTTCTCTAGGTAGTATCGCCGGGCCAAGCTTGGGCGGTATTATTGTCTCCTCGCTCGGCTGGCAGTACATTTTCTGGGTCAATGTACCGATAGGATTGGTCGCTGTCTTTCTTGGCTGGAAGCTTCTGCCGAAGGATTTGATCAAGGTGAAAGATAAAATTGACGTTCCCGGTAGCTTGGTATTTGCTATTTTTATTCTCACTTTGTTCGTCGGATTGTTGCTGGGACAACAGGTCGGGTATGGCGACAAACGTATCGTTGCTTCGCTGGTGATGGCTGTAGTTGCTTTTGCCATGTTTATTCGATTGGAACTTCGTCGTCCACAGCCACTGCTACAGCTCGCGCTATTCAAAAATCCGTTATTTTCGCTCAGTATTTTGTGTGCATTTCTGGTGTTCGTCGCTAACTTTTGCTTTAACATCATTTCACCTTTTTATGCGCAGAATATGCTGAACTTGTCGCCTTTTCATGCCGGGTTCCTGCTGATGTTGTTCCCCATCTCTATGGTTATTGTGGCCCCACTCAGCGGTGCGCTTTCCGATAAAATCGGGTCTGAACTGCTCACATTCGCCGGGCTGGTCGTTATGGTCATTGCCCAGATTGGATTGGCCCAACTGCATGCAGGCAGCTCCATCCCGCTCGTGGGTCTGTGGATTGCCATGCTGGGCATTGGCAGTGGTTTATTCCAATCGCCGAACAACTCGCTGATTATGTCCACGGTACCCCGCACACAGCTCGGCTCAGCCGGTAGCGTCAATTCGCTGGTTCGCAACGTCGGTATGGTTGTGGGGATCACCTTGGCCACATCAATCCTCTTTTATATTATGAGTAAAGAGGCTGGTTATCGGGTCACCGGCTTGGTCCCGGGTCATCCAGAAATTTTTCTGGCAGGCATGCATGTAGTCTTTATGACGTCTGCGTCCATCTGTCTTGTGGCGGCATTGTTAACAGGCTGGCGGCTGATCGGGGCTAGACGGGTAAGAACGCAGCAAGAAAAGGGATAAAGAGTAACATTTACAATTTTAAAAATGGGATACAAGGGTGGAGCTCACATGAAACATTACTATGCATGCGGAACAAAATTGATGGTAAAGGAGTGTGAAGGCGAAGGCCCTATAAGCGTTGCGATGCGAAAATGATGAAAAAGATGTCTTTACAGGTAATTGAATTGCTAAACCGCAAGATGGCTGCTCTTTCCAAGGAACCCTCTTGCGGGTCCCTACACTTCTACTAAACGTCCATTCTCTTTCCATGATTGCAGTATTTTCTCAAGTACCCACTGGTTTTTGTAGCCGTCCTCGAATAAGGGGGCACGATCCACAGACTCTCCCCTTGCCAGCTCAACAAAATCTTCATAGGCCGTATGATTATAGATTGCAGGGACAGTCCAAGTCTCGTATTCGGCATCCGGGTGTTCTAGGTCACGCAGCACAATGCGGATACTTTCCGGATTACTGAGGCTGGCGTGCAGCGTACCCAGTTCTCCATAGATATCGACTTCGATATCGTGCCGTATGCCGATGGCATTTTTATGTGTGATAAAGGTTCCCACGGTATTGTCGCCTACGATGCCATGAAAGGCAGCGAGATCTTCCACATCCACTTTTACAGGCAGGCCCGTGATCGGATCGAGCCGCTCGGGTGTAATGGTATGTAGCAGCGCTGCGACACTTTTAAATTCACCCACCAAAAAACGGGCCAGATCAATGATATGTGAGGCTGTATCCCCCACTACTCCAGAACCAGCCTTGGCTAAATTGTGACGCCAAGTATACGGATGCTGACGATACGGCGCAAATGCATCCATTAGATAACGAAATTGAATGTTATAGATTTTACCCAGCTTTTGCTCATCCAGCAGTTGCTTGGTATATTGGAAGGCCGCGCCGTAGCGATGCTTATAGTGAACCAGCAAAGGCACCGGATTCGCTGTATATAGCTTGTTCAACCGATCCGCTTCCTCCCATGTGAGAGTCAATGGTTTTTCTGCCAGTACAGCTTTGTGTTTTTCCAGCGCAATACGAATAATGTCAAAATGCACATCATTGGGTGTCAGCGACAGAATCGCATCTACTTCTGGGTCACGGATTAATGCTTCATAATGGGCGTACCGCTTGGAAGGAGGCAGTTGCAATTGCTCTCCGATGGCTTGAAGGCGATTGGGATTCACATCACTAATGGCCACAATAGATACCCCCGAGATGGTGTGCAGTGATCTCATGTGATATTCAGCGATAAGACCCAGGCCAATGATACCCATCCGAATTTGTTTGGTTGGGAAGGTGGTGGTACTCATAGGTTCAGAACTCCCTTCTCTTCAATTTGGTTTGAACTCTGTAGCGAATTCCTTTTGCTATGCAGTATCACCCGTTGCTTTGTAGAATAGTCCCCACAGGAAGTGATCGTTGCAACCCTTAATTCAACAGTCTGATGCCGGGCAGTGAATACAATGTTCCATAAAAAAAGGATCTGCAGCTCCGTTGTCCGGTATTGCAGATCCTTGGTATTCCTTCTCTATGTCGACTACATCAAAAATGTACCTACCACAAAAGACACCCCGACGATGACCGAGCGCAGCAGCTGTGCCAGAGCCACATTGCCCTTGGCAATTTCCTCGCACACCTTGGTACTCGGCGTCACCAGATCAAAAATCACATAGACGAGACACAGCACTACAATGCCCACAGCCGACCAGGCCAGCATATCGAGCCATGAATGACTGCTGTACGACACCATCCCCACGATGATACACAGACCTAGCAGCTTTGCCCCCATATAGATGCCTGCCGCCTCATTGCCGCGTGCGATTTCTTGATTATCGTTATAACGTGTCAGTAAGCTGAATACAAAATAACCTACGATTAAGATGGCAAACAGGATAAGCAGGCCGATACCTACATTGCCCAGTGCGTTGCCCAAACTGATATGAGAGTCCAATTTTCTTCCTCCTTATGATACTTCAGGATTTTGCAAAATCCTCACTTGTGAAAATGAACAGATATGTTCGAATATTGTATATTTTTCAATTTAGCTTATACAACCGGCGGATTAGGAGGTACGGTGGCAATGGCGGCGGCGCAATAGTAGGCCATATCACCTGTTACCTTTTCACCGATTCGCGGCAGGACACCCGCAAAACGCCCCCCAATTACAAATATGCCTGTTAACACATAGCCGTGAAATAGCCCTTCCTCGGTCTGTACCTCTGCGCTCTGCATCGGCCACAGCCGCTGATAAATCTTAGGCTGTCCTTCATAATAAGCGGCAATATGTGCGGCTTCCTCCTGCTCAGGCGTTCGTGGAGCATCAGCTTGGTGAAGCAGATCAGGATGGTCGGTCTTCGCATTTTGAACCTTTCCCAAGACGCCTTCTAGTCTCTCCTCGTCTTCGGTATGTTCAATCAAGTGCGTCCCTTTACCCTCCCGACCCCATATACCTTTGGCCACATAGGGCTCTTTATTTTGCATAAACACCGAGGGTTCAAAATACGTAGGCAGCAGGTAGGTTCGTATCACCTCCAGCTCGCGATCGTCAAACAAACGAAAACCACAGAACTCTGGTGTCTGCTCATTGCGCTCATACAGTGACCATACGGTTGCGGTGAACCCTTTGCTCTGGGTAATGATATGCTGCGGTGGGTTGATTAATCCTATTTTCCCGTCTGCCACCATATCCATTAGCTCCTGCCCCACCTCAAGCCCCGTATTCTCCTCCCGGTCATCAATTAGATACTCCAGCGGATACAGGCGATAGAGAATGCGGATTTGCTCTCCCCGGTGATACAATCCTTCATTCGGGATAATCTCCAGTTCTTCCAAAGGAGCATAAACGACTTCGAATCCGGCTTGTTCACATAAACGCATAATATATTTGGTGTTCGTCTGATCCTCGATGTGCCAGTCATAGCAAGTGAAATACACCTTTGTCCCTAATCCCTTGCGGCTATAAAAATGGATGAGCTCCGTCAAGGCAGACTGAATCGCCTCGTCCATTCCAGTTGAGGGTCCATGTAGTGCATTGTCATCCTCCGACATTCCTCCCTTACTCAGCACCTCTAGCAGCTTTCCTTCGAGATAAGCCACCTCGGGAATTCCGGTTGGGGTATCGGTGTTATTCTCAATGCACTTGATACCCGCTTCCCCCACAATCCAGTCCTGGCGGGTTATCCCATCCGGCTCGGCCTCCATACGTGCAGCACGCAGCAAGCCCGGATGAATCCCCAACCGTTCCACCAGGTATTCATCCGGCATATAGCGCTGAACGAATTGCTGAACCTTGCGATAAATACGATGTACCGCCTCAGAAGCAACCTGAAGCTCTGCCAGCTCGCTTTCCCGATATACCGTTAAGGCCGGCACGCAATAGGACTTGCCATACATGCGGTGATACGGGATGATACGGCTGATTTCACCCTTAAAAAGCTCATCATGTTCATAAGGCAATTGCCGAATCGTGCGCATGCTCATCTTAACCCCCAGAGAAAAAGCCGCTGCGTGAGCCGCTGCTGCCAAAACCGCTGTGTGAGCTGGAAGATGAGGATGAGCTTTTGCGGTATGAGCTGGAAGAAGAACGACTGCTATGGTATGAGGAGCCTCCACTATAATAAGTCGATCCGCCATAGTAATACCCACTGCTGCCTGAATCCCGACACGCCGTTTGTTCCGATATAGGAAGCTCATCGCAGTCATAATACTCGTCGTCACCGCAACCCGTCAGAGCGGCCGGGACAGCCAACATCAGGGCAAAGGCCGCCATCCGTGTACGAGAGCCGGGCTTGGATTTCATTTTTTCCCAAGAATGCTCCATCACAGATCGACCTCCTTCACAAACAGATGTACCTTTTTCAGCTGAGGGTCCAGTACCGAATATATAAATTCATATGTTTTGCCACCCAGTACTGTATAGTGATCTAATAGCCGTTGGGCCAACTCCAAAGTAAATACCGAACCTTCCCGCTGATCCATACTACGGAATGCAGGTTCATGCCATATCCAGTACATTGCACTGTATGTGGAAGTGTAACCTCCCTCACTGGCAAGCACGAGGTCTGTGATAGACGCACCGTAAGGCTTTGCACGTTCCCCTGTAAATTCAGTCACATAGACGGAATGATCCGTATGTTCCTCACTTTCATTCGAGATATGCGACCATAGTTTGTCATGGAGACGCGTAGCGTCTACAAGCTTGCGTAGAAACAGCTCATCTCCCGATACGGATTCCCGTGTCAGGCTGCGCAGTTCCTTTTGAGTGTCTTCCGACCATTCGCGATACGTTAATGAATAATAAATGATGATTCCCTTCCCTTCCTGTACGCTTCTGTCATGAGGTTTGCAACAAATCAAAGCGCTTCTGTCGTTGATCACTATACGAGATTCTACCTTGAAAAGGTTCAATTTGGAAGAAAAACACGACAAAAAGCCGCAATCCCTAGGATTACGGCTTGATTTTAGCTGCTACAGCTTGATATTGTTCTCGTCGAAATATTCCTCCAGCGTCATCCCCTGCTTGGCTACATCCTCCGCAATGTCTATTCCCACATAACGGATATGCCAAGGCTCGTACACGTAGCCGGTCACATCTTCCTTACCCTTCATATAACGAATAATAAATCCGTATTCCGGTGCATGTTGTTCCAACCATTCGCCTTCCTTGGAAGCTCCGAAGGATTGCTCCAGCGCATTACCTACGCTTGGGCTGGATACATCAATGGACAATCCCGTCTGATGCTCACTCGTACCCGGTACAGCGCTGACTTTAGAGGCATATTCCTGTCCCTTTGTCTTTACATTGTTGTCGAAAATAGACACCTGACGCTTATAGGAACGGTATCCCGATACCGCACGCAGCTCAATGCCGTCCTTTTTCGCACCGTCGAACAGCTTCTCCAGTGCCTCTGCCGCATCTTTACGCAAATGCCGCTTTTCGTGCGGTCCCTCGAAGGAAAATTGCACCTGCGGCTCCACCAGGTCGTCTGGGACATAGCCCACAGGCAAGCTGCGCTTTTTGTTCACAACGACTGTATCCGAAGTCGCATTGGTGACAATCGCGGTTCCATCCTCTTCCTTAACCGTGGCTTGCAGCGCACTCTGGCTCCGCAACGCCATCACTGGGTCGGCTTGTCCACTTTCTGTACCCGCAGAGGCTTGTCCAGCACTAGTGCTGCCATTGCCCGCATCCGGCTGGGTGGAAGGCTGCACATTCTCCTGTACCGCTGTAGATGACTTTAACGGCTCGCTTTCCTGTCCACCTGATCCTCCCTGCTGGCAGGCTGCCAGTAATAGCCCTGGCAGGATCAGCCCTGGAATGAGCGCTTTGGTCCATCGCTGAGATGTGCGCGTCTGTTGTATATGTCGTTTCATGCTGGTATCTCCTCCAATATTGCAATTGATACATGACTTGCAGTGACTTTTCCGTTCCCCCATTGTAACTGAACTTTGGACACTCTTCGAAGCCGTTATCCCGTTCGATGAAGGCGAATAGACTCGAAAAAGGAAGTATATACCCGAATTGTTACGGAGTATGACGTTTTTGCGGAATTGCAGCTCGGGCCCGCTCGGCTACCCGTTCACGTATGAGTTTCAATGCCTCTTCCGCACGGGGTAAACCCGGCAGCAAAGCCGTAATATCCGCTTCCTTCTTAGGAACAAGCTTCTGCGGCAGATGAATCTCAATCGCATGAAAACCTGCACCGGGACGATGTAATGCTCCTTCTGCCGCTGACTCGGCAATCCATTCGCTAATCGCAGCCGATCCACTGCGTCCGCCTTCCGGCCGCGAGGTAGACTCAAGCGCGGGGGATGTCCCCTGCACATGAGATAACTCTCCGGCCCAAGCACTGAATACGTACTCCAGCAGCTCTTCCCGCGTCATTCCGATCAATTCCAGACAGGTCTGCGGCTCGCTTTCCATCCCGGTCTGAAGAGCCTTCTTCACATCGTCGACTACACCCACGCCATCCTCCATGCTGGAAGTGGCTGTCTCAGCTGCTAGCTGAACGATCTCATCCAGCGATAGACAGGTTTCCCCTTGCAAAAAGCGGTAGATGTCCAAAGGATCTGCTTTTAGCTGCTCCAGCCATGCCTTTCGCTGTTCGGGGTTCAGTACAGGCGCTGGGCCAGTCCATTGGACAGTATGTGTGGAAGATACACCCGTTGATTCGCCTTCCAAGCCATTTCTGTCTAATTCCGCTATCCATTGACCGTCAGTTACTTTCAGCTTCACTCGCGGCCTCGTCATCGCCTTCATCCTTTCTCTGCTCACTCAATCCATACATCATTTTGCAACGCAATCAGACCGCGCAATTCATCATCAGACATTTCGGTGAGCCAATGTTCACCGGAGCCGACAACCTGCTCGGAAAGTGCCTTTTTGCTCTCGATCAACTCGTCGATCCGCTCCTCCAGTGTACCTTGGCAAATCAGCTTGTGCACTTGTACATTGCGGCTTTGACCAATACGAAACACACGGTCTGTCGCCTGATTTTCCACTGCAGGATTCCACCAGCGGTCATAGTGAATGACATGGCTGGCACGTGTCAGGTTCAGACCCACACCACCTGCACGCAAGGAAAGTACGAATATATTCGGCCCTTTTCCCTGCTGGAAGTTGTGAACCATTTCGTCCCGTCTGGTTTTCGCCAGTCCCCCATGCAGGAAATATGGCTCTTCTCCCAGAATTTTGGCCAAGCGGGAAACCAGTAGTTCTCCCATCGATACATATTGGGTGAAAATCAGCGCCGATTCATCGTTCTCGCGAATGGTTTCTACCAATTCCAGCAGTCGCTCCATTTTGCCCGAGTTTTGCGTTTTACCACTATCAGCCCGACCCGGAATGATCAGACCCGGATGGTCACAAATCTGCTTCAACTTGGTCAGTGAAGACAGAACAAGCCCTTTGCGAGCTATACCGATCTGCCCATCCAGTGTTCCCAATAATTGATCCACTACGCCCCGATACAATCCGGCCTGCTCCGGTGTCAGTACACAGTAGGATTTCAACTCCAGCTTCTCCGGCAAATCCTTGCGTATATCTGGGTCGCTTTTGAGTCGACGCAGCATGAACGGGGAGACGAGGCGATGAAGCTCACGCAACGCAGACCCCCGCTCCTCTCCCGCCAGACTGTACCGTTGGCGGAATGAAGACGCCGTACCGAGGTAACCTGGGTTCAGGAATTGAAAAATAGACCACAGCTCGCTCAGCCGATTCTCTACCGGGGTACCCGTCATGGCAATCCGATGTGGAGCAGACAGCTTCATGACGCTTTGTGCTTGCTTTGTTCGTGCATTTTTTATATATTGCGCTTCATCCAACACGATGGAGGACCAGTATACCGCAGATAAATCGCTACCGTCCCGTCCCGCCAAATGATAGGTAGTGAGGACGATATCATACTCACGTACACTTTCCTGAAACAGCTCGCCGTGGAGTCGCTGGTTTCCATGGTGAATATACAGTGACAAATCCGGTGAAAAGCGTTTCAACTCGCGCTGCCAGTTGCCGAGCAAGGACGTTGGACAGATGATCAACGCCGGACGTTGATCATCTGCGCCGATGCCACCGTCGAGTAGGCAGGTGATGACCTGAATCGTTTTACCAAGCCCCATATCGTCCGCAAGGCAGACGCCAAAACCTAATCCACGCATCGCGGCCAGCCATTGAAAGCCGCGCTCTTGATAGGGCCGTAATGCGCCGTGCAGCGTCTCTGGCACAGGTCGCGGCTCTACCGAACGAAGTACGCCGCCCTCAGCCAAAGACGCAAGCAATCCGGCGGATTCCGCGCCAAAGATGGACAAGCCTTTCCATGAGGCCTCGCCTGCACTTTCATTTTCTGCCGCCAGATGCATCCATTCGGACAAGCTCATCTCACCGTTCTCACCGCGCTTGATAAAGCGCAGCACCTGACGAATTTCCTTAGGATCGACCTCGATCCATTCCCCTCCGAGACGTACATACGGCAAATTAGCGGCGACAATGCTTTCCAGTTCCTCCATCGTCAAAGTTGTATCACCCAGCACAGCCTCGGCATCAAACGAAATCATGCGGTTAATGCCGACAGTCGATGTATCGGCAATCACACCATCCGGCTTGGCACCCTGCTCTGTCGAACGCATTTTGAGCCGCAAGCCTGCACGTCTTCGGCCCTCCCGGCTCCAGCGTGAAGGCATTTGCACGGTAATACCGTTCTTTTGTAATGCGGGAACGGCTTCCGTCAGGAAGCGGAAGAACATCTCCGGCTCCAGTGTCAGCCCTTCGGGATAAGGGCGGTTCAACGCTTCTTGCAATATAGGTGCCGCTTCAGCAGCCTGTCCGAGCCTCATTAGCAGTTGCGCCTGCACTTGACGATATACAATTCCGCCGCGAACCAGATCGCGTTCAGGATGCGCCCACAGTGCCAGAGCAGGCAGTCGCAACCCCGGCTCAGCATCGCTTTCTGCCCAAAAGGTAATGCGCCATTCCTTCACACTCTCTTCCAGCGAAGGCTCCAAACGAAGGCACAACCGCAGTTGCCCTTCTATCGGCTCCTTGTCTTCCCGCTCCGTGACAGGCATTGCGCTTCCCTTAAGAGAGGACGCTTGGAGAACCAGCTCCTCCATCTCCGCGGGCGTTCCCTGAATCGCCACCGGGCGGGAACCTGTCAGCAGACTGTTCCACCATAGCTCTGTCAGCGGCGATCCTCCGCGCCGATACTCTGCACGATATCGTCCCAGCTCACGGTCTGATGCTGCCAACACCGCGGTCGTTTCCGCATGGATGACCGCACACAAGAAGGAGTACAGCACGATTCCGGCTGCATCCTCGCGTGTTTCAGGCTCCTTACCCGCGAAAACGGCAGGAGCCGCCATACAAACAGCCGGCATTGCAGCAGCCAGCTCATGAAAGCGGCGTATGTCCTCCTCTTGATACAGACGAGGAATCCACACCCCGACAGCCGCTTCCGGACCGCGACGACGCGGTCCCGATGGACGCGCCTCTGTAAGCGATGGCGTAATTTCGCCCCGCTGCATCAGCTCTAGCGCAAAATAAGCGGCTTTTTGCCAATATTGCATTTCCTCGCCCAGCGTAATGCCCGATGCCGCACAGCCCTTCTCGTCCATGCGGGTCAGCAGTGCCATCGTCTCGCGCGGTTCCAGCGCCAAGCCCTCCAATGTACGCCCCAGCATGGAACGTCTTTTGCCACCTCTGCCCGCGGTTTCCACACGAGCAGTGTTCGGTATTCGTACCTCGGCAAGGCGCAACGCAGCCTGCCGAAACGGCCGAAGGTCTCCCTTTAGCGTCAGCCTGCGAATTACACTGCTCCACGCATCGATACGTGGTTCCGACGTCTCACCAGAAAAGCAAAAAAACACATCTCCGAGCCATATCCCATAAAGCGGTTGATTCATATCTGTCTCCCGTCCAGCCTTTTGAATTATTACTCTTCATCATATACGAAAACGGGCTCTTTTCAAAACTTTATCACAAAAATAAATGGAAAGTCATAAGTCAATAACCTTAAATATTCATGTGGTTAACTATAAATAAGAGAATCAATTTACAGGATTAATTGTCTTTTTCTTCATCATCCGCTTTTGCATCCTTCAGATAAGGGTTCAGGCTGTCTTGCAACAGTTGCTTGACCTGTACACGCAGTTCTTTGGGAAATACGACCTCGGCCTCTGGCCCGTATTTTAGCAAAAGTCGGGATACATATCTAAACTCTTCGACCGGAATATATCCCTGCCATTCCTGAGCCTGCCCTTCCTGATGGGAAACATTTTGGAAGAGGGCATCTGATCCAGCCAGCCTGACACCCAATGCGGTAAATTTTATTTTGGACGGAATTCCTATACGGGAATCCTCCGAAGCCAACCATTCTTGAAGTGTAGGAAGGGTGTCCAAGGTGTCGTCCAGCATCGTTATTGTGATCACCCGATCTGAACGATACAAAATGATGCGGTCTCTGCTATACGCTGGCATGTACCAATATCCGTGATCAAAATACAGTCCAATCGGATATACCTGAGTCCACTTTGCCCCGGAAGCGGAGCGGTAATGCATGTTCACCCGGCGCTTATTCAGCGCAGCCTCCAAAATGATTGAGGTGTAGGGTGACTCTGCGTGAGTAGGTAGCATACGAAAAGAAATGTACTCCTTTAATTGATCGATGCTGTCCTGCACATCCTGTGGAAGTTCGGCATAATAGTGCTCGGATAAATGCTCACGAACTGAGCCAAAAGGGATATCTGGAATGTTCTCCAACAGTTGCAGCATGAGAAAAAGACCCAAGGCCTCGTCACGAGCAAGATGAAGGGGAGGAAGAAGCCGATTGGGAAGTGCCCGATACCCGCCATGAGGACCCATTTCGGTATAAAGGGGTAATCCGGTCTGCTGCAAATAGTCGAGATCTCTCTGTATCGTCCTGACGGAGACACCAAAACGTTCAGCCAGCTCACGCGCCGTATATTTTTTTCGGGAATCCAGTATCCTCATAAGAGCAATTCTGCGTTCGTTCATAAGGTACCCCTCTAATCAAAAATTAATTTAAAATGACCGTTTAACTACGACATACGATGTCATAAATACATTGTAACATTAGGATATAGAAAGGAGTGAATGAACACTATGAAGGATTTGAAATCAAACGCAGTTGTGCTGTATATTGCCATGAGTCTCGACGGGTATATCGCTTTGCCGGACGG
The DNA here is from genome assembly GCF_011066155.1 of Paenibacillus sp. EKM206P. Lineage (NCBI taxonomy): Bacteria > Bacillati > Bacillota > Bacilli > Caryophanales > Paenibacillaceae > Paenibacillus > Paenibacillus sp. EKM206P. The sequence continues at coordinate 166,594 of NZ_JAAMNQ010000005.1, read as the reverse complement.
TTCGGTGGACTGGCTGTATGATGTTAAAGGGGATGGTGGGGACAATGGATATGCCGACTTTTACGATACCGTTGGTACGGTGCTGATGGGCAGACTGACGTATGAGGAAGTATTGAAGCTCTCAGATGATTTCCCTTATGCTGGAAAGCCATGCTATGTGCTCACACGAGCATTAACGGAGCAACAGCAGGCGCCACATATTACATTTACGGACGAAGCTCTGACTGAACTGGTTCCACGTCTACAAGGACAATCGGAAGGTGCGGTATGGCTAGTCGGTGGAGGCCAGTTAGTCCAGGCCTTCTTACAAGCTGGACTGCTGGAGAAAGCTATCATTGCGATCATTCCCAAAGTGCTTGGACAAGGAATACCGTTATTTCCAGAGGGAACACTACCAAGTACGTTTGAACTCCAAGAAATAGAACGCCGCGGGGATATTGTTCTTCTCCATTACCATATATAATTAATTTTGCAAAAAAGCCTTCGTATGTTCAGGATCATGCAATTTCCCTGACATACGAAGGCTTTATCGCGTGCTTTTGTTCTTATTTAGTCTTCAAATTTTCCCATGTTTTCTGGAAATCATCGAATAGCTTCCCAGCATCCGATTTACCTGCCACATAGGCTTGCATCTGACTTCCGAATTCTTGCTGTGCTCCTTCAGGATAGCGGCTAAAGAACCAGCCCAGCAGTTTGTTTTCCTTACTGTACTTCACCACTTCAGCACCCAATTGGCCCATATCAGCCTCTGCCCCTTCGATGCTCTTGAACGCTGGAATAAACTTGAATTCCTTGGTGATATACTTTTTACCCTGCTCGGATGTTACCATCCAGTTTAAGAACTCTTTCGCCTCGGGTTTGACAGACGAATTTTTATTAACCACCCAGTTGTTGGCGACACCTACAAACAGCTTATCTCCGGCTGTTGCGTCTTCACCAATCGGCATAGGCAAAATCCCCAGATTCAGCTTCGGATTAATTCCGTCAATTTGGACCTGAGTCCAGTTTCCTTGCTGCATCATGGCAGCCTTTCCAGTGGCGAAGTTCGTTACCTGCGTGTTGTAATCAGTCGTGAGCGGCTTCGTATTCCCATACTTCAGTGTCAGATCGAACAACTTAACCCACTCGGCAAATACAGCGTTGCCCGGAATCTTTGCAGTTCCATCATTCAGTCCCTTAACGAAGGCCGAAGGGTCTGGCTGATTGGCAAATGCCACGTTCAGCAAATGATTGCCCAGCACCCAAAACTCCTGATATCCATTAGAAAATGGAGTAATCCCAGCGGCTTGGAGCTTTTGTGCAGCTCCCTCCAGTTCGGACAATGTTTTAGGGGTCTCCGTAATCCCCGCCTTCTTGAACAGATCCTTGTTATAAATAAAGCCGTACCCTTCCAGATTCATCGGCTGGCCATACAGCTTGCCGTCTTTGGTCATCGGCTCTTTGGCGACATCGACCACATCCCCAACCCAAGGCTGGTCAGACAGGTCCTCCAAATATTCCAGCCACGTATCCAGCTCGCGGTAACCGCCGACGTTAAAAATATCCGGCTGCTCCCCGGAAGCAAACTTCGCCTTTAACGCAGCTCCGTAATCACTGCCCCCGCCCACGGTCTGAATATCGAGCTTGATCCCTGGGTGAGACGCTTCGTATTCCGCCTTCATGCGGTTCAGCGCTTCTGCAATCTCTACCTTGAACTGAAAAATGTGAATTGTTTTTTCCTTCACTTCCTCTTTGCCTGCGTTTTGTCCGCCACTGCTGTTACAACCTGCCAAAACCAGGGCAAAGGCCGCGAGAAGCAAGATTAATGCTTGAGCTTTCTTTTTAAAGGTATGCGTTTTCATTTTGATGTTCCTTTCTATTCTAAATTCATACCAGATGAACTCGAAAAATTCATGTGGAAACGGAGCTAACGGAATGGTGCTGAACAAGCGATAGCGCTCGCCTTTGTCTCTAGATTCCCACCTTTATTCGTTTATTCAGGGAAATCTGGAGGCTAACAGCGATGGTAAGCACCCTCCGTTTGCGGAGTGGCACACCGTGTACATTTTCAGCTCATCCCACACTCAACCCTTGACCGAACCCGCCATAATACCTTGTATAATATATTTTTGCATAGCCAGAAAGAATGCGATGACTGGCAAGATGCCCAGCACCAGAGCAGGCAAAGCCAAATCCCACTGCTTTGTGTATTGTCCGAAAAAGGCATAGGTCGCAATCGGAATCGTGCGCAGCTCAGCCTTTTGCAGTACCAGAGAAGGCAGGAGATAATCATTCCAAATCCAGAGCGTATTTAAAATAATAACAGTTACCATCATCGGCAGCATCAACGGATACACAATTCGGAAAAACACTCCGTAAGGCGTACAGCCGTCCACCGTAGCTGCTTCTTCCACCTCGACTGGCACACCTTTGACGAATCCATGAAAGAGAAAGATCGACATTGGAGCTCCGAATCCCAGATAACAGATGACCAGACCACTTATACTGTTCATTAAATCCAGTGTACTTACAACCTTGACCAAAGGAATCATCACCGATTGAAAAGGAATAACCATAGCAGCTACGAACAGGCTGAACAACACTCGATTATAACGCGTCGGACGCCGGACCATTCGGTAAGCTGCCATTGAGCTGATCAGTACGAGCAGCAGATTACTAACTACCGTAACCACGAATGAATTCCATAAAGCTTCGGGAAAACGTGTGATGCTCCACGCTCTAGCGTAGTTGCTCCATACAAAGGTTTGTGGCCAGGCCGCAGAATCGGTGAGCAGGTCACCAAAGCTTTTGACCGAATTCACGAATAAAAAGTAAAACGGGACGAGGAATAACAATGCGACGAGGATCATCACTATCTCGGTCGCCCATGTTCCAAAGCGGTAGCGCTTGCTTGTTTCCATTTACGCTTCCACCTCCCGACTTTTCGTCAGTCGTACCTGAAGGCTCGTAACCAGAGCAACAATGATAAAGAAAATGAGTGCTTTAGCTGTTCCCAGCCCATAACGATTATTCACAAACGCTTCATTGTAAATATTGAGTGCAACCGACTCTGTGGACCCGAAGGGACCGCCTTTGGTCAGTGACAAATTAAGATCGAACATTTTGAATGACCATGATATCGCCAGGAAAAGACAAACCGTAACGGCAGGCATGATTAAAGGAAGTATAATCGACCGCAAAATTTGCATCCGACTAGCTCCGTCAATTTCGGCTGCTTCTAGCATATCGCGGGGCACATTGGTTAGGGAAGAGATATAAATCACCATCAAATACCCGGCAGTTTGCCAGATAAACACGATTACAATGCCCCAGAAGGCCGTGATCTCATCTCCTAACCAGGACAGATTGAAGAAGGACAAGTTCGTGCTCTCTCCGATTGCTGCAAATCCCTTGACGAAAATAAACTGCCAGATAAAGCCCAGCAACAGACCTCCGATCACATTGGGCATAAAAAAGATGGTCCTTAGTACATTTTTTGTTTTCAACGGTTTGGTTAGAAAATACGCCAGCAGAAAGCCAAAAATATTCGCAGCCACCACTCCTACCACCGTAAAACGGACCGTAAACCAGAACGCTGTCCCAAATTTGTCATCATTCCATAAAATGTGACTGAAATTATCCAGCCCGACCCACTTTGCCTGATTGGCTACTCCATTCCACTCTGTAAAAGAATAGTACATTCCGAGCATGAAAGGGATTACAATAATGATAACGAAAAATAACGTCGACGGCCCTACAAAAATCCATTGCTGTAGCCATTGCGACGACTTGGCGCGATTCAAACCGATCCCCCCTTATGTTGTCTATTGGTGTCTGGAACGCTCCTTTACGGCTTTCTTTCAGCAGTATGATGTTTGGGCCGTAAGGATATGCGATTCACATGTTCATTATGTCGAATAAGCGCTCTCGAGAACACGTAGGATCGTGAACCATTAAGGGGGAAAATATTGACCTCTGGCTCGCCTTGAATTGTGAAAGGAGCTCACTGCATGAAATTTTACAGTATTCGTTCTCGCCTAATCTGGTTTTTGCTCATTGCGGTCACCCTGCCGCTACTGCTGTCGATGACCATGACCTTCGTTCTCACCAAGCACTCCTTGCGGGAGCAGGCCACACAAGAAAATGAGCGGCTTATTTTTCAGGGAATTACGAATTTGGATAACTATTTACAGGGTTTGAATCGCGCGTCCATCGGAGTCTATAATGACCCTCATTTTCTGCGTAATCTGGCCAAAATCCCGGATGATTACCGGGCCGTCGCTGAAATATACACCACTCTGCAAACGATGATGAATGCTACGTCAGGCATTGACCAGGTGTATTTGCATTCTTTTGAGGCCGGGCAATCTACGCTGATTACCAGCACGGTTCCTCTACGGGAATTCCGGCTGGAGCCCTTTACCGGTTTTATTCATTATGGGCCTTCCGGACTGTTCATACAGCCCACGCATATGAAGCATTTGTACGGCTTTTCGGCGGTTTCCTATGCGGAGCACAGCACAGAGCAGCAAGTATTTACACTTCATCGGGCGATTCGGAACATTCCTGCCTCAGAGACGCTTGGGGTACTGGCTATAGATGTTGATCTGGAGCCGCTGCGCAGTATTTGCCGTCAATTGTATGATGCGGATACAGAGGAGCTGTTTTTGATCGATCGAAACGGAACGATCATATATAGCGGAAAAGAAGCATCAATTGGAACACACTGGAAGGAATCTGACCTGCTCAATCGAATTTCTAAAGAAGGCGAGCACGGAGTGATTGAGGATGATACAGCACTGCACGTGTACGGCAAGCTGGATGCCAACTTGTCAGGCTGGACACTCGTCAAGAAAATTCCACATCGTACGCTGTATTTACGGGCTACCCGCCTGACTCAGATCAATGCGGTCATTACAGGCGCAGCATTGCTACTTGCCATTGTTGCCACGTTATGGATTTCGATAAAAATCACGGCACCTATTAAGCGACTGACTCGTTACATAAACCAGATTCAGTCCGGTCAACTGGATGTAGACATTCGGGCCATGAGTAACGATGAAATCGGAGTACTGTCGCGCCGTTTCAGACAGATGATGGATACCATCAATAACCTCATTTTGCGGGAATACAAGCTGGAGCTGGCTAACAAGACACATCAATTGAAAGCGCTTCAGGCACAGATTAATCCTCACTTTTTATATAATACGCTACAGTCTATTGGAACCCTGGCTCTACAGCATGAGGTGCCGCGAATTTATTCGCTGCTCTCTTCCCTTGCCAAAATGCTGCGCTATAATATGAGGGACCATACGGTCGTTACACTTAAGGAAGAAGCCGAACATGTAAAACAATATCTTGATTTGCAAAAGGAACGCTTCGGTGAGCAATTAGAAGTCACTTACCAGTGGGAGGATGAGGTCCTGAATGATCGGGTGCCTAAAATGATTCTCCAACCGTTGGTGGAAAACTACTTTAAGCACGGTGCCGATCCCCGGCTGGGGCCCGGTGAAATTCGCATTACAGGCAGCCGAATCCGGGAAGGCATTGTGAAAATAACAGTGGAAAATAACGGAACTAACATTCCACAAGCCGAGTTGGAGCAACTCCAGCATATGTTAAAACGTCCGCTAAAAGCCTACGAGGAGCCAGACACTAGCGAGCAGGACTCCATTGGCCTTCGTAATGTTCTATTGCGTATTCAGCTTCACTCGGAGGATGGTTCTAACACCCTGTGCGTAGACAACATTCTGCCTCATGGTGTCCGGTACACACTCGAAATTCGCACGGAAGCCCATACGGAGATTCATATTAAGGGAGAGTGATCTGTCAATGAAAGTCCTGATTGTGGATGATGAGAAGCATGTGCGCCATGCCATACGGATGCTCGTACATTGGGAAGCTTGCGGTGTGAGCGAGGTGATTGAAGCCGAGTCGGGCGATCAGGCGATTGAGGTCATTACCGCCCTTTCCCCACCCGTTGTACTCACGGATATGCGGATGCCCGGCAAGGATGGGATAGCACTGATGGAGTGGATTCAAGTCAATTCCCCAGCAACCAGAGTCGTGGTGGTCAGTGGCTATGATGATTTTGACTTGGTTCGACAGGTCATCCGCCGGGGAGGCATGGACTATATTCTTAAGCCCGTGGATCCAGTGGAGATTAACGAGGCTGTAAAAAAAGCCACTCAAGCCTGGCGGACAGCAGAGCAAGACCGGAACAGGCAGACGATGCAGGCCATGGAGGTCAATCGGATGAGGCCACACTATGCTGATAAGCTCCTGACTGAAATCGTTTCCGGGATAGCGAATACCCCTCTTTCCATTACGCCCTTACGCGAGGAGCTACGTCTTCCCGCAGCTATTCAGATATGTAATGCAGCTGTGATGAGTACTACTCAGCTGGATGCCGATATACTGGACAAATATAAAACGCGGCGTGCGCTTTTGAGCTTTTCCCTCACTAACATCTGCAACGAATTTCTCGGAACTTCTCAAACCGGAGTTGCATTCCGTCATCTGGAGCGTATGGACGAAATTATTCTGCTATATTGGGGCGATCCATCTCGTTGGTCAAAGCTCTTGCAGGATATTCATACAGGAATCAAAACCGCTTTGCGGTGCTACATGCACATCGGGGTTGGCTCTTTTGGTGCCTTTCCCATAGCGGCAGCCACTGCCTACCAAGAGGCAAGGCAAGCGTTGTGGAAACGGGATGTGTTGCAAGCCGACTGGATGCACCAGAGTACCCAGACACGGCAGAGCATTCGTCTTCCCCAGTTACCTGACATGGAAGAGGAACTACGGCTTAGTGCGCTCAGCTGTAATGCCAGTCGTGTGTCTATAGCGGTAGGCCGCTGGATAGCAGCCGTAGCCGAGTTGCCTTCGGTTACAGCAGAGCAGCTAGCCAGTTGGAATCAAGAGCTGGACTGGATGCTGGCCCGCTGGTTGAATGACAGACCTGGAGATACCGATGGCGAGGAGATGGCAGATGAGTCCGGCTCCATTCATGCCTTGCCGGTCGACAACCGCGGCATGCTTTCGTTGCCCTTATGGCAAAGACAGGTCGAAAACCGACTGCTGGCAGCCGGTCAGGCACTTACACCAAGCCATAGTCCAAACAACCCGACCATCCGTGATATTGCCCGCTATCTGGATGCACACTACGACGAGGACATTTCTCTACAGGATATGGCGAGCCGCTTTTACCTCAGTCGGGAATATATTTCTCGTAAATTCAAGCAGGAGTACGGGGTTAATCTGTCGGACTATTTGTGCCAGATCAGGATGGGCAAGGCAAAGCTATTACTGCTGAATGACAAGCTGCGCCTTCATCATATTGCCGGTATGGTCGGTTATCAGGATGAAAAATATTTTGGCAAGGTGTTCAAAAAACTGGAGGGTGTCACGCCTGGCGAGTTCAGAAGACGCCATTCTGCAAATCCTCAGCCGTTATCGCATACAGCACGTGATCTTCCCACACACCATTAATCTTCAAGTAGTTGAGAGCTAGCCCTTCGCGGCGAAATCCTGCCTTTTCCATCACTCGATTGGAAGGCGTATTTCTTGGCATCACTCCAGCTTGAATACGGTGTAATTCCAACTCATTCAGGGCGTAGCGTACAATATCCTTCACTGCGGAAGTAGCATAGCCTTGTCCGTGGTAAGCAGGATCTACAAAGTAGCCCAGATTGGCGTTTTGAAAGGGGCCTCTAGCGACACCCGACAGCTCTATTCTGCCAATCAGCTTATTATTTTCCGGCAAAAAAAGTCCAAACGTATATCCCTGTCCGGCTTGTGCCGCTTCCAAACCGTTGGAAATCAGACGCGCCTGTTCTTCCAGGGTAAAGTAAACTTCAGGCCGTTCTGGCTCGAACGGTTTGAAAAAATCAAAATTTTCACGTCTGATCTCTAATAAACGTTCTGCATCATTTACTTGCAACAGTCGAATCTGTAGCCCCGGATGGGTTGACTCCATCAAAATCGCGCCATTAGCTCCATGTAACATTGTCAGTTTCCTTCTTTCTCAGTTATTCCTATATTATTGTGTTCACGGTCACAAGACAGGAAAATACCCCAGGTGCATGAGAGCAGCCTAGGGTATCTCCGTCATTCAAAATTTAGTCCGTAACAGGCATCCAGCCTGGAAGGGTCGTCAACGCACCCCACAGGTAGTCAGGAATGACTAGCTCCTGCTGGGCTTGCTTGGATAAGGTCGTGCGAATGGTATCTTCTGTGCCGTTTTGCACCTTCTGAACCCATTGCGGCTCCATCAAAAGTGGACGTCCCAGCGATACAAGCGGTACACCTGTCTCCAGTGCTGCAAGCGCCTCGTCCGGTGTATTCAGCGATCCGACTCCCATAATCGGCACACGGTTACCTACCTTCTCATGGATGAGAACGGTACGTGACCGTTCGTCACTACGGTCACGGAACGAACCACCGAAGAAATGATTTACGGAAATGTGCAGGTAATCCAGCCCTTGATCCGCCAGACGGTCTACAAGCACCATCGTATCATCCAGCGTGATGCCTGGCGTGTGTCCTTCCTCAGGAGACAAGCGGTATCCGAAAATGAATGGCCCCTTTGCATGTTCTGCGATCACTTTCTTCACTTCGTGAACAATCGCCAGCGGGAAGGTCATTCGTTTTTCAATACTTCCTCCCCATTCATCGGTACGAAGGTTGGAGTGCGGGGAGAAGAACTGCTGCACCAGGTAACCGTTCGCTCCGTGCAGCTCCACACCATCATAGCCTGCTTCAATCGCGCGGCGAGTTGCTTCGCCATAGGCGCGGATGACGCGATGGATATCGTCGGATGTCATTTCACGCGGCACAGGTGCGCCTTCTTTTTCCTCAGCTACTGCGCTTGCACTAATCGGTTGTCCGTCTGGAATCTGATCCGGTGGACACAGGCGGCCACCATGATAAATTTGCAGGATCGCTTTCGCGCCCTCTTGATGAATCGTATCTGCCAGACGACGGAGACTCGGAATCATTTCATCCTTGTCCGCACCGAACTCATTGACAAAGCCTTTGCCATCTGGAGTTACATACACACAAGCGGTAATAACCGCGCCCACACCACCGGAGCGTTCACGGTAGTATGCCAGTTCCTCGTCACTCACTTCACCATTTTCGTGGGAAGCAAAGTTAGTCATAGGTGCCATGGTAATACGGTTCTTCAACGTAACACCGGATGGCAGGGTAAAAGCTTCAAATAGAGAATTATATTTTGGGTTCATTCTTTCTCTCTCCTTCAGTTAAATCAGATCAGATAATATAAGGCTGTTGAGCATGAAGCCAAATACGAATTCGATGTAGTTTTCCTCCATAACGACTCAAACTACTGTTGCTTACTTAAATACAGTGGTTATAATAACCACAGTATAATGATCCGCAACTATAAAGTCAAATCTATCCTTTCTGACCATCCCTAAACTGTTCGAAAAAGCTGAACCGTAGCCACTTGGCACAAGCCACTAACAAAGCTTAATGCTTCCCGGTTGTGCTTTTCTTCTCCTCCCGGCGGGAAAACCAAGTCGCGAGCAACGAGCCGGAAATATTATGCCACACGCTAAAAATCGCACTCGGTACAGCAGCAATCGGGTTAAAATGAGCTGCTGCCAGCGCAGCACCCAGTCCGGAATTCTGCATTCCCGTTTCCAGCGTAACAGCTTTACGCTTGGAAAGATCCATGCCGAACAGCTTGGCAAACCAATATCCAAGCAGGAACCCGATTCCGTTATGCAAAATAACCACACCAAAAATAATCGGACCTGTCTCCAAAATCTTGCCTTTGCTGCCTGCAATCACAATAGCCACGATGAGCATAATCACCAGTGTTGATACGAGCGGCAGCGCCTGGACACTGGCTTCTGCCTGTTTGCGAAATAGCGATTTGACGATAACACCCAGCACAATGGGGACAATAACTACGATGAGAATGTCCATGATCAGGGACTTCGCATCAATATTCATCCAACGTCCCGCAAGCAGGTTAATCATCGCCGGGGTAGCCATTGGAGCAATCAGCGTCGACACCGAAGCAATCGATACCCCCAACGCCACGTCGCCTTTGGATAAAAGCGTCATTACGTTGGACGCAGTTCCACTCGGGCAACAGCCTACCAAAATGACACCTACCGCAATATCCGGTGGCAACTGCAATACTAATGCCAATCCAAAGGCCAGAAACGGCATAATCAGATAATGCCCGACCACACCAATAGCCACATCCACTGGACGCCGGAATACTTCGCGAAAGTCAGCCGCAGATAAAGTTAGCCCCATCCCGAACATGACAATGCCCAGAAATAACTGTATGTATCCTTTCAACCCTGTAAACGCCGCAGGAAAGAAAAATCCCAAGCATGCAAATAAAAGTACCCAGATGGAAAAGGTCCCTCCTACAAATTTCCCTACTTTCTCCAATCTATTCATTCAACTTATCTCCTTACTTCTATATAAGCTGAATTTGAGGAAATACAGCTTATATAGTGCTTAAAATTTTTATCATTGTACTACATATGACTGCATATACATACAACCTTTTATGATTATACCGGGATCAAGGAACTTTTTCCCGTTCGGACATATTCGAAAGCAAAGTGGGTATATTCATAGTAGAAGATTGTGACCAGTCGGTCATTTTGGATCATCATTCGTTGAGGAGGAGATATCCCAATGTCACGAAGCCATCCGTATAAATGGTGGAATATTATTGCATTTATCGCTGTCGTTCTCATTAACTTTCTGGCTTCTACACTTCCTATCGGTGGCAGAAGTACTGCTGCTGTATCCAACATGTACCCTACCCTGGTCACCCCAGCGGGTTACGCTTTTTCCATCTGGTCGGTCATCTACGTGCTGCTCGCCTGCTTTGTTGTGTATCAAGCTACACCTACAGGGCAAGCCAAGACAAGCGTTCAATCCATCGGTATTTTTTTTATTCTAGGCTGTCTTTTCAATATCATCTGGATTTTCCTCTGGCAGTATGTATACGTAGAACTGTGCGTCATCGTTATTATTTTATACTTGCTTTCCTTGGGCGTCGTGTATGTACGTACCCGCACACCTCAGCCAACCCGCGGAGAAATGTGGTTCGTCAAGCTACCGTTCAGCCTCAACCTCGGTTGGGTATCCGTTGCTACTATTATCAATATTGCAGTGGCACTGGAAAAGAATGAATGGAGTGGCTGGGGACTCAGCGATACGACATGGGCGATCATTATCCTGCTCATCGGCACCATATTGGCGATCATGGTCAGCTTTCCTTATCGTGACAGCATTTATCCTCTCGTATTTGTATGGGCCTATGTCGCCATCGCCGTCGAGCATCCGAACCATGAAAATGTACGGCTGGCTGCATTGATCTTGGCAGCAATCATTCTGGTGTACGCCCTATGGCTATTCTTTGCCCGTAATCGAGACCGGGATTAAAGAAACTATTGATATCTACTAGCAAAAACAAGCGAGTTCGGGTCTGAATCATCTAGCCCAAGCTCGCTTGCTTTGTTTATTCATTTTATCCAATATGATTAGGTATAGACTTTGATCAAATCTATAAGCTTGCTTGTTGAGTGATCTGCATTTATCTTCTTCATATTGATAATGTAATCCGACCTTTTTTCATACAAACGAAGAATCATGTCGACAAACCGTTCAGATTCCAACTCTTCTTCTTCTAAAAATTCACAAAAGCCTTGCGCCTTAAATGATTTTGCATTTAGAATTTGATCTCCCCGGCTGGCCGCCTTTGAAAGAGGGATCAATAGCATAGGCTTCCGCAACGTCAAGAATTCAAAAATGGAATTTGAACCCGCCCTAGAAACAACCATATCTGCCATCGTCATAACATCCGCCAGTTCATCGTTTATATATTCAAATTGCTTGTAACCATGCATATGAATGGAATGATTCACTTGGTCTTTACCACAGATATGCACGATTTGAAAATGAACGAGCAATGCCTCTAAATTCCTCCGGACCATCTCATTGATCTTCTTCGAGCCTAAACTCCCACCCATGATTAGAATGATCGGCTTATTTCGAGTAAATTCGCAATAGGCCAAACCTTTAGCTGCCACCCCATCTTTTAGTTCATCTCTCACAATAGCACCTACATACCGGGTATGCTTAGAGCGAAAGTACTGAGTGGTTTCAGGAAAGGTAGTACAAATTTCTGTAGCAAATGTGCTGGAAATCTTATTAGCTAATCCAGGGGTAATATCTGATTCATGAATGATTACAGGGACTTTATTCAACCAACCAGCCAATACCACAGGAACCGAAACAAACCCGCCTTTTGAAAAAATAATATCCGGTTTTTCTTTTCTTATAATCCGGTATGCTTGAGAAATCCCCTTCAGCACTTTAAAAGGGTCCTTAAAATTATCCCAATCAAAATATCTGCGCAATTTCCCAGTTGAGATGCTGAAATAACACACATTTTCTAGTCCGGAAATCAATTTTCTTTCAATCCCTTGTTTAGAGCCTATGTATTGGACACTCCATTGTTGTTCCAGTAAGTGAGGAATCAAGGCTAAGTTTACTGCTACATGTCCTGAAGAACCTCCACCAGTGAAAATTATTTTTTTATTAATCATCTCCACCTCCACTCTGTATTCAACAAAACACATTAAATTTGAGCAACCGGGTGCCTCTATTTAATAGGGACACCCGGTTGCCATGCAAACTTTTTATTTTATGAACGGACCTTTCAGACTATTCGCCCTTCAATGCAATGACTTCAATCTCCACCAGTGCATCCTTAGGTAGACGAGCTACCTCCACCGCACTGCGTGCTGGATAGGGTTGTTCAAAGAAAGAACTGTACACCTCATTGACGCTGACAAAATCGTTCATGTCCTTCAGGAATACAGTCGCTTTCACAACCTGGTTCATGTTGCTGCCTGCCGCTTCCAGAATGGCTTGTACGTTGCTCAAGGACAGGCGTGCCTGCTCCTGTACATCCTTACCAAACTCACCTGTTGCCGGATTCAGTCCAAGCTGTCCCGAAGTGTAAACAAACCCGCCTGCCTCTACCGCTTGGCTATAAGGGCCGATAGCACCGGGTGCTTTTTCAGTAGCAATTGTTTTTTTCATATGGGTTGGATTCTCCTTCCTGATACTGGTTCACCGTATTATAGCATGTGAAGTCCGAAGCCACTATTCCGTGCGACGGAATAACGCCCTGGGTTTCTTTTAAGACATCCCATTGCCACGTTGCTATATTTTTTTATCTCCGCTGTAACCTTTAGCACCTATGTATCATCTAACTCCTATAACCTGCTACAAAATAAATTCTACAAATCCAGATACAGGTACAATGATCATAGCTAAGTATAGGCGGGAGAGGAGCACCATCCTTTGAATCTCGAAACAAACTTACACCACGCAAAGCAGGGGGACCGCAAGGCATTCGTCGCCTTGATGAAACATATGGAATCCGATATGTATGGCATGGCGCGTTCCATTCTTCGTAGCAATGAAGATTGCGCGGACGCAATGCAAGAGGCCATGCTCAAGGCATACCAGTCTCTGGGTGAGCTGCGTGAACCTCGCTATTTTAAAACATGGCTGCTTCGTATCCTCATTAATGAGTGCCGTCTCATTATCCGCAAGCAAAAACGGATCGTACCCGTGGCGGAATTTATAAAGGAACCCTCCACCTCGGGTGGATATGAACAAATCGAACTGCGCGAGGCCATCGACCACTTGGAGGAATCCATGCGAACCGTAATTTCCCTGCACTATTTGCGGGATATGCCGATCAGAGAAATATCAGAGGTACTGGATGTATCAGAGGGGGCCGTCAAAACACGATTGCACCGTGCTCGCAGAACATTAATGGACCTGCTACAAAACCGCGGAGAAAGGAAGGTGACCTTGCAATGAGCCCTTCAAAGTTTGAGAAACAGAACCAAGAGCTGGATCGGAAATTACAATCAGAAAAAGAAAACTTGGAAGCAGACACGGTAATGATTCCCGATTTGGTAAGAGAACGCTTAGATACATTTTACACACAAATGGAATCGGATGTGGGGCCGTTATCCCAGTCTTCTTCCTTACATCAACCGGTCAAAAGATTTCTTCGGGGAACCGTAATTACCGCTGCTTCTGTGGCTGTCATTAGCGTTATGATCATTGGTAGCGCCTTTGTTTCGCCTACAATGGCAGAATCATTGAAACAGGTTCCCCTTGTAGACAGCGTGTTCAGGCTCGCTGGGGATTTCGGGCTACAGACCGCTGATCAGAAAGGGTTGGCAACTTCCTCGAATCTTAGTGTTACCCATGACGGTATTACGTTAAAGGTACCACAAATCATATTTGACGGGACACGCTTGGTCGTGGCGTTGGAAAAGAGCGGCGGAGATTCACAACAGCAAACCCTATATCCGACCATCCAAACGCAAGGACAGCCCGAAGAGGACATTCTGGAGAAAGTGGACCTGCTCATCAATGGGACATCGATCAATAGCAATAATGGCGCCTTTAATTTTATGTATGGCTACCCAGGCAAAGACAGTAATTCTATGCTGATTGCGTATATGCGTGATCCTGCCAGTGGTAAACCCGCCTTACCAGATCAGTTTGAGCTAGAGGTATATGCAAAGTTAAAAGGTGTAGCCGATCCGTTTCGCATACAAACCACGGTTCACAAAACTAAAATAAAAAACAAGATACTTCAGCTGCAAATGAGCAAATCTAATCCGTATCTTGCATTTACGGCAGAAAAGGTAGAAATTACCCCCATCACGACCAAGATTACAACGTCGTTCAAAATGCTGACCAATATTGCGCATATGCCGGATGAGTACACCGTGGAGCGTGAGTACAATTACATCAAAAACGGACAAACGATCCATTACACCAAAAAGGAATTGGATATGCTTGAGTATGCTGTATTCGACGAGCAGGGAAGAGAACTGCAGCTTCTGAGCGGCTCTGGAGTTCCCCTTACCAAAGAACATGACAGCAAAATGATCACCCTGTTTACTCCTTTTGTGGGAACTCCCCAGAAAATCATTTTCAAGCCTTATATCTTACCAACACAACCAGGCGGTAGTGCCCTAATCGATGCTAATGGCAACTGGACACGCCATTACATGGATGAATTAGAGATTACGATCGATGTGCCGCAACATACAGACCACCCATAAAACACAAATAACGCCGCTGCTGCCCGAATCATCGGGCAACAGCGGCGTTATTATCATTTTTAATCCTAAACGTGGTTTTACACGTTTACATCCGCATCCGCACCCGTTCCTGAACCAGTTTCCTCAACATCGGATGTTAGCTCCGCACCGATGACCCGAATGATGTCGTTCGGATAAATATGTACGCCGCTCGCCTGCGCAAGAGCGATTCGTACCATGGCTCGTGCGATGACCGAAGCCGGGATGGCACGGTAGGAAGCCAGCTTGCCCGTCATCAGACCGTCCAGCGCTTTCATGACAACAGCGGCAGCGGCTTCGCCCAAACGTCGTTCAGGTCTCGCTCCCAAGATCAGCGACGGACGGAACAAATGCAGCGCAGGCAATCCGATAGCGGCAAGCGCCTCTTCAGCCTCACCCTTGGTGCGATTGTAAAACACGCGTGAGTCTGGATCGGCGCCCATCGCAGAGACCGCAAGCATCTGTACCGCTCCAGCCTCTTTGCCCAACTGGGCAGCTAGCACTGGATAGTCCACATCCACCTGACGGAACTGCTCCTTGGAGCCAGCCTTTTTCATCGTTGTCCCAAGGCAACAAAAAACATCATCCACCCCTTCGAAGGCGAACGCCGTTTTCTGTGGCTGTTCCCAATCGATAAGCGCCTGCTCCAGCTTGGGATGCTTGATGTCCAACGGACGTCTGCCCATAACCATGACGCGGTTGTATTCCTTTTGCACCAGCAGCTCTCGTACAACATAACCCCCGACAAGCCCTGTTGCACCCACAACGACCGCTTTACGTTCCATGATAGACCTCCTTTGTGCCATAACGCTCCTGCTCCTACAATTGCGATTAGGTTAATTTAAAGGGTTGTTCGTCCGCCTCCTTGCTTTTGGACGGACACATCGGTAGGTACAGGGAAAATGTACTTCCATTGCCCTCCTCACTCTCCAGACGGATAAACCCGCCCAACAAGCGGGAAAAATCACGGCTGATGGACAATCCCAACCCAGTTCCTCCATATTTACGATTAATGGAACCGTTCGCCTGCTGGAATGCCTCAAAAATAACGTGTTGCTGAAGCTTGGAAATGCCGATGCCCGTATCTTTTACAGCAAATACAACCCAATCTCCCTCCTGTCCCTTTCGATCCAGATGTTGTGTACTGATTTCCAGCAATACACGTCCTTCATGAGTGAACTTAAAGGCATTGGACAACAGATTACGCAAAATTTGCTGTACTCGTTTGGAATCGGACCGAATTTCATTCGGTATAGGCTCATGCTCCTTTAAGCTGAATTCCAGGTTTTTATCCTTCGCAGTGACTTCAAACTGCATCATCATCACCTGCGCAATTTCACGCACATTGACCGGCTCACTTACGATTTCCATGTGTCCAGCCTCGACCTTGGACAAGTCCAGAATGTCGTTGATCAGTTGGAGCAAATCATGCCCCGAGGCATAGATGAGATCGCTGTACTGGTATAACTCGTCCTCATCCAGTTCCTTTCCCTGCTCGTTGATAATCTGCGCCAGGTTAATAATGCTGTTAAGAGGTGTACGTAACTCATGCGACATCGTTGCCATAAAATCCGATTTATATTGGGAAGCCATCATCAGTTGCTTGGCACGTTCCTCTAGAATGACCTTTGTCTTCTGCAACTCATCTCGCTGCTCTGATAACAACTCATTCGCCTGCTTAATCTGATGATTCCGCTGTTGCTCCATCTGAAAGTCCCGTAAAATCAGAGCAAATAGAAAACTGAGGACGATGCCGATTGGCAGTGTCAGAGGAACAACCTCCGCTACATAATAGCGCCAGGGAATGACGCCCAGGCAGGCTATATTTAACGTATTTACGATATTAACCGCTAAAATGGTCACCGATGCCTTGATAATCAGACGCCAGGTGGAACGCCGCATCCAGTAGTTCAATCCGGCGCACAGGACGCCCAGAATGCTCATATTCAAAAAGCCGACCCACGCCGCCATATGCAAACCGAAGGTAAATCTCGTAAGTCCGATTGCGACCCCAATAATAATAAGCGTATAGGAGCGGGGATACACCAATGCCGCGATAATCAGCGGTACAAAACGCAGATCAAAAATAACCGTTTCACTAAAGTTAAAACCAAAGCAAGAGCTGACCCATCCGCCAAATATCACTAGCAGCACGGAGCTGACATATTTGAACCGCGAAGAGGTACGACTCAAACCATATTTATAAATCACGTTCGCCACATAAGCAACGGCAATCAGCATCCCTAAATTCATTAAAAACATCATTGAAAATTGCATGGACTCACACTCCCATAGCGCAAAAAATTGGATGCCAGGCCTATGTTAACCGCGTTTGCCTTTCTTGTACATCATAACATGAAGCCCCATCTTTCGACATGTCAAAAGATGCTTAGCTCCCTATATAAAAAAGCGAACCTCAATGGCTCGCTCTAATGTGCTGATACCTATAGAATCAGCTTGTGATGCCTTTGTTCCGGCGCCACTCCTTGACAAATAATTCGGCAAAATAAGGGTCCCATTGGGTTCCCTTTCCCTCCTCCAATATCATAACCGCCTTCTCTTCCTTCATACCTTGCCGATAGGGGCGATTAGACGTCATTGCATCATAAGCATCCGCTACAGCAATGATTCGTCCAAATAAGGGGATATCTTCCCCAGCGAGCTGGTCAGGATATCCTTTGCCATCATAACGTTCATGGTGCGAGCGCACGCCAGGCAAATAAGGGGCCATAGCATAAGCCGGTTCAACTTGCCGGAGAATGCTCTCCCCCATAACCGGGTGCATTTTAATCTGATCAAACTCCTCGTCCGTCAGCTTGCCGTCCTTGAGTAGCACAGCGTCAGCCACGCCGATTTTACCGATATCATGCAGCAAGGCTGTTTTGCGCAGCAAATCGATGTCCGCCTCATTCAAACCTCCCTTGCGCCCAATGAGTACAGAGTATTCAGCTACACGCAAAGAATGTCCTGCGGTATAGGCATCTCGTGCATCCAGTGCTGCCGCCAAGGTGGCGAAGTAACTGTCCAATAGCTGACCGTTCTTTTCTTCCCGTTCCTTTAGGCCCTCAATCATCATGTTAAATCCTTCGACCAGCTCCGCAAATTCGTCCGAATACAAATCGCTGGCATTACTGTTCAGGCGGCCTTCCTTCACTTCATTCATTTTTTCCAGCAGGTGGTGGATCGGCTGTTCGATCTCACGGGTCAGCAACCTGCCTCCCAGATAAGCAAAGGCTACACCAAAGATTAAAATCGCACCCGCCCATGCCCAATAGGAACTAGAATTCGCCGCCTCCAAACGTTCCAAGCGAATCTGTGTAGCTAAACAAAATAAAAATAAAGGAAAAGCACCAATGAGCGTCGCACTTAACTGAAATTTATGCCGAAGCGATAGCAGGACTCGTCCTCGCAGGGACAGGCTCAATCCATATTGCTGGTAGGTTCGATCCCGAATTTCCTCCAGCAGTGGTTTGATTGCTCTCATGGTCAGGAAAAATTCAACCAGTGCGTGCATGGAAGCGACCAGACAAGCTCCTATACAGGCGATTCCTACATAATACAAGGGAAAGGTAAGTTGTCCAGTATGTATCATCCATAACGCAATGACGGTTGCCGGGATAGAGAAGCCTAACAAATGCGGTCCTACAATACGTAAAACTGACAAATTAGGCAGATGATGAACCCGGATATACACCGCTTCTACATCCTTGAGTGTTTCCTGGTTACCTAGAAAAAAACGATGAACCGGTCTCAAATGGACTCGAAACACTATGGTTTCACAAGCAATCATAATAACACTGGAAAATGCAATAATTTTAACAAGACCCCAAATTTCATGGTGGGCTACATTTAAGGTGGAAAATACAAAAATCATACCTACCAACAATACAGCGATAAACGAACCTATAATATAGTTCAGGATAACATGCTGAATAAAGCGCTTATAGGTCGGCAAATTGCTACCCCTCTTTTCATCCGTACACTCTAAAATATCTTGTGTATTCAATATCGGAGTCCAACCATCAAAAGTTTACCTTCTTGCTTGAGCATTTTACAATACGAAGACGACTTTTAGTCTGCAATTTATAGATGGGAAATCATACTATTCTTAATTAAGAAACCAAACACACCTTGTGTTTTAGATATATTCCTGCTATACTATTAAAGTATGTATTAACCCCATAAGATTCCACGCAACAAGCTATTACTCCTAATCACCGTATGGAGCTTCTCCAAATTTTATGTATAACCCTAATGTAGAATTTTGAGCTTTTGCCGAAGATTTTCACATTCACACTGGCGCGGTCATCGGAGCCGCAAGGACGAAAGAGAGGTAGGGCTTTTGTCGTTTGGAAAATGAACAGTGGAATCACACTGCCCCTTATGAACATGCTGACCATATATTGCAAGGTAGCAGGGGTTGAATATATATTATGCCATCAAACGATGAAGTTTGGGCAAGCTGTGCAGTACATGCAAACTGCACCCATCCTCCGGATGATCCCCGGGGGATTTTTCATTTTACGGAAACCGTATCATGAACAAAAAAATGACCCCGTCGATACATCGACAGGGCCTATAGCTTGATCAAAAAGGGGTTAATAGGGTCATTATAGTCTCGCTTTCTTAAAACTAAATGATATGCACCTTAAAAACTCATTAATTCTCCAGTTTTATATACCTTTTAATAATTCGTCCAATATTCTGTACCATCGGTCGGCATCGTTTGCGTAGTGGAACGTCTTGTTTCGGCTTGAGTGCGCCTTTGGGTCGAGGGACGCTCCCATCCTTCCAGTAAAACAACATGTTGGGTACCCGAATTGTTTTCCCAAGTGATGTAGCGCTCCTGTTCCATATGTCGCAAGGCGACTGTAATTTCAGCGTCTCGCTTGCCCGTTTTTACGGTCAATTCCGCCATTGTAGGCATGTGGCGATGCTGGGCGAAATAATTATACAAAATACGTAGCAGCTTTCGTTCCAAATCTGGCAACATCGTCTTCCCTCCTACAAAGAACATATGTTCCCATTATAACACATAAAAATGCACCCTCCTACTGGAAGATGCACTGGGCTTGTATTCCCATGTTGAATTCAGCTTTTTTCCTTCTCTTGACGACCGACAGAGCGCAGCCACCAAGCGACTCCACCAACACTTCCAAGTGCCAGAACCGTTAAGAAAATAATATAGAACAAATGAAATGCACGATCACTCATGGCAATCGCCTCCCTTACTTTATGTATACACTTTCCAGCTAAGCCTGTAAACCTCTTTTTGATCCCACATTCTAAATTTCCCCAAGAACTCGACAATAGATACTTGCTTGAGATCCATCGGTGCATACTAACTAAAAATGGTTAATACCAAATATGAGACAGACCAAGGAGGTTATCGAATATGAAATTCCTATTGATCGTGATCATCGTCGTGCTGATCGTTGTGTTGCTTATGAGAAGACGCAGATAAGCGGCGACATCCTGCATGGTTAAAAAGGAATACAAAAAGGGCTTTCGGCACATCACCGAAAGCCTTTATTCATATGAGGTTAGGGCTAAATTACGCCTTGTTCTTCTTGCTATATTTAATAAAAGCAATTACAAGCGCTACAGCAAACAATATTCCGCTGACTACCCATGTTGTCAGAAATGCCATACCCAAACCCACATTAGACCCCATCGTCGGGTGCTGCATGGCAGTAAACACCGAGCCCTGCATCATAAATATGGTACAGAATAAAACAACGGGCGCCAAAATAATCGTGCTTGCCGTCTTCCGACTACCAGATACTGCGATCACGCACAGAGCGGAAATCACCAAGATTACCCAATATATAACTGCTTCCCAAATCACTGAAGTGCCCACTGTTCAACCTCTTTTCTATCCATTCGTATATGCCTCTTCTATTGTAACAGACGTCACACAGTGAACCAAGCCATAATTTGATCAGAAAAGGGGTAAACTCTGCGAATAACGTAAATAATGTACAGTAGCAATCCTACATTAAAGACAGGAAAGGAAATGATTCCATGAGAAGTGCAAGCCCTTTTGTCATTGTAAACGACGTGCAGCAGTCAATTGACTATTACCAATCGGTTTTAGGCGGAAAAATCAAAGTGCTAAACAAGCAGGAAGGCAGACTCTTGCACGCTGAACTTCACCTGGGTAGCAGTCATATCCATTTTTCGGATTCCTACGGTAAGCCGCTGAAAGCACAGCATGTACAAATCATTCTCGACTGTGAAAGTGAGGACGAGCTTAAGCAGGCTTACCACGCACTAGCAGAAAAAGGTACCGTTACCGTGGAGCTACAAGATACTTTCTTTGGTGCGCTGCACGGCGAAGTAACGGATCACCTTAACCAGATTGGATGGGTGATGAACTATTTTAAGAGATGATCACGTTCAGCCATAACCGAATACGTCTTATAGCCACCATCAACGTTCCTCACCCGATAACCGTATTGGGTCAAAATTCGGGCCGCAATATAGCCTCGCAGACCAACTTGGCAGGATACCGCGATCTCCAGATCACTAGGGATTTCCGCCATCCGCTCTCTAATCTCGGCCAGAGGAATATGAATCGAACCTGGAATGGCTCCTGCCTGTAGCTCCACTGCATCCCTAACATCAATAATAAGACCACCCTTTCGGTGAAAATCATCAACTTCATGCCACTGTATCGTTTGGACCAGCCCATCCATGATATTCGAAGCCACGTAGCCCGCCATATTCACAGGGTCTTTTGCTGAAGAATAGGGAGGTGCGTAAGCAAGTTCAATATCAGCCAGTTCTCGGACGTTCAAATGACCACGAATAGCCGTCGCAATGACATCAATTCTTTTGTCTGCTCCATCAGCTCCAACAGCCTGCGCCCCATAGATCATCCCATTCTCGGGATTAAAGAGCAGCTTCATAGCGATGGGTGATGCGCCAGGATAATAACCAGCATGCGAACCGGGATGAATATGAACAGCCTGATAAGGAACACCCAGCCGCTGTAATGTTTTTTCATTATTACCTGTAGATGCTGAAGTCAATGCAAAGGTCTTAATGACGGATGTTCCGAGCGCCCCATCATAAGAAATTGTCTGACCGTTAATATGATCCGCTGCCAAGCGCCCCTGACGATTGGCTCCCCAAGCTAGCGATACCATCGTTGCAAACCCATGATTGCGGTCCTTGACCTGGATGGCATCCCCCACCGCATAAATGGCCGGATCGCTGGTTTGCAGTTGGGCGTTAACCTGGATGGCGCCGCGAAAACCAAGTTCCAATCCGCTTTGCTTGGCCAACTCATTTTCAGGAACAACACCGATCGCCAGAATAACCATGTCCGTCTGAAGCACACCCCCGGAGGTCAAACGAAGTTGTGCACCCTGCTCTTCAAAAGCCGTGACTCCTTCCTCTAAACGCACCTCCACCCCGTTCAGTCTCATATGCTGTTCTACCAATTTAGCCATTTCAGGGTCCAGCGGATTCAATAATTGTTGTCCCCTATCAATAATAGTTACTGCAAGTCCACGCTCTCGCAAATTCTCGGCCATCTCCAGCCCAATAAATCCGGCCCCGATCACCGTGACATGCTTTGGATGTCTTTCATCTACATATGCCTTAATAACGTCCGTATCATGAATATTTCTTAATGTAAATAGATTCATAGCTTCATGTAATCCGGGAATGTCCGGTATCATCGGTTTGGCTCCCGGCGACAATACCACAATATCATATGGCTGCTCATCTGTTTCCCCTGTAACCATATCGCGGAAATGGACGAGCTTCTGCTCCCGGTCTATTTGTATCACTTCTTTCAGTACCCGCACATCTATATTAAAACGGTCTCTTATCCCTTGAGGTGTTTGGAGAAACAGCTTCTCTCGCGCAGGGATTACCCCGCCAATATAGTAGGGAAGGCCACAGTTCGCAAAAGAAACATGCTCTCCGCGTTCAAACAGAGTAATCTCGTCTTCCTCATTCCATCTACGCAATCTCGCAGCAGCAGAAGCTCCACCTGCTACCCCGCCAATAATAACTATTTTTCTACCCACTTCTTCCCCTCCTTATATACCCTATGGGGTATAATATATACCTATGGGGGTATGTTGTCAACACGCAAAAAAAGACGGAGGTTGCCCCCCGCCTGATCAACCCTGAACGAATACCGATCTGGGTCGAAAAATCACTTGCGATGCTACACGAATGCTCTGTCACACTTAGTCTAAGAAGAGTCTACTGCTACTACTGCTGGCTGGCCGCGATCGCCTGCTCCAGATCATACAATATATCGTCTATTGCTTCTGTCCCGACAGATAGGCGTAACAGCTCCGGTTTGACTCCGGCAGCAACCTGTTCTTCCTCATTCAACTGCTGGTGCGTTGTGCTTGCCGGATGAATAATCAAAGACTTGGAATCACCTACATTCGCCAAATGAGAAAATAGCTTTACATTCGCAATTAGCTTGCTTCCCGCCTGGCTTCCACCTTTAATACCAAAGGTCAGGATTGCTCCTTGTCCTTTCGGCAAATACTTTTGAGCTAATGCGTAGGACGGGTGGCTCGGCAACCCGGTGTAGCTTACCCACTCCACATCCTTGTGGCCTTCGAGATATTGCGCTACCTTCAAGGCATTTTGACTATGTCTTTCCAGCCGCAGATGAAGTGTCTCCAAGCCTTGAAGCAGCAGCCATGAATTGAACGGAGAAATGGCAGCTCCCAAGTCCCGTAGCAATTGCACCCGTGCCTTGATAATATATGCGATAGGTCCCACCGCCTCGGTGTAAACAACTCCGTGGTAGCTCGGGTCCGGCTCAGTCAGCCCCGGGAAACGACCATTCGCTTTCCAGTCAAACTTGCCGCTGTCCACGATCACCCCACCAATAGACGTACCGTGTCCGCCAATAAACTTCGTTGCCGAATGCACGACAATGTCCGCTCCGTATTCAATAGGACGCAATAAGTAAGGACTTGGGAACGTGTTATCCACAATCAGCGGAATACCATATTCGTGCGCAATCGCCGCTACTGCTTCCACATCCAGCACATTGCCCTGTGGATTGCCAATCGTTTCGGCAAAGATGGCCTTCGTTTTATCCGTAATGGCATGGCGGAAATTCTCTGGATCATCCGAATCGACAAAATGCACCTTAATACCCAATTTGGGCAGTGTGGTAGAAAACAGATTATATGTACCGCCATACAGGCTGGAGGCTGATACAATTTCATCTCCAGCTCCCGCAATGTTCAGAATGGAGAAGGAAATCGCCGCCATTCCCGAAGCTGTGGCCAACGCGCCAGCCCCGCCTTCCAGTGCAGCAATCCGTTGCTCGAACACATCCGTGGTCGGATTCATCAGACGCGTATAAATGTTGCCGAATTCTTTCAGCGAGAACAAATCAGCCGCATGCTCGGCATCCCGAAATCCATATGAAGTGGTTTGGTACAACGGAACGGCGCGGGAAAAGGTAGTAGGATCAATCTCTTGTCCGGCATGGACAGCGAGAGTTTCGAATGACAGCTTGCGTTCTTCTGACATGATTATTTCCTCCCTTGTTATACGTGCTGTATGAATCGTCTCTTCCTGTATGCGTAGTCATGGATGATTTTTCAATTATTCTCGCACAAAAAGAACGATTTGGGAAGATAATTCTCATTATTCAGGTAGGATATTATCATTTTATTTAAAGCATCAGGTTTCGGATCGAAAGGTTTTGCCCAAATGCTCACCCAGACCAAAATAATGGCGGAAATTGTAGATGAGCGGACTCCACTTTGTCGGATCAATATGGTTCTCGCCGAGGATGATATCCTGATGAACATGCACCTGTATGGCTTGAGTTTCGACGATAGCAAAATAAGGAGAATGGTCAGGAATTCTTACATCCCTCACCTTGGCTTCAATTTGAATAGGGCACTCCCTAATTCGGGCAGGCTTGACCCTATTCGACTCAATCGAAGTGAGTCCGCTGATCTCATACTTATCTTTATGGTACATAAATCCATGTTCCTTTTTTTCCGCTGGAACAGGATTCTTACCTGTATAAGGAGCCAAACGTTCTACATTTTCCCACATGGAAGGTCCCGGAACATTGATTACACATTCGGGATGCCGCTCCATATTTTCTAATGCTTTGCCACCTGTTCCAATGCCTAGTACCACACAATCTCCTAATGCCCACGAGGAGGAAATCGGGCTAATATTGGTCGTTCCATCCTCATTCACCGTATTGAGTAAAATCACAGGGGTTCCGTAATATAAAATGCTAGGGTTAATCGTTTTAACGTTTGGGGTATGATTCATCTCATTCATCTGATTTGTTGGGTTCATCATCTCTTCTCCTTCTATTCAGATCTACCTCCCTATTGTAAAATATAAATATTTCAATCTTCATCGAAGTATGGATTACAAAGGGGGATAACCGTGCCATGAGCACCAAGTCAAATGTAGCCATGATTGCTTCTCTTGTCAGCGAGCCTTCCCGTGCAGCTATACTCACCGCTTTATTAGACGGCAGGTTCCACACGGCAAGTGAATTGGCCCATATGGCAGGCATCAAACCGCAAACGGCCAGCTTCCATCTGGCTAAAATGACCGAGGCACACGTCGTTACTGTGGAAAAACAAGGGCGTCACCGTTACTATGGCATTCAAGACCCCGAAGTTGCCCGGGTGATGGAGTCATTTTTATCCATAGCTCCACCTGTTCCAATCAAGTCATTCAAACAAGCCTCCGAAAACGAGGCCATACGGTTGGCAAGAACTTGCTACGATCATGTTGCGGGTCAATTAGGCGTACAGCTCATGAATTTTTTCATGCAAAAGGGGATTCTTTCCGAGGATCAGGACGGGCTTCATATTACGGACCAAGGAGAGACTTTCTTCACTGACTTTCAGATTGACCTTACAAAAACAAGACAAAAGCGCCGCTCTTTCTCACATAAATGCCTGGATTGGAGTGAACGACGCCATCACCTTGCCGGTGCTTTAGGAAGTGCTATTCTGGACAGATTATTCGAATTACATTGGATCGAGCGTCTGCCTACAACCCGAGCGATACGTATTACAGCCGAGGGTAAAAGAGGTTTTAAAGAGATATTTTCGATAGAGGTCGACTAGATCATCAGAGTCCTTTTATTTTTCGCATTACCTCAAATCAAGCAGACTGTTTGAATTGGGCAATAGCAATGGCGGAGTCCTGAAAGTTAACTCCTGTCGTAGTAAGCAGGATAAATTAAGAAGCTTTCCCGCTCTGATCCGCCGCTTTTGCCCCATCTGCCGGAGAAGGTTGAATGGTATTATGAAAAAAAGGTAGCCACAGCCACATACGTCTCCTTTTCATAGTCAATGATGTGTATACATATGACTAATCCGCATATCAAGACTGTGCGTTTCCCCAGAGTAATGAAACAGGTGTGGGCTGGATGAAGCTGTTCATTGATCAACCTCTCTTGAAGAACTCTACCGTTTCGTTAAATGATTGCTGAGCCGAATGTACGTTATATCGGGGAGAGTACGGATCACTGAATCCGTGCTGTCCGCTGAATTTATGTACCCGGATATTACGGTTATCTAAAATTGAAATAAGCTCATCCACATTAAATGATGGTTCTTCCTGTGGGAAAAAAAGCAGTGTTGGACAATGTGGAGTTATTTCTAAATAATTCCTAATACGAGAGCCATAGTATCCTACAATTCCATCAACATACTTTTCTTTACTACACAGCCAGGCAACCGTTGCCCCTATGCTAAAGCCGACGATAAATACCTTTTTATAGCGAGCTCGAATACTTAATAATAAACTTTCGATATGATAGAAAGAGCGTTCAAATCCTATATTTTCTATAAAATTGGTATAGGCACTTTCCTCTTGCGAATAGTCATAAGGCGTTTCTTTGCCTAGTAAATTTGGACAAATGACATCATAACCCTGATCTGATAATAGGCTACAAAAATTTTGTATATGCTTGTTAATCCCATAAATCTCATGCAGTACAACAATTAGGGTGCTCGACTTTTTATCTATGCTTATCATATTGTCCCCCTAACCAGTTTTGAATATGGGAAAATAATTCATCCGGATACGCGTATTTATACTTAGCTGCCACTTCCGAGGATAATCGTTTGAACAACTTTAAGGATACGACCAATGCTTCCCAACTATGATTGGGATCGTATTTCCCAAAAGATTTCTTCAAATCAGTAACAACATCTTGATCAGCCCATTCATTCATGAATTTCCCTGCATGCCAAGTATCATATTCCGATCCATGTACAGCTTTTGCATGCCACTCTATCATTTGCAGCAATAATTGTTTACAGTCCATATCTCTTTGCTTAGCTACCCACAGATCATTACGCAAAATTTGTTTAGCCACATATAGAGAGGTGAAGCAATACATGTTAACAACCTGTAGATAAGCACCTTCAGATATTAGAGGAGTATCCGGGATCGTTGTGGTTTGAGAAATGATTTGATTTCCATTCCCCGTCTTATCGAGCAGCATCCTGACCCCCCGCTGAAATCCTTCAGGAATACGTCCATTTTTGATTATATGATCCAGATCAGAAATATGACGGAATAGAAAATCAACCTCAGCCCCTTGGTCAAAGAGAACGAGTTTTTCCGGATCCCCTTTTGCCGTTCGAAACATAAAGCTGGTCCAAACTTTGCCGATGTTTAGTAACCATTGATCATTTTGAAGATAGTAATCTGGATTCGTTGAAAAGACGACTACATCCAAGTCAGAAAACTCATCAAAAGGCTTGTCCTCTCTTGCCCGGGACCCAACGATATAAACCGCAATAATTTCCTCATTAGAGATTCCCCATTCGGATATACGCTCCTCAAGCACTTCGTAAGCATTATTCATTACAATATATCCTCCTTTTTTAGAAAACATTATATCCAATCCAATAATTACGGTATATATTTTTAGTTAACATTCAAAGGAATGCTGCCTGATATACACCATTCATCAAATCAATTTCCCAATCTTCATTCTGTGATATAATTCTTTCAATATTACAGTTTGGAAGGATGGTGCAGATGTCGGAGCAGCGAGTATACATCCGGTTCTCTGAGGAGACGGACGCCGCAGAGTTGGCAGCAATGTACAAGCGCAATCGAGAATTCTTTGAGAAGTTTTCGCCAAACAACCAAGAGAAGTACTATACGGAGGAGCACCAGCTCCAGACGATTATTAAAAGCAAGGCCGACATGATGGAAGACCGGAAATATTCCTTCGTGGTATGCCACAAGGAGGACGACCGGATTATAGGCAGCATAAGCCTATCTTTTGTGGTGAGAGGACCGCTTCAGAGCTGTATGATCGGATACAGTCTAGACCAAGCATATAACGGAAAGGGTTATACGACGGAGGCGGTAAAGCAAGTGGTTCACTATGCCTTCGATGAGCTAAAGTTTCACCGGATCTTCGGGGAAGCCTCTCCCCAGAATCCAGGATCCATACGTGTGCTTGAGAAGGCTGGCTTTCACAAAGAAGGCATCTCTCGAAGCAACGTAAAGATCAACGGAAAATGGGAGGATCACCAGGTTTTGGCGATTATAAATCCATCTGAGGATATCTAGTTTTTCAGAGTGAACAATCATTTAACCATTGTAGGTGGTAGATAAAAGTACCAAATTTCAATATTCTTATTATTGTAATTGAATTTCGGGAAATTCCAAGGAGGTTATTATGAAGTATCAATCCATCAAACTGAATGAAAAGTTATCTAAGTTTAGTGATCATTGGTCTCCGAAAGTTATTGGTGAAATGAATGACTATCAATTTAAATTGGTGAAAATAGTTGGGGATTTTGTATGGCATGATCATCAGGATACCGACGAGGTCTTTATTGTACTTGAAGGTGAGATGTTCATTGATTTTAGAGATGGACGGGTACAAGTTTCTCAGGGAGAGATGTTTATTGTACCTAAGGGGGTCGAACATAAACCTTTCGCCCATGAGGAGTGCCATATCATGCTAGTAGAGCCGAGGGGAGTGGTAAATACTGGAGGATCAGAGTCAGAATTAACGGCAGCCAATGATACTTGGATTTGAATATATAGCAATAATTAGAAGTGAACAAGAAAAATTGAAGCTGATCGGAGATGGGGCGTATGCACTCCGTAGCTGTCTATTATTGCATTAAGCAACGGGCAGGGGGGATAGTTAAACAAAAATTTCGAGAAAGGAAGAGTATAGTGGATGATAAGAAACGCAGAATTTAAGAATAGTTATCCAGGATGGCGAGAAGTAGAAATAAAGGATTCCTCTCTAGGCATTACATTTCCCATGATGGTAATGTATCCAACGAACGAACCCGAACAAATAGAGCGATTGGGTCCATACCAGTTAGAGTTGGCGAGAGAGGCAGGGCCATCGGAAGGAAGGTTCCCTTTGGTTATCATCTCTCACGGTACTGGCAGTACACCGCTTGTGTATCGGATTTTGGCGCAGTATTTAGCACGTAATGGTTTTATTGTCGGCATTCCAGAGCATCCATTTAACAATCGAAATGATAATAGTCTGGAAGGGACTGCCCAGAATCTTATCTATAGACCTAGACATCTTAATATGGCCACCGATTGGTTTTTCGATAGTATGCTTTTCAAGGACAATTTGATACAGAATGCTGTGTCGCTCATTGGACATTCCATGGGTGGTTATACGGTATTAGCAGCGGCAGGTGGCGTGCCGACTTCTTTTCCTCACGAGACCTCGGACGGAAAGCCCCAGCTTATAGAGGTTACACCAGATTACCGAGTAAAATGCCTCGTTTTACTAGCGCCAGCGTCGGTCTGGTTTCGAGCTGAAGATAGCTTGCGTACGGTTAATCTACCTATCTTAATGATGGATGCAGAGAAGGATCAGTACACTCCTTCTTTACACGCGCGTATAATATTGGATGGCGTGCTGGACCCTAAGAAGGTACAATACAAAACAGTAAAAAACGCCGGACATTTCTCCTTTCTGAGTCCTTTCCCGAAATCGATGAGGACTCCAGCCTTTCTCCCATCGCAAGACCCTCCCGGCTTTGATCGCGAACATTTCCATAGGGGACTTAATGCTGACATATTGGATTTTCTATATGCTCATACACGTTAGTTGGATGACAACAGCGGCTGTCTAAGACTTTATTTTTCAAGTCTTGGTCCGCCGCTGTTTGATTTTTTGTTCAGTCTAAAGCTTTATTTCCACTGGATATTTTACAGAAACTGTGTTCTTTTGGCTGGGCTCTCTCAGTGCATGATTTCTCTCTTATTCACCTTAACACCTGATAAGGATTGATCAAACATATCGAGAATAAAAAGAAACCTCTCAGCTTCACGAAATACATGATCGGCTAATAAAGGATGGATAATGCTTTTTATTCGGCACTCGTCGATTAAATCACGCGCTGTTTTTTTAAAATCACGCAAGGACTTCACAGAGACACGGTTCTCATCAACAAATTGACTCAGGAGTGGAACGGTTTGTGACTGTGGCCGCATATGACTTAGGTCAATCGCTTGAAACATTAGCATATCAAAATCATTACTAAACTCCCTAGCTTGTTCAACCAGTTTACGTTCGGATGGATCAAGTAAATGGCCTATAAATTTTGCGTGATCGGCCATGATTTTTAAGAAAAATACATTTTCGTCAATAATAGCATCAGGTAAGGGTTCAAGTGTTCCTGAATTCAGTTCTCCTAAACGGTTTCTGAAATAATTTGCTTCCCGACTTACGTGATCTACCAGTAAAGGAAAATTGGTTTGTCCAGGAAGCTTGCATTGTAATATAAGGCCCAGTACCATCCTCTTAAATGCCCAAATATTCGTCGCCGCATTCTGAACTTCCGTATTAAACTCTTTGATTGTATAAGGATCTGCCTTGTTATTAAATTCATGCGACCTTTTCTCGATATCCTCGAAAATAGCGTAAAACTGATTGGCTTCTGTTTTAAGTTGAGTATCTTCCGCTCTAAAACCTAACCCCAGAAAAAAGGAATGCTCCTTCATAATCCTCGACCAAAATCGTATTTCATCTAATGAGCGCGCTACGAATGCATCCAATCATATCCCTCCTCTATGTGAGCAAAAAGCACTTACTTAGTCATATGGGATATGCCAGGTTATTATGATTATCGAATCCCACGCCTCATATTAGTCTAATTCTGAAGTTAACAAATTAAATTCCATAATAATACTCATATTTGAATATATATCATTTAATGTTTGGACAATTCTCCCAATCCAGTTCTATAATTCACTTGTTATTACATATATTTAGGAGGAAGTCATGAAAAATATTATATTCAAAAAACTAGGAACAATAGTGTTAGCCCTTCTCATTGGGGTTTCGGTGTTCTCATTGTTCCCTACTGTTACAAAAGCTGAGACTAGTAACGTGACTTGGTCGAATGGTTCTTTATTAGCAAAACTAGGGAATGGAGGTCAAGGAGATAAAGCAACTGTAGGAAAAACCAGTGGGAAGTGGTACTGGGAAGTAAATGTAGTTGATGGAAATCCAGATATACCAAGTATATCATTAATTGGTATAACAAGTGAATCAGGTACTAATACATCAGATAAATGGAAGTATCATAGTTACTATGGGTATGACGGTCAAATTTTAACTAAAATATCTTCTGATATAACAAGAACTAAATATGGTAAAACTTTTGCGCAGAAGGATACTATTGGTTTAGCGTTGGACATGGATAACGACACAATTTCTTGGTACAAAAATGGAGTTTGGCAAGGTTCTAATACTGCAAAACCATCTCAACTCGGTGGATCACAAGTATTCCCGATGGTTATGGCTGGGGAAAATGGATATAAATCCTTTCAAGCTAATTTCGGAGCAAGCGATTTTAAATATCCGATTCCTGAAGGATTTTTACCTTATCAAGATTCGGGTACATCTACAACACCTGATCCATCTACAAAGCCTGACCCGTCTACTACACCGGATCCATCCACTAAGCCCGATCCGTCTACTACACCGGATCCATCTACAAAGCCTGACCCGTCTACTACACCGGATCCGTCCACTAAGCCCGATCCGTCGGATACAGATGGGGCCTCCCAACCAACTGGTGACCGCGCCATTCTGACTGTAACGATGGACAATGGATTTGATAAAGAATTCGATTTGAGTAAAAAAGAACTCAATGCCTTCATCGCATGGTATGACGCTAAAGATGCTGGTAGAGGTGCTTCTTTCTTTGCCATTGACAAACATAATAACAACAAAGGTCCATTCAGCAATCGCAAAGACTACGTAATCTTCAACAAAATTCTCACATTTGAAGTAAGCGAATATTCAACGAAATAAACATATGAAGGGCTTCATGTCGGCTAACATGCCGATGAAGTCCTTCTTTACATTTACTCTAATCTCGAGATCACGCCTAAACTGCTATACTGGACGATACATTTTTTCTAGACTAAAAGTTTGCAAATCGTTTTTTAAACAAAAAAAGCACGGTTTCCAAAAAGCCTGGAAGCTGTGCTTTGCTTATGTATTCAACCCTAATATTCGATAATAAAGGTAACAAGATAAAATGAGCAACTACCTCAACCGATGAGGATACTCACAGGAGAATTCGTCATGTTAAAAAGAGCTCTATTCATTGCTCTACTTTCTGTAGCTCTAACAGCTTGTGGAAGCAATTTCAAAGAAGCAACGACAAGGTCTGGGTCTTCAAGTACATCCTTTGCTACTGAACAAACAGCAAGCAATGAAAATACTGCTCAGCAAGCTTCTACAAATCAGGTCACAGATAAACAATATTTATTTGCTGAATTCATGAAAGATGGAACCCCCATGTTAACAGAAGATCAAGCTTCTATGGAACAAACGTCTTATGACTTCATTGCTAAAAACAGTGACTTATTTCCTTCCACAGATAAAAGCAGAGTCATTAATCTAGTAGACAAATCCGTAACAACAAAACACTTAAATAAAAATTTGAACTTATACTTAAACAAATTTGTAAAAATAAGCGGCGATGTAATAGATATAGAAGAAGATAACATTCCTATAGGAACAACGGCTATCGTTTATATTAGTGATGAAAATGATAATACAGTAATGGCAGTTTATCCGGGAGCAAGTGGGGAAATTTTTGAAGGAGACGTTGCTACAGTTATTGGAGTTCCTATCGCTAATTTTTCATATGAAAATATTTCAGGTGGCTATACGAATACTACACTGTTAGCAGCTTCTTTTCTCACGAAAGAAAATCAATAAATTTTAATCATGCAAGCCCTTAAGCGAGTATTCAACTAAATACACAACGAGAGGGACTCTATCCGGCTAAATAAAGTGATTAGGAAATTGTTCAAATGCAAAAAGCTCTGCCGACCCATAAGGTTAGCAGAGCTTTTTATCTAATCTAATTTCGGACAGAATGAAAGAAGGTCGTTCAACTTGATTGATGGGTCATTATCATACAATTCTTTTCGCAAAATTAAACCCAACATGATTTAAGGATGATAACCAAGAGGATATAGAGCACCAAAATAGCCGCTGTAGAAGTCCACACACCGCAAACAGCTGCACCTGCACATCCGCTCATAGCTTTAGCCCTCCTTTATTTGTCTTCATCTTAATATATGTGTAAATATGTTTTATGACCGGGCATTCAGGTAAACATAAAAAGCACTCCATTTACGCATGCCAGCGGAATATTAGGATACTTTCCGATCGCGTGCTGATAGCTTTGTTAATATGGAAGATGAGATATACACCGCGAAAAAGCCATGCTTAATAGTTCCTGATTGTAAATCTGATACTTACGGTTTTGATCCAACACCCAATTTGCAAATCCAACAGCTTTAGTGTAGCAATTATAATCATAGGGATTAATTTTAAACTCAAGAATATTCAGCATCATCTGGTTCTCTTCATCTGATAATTCCAAGCCCAACTGGCTAAACTGTCTTTGTCGAATTCTCCGAGCGGTGTCGTCTTGTATGGCTCTGTGCTGAATGGACACTTGTCCTTTATGTTGACGATAATACAATAAGCTTATAGGGAGGTTTGCTATTTGTACCTGAGAGGCTAATCGGTTCCACAGTTCGTAGTCTTCGGCATGAGGATAACTACTATCATATTGAATGTTTAGCCGATGTATCATGCTATTGCGTAATATTGTAGCAGGATGGCAGATACAGCAATGAAATAACAACCATGTTCTAATTTCTTCATGACTAGCCGGATTCACCTTAAGTGCCCCTCCACTAGAAGTAGTAAAAGCAGCACCACATACATCAATTAAGGGATTTTGATCCATGAATGATATTTGCACATCCAGTCGATCTGGCGTAGAAATATCATCGCTATCCATACGAACGATATATTCACCAGTTGCCCTATTGAATCCCTCGTTTAAAGTAGCAACCAAACCTTGATTGGTACTATGGAATATTTTAACTACTCTAGGATCTGTTATCTGTGAAATAACAAAAGCGGATCCATCTGTTGAGCCATCATCAATAATAATCAATTCAAAATCGGAATAGGTTTGAGCTAATATACTGTGGATTGCTTCCCAAACAAAGGACACAGTGTTATAAACTGGAAGTATAACTGAAGCTCGTGGCACAAGAAGTTCCCTCCATTCTACATTTTAAAATCAGAAAATATTATTTTGCATAAAAGCCAACTTCCCTATTTTTCTCGAAAACTATTTCTTCGAATGTTCATGCTCCAAGTATATGTATTGAAATATATTTTGAGGCGGCTTCTCGGTAAAAAAAGCTTTCCATAGCCACCCTTTGGGGTATTTATAGAAAGCTAATCTGCTTTGCAGCGTCTATAGCGCTCACTTAAAATTTTTCAGGAAACTGTTTGACAATGCCTTCTGTCAGAATGTCCGCTAAATGAATCATATGGATCTCGTTTTTGTCGGTTGGAATGGAATATATGATAGAAGTATTCATGGGCTTGTACTTAGTAATTGATCTTCAAAAAAATAATGAAGAGAAGGAAAATGCATTACCCACTACTCCATAAAACAGAAAGGATACCCTGACGTTTTAAGTAAGTGAGTAATCAAATAAAGACTCTTATGGCAATACATTAGCGGAGTCCTTTCATTTACTCTAATTTCACATTGATCACGGAAAAATAAGATTAGTTAATCTTAATAGCTATTTGGTGATCGGTGTGGTGAATCCTAAAAGTAAACAATCCCCGCCGACCAAGTATGGTGAGCGGGGATTGTTTAGTTGTTTTTGAGTTGTTGTTTACGATTATCTTTTACTGTGGTTTTCAGGCTCGCGACGTTTTAAACCTGCCAATCCAATTAACCCCAACAGACCAAGCCACCCCCAATTATTATTATTATCGTTATCATTATTATTAGTAGTAGTTAGCATTTGTGTTCTACCATTGTCGTTTGTGCCCATATTGTTTTGACTGTTTTCAGCAAATGCTACTGCCGCTCCAAAGCTTGAAATCATTAATGCAACAACAGCCATTATCTTCATTTTTTTCAACATACCTAAACCACTCCCTTAAATTTGTGTTTGCAATCAATTTTTTAATGTATATAGCATGCCAATTGAACTTATTTCTTATACACACATTAAATCTTCACTACTGGGAATCATAAATTTGTACATCATTAAAATTAAAAAAGGAGTGGTTTTTATAATGGGTATCCTAAGCGGGAATCCAAAAGACGAGCCCATGCATTACGGAGAAGTTTATAGTGTGTGGCAGTTTTCAGCGTTAGCGAAAGGCAGCGTTTCATTTTACCAAGCATGTTTAAACCACGCAGGAGACAAAGAGCTCAAAAAAATACTGGATGATCTTATTGATCAAGCTAAACTGGAAATCCAAGAATGCGACGCAATGCTTACTGATAATGGGATTGCCCCAGCTCCTATTTTGCCTGAAAGACCTCCTGTCAAACTTGAGGATATCCCAGTTGGTGCAAGGTTTACTGATCCCGAAATCGCAGCTAAAATCGCATTAGATACCTCTGTAGGATTGACATCTTGCAGCCAAGCTATGGGTCAATCCATTAGAGAAGACATCGGGGCCTTATTTGCGAAATATCATCTAACTAAGACTGCTTTGGGAGTCCGTATTCTAAAAATGAACAAAGAAAAGGGTTGGCTAATACCTCCCCCTCTTCAATTAAAAAGACCTGAACCAGTTAAAGCCTAAATTTCCAGTACGATTCCTCAACACACTGTTCCCCTTAGATTGTTCAACAAAAATCCCCGCCGACCAAGTATGGTTAGCGGGGATTGGTTTTGTTACGTTAAGCACCTCCGATGGTAACGTAAGGCTGAATACTATTGTGGTGGTTAAGGGCTTGATCCGGCACAGTAACAATAAACAAAAAGCTAGCCGCGATGATTAGCAGTACCATTTTTTTCAACATTGGTCATCCACACCTTTTCCATAAAATTTAAAAATGCTGCTTTGGTTTCAGGAGCCGCATAATCCCGAAAATGTAAAAACAAACCCAAACAGTTTATAAAACAAGTCTCATTATTTAGTGTATGATAACTTACTAATGAATACATCAAATGTTTAAAACCATCAATGTAAGAACCTCGATGTAAATAATAATAAGATAACTCGTAACCAAACCACGCGATATAATCCGGTATCACTTGTTGGGTATACATATCATCTGATGATAGTTGCTGTTGTGCAAAAGCATTTATTTCGGCTTCAAATTGCTGAAGTATACCTTCTACATCTTTTGCTGAAATTATAACATTCAACAGTTTTGAGATTTTCTCATTCTCGTTAGTGGCGGATGTTGCTGCAATATATTCAACATAATCTTGAAGCACACTTATATCTCCTGACAACAGTTTATAACTGAGACCAGAGGAATATAAGCATTTAGAAAGTTGGCAGAGCAATCGTCAACAACAAAGAACTTTATAAAATTATGCTACTCAAGTCTCAAGACCTATTCACCAAATAAATTTAAAATTGAATAGATTGTTTTACAATTAACATTGGTATGCGGCGAAGAGGGACTTTAATCGCCCGGAAAAGGTCAGTTGTTCTCTCTCCTATTCAGACATCTTACAAAAGAAGAGCACGTTAAATTACTCAGTCGGGGGAATCACTATTTTGAGAAAGCTATCATTCTTTATTTCCATTATTATGTTGGGTGCAATGTTGTCCGCTTGTTCTGCCATTACATCCACCGTGGATCAAGCGACTGCAGGCGTTACGTCCGGCGAGAGCAAAGAAATCGAAAAATACAATGCGTATGTGAGGCTGAATAACTTGATGACAGGCAGAATCAATGAGGTTCTGGTTCATTATTTCGAGAAGTTCGGAGTGGATACACAGCCTGTAATCGAGAAGAACTTCAGCTTCATCATGCTCGGCGTTGCTGAAACTGAGCGGGAAGTTATTGATAAAGCGAACGGCTATACCGCAAGCCAACCTGCTTTTGCGAACGCAGATCCCGTAGTGATCAAACTGACACCGGTCATCAATGATCTGTTGTCCGTCCTGGACGAGATGAAAGCCTACTATGATACAAAAGGCTACGTGGATGATGACTTCGCAAAAGGAAAACAGCTGCATACCAAGCTGGTAAGTGCCAATCTCGCTTACGAGACTGTCTCCAAACAATACTTCACGGCTATGCAAAAATTGGGTAACGAGCAGCGTCTGGCTGAACTGCAAAAACTCAAAGATTCAGACCAGCAGATCAGGTATGATGCCTTGAAGTTCATGATAGATGCCGAGGCTACGGCCATTGAAATGGATGAGCAGGGTATCACCGCCGACAATGTGCTGCAGCTTGATATGACGAAGTTTAAAGCCAAATACGACATTATGACCGCAGATCTAAGTGCGCTCATGACAATCTCAAAAGATAAGAATCGAGTTCAAAAAGAAGGGATTAACAGCTTCAGTATCAGGAACTATGTTGATTCAGCCACTGAGGCAAAAGCGGCTGCTTCGAAAATTATTGAACGCATCAATAAGAAGGAACCTGTATCTGATTCTGACCTGAACGGCCAGTTCCTGAACACTACGGATGGCACACCTGAGAATTTCAATTATAAGCTAAGCAAGGCAGTCGAACGATATAATGAAATAAATTAAGCGTATCTAACGATATAATGAAATAAATTAAGCGTATCTAACGATAGGGGCTGCGAAAACAAATACGGAGTTCCGGTAACGAACAAGCTCTGCCAACCATAAGGTTAGCAGAGCTTGTTCTTTAAAATCCTCCAATGGTAACCTGAGGGTGAATGCTATGATGGTGGTTAAAAGCTTATCCGGCACATTAACAATAAGATTTAAAAATGCTGCTTTAATTTCTGGAACCGCATAATCCTGAAAGTGTAAAAATAACCAACCTTACTTCTCAAAGCTGGTATTCATCCGAAGAACGTTCAAGAGCAACTTGGACATTCGTCTATCAATGTAACTCTGGATACCTATTCACATGTTCTTCCGAATCTCCAAGAGGCGGTGTTAAAAAACATTGGCGATTCAATCACAGGAGAGAGCATTAGCACCGAAGAACCTACTTTACTAGACTAAAGGGTAGAAAAATGGTAGAAGAATGCTCAATTCAACAAAAAAGCGCGACCTCCAAAAAGCTTGGAAGCCGCGCTGTGCTTGAGTTTTATAGAATGCTGGTGAAGGGAATTGAACCCCCGGCCTACGCATTACGAGTGCGTTGCTCTACCCCTGAGCTACACCAGCAGGTCAGTGTAACTGACAACAAAAACTATTATACTCTTAGTTACATAAAAATCAATCACTTACATCAACTTTTTCAACTAGGATTTGGATTTAGTTCGGTAACATTTCCTGTCGCGATGCCAGATAGTTTCTCTGCGACGGAACGGAGCTTTTGGTGACTGGATGAAGGCTTGTCACGGCGATCATCAATTTTGACCGAGGTGGAAACACGCTTCGCTCCTGACAGGAATGGTGCTTCGTGCAGCGCAGCAATGGCGGTGAATACATCGTCCAACGAACCTTCAATAATCGTACTCATGGAGGTAAGCTCATAGGTAATTCCTTTTTGCGTTTTCAACACTTTTTGCATCTGGGCAACGTAGTCGCTCAGGCTTGTACTCCCCGTTCCAATCGGGATCACTGTCACTTCTGCAATAGCCATCGCCAAGTTCCTCCCTAAAATTAAAATCGTCGCTGCTTTAAAAATCTAAAATTTCAGTCCGATAGAGCGAGCAACCTTATTTCACAAAAAAAGTTTATATGTATGCTGCTTGTTTCTGTAGGAAACATCTTTATCATTCATTGTACCGTTCAAACAGCCTCAATTCAAATACAGCCCGCGACTTCTCTGTATATTTTGATTTTCCATTCCTTTTCCTTTACGTATGGCTTCGAATGTTGCTATAATACTCCTTGCACTTATTTGAAATTTTAAGTTTTTACACACAATATGTTGGGTTAAATATTCATAACACGTCTAAATATAGTGATGTAGCCGATAAATCGTACGGGAACCATCTTTTCCCCCTTCATTGGCAGGTACATCGCTATTTCTATGTTATTGGATTACATACAGCCCCCAAATGCTGTCTGACCATCGCTTTTTTCGCCATTATCTTCTCATCATGATCATTTTCATGCCTATTCCCAAGTATGATTCCAAATCAAGAAAGCGAGGAATTAATCCTATGCCACAACTCGTAACCAAACCAAACAATCGCCAGTTGGCTTTTGATGAAATACGCATCTCCGTATATGCCGACCGTGTACTCAGCGGACTGGACAAGCTGGATAAGGATCGACTCATTCGCGGTGTAACTAGCAAGCTGCGCCGGGACGAAGTCACGGGGGATGACATTAGCAACGCGTTTGCAATGGCTGCCCTTGAATTGGTTAGTAAGGAAGAACCGGACTGGAAATTTGCCGCTGCACGTGCTTTGCTCACTTCCTTGTATAAAAAAGCGGCTACTCACCGCCGTTACAAATCCTATGCGGACGAGCCTTACGGCGCTTTTTATCCACTGATCACTGATTTGGTCCAAAAAGGAATTTACCGTCAAGAACTGCTCGACTACTATACCAAGGAGCAGATTGATGAGTTGGGCGATTCCATTTTGCCGAAAAATGACCTGTTGTTCGATTATATCGGGCTGTTAACACTGTCTGAGCGCTATTTGGCCAACGATTTTGACGGACGCGTAATGGAACTGCCTCAAGAACGCTACATGATCATCGCGATGTACCTGATGCACCAAGAGCCTGCCGACAAGCGGATGGAGCTGGTCAAAGAAGCGTACTGGGCGATGAGCAACATGTACATGACAGCAGCTACACCAACTATGTCCAATGCCGGAAAAAAGGTGGCCGGACAGCTCTCCAGCTGCTTTATCGACACCGTAGACGACTCGTTGGAAGGTATTTTCGACTCCAATACGGATGTAGCCCGTCTTAGCAAAATGGGCGGCGGCATCGGCGTATACCTTGGTAAAGTACGGGCGCGTGGCTCCGATATCCGTGGACATAAAAATACAAGTTCCGGCGTCATTCCGTGGATTCGCCAGTTGAACAATACAGCTGTTAGCGTAGACCAATTGGGTACTCGCAAAGGTGCAATTGCCGTATATCTGGACGTATTCCATAAGGATATCCTCGCATTCCTTGACCTGAAGCTGAACAACGGTGACGAGCGGATGCGTGCACATGACGTGTTCCATGGCGTATGTCTGCCCGATCTGTTCATGGAGCGGGTCGAAGCACGGGGCGAATGGAATCTGTTCTGTCCGCATGAAGTGAAGAAAGTAATGGGCTGGAAAGATGACAACGGTCGTCCACTGGGACTGGAAGATTTTTATGATGAAACCTTCGGTTCAGGTACCTTCCGCGAGAAATACGAAGAGGCGTCGCAGCATCCGATTCTCTCTCGTATTACGGTGCCTGCTATCGACATCATGAAGCGCCTGATGAAGTCACAACTGGAAACAGGTACACCTTACATGTTCTACCGTGATACGGTAAACCGCGCCAACCCGAACCGTGCCCATGGTATGGTGTATTCCTCCAACCTGTGTACGGAAATTATGCAAAACCAATCTGCAACTGTAGTGGAAAAAGAAGAATTGGTCACAAAAGACGGACAAACACGCATCGTTATTTCCAAAATTCCTGGCGACTTTGTGGTGTGCAACCTGAACTCCATCCATCTGGCTCGTGCGGTTCCGGCAGGTGTGCTGGATCGCCTCGTGCCGATTCAGGTACGTATGCTGGATAATGTTATTGATATCAACAACATTGAAGTACTGCAAGCACAATATACGAACAGCCAATATCGCGCTGTCGGTCTGGGTACATTCGGACTGCATCATCTACTCGCACTGGAAGGTATCCGTTGGGAATCCGATGAAGCGGTAACCTATAACGATCATTTGTATGAAAAGATTAACTACCTGGCCGTCAAATCCAGCATGGAGCTAGCGAAAGAAAAAGGCCGTTATGCCAAATTCGAGGGCTCTGACTGGTCTACCGGGCACTATTTCACTTCCCGTGGCTATACAGACGGTACACGCGAAGGCAAATTTGTCACTACCTCCGAGTGGAGTGAGCTTGCAGAAGAAGTCCAACAAAACGGTGTCCGCAACGCATGGCTGTTCGCCATCGCGCCTAACGGTTCCACGTCTATTATTGCAGGCTCTACCGCCAGCATTGATCCATTGTATGAGCTGCTTTCCTATGAAGAGAAAACAACTTACAAGATTGCTAACCCTGCACCGGACTTGAACGAAAAAACCATCTGGTACTACAAGACGGCTTTCTTGCTGGATCAACACGCTTCGATCAACATGGCTTCTGCACGTCAGCGTCATATTGACCAGGGCCAAAGCTTTAACCTGTATGTACGGCCTGATATTAAAGCAACTGAATTTTTAGAGCTGCACATCCATGCCTGGAAATCAGGTATGAAATCGACCTATTATGTACGCAGCCGCGCACTGACGATTGAAGAATGTGATAGCTGCGCATCCTAAACTAAAGGAGAGAAGCTCTCATGCAGTTACAGAAGATTTTTAACACGGAAGCGCCAAATCGCTCTACCCGTATTATTGAAGGCGAAAGCTCCGGTATTTTGAATTGGAACGATATTCGGATGCCGCATATGTACAAATTGTATAAAGTGCTGCTGCTGAACCACTGGATTCCAGATGAAATTCCGATGTCCAAGGACGCGTCCCAGTTCCCTGTGCTGGATGCCGAAGAACAGCGCACCTTCAAAATTAACATCGGCCTGCTGGCTGTACTGGATTCGATGCAAACGATGTTTGTCGGGGATGTAAAACGCTATTTTACCGACTCGTCACTGGAAGCTATTTCAGCGATTATCGGGCAGCAGGAAGTGGTGCATAACCAGTCCTACTCCTACGTTCTGTCTTCTTTGGTGTCAGATCAGGAACAGAAGGAAATTTTTGAATACTGGAAAAACGATCCTGTCCTGCTGGAGCGTAACACATTCATCTCGGACATTTACCAGGAGTTCCGCGATGAGCAG
The DNA here is from genome assembly GCF_011066155.1 of Paenibacillus sp. EKM206P. Classification (NCBI taxonomy): domain Bacteria; kingdom Bacillati; phylum Bacillota; class Bacilli; order Caryophanales; family Paenibacillaceae; genus Paenibacillus; species Paenibacillus sp. EKM206P. The sequence goes on along the minus strand of NZ_JAAMNQ010000005.1, from coordinate 123,939 downwards.
AACCCACAGACCTTTTTCCAAGCGATGGTAGCGGATTTGATTTTGGAGGGCATTTTCTTTTACAGTACGTTTGCGTTCTTCTACAACTTGGCACGTGATCAGAAAATGATGGCAACCAGCCAAATGATCTCGTATATTCAGCGTGATGAAAATCAGCATTGCTACTTCTTTGCCGAAGTGTTTAAGCAACTGTTGTCTGATTTCCCTGAGCTGAATACCAAGGAAAATACGGACTATGTCTATCGTATGATTGACCGCGCTGTGGAGCTGGAAACGAATTGGGCGCATTATACGCTCAAAGAGGTTCGCGGCATCGACTTGAACGAGCTGAGCGATTACATCAAATACATGGCAAATATGCGCCTGAGACTGCTTGGTATGGACAAAGCGTACGAAGGCGTAGATGTAAACTGTATGCCTTGGATCAAACCATTCTCAGATGAAGCGCTGAATGCGACAAAAACGGACTTCTTTGAAGCAAAATCACGCAATTATGGCAAGGTCGGAGATGACAACGGATTTGACGATTTGTAAGTCATAAGATACAGCCTTAGCTCGGTGCTTACCGGGCTAAGGCTTTTTTCATGAGAATTTACGCAAATACGCAAAAAAATCATGAAACATCTGAATAACTATTCATATTTTCCTATTTGTACACGATATATATGAAGGTAAAAAAAACATAGTAAGGAGCATATTATGAAAAGCAGCGTCAAAAAAAGAATGGGATTACAATCCAAACTCTACTTCATCTTGCTCATTCCTTTAATATGGCGTCATTGTTTTGTGGACGACCAATCAATCTATCCAGAATGCTTCTCTATCAACCATGCAGCTAAACAATGAAACGCTGGCAAAGAACACGGCCCAGTTATTGGACAAATCCGCAGTCAAGAGCTTAAATACGGATTCATCGGAGCAAAGTAGCGAGTATAAACAACTTCGTAACGAGTTAAATACGCTCAGGCTGCAAACTGGAATCCTGTACATCTATATGTACAACCGTGTGGGCAATGAGTGGAAAATTACGGTATATGGAGCCGCATGGGACGACAAAGACTACAGTCCATTCGGAACTCCTGTAAGTTTTACCCTTAAAGAAACGGAAGAGAAATTGAAACAAGGGGAAACAGTGACTACAGATATTACAACGGACCCTGAGTGGGGGACGATGTTTTCCTCCTTTACTCCCATTAAGGATACAGATGGAACCATCATTAGTTATTTGGGAATCGATAGATCCCTGTCCTCTGTGACTGAAGTATACGAACATACCTTGCCCGAGGCCTACCGATTAGTTATTCCTGTTATCTCCATCATTCTGATCATCTCCATTACGGCTATGATGCTGGTAACCCGGCGGATACTGCGTCAGGTGAGATTTATTAAAAATACACTGGAGCAAGTAGCCGACGGCAACCTTACGGTTACATCGTCGCAAGTAACATATGATCAGTTAGGCGAAATCAGCGGATTGACGAACAAAATGGTGGAAGCCATGTCGAATATGATTGTGGATATTCAAAGCAGTTCAAGTACACTCCAGCATGCATCGAAGAATATCGTCGTGACAACGGAGGGGACACTCCATCAGACTGAGGAACTGTCCCGTACGCTCCAGCAAATTGCCGATGTCTCTATTAACCAAGCAGAACAAGCGGTGGAATCAGTTCAACAATCTGACCGATTAGGACAAACGCTGGATGAAGTCGGAAGCCATGTGCAGCAATTCACGGATACAGCCCATCATCTCAATGAGGTTCGCAATCAGGTAGCCAGTGAGCATGAACTGTTATTAGAAAAAGGACGAGAAAGCGCCCTGCGTATCAAACAGATGCAACGTATGTCACACGCCTTAACCGAAAAATCCCGCGAGGCGGCTAACATCGGTCAGCAGGTACAGGGCATCGTAAAGCAGACGCAGATTTTGTCCTTTAATGCATCTATTGAAGCCTCACGTGCAGGCGAAGCTGGCAAGGGTTTTTCTGTGGTCGCTCATGAAATGGGGCAACTTGCCCAACAATCCGCCATATCGATTCGTGAAATCGACGAAATCTTAAGCAGCTTTGTTGAGCAAATTGAGCAAATGGGTGATCAATTTGATGAAAACATAAAGACCGTCAATGAACAAGAAACCCAAATTTCAGCATGTCTACAGTCTGTTGACAAAGTCACCCAGGTTTCACGGGAAGTTGAGGAGTTAGCTGCACATCTGGCTCAGTTGACGGCAGAGATGCAAGAGGTACGTCACAGCGTAGATCAACATTTAAATCACACAGCCAGCGCGGCACAGCAGACTGCCGGAATGACAGAAGATGTATCAGCAAGCGCTCAGAAACAGGCCCTAGCGGTAAAAGAACTATCCGAAGTAGCCCGCAATCTCACCACACTATCAAACAATCTGCAGCGTCATGCCGACCAGTTCCGGGTAAAAAACGCTGAATAGTAAATATGATGCTGGATTCGATTCAACTAAACAAAAAAAGTAAACTAAAATGGAGCATTCACTAACGTAGCGAATGCTCCATTATTATGTTTTGAAAGCCGAGCAGAGTTCACCTTTATCCGAGTAGGTGCATACATATAACCTAGAAGTGTGTATTCAAGCAACCCAGAATCATACCCGTTCTTATGATGGAGGTAGCGCCGCTGTTTTCACCTGTTTTGTGTAAGAAGGATAGCCTCCCGTATGCTGGAGCATTTCGATTTCACGCAGAATACGCGGCAAGTCAGCGACCGAGTTCATCACGATGTGGGCTCCTGCTCTTTTCAAACCATATACACTCTGTCTGCGCCGTTCCTCAGCCACTCTGTCTTCCGCTTCATGGCTGGTCGTTTGAGCTACGGTCGTCACGCTTTCGTTATGGTTCAAGACACCAATCGTCCATACACCGGCGTTCCGTCCTTCTTGCATATCGGCTGCTGTATCTCCTACTTTCACAATATCGCTCAGCGGAAATACCTGCAAGCGATGTGCAATTTCATAGATCATCCACGGATAAGGTCTCCCCTGCGAAACTTCACAAGGGGCAACCGTACAATCCAGCGTATAGGGTGACTGCGCAGGCGTAAATACGTGACTGAGCATCTCCATTGGACAGGATGCAGTGGCACCTGACTGAATGCGACGATCCTGCAACTCCTGCAGCGCCCTATCTATACCGATAGCAGGCTCAGCCCCTTGGATCAAGGAGCGGAGAACAGGGACAAGCTCAAGATAAATATGCTCAATATCCACTCTGCCAGGATGCGCACCAAAGCACTCCAGCCATTTTTTCCGAACCTCTGAAAGTCCCAGCACATTCGCAATATGATCCCGGATCGGCATTCCTCGCCCATGAGATACCTGTTCTTCAGTTACCTGTATACCTTTCCATCTGAAAATATCACGCATTCCCTGGGTTAAGCCTCGTCCTCCGGGGTCTAACAATGTACTTTCGAGATTAAAAATAACCGCCTGTATCATGCAATCCCCGCCTTTCCGTACCGCGGCTATCCGCAATCTTTATTTTGCTTAGGAACATGATACACAGCTAACGTAAACTGAAATGTCGTAAACGGTAAGCGGATTGTAATTGAAAATAAATTCCTTGATTGGTTGTGAATACCGAGTGTGATCAGAGGAGGAGTCGCAACATGAGACAGCCTTGGAATGAATTTAATTCCAAAATGCCTTGGCGGATGGAGCTTGGTTGTTATGCGCTGAATAAACTGGCCTGTGGAGGATTGGTTTTTGGTCTCTTATGGGTCTACTGCTATCTGACAGAGGAAGTAATAGGGGTTCCTCTGACTATAGCAGGCAATAGTGGTGAACTGACCGCGCAGCTGTGGGCCTATGGTTTTGCCCTTCCTGCCGCTCTTGTCGCTGATGCGCTATGCGATCTTTTACCCTGGCTTCGCAAGCCCGAGCAGCTCACCCTATACCTCGCTGCAGGATTCAGTGTCTTTCTCCTGCTAGGTTCTTTGATGTCGCCTGCCGGAACGGGCATTTCATGGAGCAACGGCATAGCAGGTGCAGGGATTACACTGCTGTATTATGGAGGAAGGCACTGGCTGAACCGTGAATATGGATTACAGATCATGCTGGCCTTCCTCCTGCCACTGCTGCTATGGCCTATAGGGCTTCAATAATGTCGCCAGCGATCACAGAGGCAGGATGCTGGCGATGACGTGCGGCTGTTTCTCCAGCCGCACCATGCAAATACACGCCAAAAGCTGCTGCCTGCGAAGCACTCAGGCCCTGAGCCAGCAAACCTGCGATGATGCCTGTTAGCACATCGCCCGCACCGCCTGTCGCCATCCCAGCATGGCCTGTGGTATTGACGTAGGCCGCTCCGTCGGGACAAGCGATGACGGTGCGCGCTCCTTTGAGCACCAGCGTGACCCCACGTGTTCGGGCGTACTCCCGGGCATGGGTGATACGGTCACGCTGCACCTCTGCTGTCGGTATGCCCAGCAGACAAGCCATTTCACCGGGGTGCGGCGTCAGTACGACTGCCGCACTTCTCGGCTTCCAAGCCTCTAGCTCAGGCCCCGCCGAGGCGAGGATGTTCAAGGCGTCCGCATCAAGTAGGAGCGGACCGCCGTATTCCTCCCACAGGCGGCGTAGCCAGCCGGTGTCCCCTGCAAAGCGGCCGAGGCCGGGGCCGACGGCCAGCACATCACGTGCCTGCGCGAGCTGTAGCAGCTCGTCTGCGGAGTCGGCGTTCCATTCGCCGTCTCCGCTTGCTGCTGCGGCAGCGAGCATTAGTTCCGGCGCGGCGCCAATGACGCGCGGCAGCAGCGCTTCGGGCACCGCCCACGTGACAAGGCCGCTGCCGATGCGCAGGGCGGCACGTGCGGCCAGCAAGCCCGCGCCGCTCATGCGCAGGCTTCCAGCCGCGACCAGAACGTGGCCGTAGGTGCCCTTGTGTCCATCCGGCACGCGGCTGCGGCTTACATCCACGTCCAGCGCAGCGCGCAGCGTGTCACGGGTCAAGAGCTGCAGCTGCACGCCGCACTCACGGGCAAGGCCGGGTGGAATACCGATGTAGCGTACCACCACATCGCCTGCGGTCCCGGCGCCTGGATATTGGACGAGCCCACGCTTCAAGTAGGCGAGGCATACGGTGACGCGCGCACGAATGCACGGCTCGTGCAGTGCACCTGTGTCGGCGTCAAGGCCGCTAGGCACGTCTACCGACACCAGCGGCACGCCGCTGGCATTGGCCTCGCGGATCAGCGAGGCGTAGGGTTCGCGCGGCGGGCCTTGCGTGCCCGTGCCCAGCAGGGCATCGACGATGCCGGAGGCGCCGCGCAGGTCGAGGGTATCCCGGCCATAGAGGATCACCGGGATACCCAGAGCCGCGATGATATCGCGCTGCGCAGCCGCTTCACCCCGCAGCGTGTCTGGCGGCTCGACGTACACAACGGTGACGCGTAGACCTGCATCGGTTAAATGGCGGGCCGCCACCAGTCCGTCACCACCGTTGTTGCCTTTGCCTACGAGGATATACCAGTGTTCTCGTTCCCGTAAGTCATGTCGTCCTTGACTCCACGTCTCTGTCCGTATAACACCGCCATGTTCCGGTATATCCCCCGGCCCTGTGTGTGAAAGCTTCAATACTTCGTCAGCTACCGCGCGCCCGGCATTTTCCATCAAGGTAAGGGCCGGAATACCCAGCTTGTCAATTGTATAGCGATCCAATTCTCGCATTTCTTCGGCGGTCACCATATACATGCCTTTCGCCTCCCGTATGGCTATCCCTGCTTATTAATATCCAACTGTAAAACGGGAATTGACAAATTCCCCTTCTACTAACTCATCAATCAGGGCTACCGCATAATCTTCGACCGAGATACGGCTATGGCCTAATTCGTCAACCACCAAATGATCCAAACCAATACGGAACTGTCCTGTACGTTTTCCTGCTTCAATCATTCCGGCAGGACTACAATAGGTCCAGTCTACATCCGCAGCGCGGTACAGCTCCAGTGCATCTGCATGGGCAGCCGCCAGCGGCTTCACTTCCTCCGGAAACTCGGCGGTATCCATGAGGCGTTCACCGTTTTCTGTTTTCAGACTTCCCGCTCCACCAACGACAAGTATGCGCTCCGCGCCAGAACGCCGAGTTCCTTCCAGCAAAGAACGAGTCGCTTCGAGCAGTTCTTCCTCTTCTCCAAACTTGGGACCGTATGCGCTAATGATAGCATCGTGCCCCTTAGCCACTTCCGTAACGGAATTCGGATTTAGAATATCTGCTTGAACCACCGTCAAGTATTCACTTTGCTCCGTCACACGTTGCGGATCGCGCACCGCTGCTGTCACCTCATACTTACGCTTGATAGCTTCCTTTACTAACGCTTTGCCGATTGTTCCTGTTGCCCCGAAAATAATAACCTTCATATTCACTGCCTTCTTCCTGTCTATAATTTACTTACTGTTATTTATCCGTTTTATCTCCAGCTTAAACCCGTGCAGGATATCGATTTGATGTCTCATGATGTTCTGTTGCATTTTCTATATTTTTATTCATGCCGAATCTCCTCTTCCTGCTTGTAATCTTGTCTATTTTACCAAAAAATACTTCATATATCCTGGTCAAAGGTATACAAGCCCTTGAAATGCCTGTGTAGTCTGTGCAATAGTGTAGAAAGAACAATGGAAGGAGGGATTGCGGGTGTCCCCGACGGACTTCGCGGCGTTAGTCGCATATATCTCACCCGGTCTGATCGCCTTCCTGCTGGCGTTGTCTTTGCTGGTATGGCTGTATGTTCACAGTGCAGCCCAGCTTCGAAATTCGCGTCAGCAGCGGCTGGAAGAATTACAGGAATCGCTGCGTATCTATGGACGATTAGCTGGTTGCCTCCAAACCACTACCCAGAACGGGTTCAATAACAGCGAAAAGCAGTACCAGAACGGACTCATCCACGCTCTCCAGGAAGCCAAAGCTGCTCCCTATTTGACCCCTCACCTTCAAGAGCAGGTCCAAGCATCCCTTCGGGAGTGTGATGCGTTCCGCAGAGAATTGCTTCTCAAATCACTGGAGCGTGAAATGAACAAACTTATTGAGGAACGGCGTCTTGTTCTGCTGGAATCTCATGCTCCGGGCTGGGGAACAGCATTGTGGAAGCTATTGCGTCCAGCAGCTGGTCCGCTGGCACTGGCAGGAATCGTCTGGTTGGTCACAAGGCTGGTTGTGGAACTGACAGCCTCCAGCCATGTTGATGTTAGTCTGCCCGACACTGCACAATCTGCCTCATGGCTCATAGGGTGTGCATGGATGAGGTTCGTTTCAGGCTTGATCGCCCTACTGTATGTATATCGGCTGATGACCCTGCGCAGACAAAATGATCTGGACGTGACGGCATCCCATTTTCCAACAAGCCTGTTGTGCTTGGTAATCGCCGCTGTCGCCCTGTTTCAATGGATCGGACCGGAAGCATCTCCCTACATACTGGCTGTTCAGCTTGTGCTGTTCTTGATCGGCTTCCGACTTACCCGAGGTCGCTCGCGCAGTGATCGTCCTTATGTTGGTCATCCCGGCTTGATCAAGGCAGATGCTTCTCAACATCAGGATTTACGCGCAGCAGATACAGATAAAACGGCTGACTCTTCTTTGGCAGAAGAACATATCCGATCCTAAACACCAATGGCACATGCCTCTACCCGTATCCTGCCTGCAAATCACATACCATCACAGGACATCCCAACAACAAAGAAAGAGTTTATGGGGTGTCCTGTTTTTTGAACAATTTTTGGATTTTTGTGGGGTTAGGCTTGTGCCAATGATCAAGGAAAGGGTATATTGTTTATATAAATGTAAATCATATCGTTTTTTATGTATTATTATTGAAAAAAATCCATATATGTTAAACTACCATCAATTTATGATGTGCGTTAGAATTGGAGGAACTATGCAACTGGACATTTCTGAAAAATCACTTCCCGTTTATGAGGCGCTGGCCAGTGAGGTTCGGCTAAACATGATTGTTCTGCTTGCGGAGAAGCCTATGAATATACGTGAGCTGGCGGAAGCGTTGGGGCTCAGCAGTGCGATTATGACGATGCATGTCAAGAAACTGGAGAGAGCGTCCATTATTTCGACCAAAATGCTGCCCGGACGAGGCGGGGTGCAGAAAGTGTGCTCACTGGCAACAGACAAAATTGAAATCGCCATGCCACGCTATCAGCAGGATGTACGGCAATTCCATCAGACAGAGATTTCCGTCGGACACTTTACAGATTTTGAAATACAGGCGACCTGCGGACTGGCTACCGTCGAAAAGATCATTGGTGAATTCGATGAGCCTCGTTCGTTCTTGGACCCTGAGCGCTTCAATTCCAAAATTCTATGGTTCAGCCAAGGATATATGGATTATAAGGTGCCGAATTTCCTACTGTCCAGCCAAAAAGCTGAGGAACTGGAAATTTCGATGGAACTATCATCCGAGGCCCCTTTTACCAATGATAATTGGCCTTCAGATATCACTTTTTTCCTAAATGATGTGAATTTGGGTACATGGACCAGCCCAGGGGATTTCGGGGATAACCGTGGTAAATACACACCTGCATGGTGGCCTGATTTTATCAATCAATATGGTCTCCTCAAAAGACTTCGCGTTACCTCCGAGGGTACCTTTATGGATGGGAAGCAAATTTCTGACGTGACTTTAAGCCAAGTGCTGATTGATCAGAAACAATGGAAATTCCGTATTGCCATATTGGATGATGCCCAGCATGTGGGAGGGGTTACTCTGTTCGGCACCGGATTCGGTAACTACAATCAGGACATCTTGTTCCGTTTGTACTACAAACATGCAGAAAATCATACCAAAACAGTAACGGTAGAAGCTGGCGATAGCAGCAAATAGTTTTAGTCCACTTCAAGACCTGAACACGGCGTTTTGCCCATGCCTTTCATGGGAAACAAAGCGCCGTGTTTTATTTTTCATTCACTTATATCGTACTCTTTTGCCACGTGCTATCCGATTAGCGTACAGGTTCAATACACACAGGTGAAGGAACCTCCAGCACATATCCCGTTCGGGTCAGCCTTCCATCCTCACTATGGATGGCAAAGGATACGAGGTTGTTTCCATCCTGATTCGCCACTACCAGATAACCGGACAGGATGTTGAAGTTACGCGGTGTGCTGCCGAAGGTTTCCACCCATTCAACCGTCTTCAGCTTGCCGCTGTCCAGATCGACATGGTATAGCACGATGCTGTCATGGCCGCGGTTTGACACATACAAAAAGCGTCCACAGGGCGTAATCCGAATATCGGCTGCTGTATTATCTACATTTATAAAGCCTTCTGGCAGTGTGGACAGGCTTTGCAGCAATGTAAGCTCACCATTACGTTCGTTATAACTAAACACAGCGACGGTATTGTTCAACTCATTGGCGACAAAAGCATATGGACGCGAAGGATGAAAAACCAGATGACGCGGTCCAGAACCAGGTGGCAAATCTATCTCACGATGGGTCACCAGTTTTCCATCCTCTGTCAAACGGTATACCACAATCTGATCCAGCCCCAGATCACATATCAGGGCATACTGTCCTGAAGGATCTGGAATAATCGAATGCGGATGTGCCGCATCCTGACGGTCCTGGCGAATACCTGAGCCGGTATGCTGAACTTGCCCCGACATGTCTCCTAATCCTCCAGCTTCCGTCACAGGGAACACAACGGCATTGCCGCCTGAATAGTTGGAAGCCAGCACATATCGTCCATCGGTTGTTACGGAAACATAGCAAGTATGTGCTCCCTCTGTCCCTTTGCGATCCAAAGGATGTAATTCCCCCGTCTGGGTATTCACCTGATACGCATACAGCTCGCCTCCTTCTGTTTCACTGGCAGCATACAGCTTTGTCCCATCCGGGTGTAGCGCGAGAAAAGAAGGCCTCTCCATCCCTTCCACACCTCCAACCATGCGCAGATCACCATGGGTCACATTCAAAGCACATACATATATTCCTCTTTCCTGACGAGACGCATAAGTCCCTGTATAAAATAACTGCTCATTCCGCTCTTCCATCGGCTCTCAGCTCCTTCTAGCTTTTTTTATCTGGCTTTTAGCTCTACTATTTGTCTTGTTGTAAAACCATCATGCATTATTACCCAAGATTCTGTCGTTTCATTAACGTTTCGCAATGTATGCAAAAAAATAGCCTCCTTCGGCGCCATCTGTGGTTCATAAGAACGTCACAGTTCACACCAAAAGAGACTAAATTTACGACAAGAACAACATTAAACCGCTGTGGTTTGCGTATCTCTGCTATTCCATTTTACAGCCAGCCCCAAACTAAGGATGAGAATGACTGCCCCAAAAATATATGGCAAATTGATATGCACATCGAACAATTTACCCGCAAGTGCAGGCCCCAGAATATTACCAATACTCATATAAGCATTGTTCATGCCGGCTGCAACTCCCTGCTCATCCCCCGCCATTTTGGATAAAGCAGTATTAATGGCTGGCCGCAGCAACGACGTAGCGGTAAAGAAGATGAGCGATACCCCGAGTACATAATAAAAGTTGCCGGAGAGCAGCATAAGCACAAGGGAAATCGCTGAAAACAGAAAGGAGCCGATAATGACACCTTTTTCGCCAAAACGATTCAACATCGGGCTAATGACCACAGCTTGAATCACGGTTCCGACCAGTGCTCCTACGGTAATAATGATAGCAATATCACGCTCATTGTAATGAAACTTGCCCGTCACGAAGAAAGGAAACATCGTTTCAAAATGCGTCAATCCAAAGGTTAGCGTGAATATCATAATCAGCAGCATAAAGTAAGGCTTGCGGAAAGAAAGGGCAAACTGTTTAATCACATTATCCCGTTTGGCCTTGACATTCCGAAACTTCAACTGTTTCTCCAGCGACAAGGTTTCGGGCAGCATAATCAAGGAAATCAGTGCAGCTACGCCCGATACGGCCGCCGAAACATATAAGGGCGTACGAATCGAGATATCTGCCAGCAAGCCGCCCACACCAGGACCGATCACAAAGCCAAGAGACATGGCAGCACCCAACAACCCCATTCCTCTACCGCGATTGTGGACCGTTGTAATATCAGCAATATAGGCCATCATCGGAGGAATCATAAAAGCTGCTCCTGCACCTCCCAGCAAACGGGAGATATATAGTATGGTTAACGATTCCCCAATCGCAAACAATACAGAAGACGCCGTCATGATTACCAAACCGATAATAATCATTTTTTTACGTCCGTATTTATCGGACCATTCTCCCGCTAACGGCGAAAACAGGAATTGGGTTAAGCCAAACACGGCAACCAAATAACCACCCGTTTCACCACTGCCTCCCAAGGAGCTCATAAACTTGGGAAGGATCGGAATAATGAGGCCAATCCCCAGCATGGCAATAAACATATTAATCATCAAAATGACCAGCGGCCCCATTTTCAACTGTTGTGAATCTGACATGTAGCGTTTTGTCCTCCTCAGGTTCTTTATTTCGTATACGAAAATCTTATTTTGCAACCATTCCAGCAAAACTCTTCATTATATTAATAGAGAGAAGGACAAATAACAATCATAAAATACTTCCGATAACCCTGAATCTTTCCTTTGGCAAAACAGCAAAAAGGAACAACCTGAATAGACGATGTTGTCCCTCTCATAGCGATTCATAACCCTTTATTTTTGTACAATAGCAATTGCAATATCATAATCAAATTGCTGAATTTCTGCGGATGGAATATCAAAAGGATTCACGGGCTTAAGCCGATTCGACTCGATCCAATATGCCCCCTCCGTAGTATTACGCTCATAACCATTACGCTCCATCCAAGTAAACAGGTCATCATAAATGGTGTTCAGTCGTTCACGATCTCCCTGAAAACGGGTGACCGCATATTCCCCCTCAGGTATCTCAATGCGTTCAAGGCTATCCGGTATTTCGTTCCAAGAGGACACTTTAACGCCCACCTTGACCGCCATGCTTCCTTTCTCCTGAGCAACTGTCCATTGGGGAGTTAACACATAGCCCGTATCTACGTCCAGACGACCAGGGTGAATCTCTGGAACAGACTGTTGCACCCATTGCCACTGCTTCCGCACCTCATCACCCAGCTCCGCAAAAGGGGCCTGTGCGGTCAGAGCCACCACCTTAAAAGCAGGTAATCGTCGAATGTCCACAATGAGACTTGAATTCATCCTGTTTCCTCCTCATCAAGCGGATGCTACTCTGGTCCCTACGATTCCTGTTGTGGATCTTCGAATAGCTCCTGTATCATCTTTTCCCTGTTATTCAGAAATTGTTTCGTAATGATAAAATGATCGGTTTCCTCCAGCGTCCGGGTGTCGATCCCTTCATGTGTCAGATGATACAAGATGGAATCTGGATAAGCCATCAAAATAGGGGAATGAGTAGAAATGATAAACTGTGAGCCCTGCTGCACCAGCTCGTGAATCCGTGCAAGCATGGCCATCTGGCGCAAAGGTGATAACGCTGCCTCCGGTTCATCCAAAATATACAACCCTTGTCCTCCAAACCGATGCACAAATGCAGCAAAAAAAGACTCGCCATGTGACTGCTCATGCAGCGATTTGCCCCCGTAGGAATCTCGAATCGGTCGCCCTCCTCCTTCGCGATCCAGCTCGTCGATATGAGTCGCCACATTATAGTAGCTCTCCGCCCGGAAAAAGAAGCCATCCCTCGGCTTTTCTATCCCTCTCACCAGCCGGATATGCTCATGCAGTGAGGAATGCGTGGCTTGGGTAGAAAAATTGAAATTTTTAGTACCGCCCTCTGGATTAAATCCCCACGCGACCGCGATTGCCTCCATAAGGGTCGATTTACCTACGCCATTTTCTCCAATAATATAGGTGACGGAAGGATGGAATTTGAGTTCGTTCCACTGGCGCAGGGCTTTTAAGTTAAACGGGTATTGGCTCTCGTCAGCATCTGGAGGCCATATCAGCTCCAGGCGACGTATAAAAAGATTGCGGTCCCATATACTCATGTCCAGTTCAGCTCCATCGCCAAGCAATTCACTAGGTTTTCCATCATTATATTGGAATTATTTACAGCAATCAATCTGAAATCCCATTTCGTAACCCTTCTGTTGTTATTCAAGCGATTATTACAGGTATAATATATAGTAATGTTCATCGGACATGAAATCTAAGTACTTTATTTCTTGTATATCTCATTCTTTTCAAGCAGGTGAATCTATGAAGTCAAATCACAAACCGATCCAATCCTTTAAAATCGTACAGTTCTTGATGACCATCTACAGGCAGCGATTGACACGTATTTTGCTACCGTTGGCTGTACTGGCTTTTATTATATGGGAGGCCGGACGAGAACTAAATGACTTTAATCTGGCGCGTATGTTTCATGAGCTGCGGCGAATGGATGCCACCTTTCTCATTGAAATTGGCTTGTTCTCACTGGCTGCCGTGGCGGCTATGAGCGCATACGATTACGTAATCAGGCATCATTTCAAGCTTCAGGTCAAGCCTGGGACGACATTTCGCTACGCCTGGATCTCCAATACCTTCAATAATGTCTTTGGTTTTGCAGGCTTTACAGGGGCAGGACTTCGCACCGTACTGTATAAAAAAAGCGGTGTGCCGTTAGGTGTCATCACCTCTGCCGTCGTATTTCTTTCGCCGGTCGTCATTACCGGACTATCTTTGCTGGCTTGGGGGGCCATTGTCCATCTGTATCCGGTACAACCTGTGCTGGATGCTCATCCTTGGCTTCATTGGGCGCTGTGGGGAATGGCATTGTACCTGCCGCTATTTTTGATCATGCAGCGCTCCAAACGGTACTCCACATGGTTCAACAAGGGAGAAGGACAGCTTTCCTGGTCCACTATCTCCGCTTCCATTAGTGCTTCTCTGCTGGAATGGCTGCTGGCTGGCCTTACCTTTGCATGGATCGGCTCGCACTTGCTCCATGAACTTCCGATCCATGCTGTGTTCGGCATTTATGTGATAGCCGCGATTGCCGGATTGGTCAGTCTTGCACCCGGAGGGGTCGGGGCATTCGACATCATTGCCCTGCTCGGGCTGCAAATGGCGGGAGCCAACTCAGATCGGGCACTGGCTGTGCTGCTGGTCTTTCGTATCTTTTATTACATCATCCCGTGGCTCATCGGCTTGGTATTAGCCGCGCTGGAAATGATTCCGCGTAACGAGCGCCTGAATCAGCTTGCTGAGACGGGTTGGGATTACTCCCTTAATGCCTGGCAGAAGGTATGGGGCTGGCCTGGTCAATTCCGGTTTTTGGCCGATCTAGGGGTATGGGCGCTTGGTAAGCTGGTACTCATCTCCGGCGTGGTGCTTCTTTTGTCAGCAGCTACGCCCGGTCTGTTATATCGACTTCGTTTTGCTGAGCATTTGCTCAGCCTGCCCGTCATGCGCTTGTCGCATGAAATCTCGGTCATCATCGGGATTATGCTTGTCGTTCTGTCCCACGGAATCTCTCTGCGTATTCGCAGAGCATTGCGGCTGACATTGATACTGCTGCTGACAGGAGCTATTTTCACCTTCACTAAAGGGCTAGATTTTGAAGAAGCCTTATTCCTACTGTTTGTGGCGTTAATGCTATGGATCTCGCGTTCGCGGTTTTATCGGGTCAGTGCTCCGCTGAATCGGCACAACATTTTAATATGGGGTGGATTATCTCTACTCGTAACCGGGGCTTATTTTATCATTGGGGCAGGCTCCAACACTCCTTTTATGCGCCATTTGCATGCCAAGGTCCATCTGGACTTTTTTATGAACCGCAGCGATTACGGAGTTACCGCCGTATTTAGTCTAATTTTGGCATGGGTATTCCTAACGGTGTATTTCTTTCTTCGACCTCAGCGTAGCATCGCCAATCTACCCGACGAGCAAGAGCTGGATAAGCTAAAAGAATTTTTGGAACGGCAGGGTGGTAATCTCGTATCTCATATGCTTTTTTTGGGTGATAAATATCTGTATTGGACCACAAATGAACAGGTCGTCATTCCCTATGCTCGCAGTCGGGACAAACTGATTGTATTAGGTGACCCACTCGGTCCAAAAGAACGTGTGAGTGAAGCCATTCAGGAATTTCAGCGGTTCGCAGATCGGTATGCGTTAACGGCAGTATTTTATCAGGCCTCGCCGGAGTATTTGTCCATCTATCACGAGAACGGCTATCGCTTTTTCAAACTGGGCGAGGAAGCACTGGTGCCGCTGGAGTCCTTCACACTGACGGGCAAAAGCAATCAGGCGCTACGCAGCGCCAAAAACCGCTTTGACCGCGAGGGCTACTCGTTCGAAATCATCCAACCGCCTCTAGAGGCTTCACTGATTGAAGAGATGCGGCATGTTTCGAATATTTGGCTAGACGGTCGCAAGGAGAAGGGATATTCACTCGGCTGGTTCAAAGAACCCTATCTTCAGTTGGCTCCGATTGCATTGCTAAAGGACTCTGAAGGGAAGGTCATCGCTTTCGCTACGATGGCCCCTGCCTATGATCATGGCCGGACGGTCTCCATTGACCTGATGCGCCACTTGCCTGACACGCCAAATGGCACGATGGATTATTTATTCACACGGGTCATTGAGTGGGCCAAGGAGAGTGGATATACGACATTTAATCTGGGTATGGCACCGCTGTCCCAGGTAGGACAAAGCGAAAAGGCATTACGCGAGGAAAAGCTGGCTCGACTTGTTTTCCAATACGGGGGACATTTTTACGGTTTTCAGGGGCTTCGGCGCTTTAAGGATAAGTTCAAGCCCCAATGGGAGCCTCGCTATCTGGCCTATCCGGCTTCTGTCTTTCTACCGATCCTGACGCTGGAGCTGGTTTATCTCGTGTCCAAACGATCGGACTAAACAAAGGGCTGACAACAGGAACTTTAATAGCCTAACACGACGTAAAAAAAGGGTGTTCCCCAACCACGAACGGTTGCAGGAACACCCTTTTATTTCACAAATCTTCTTAGAAGCTGCCTTTTACAACAACTTCAGAGAGTGGAAAACGTCCTGATGGACGTGCTGGCACTTGTGCCTTACCTACACTAATAAGCAGGGTTGGCAGGTAACGTGCTGGAATATTGAATTGCTCGATCAACTGTGCTGGAATGAAACCGCCCATTGCGCAAGTGTCGTAGCCCAGAGATTTAGCAGCCAACATAATATTTTGTGCTGCAAGAGCAGAGTTCAGGATGGCTGCATCGCGAGCTACTTGCGGGTTTTGGTACGCGCCGTTGATTTGACCTACCAATGCGTCACGGATTTCCGCTGGCAGTGCGCCTGCTTCTACCGCTTGATCATAAATGACGGTGTTACGGTTCGCTTCCAAATCACCCAATACGGCAATCGTAACGGAACTTTCCGCTACTTGACCCTGATTGTAGGCGATAGGCAGCAATTTTTGCTTGTCCGCTTCGCTTTCGATAACAAGGAATTTCCAATGTTGAAGGTTCCAAGCGGAAGGAGCTTCTACCGCCGCAGTCAAAATAGCCTCCAAATCTTCCTCTGGCAATTTAAAATCCTTAACATAGCTCTTTACCGCGTGTCTTTCACTAATCGTAGATAGGGTTTCATTTTTTGGACTACTCGACATTCTGGGTACACTCCTAATTTCTTATGATATATATCTAACTTGAATCCTCATTAACTTCCCAAACTACTGCAATTATAAAAATGATAGTTAGTCATGTCAATATGTTTAAGTATGACCCTGCACTCAAAATACAGTACAATACGGATAAAGACATACATATCGGCAGATGCCTGCCGATGGGACAAGACATAATGAGTTCATTTTGTTCTCATTTGAATTAAAAAAGGAGCGTTACTATGATTGGATCGTTTAAAAAAACAGATATTGCTTTGTTTGCCGCCTGGGTTGTAGCTTGTGTGGCAACTTTGGGCAGTCTGTATCTCAGCGAGATTTTGGGGTATGAGCCTTGTAAGCTATGCTGGTTTCAGCGCATTCTGATGTATCCCCTGACCCTTCTACTCGGGATCGCCTATTTTCGAGGGGATTCGGGGATACGCCGTTATGTCATGCCGTTGGCTATCATTGGAGGTGCGATTTCGGCCTATCATTTTACCATTCAGCGCATCCATGCAGCTGCCAAGGCAGCTACGCAAACTTCAACTTCCTGCGGCAGAGTATCCTGTGAACAGGATTACCTAAACTGGTTCGATTTCATCACCATTCCTTTTCTCGCACTAATCGCCTTTATCCTTATTATTGTAGCCATGGGTTATATCATGCGAAAGGAGAAAAAATCAGCTCAGGGAGAGGTACAAGCAACAGAACTCGCATAAGTATGAAAGAGACCCAATTATAGGGCCAGTGTTATCACCAAGAGGCGTATAATCCGCTTGCCGGGGGAGAGACTGTAACTAAATATATCCATTGCATATGTGGTATAATGTGAAAGGTTTGCAGTCTGTCCAATAACGCTTATATTCCTTATAGAGGGGGCCAGTCCATGTTTCATATTAGCACCCCATTGCTGCAATATGGCGCAACCTTCGGTATGATCTTAATCGCTATATCGGCTATTTTCATCCGTATGAAGACAGGTCATCGCCCGATTAATGCCAAAAAAATCATCATCCCTCCGCTCGGCATGAGCACCGGTTTTATGATGTTCGTGGTGCCGGAAGTACGGGTTCCCTGGCTTTGGGCGCTGGGCGCCTTTCTGGTCGGCTGGTTTATTTTTTCTTACCCGTTGATCCGCAGCACCAAATTTGAGTTGCAAGAAGGGCTGGTTTTCGTGCAACGCTCACGTACCTTCTTCTTTATCCTATTCAGCCTGCTGATCGTCCGATTGCTACTGCATGAATTTATTCAGCATTACATTACCATTCCGCAGACAGCAGGGCTATTTTTCATCCTAGCCTTCGGCACCTTGTTACACTGGCGGCTCCGTATGTATTTTCAATATCGTCAATTCGTTCCGGACGAGACAGAAGTCCGCATCTGACCAACGGTTTTTTAACATGCATGCTCGCATGTTGCTGTATAGACCAAAAAGACACGTTCTCCCAGCCAGGAGGCCGTGCCTTTTTGGTCTTTTCGTCTTTTTAGTCTATCAGGTCTACATTAAGCATTCACGAAACAAGGAAGTATTCGATTAAGCCCCTCTGACTTTGCAATGTACAGCATCCGTTCTGCCTGCTCATGCCTGCGACTGGAACGGATATGCAGCGAATGCTTATAGAAAAAGAGACTGCCTCTGGACAGCCCCTTTTCTGTAATATGTCCAGACCATTCACCACGGTAGTCTGTATGCTTGCGGTGGATGCCTGCTTTTATTATTGCTGGGTCAAAATGATCGGACCCTCTGCTGTAATGGCCAGCGTATGCTCGTATTGCGCAGACAAGCCGCCGTCCAACGTGCGTGCGGTCCAGCCGTCCGCATCAATTTTACTGCGGTATGTGCCTGTGTTGAGCATTGGCTCAATTGTAATGACCATACCCTCTTTTAAGCGTGGTCCACGGTGCGGAGGTCCGTAATGTGGAACCTGCGGTTGCTCATGCATCTCTTCTCCGATGCCGTGCCCAATAAATTCGCGTACGACCGAGAAGCCTTCCGCTTCCGCGTAGGTTTGTATCGCATGGGAAATATCACCGATCCGGTTACCGATAACGGCTTGCTCAATCCCTTTATACAGCGATTCCTTGGTAACATCCAGCAGCTTTTGCGCCTGCTCAGACACATTACCCACCGCATACGACCAAGCGGAATCTGCCAGCCAGCCATTCAGGTTCACAACCATGTCGATCGTCACGATGTCCCCGTCCTTCAACGGTGTCTTATTCGGAAAGCCGTGGCAAATCACATCGTTAGGTGAGCCACAAGTTGCAAACTGGTAGCCGTTATAGCCCTTTTGCTCCGGTGTTGCGCCATGCTTCTTCATAAAGGATTCCGCAAAGGCGTCAATTTCCAGTGTCGTAATGCCCGGCTTGATCATTTTGGCAATTTCCCGGTGGCAAGCAGCCAAAATGTCTCCAGCCTTTTTCATATTTTCAATTTGTTCTTTGGTTTTAATGATAATCATTAAACGGTCTCCTTCTTTTCCGTGTTCGTTCCACTTTTCACTGCTTCTTTTTTCTGCTTCTATTGTAACGCTAAAAGCAGCGAAATGGAACCGATGTCAACTGATACCGTTTACAAGGATCTTAAATGGGGTATATAATATTCCATAACTTGTATACCAGTATGCAAAATCATTTCCTAGATAGGAGTATCCTATGAAATATCCAACAACCTGGTTACAGGGCGCATCGCTTGGGGAAAGGATTGCTTGTGAACTTCGGCTTCAGATTATACGCGGCGTTCAGACACCAGGCACTGTGCTATCTGAGAATCAGATTGCTGCCGATTTTGGTACCAGTCGTTCTCCGGTGCGTGAAGCCTTGAAGGCACTCTCGGGCGAAGGGCTGATCCGTCTGGAGCGCATGGGGGCGATTGTCGTCGGCATGACACCCGGTGATATGGAGGAGCTATTCGATGTGCGAATGCTGATTGAACATTTTGTTGTACAAAGGTATGTACATAGTGATAATGCCACATTGGTGACTGTTTTGAATCAGATGATTGACAAAATGGAAGTCGCTCTCAAGTACAGGGATGTCGTTGAATTTTCTCTTCAGGATTTTAATTTTCATGAAGCTCTGGTTCTGGAAGCTGGCCATACCCGTATTCTTCATACCTGGAACGGCATGAGACAGCTAATCCTGACGGTCATGTTAGCTGCAACAGAACAACGATTTGCGTCCAACATCGAAGAATCACAAGTCACGATTCACAAACATCGAACCTTTGCAAACGCTTTAAATCAGGGGGATGCTCAGGAGTTGTCAGGATTTATTGAGGATCATTATCGAGATACCCGCAACGCGGTTAACGATAGCGTCCTGTCTCCCTACAGAAGAAAGACATCGTCCTAGCCACAATATGCGTGACAAAGAGCAGATGTACCGCGCTTTATGCGTTTCTCGCTGGCGCGGCTCTCTTTTAATTGAAGTTGTCGACAAGTATACATTTAGCTATACATATAAGAATAAGGAGGCATACCTTCATGAACACATTATTCGGCTTAAGCCATAACGCGTCCCTGCTCATATGGGCGCTAGTTACCGTCATTCTTTTGATTTTGCTGATTGCTAAATTCAAATGGAATCCCTTCGTTTCACTGCTGCTTTCGTCGGTATTTCTCGGACTGGTTAACGGGATGCCTGGTCATGAAGTTACTGCCTCCATCACCAAAGGGCTCGGCAGTACACTTGGCTCCATCGCCATCGTGATCGGTTTAGGCACAATGCTCGGTAAAATGATGGCGGAATCTGGCGGTGCCGAACGCATCGCGACTACACTGATGGATCGTTTTGGTGAAAAACGCGTTCATTGGGCGATGATGATCGTAGGCTTTATCGTGGGAATTCCGGTGTTTTTTGAGGTTGGTATTATTTTATTAATTCCCATCCTGTTCACGGTTGCCCGTAAAATGAACATGTCTCTGCTGAAAATCGGTATTCCAATGCTGGCAGGACTATCGACGGTACACGGCCTTTTACCACCCCACCCGGCTCCGATGATCGCGATTGAAGCCTTTAACGCCAATATTGGACGCACGATAGGATATGCACTCATCGTGGGCATCCCATCCGCCATTATTGCAGGCCCGGTCTTCGGCGCTTGGATTGGCAAAAGAATCATGGTCAGACCTTCCGAGAGGCTGGACGAGCAGTTCAGAAATACGACGGGGCGGTCGTTGCCTCCCTTTTGGATTACTTTGTTCACCATTTTGTTACCTGTTATTCTAATGCTTAGCGGATCAGTCGCTGAAATTGTAGACCCGGCCAATACACATCCGCTCACTGTATTTTTCAAATTCATTGGTGATGAGGTTATGGCATTACTGATTGCGGCCGTGTTTTCTTTTTTCTCGCTAGGCTATGCACGTGGTCTAAAGAAAGAGGACTTGTACCGTTTTACCAGTGAATGTCTGGCACCAACAGCCTCTATTATCTTAATTATCGGGAGCGGTGGTGCATTTAAAACGGTATTGATCAACAGCGGTGTAGGTCAGGCCATTGCAGCGGTCGCTACAGGAGCCCATATGAATGTGATTGTATTTGCTTTTCTGGTCGCTGCGCTCATTCGTGTAGCCACTGGATCAGCGACAGTCGCGATGACGACAGGCTCCGGTATTGTCGCACCTGTGCTGGCACTTACCCCCGGCGCGAATGTCGAACTGGTCGTCCTTGCTACAGGAGCAGGGTCGCTGATCTTGTCTCATGTGAATGACGCCGGTTTTTGGATGATTAAAGAATTTTTCAATATGACGGTTCCGCAGACTCTAAAATCATGGACCGTTATGGAAACCATCCTCTCCCTGGTCGCTTTCGGTTTGATTATGCTGCTGAGTGTGTTAACTTAACGATAATGAGCTAATAACGGTAAGTGAAGGGGAGATTGAATATGACAGACACCCGATATATGATCGGCGTCGATATCGGTACGACCAGTACCAAAGCAGTTCTTTTCGAAGAAAACGGCAATATTGCCGCCCAGCACCATGTGGGCTATCCGCTCCATACACCTGAGCCGGATGCGGCAGAACAAGATCCGGAAGATATTTTCAAAGCTGTTGTGACGACGGTGCAAGAGGTCATGAAACAAAGCGGAGTGTCAGCTGAGCATGTACTGTTCGTCTCCTTCAGTTCGGCCATGCACAGCGTACTGGCAGTGGATAAGAACGGCAAACCGCTGACCGCCTCTATCACTTGGGCAGATAACCGTAGCGCCAAATGGGCCGAAGCGCTCAAACATGAATACAACGGACACGATATTTACTTACGTACCGGAACGCCTATTCATCCTATGTCACCGCTCACAAAACTAATGTGGATTACACGGGATTTACCAGATGTTGCGACCCAGACGTACAAATTCATTTCCATTAAGGAGTACGTTTTTGCCCGGTTATTCCACCAATATGTCGTGGACCACTCGATTGCCTCTGCAACCGGACTCATGAATTTGCAGCAGTTGGACTGGGACGAGGAAGCGCTGCATATTGCAGGTGTGACGAAGGAGCAGCTATCCGAGCTGGTGCCGACAACTCATGTGCTCAAAGGGCTGGATGAGACCTATGCACATGACATGGGCCTACTGAAGACGACTCCTTTTGTGATCGGGGCCAGCGACGGTGTCTTGTCCAACCTCGGTGTGAATGCGATCAAGCCTGGAGTTGTCGCTGTTACCATCGGCACCAGCGGAGCCATCCGCACCGTAGTTGATAAGCCGCTCACGGATGCCAAAGGGCGCTTTTTCTGTTACGCCTTGACCGAAAAGCTGTGGGTCATCGGCGGCCCGGTGAACAACGGAGGTATAGTCTTCCGCTGGATCCGGGATGAATTTGCAGCCTCCGAGGTGGAAACGGCCAAACGACTGGGACTTGATCCGTATCATGTGCTGACCCAAATTGCGGAACAGGTACGTCCTGGCTCCGACGGTCTGCTCTTTCTCCCGTACTTATCCGGTGAACGTGCGCCCCTATGGAACCCGAATGCTCGCGGCTCCTTCTTCGGTCTGTCCCTGCGTCACAAAAAAGAGCATATGATTCGCGCCGCTCTGGAGGGTGTGCTATTCAATTTGTATACCGTCATGCTTGCCATGGAAGAAGTCATCGACAGACCGTCAGTCATTCACGCCACGGGTGGATTTGCACGCTCGGAGCTATGGAGACAGCTCATGGCAGATATTTTTGATCAGGAAGTCATTATTCCCGAAAGTCTGGAAAGCTCATGTCTGGGTGCAGCTATTCTAGGCTTGTACGCACTGGGACGGATTGATTCGCTGGATGCTGTGTCCGGTATGATTGGTACCACTCACCAGCACAAACCGGTGGCAGAACACGTGGATATTTATCGCGATTTACTGCCGATTTATATTCGCATTTCACGTAAATTCGAAGAAGAATTCAAGGATATTGCGGAATTTCAAGCCAAGTCCCTACAGTCTTGAGTTACAAGGTAAACCGAATGGAGTTACAGCAGCGAAGCCATAGGCCCTTAAACTTGTAAAGCGAAGACCCTTCTCATCAAGGGTCTTCGCTTTATTGTTGTGCGCCCTTCGTCACGTAGAGCAGCATTCGTGCATTTTACAGGAAATCGGCCAAGACCGAAATTACAGAAACAGGGTTTTAGAGATGATCACCAACAAAATAAACAGAACCAGAATCGCTCCTACAGAGGTCCATGCGCCTACGCCGCAACCCATACCGCCTACTCCGCACATATGACTCATTTACAACACTCCCTTCGCTCATTTACAGGATCATTGTATGTAGACCTGGTCAAATGCGTAAGGGGGGCATTCCCCCATTTTTGCGGCGAATGCCTGTTTATTTTGGAGACTAGCATTATGTATTAACCTCAAAATTATAGAACCCCTCAAGTGTTGCTCTCTTCATCATCAATACTGCACAAGTCCCAAGGAATCCACTCAGCAAGCCACACCTCATGCCCTGCATAATAAAATGCGATTCCCTCTTCTCTTGCTTTAATCGTGTTTACCTTGAGCATGACCAATTCACCTCTTCGGCTCCCTGCTAATGCTGCAAAGTTAGTGCTTTCAGATAAATGTACATACTTTCTGCCAACAGGATCTAAACCATCCGCCATAATAAATGGCAATGCTTGCTTATTCGTACCATGGTATAGTACATCTGGTGGATTCCCGGGAGTATACTCTATCTTTTGATAGCTATGTCCATATCTAGCTCTGATTCTACCGTTATGGATTTCAAAACGCTGCTTATCTGAATTGCGCACGATCCGCTCAATATCAGTCTGCTTTACACCTGACCAGCCTGGCAAGCTTTGAATGATTTGAAGTAAGTGTTCCACAGTACAAGAGCCGTCTGTAATGTCTAACTTTAGCCCGGATTCCTCGGGTTTGTGTCGCAGCATTTTGCTCATTATTTTACTTAGCTTCATATCTTCCTTTTGTTTCTTCATTGAATTTCTCCTTCCTTTAATATAGTAGATCAAAAGATATTTCTACATAAAATTAAGGATTCCTCTTATTTCTTCTTTATACGCTAAAAGACCATCAGAACCGGGAAGGTCTGATGGTCTTTATCAGAAAAGATGCTAGTTATGCCTCTCTGCGTCTGCGTGGTGTCAGACCAAGCCAGGACAACAACGAACTGCGCGATTTTCGTTGTCTGCCCTGGTAGGTACGCAAATTCGTAATTAACTGCCGATCCCGTTCCTCGTCGATCTTTTCTTTTATCCAGCGTTTTTGATCCTCCAGTTGGTTAGACAAGTTGATATTCTTTTCCACCAAACGGCTGTGCTCTGCTTCCAGCTCCTCCAAACGGCTCCGCATTTCCAACAAAGCGTTTTGCACCATGTCCTGCATCTGCGCCAGTTCTTGTGGCTCTAGGGACTCCTGTGTTTGTACAGATACAGGCGCTTGCTTCAATCTATACTCAATAGTTGATGCCAAAGTCTGGGACTCTTCCTGCAACTGTAGCTGCATGGGTTCTTCTGACAGTGTCTGAGCATTCATTTCATCCTGTAACTCTGTCAGTTCAACCGTAGCAGCGACTTGAGCCTGCATGACCGTCTCTTCCCTGCCTTCAGCCGCCGCCATTATTTCTTCCCAGGTTGCGGTCAGTGACTCAGCATCCGAGATGGGTGGCAAGCGGAATTCCTCATCCTCCATTGGAAAGGGAGCGGTCACTCTCTCAAGCACCACCTGAACCGCCTGCTCCATCGTCATATGCTGCTCACGCAACGCCCTCCGCATCACCTTCAAGCACTCAACATCCTCAGCACTGAACATTCTTGATTGATTCGCGGAACGCTGAAACACATACCCCTGCTCCTCCAGCGCCGCTGCATATTTACGAAGGGTACTCGCCCCGATTCCCAACTGTTTTGCTGCTTCCGTCGTCGATTTGATTTCTTCCATTTAATCATTACCTCCCCGGATGGTATGGAAAGAAATAAGCTTGTATATGTAGAATTCGCGAAATCCATTGGAAACCCTTTGGCAAAAATGTTCTAATATTGCAGACTGCTAAGAACCTTTGTCATAACGGAATCTTTGTAGAAATACAAGAAACGACATTGCAGAGAATACTTCGTTCTATGTACACTAAAGACTCTTTAAAGAGCGTCACATAAATGTCATACTTTTATAATTCCTATGGTACTATTCCTTCCATCAACATAGTTCATGTTATAATTTATACAGCGGTCACCTTAAATATAAATTGAAATGCACTCTCCTACCTTCCAGTAAAAGTATTGATAATTTACGTTCATTCTACAATTAATCGCAGAAAGACACCTCTTTCACAGTTCATTTTTAATTTTCCGGAATGGAGACAAAAAAATGGATATTTTCAAAAGATCAGCAATATGTTATGTTATGTAACGTAAAATGGATTTCAGGCATAATTTGTAGCATATTAACGTTCGCTGGAACGAGGAGGCAACATAGATGAAGGGGAAGGCAAGGAAAGTAGCTATTGTCGGCGCGGGAATGGTCGGTTCGAGCTGTGCCTACTCAATGGTTAATCAGTCCATTTGTGATGAAATCATGATGATTGACCGCACGTATGATCGGGCTCTGGCCCATGCACTGGATCTGTCCCATTGTATGGAGTTTACGTCCACACGCACTAAGGTACGTGCAGGCACGTATGCAGACTGCACGGATATGGACGTGGTGATTATAACGGCTGGAGCCAACCCTAGACCAGGTCAAGACCGCCTGTCTGTACTGGACGACGCAGTGCTTATCACCAGAGAGATTGTAACAGCGATTATGGAGGGTGGCTTCGACGGTATATTCGTCATTGCCGCTAATCCTGTCGACATTGTAACGTATATGGTACAAAGTATATCCGGTCTGCCGCGCAACAAGGTGATCGGCACGGGCACCTCTATCGACTCGTCCCGGCTCAAGACGTTGCTTTCTGAGGTGTTTTCCATAGATCCACGCAGCGTACAAGGATATGCTCTTGGCGAGCATGGCGAATCCCAATTCGTTGCCTGGTCACACGTAACGATTGGCGGTAAGCCGCTTTTACACATTTTACGGCAGCATAAGGAACGATTCAGCCACGTCGATCTGGACGACATTGCCCGTAAAACCAGGGATGCAGGCTGGGAAATCTTCACCCGCAAAGGCGCCACTTATTTTGGTATTGCCAATGCTCTGGCATACATTACCCGTTCCATTTTAAATGATGATGGTAAAATTATAGCGGTCTCTGCTGTATTGGACGGCGAGTACGGGCACACCCATGTCTGCACAGGCGTTCCAGCGATTATCGGCAGCGGAGGAATTCAAGAGGTCATCGAGTTGGAACTAAGTCCAGAGGAACAAGCGAAGTTCGACGCCTCTTGCCACTTTATCAGCAATAATATCCGTGCCATTTCAGACTTAGTGTAAACCAATAGCACAGAAAAAAACTCCTTACCCTCATTGAGGATAAGGAGTTTTTGCAATCCCCGTATTTCGCCCTATATCTCTTTATAACGAAATACCGTCAGTCCCGCCAACGTAAATACGACAAAGCTGCCCATTATAACCGTCAATAGTGTATCAGTTGGCACCATGAACGCCCCAAAGTTGTCTCTTCCACTCGGCATCATCGCCAATAAAGGCTGTGTCCATGGATAGTACGGACCGTAGGTTTGAGAATTGGCGACCAGAATATTCGGCACGGTGAACACAAAATTCAACGCAAGCGGTGCAGCAAAGCTGGACCACAGAAAGGAGACCAGCAGTTGCAGGGCAGCCAGCGGCAGACAAGCAACCCAGCCCGCAAGCAGGCTTTGGGCAATCACAGCCCAAGGAATCGGTCCGTTCATCCCCTGCACAGCTCCAACACTCAGCAACGCTCCCCCGAACAGTAGCTGGGTCAATCCGACCAAGGCCATAATGATAGTCAGCTTAGCTGCGTACAGACTGGTGCGGGACAATGGCAATGACATCAGCTGCTTCCAGCCGCCGCCCCCATGCTCGAAACGGCAGACCAGAGACCCAAACACGGCCGTCAGCATCGGCAGGAACAGCAGCGCATGAACTGTAAGCATGGCTGACAACAGCAACAGCCAGTTCCCTCCCGGATTCGCCAGCAAACCAATCAGGACGGCAATCGCCGGGCTGACGAGCGCGAGCAGCCAGACGGGCGATTTCGCCATTTTCAACCGTTCAACAGAAAGTAACCGTGCATATCCTCCGAACATTACGCCACATCCTTTCGGCTAAAATGGGCCGCTGTCAGCAGGCTGAGAAGCATACCCGTTCCGCACCCGACGGACGCAAACATCCACGCTTGAGGTGCAACCCAGGCGAATTGAGGCCAGGCCAATGGAAACCATTCGGACAGCTGTGAAGCAAACAAGCTGCCGATGCCTAACGTAATGCCCAGTGTTACAGGTAGCGCTTGATTATGGAATGTGACTGTTAACCACAACAATAATACGAGCATAGGCAACGTGCCGCCTAAGGGCCAAAATCCGAGTCGTAGCAGTTCTCCTACGGGTGCAGGTTCTCCCCCGAAGCCAAGGATCATTCCCAACACCCAAGTCCCTACCGTCAGGAGTAGACAGGACACACACAGCATCCCAATCGCCAACGTCAGCTTGGCCATATAGACGCTGAATTTGGAAATCGGCAAGGCCAGCAACTGCTTCCATGAGTTAGATGTATGCTCCACATTCGCCAACATGGAAGCCACCATAGTAGCTCCTAGCACCAGCGCAAGGGGTACAAAAAGAGCGATGTTATCCATCAAAACTTCCCACAGATGACCCTTGTTACGCGGAATCAGATAGTCATATCGAAGTCCAAAGTTGAGCGCCTGCATGGCCACCAGCCCAAGGGGACCGAGGAACACCAAGAACCAGATTCCCTTTCTGCGTGCTTTGAGCAGATCCGCCGTGAGTGCTCGCAGCATCATAAGGAAGCCCCTCCTTTGCCCACCACCTGCATGAACATATCCTCCAGCGATTTGCGGCGTTCCTCCACACGGTATACGGCATGCGTATTTTCGACCAATCTTCTGACCAGCAGCGCAACAGCCGCATCATTCATGTTCTCGAACTCCAGCGCCGATCCGTCCTTCACCGAATGGTAGCCCTGCTCACGCGCAATCAATTGGGCTGCTTCCGGTTCCGACACGACGATCCGAATTCCGCCCGCGGATTCCTGACGGAGATTATGAATCGTGTTTTGAAAGACCAGCTCTCCTTCACGAATAATACCTACGGTATTCGCCATATGCTCTACCTCGCTCAACAGATGGCTGGATACCAGTACGGTGATCCCCCGTTGCTTGGGCATCGCCTGAATCAATGTGCGCATTTCCTGAATACCCTCCGGGTCCAAACCATTCGTAGGCTCATCCAAAATGAGCACTTCTGGATTCCCAAGCAGGGCTGCTGCAATACCAAGTCTCTGCTTCATGCCCAGCGAGTAGCCTTTGACTGGACGTTTGGCATGCTTGGTCAGTCGGACGACCTCTAACACTTCCGCAATGTTTTGCTTGGGTACATTCAAAATACGGCGAATGGCCTCCAGATTTTCAATGGCGTTCAAATGACCATAATACGAAGGATACTCCACCAACGAGCCGACTTTACGCAAAATATCAAGCTTATGTCTGCGAATATCTTTGCCGAATATACGGATCGTTCCTCGAGTTGGGCGAATAAGTCCAAGCAGCATGCGGATCGTTGTCGTTTTCCCTGCTCCATTTGGACCCAGAAATCCGTAAATATCTCCCCGAGCTATTTTCAGGTCCAGCTGATTAACCGCCGCGCGGCCTTTGTATATTTTGCTGAGACTGTTCGTTTCAATAATGTATTCGTTCAAGTTCCTCACCTCGACACCTATCGTAACGTGCCAAGTTTAAAGCCAAGGGAACTCTGAGTTTAAGTTTTGTTTAAAAAACGGATTCGGGTCCCGGCTGATGAACTGAAAATCTCCCTCTCCAAATTCATTTCGCGAGCTAGCAGTTCTGTAATTGCCAAGCCAATTCCAGCTCCTTTTTCACTGGATTGTTGTTCCATTCCCGGGCCTTTATCCGCAATGACCAATGCCTCTCTCCCGTTATCCTTCTGAACTTGAATACCAATATATCGGCCTGAGGCAGCATGACGAACTACATTTTGAAAGAGATTGTCCAGCAAACGGCGGAAGCCTTGCTCATCGACATTCCACACCATACTATGCTCAGGCAGGTCGATATCCACTTCAAAGCCCTCCTTCTCCCACACCGGATACCAGCTGGCTACACACTCCCGCACTAGCCGCAGGATATCACGCGGTGTGTTATTCATGGTGTATTTGCCACTGGATAGGAGATTATAGGTCAGCAAGTTGTCGATCAGACTCCCAAGGTCCTTTAGCTTGTTTTCCATTAGTGTAATCGACTGTTTCCCTCTGCTGCTGAGATTTTCACCATCTAGTGTATACAGATGGCTACGCACGACCGTAAGCGGCGTCCGAATATCGTGTGACAGATCCGCGACCAGTCTCTTCCGTAGCTCTTCCTCCTGACGCTCACGTCCCCGACTCTCTGCCAACTGCTCGACCATCTGATTAAATGCTTCTTCCAGCTTGCCGATTTCATCCGGGCGTCCAGTGGCAACAAGAATAGGCAAGCCATCCTCTCCTCGCTGCGACATGGCGGCCTGAAGCTGCAACAGTCTACGCCGAATGCCTCCAAAAAACAGAAGAGATACGCATATAAAAGCGCCCAAAATCAATACAATAAAAAAGAAATAGTACATCAACATACTACTATCAGTAGGTGGCTGTTCAAAGAACGAACGAGGCACTTTTAATACCATATAGCCCTGATTTACATCATTCTTGCCCCCGCCAATAAAGGCTACTACCGTAAACGGCCCCTCATAGCTTGCTTGCTTCATAAAAGCTATAGCCTGCGCAGCGTTCCATTGTTTTGGCAGGTTAGGTTGGGTCGGTAACTCCAACCTAGTTAACCCTGCGGTATCCACCCAAAATATTTGGGATTTAGGGAACATATCTTGTTGTATTTTGCGCAGATGGACTGAGATTTGCTCTGGTGTGGCTCCCTTCAAGGCTACAGCTTCGCGATGCCAGCTATTTTCGGTATGGGTAGCAGAGGGATAGTAAGCGTTTTTAGGCTTGGGCCCCGCCCCCCAATTGAATAACACGCTATATATCAAGGCTGTAGCAGGCAACACAATGGGCAACAGCATCATAGCAACCACAATGATGACCAGATAACGGAACAACAGTGAACTGCGAAACCGACCTCCCTGATCCGGCCTAGAGCTGGGATGCAGCCTCCTCCAACCCTTGCGCGTCCTGTTCATTATGCTTTCACCCGATATCCTACACCACGGATCGTCTCAATGATGCGAGGTGTCGCAGGATCAATCTCCAGCTTTTCGCGCAGGTGTCGGATGTGAACCATTAAAGTTTTGTCTCCGTCGATATATGGATCTCCCCATACCGCTTCATACATTTGCTCTTTCGTCATAATCTGGCCCAAATGCCGCAGTAAATAAGCAAAAATGTGATATTGCTTGCCTGTCAGTGTAATTTCCTCCCCGGTATCACGGTTCACAATACGGTTATCAGGAGAGAACACAGAGAGATGCCCCAGTTGTAAGGATTCTTCGGGCACGGTTCCTGATCGGCGCAGCAAAATCTCCATACGTGCTATGAGCTCGTCCGGGTGAAAGGGCTTGGTTACATAATCGTCGGCGAAATCCAGTCCTTGCAGTTTATCGTCAATGGAGGTACGAGCAGACAACATGAGAATGGGAAGCTCCGGGTACTCTTTCTTGAGCCGTTTCCCTATGGTGAATCCATCCAGACCAGGTAACATCACATCCAAAATCACGAGTTGGCACGTACGGGCTGCCTCCACAGCCCCATCCCCGCTGCGAAGCCATACTACAGCGTAATTCCGCTCTTCCAAATACTGATGCGTCCAAGCACCGATATCCTGGTCATCTTCGATGTATAACACATTTGTTTTCATCATGAGCACCTACTTATCGTTTTTCTTTTATGTAATGGGCATTATAGCATTTATGGTACATAACCCACTTAAAAAGGTTAATAACTATCTTATACGACATACGCTTCACATTTTCAAATTTGAATGCTTATGAAAAAAGGAGGCCGACCCGATGCTGCTGGAAGCAATATACCATCACCCGAAACGCAATTGGGCTTTTGGTTATAATGATGAAACGATATTTCTACGGCTACGTGCGAAGAAAAATGACCTGAACACCGTTCATGCTCTCACCGGAGATAAATACGATTGGGACCGCACCCGACAGCTTGTCCCGATGTCCAAATTCGCTACTGATGGCAGGTTTGATTACTATGAGTGCAGTATAAAACCTACTCACCGTCGGCTGAAATATGGATTTTTGCTAGAAGACGGTGAGGAACGTATTTGGATGAACGAGGACGACTTTACTACCCAAGAACCCGAAAATGCAGATAAACTGTTCCAATATCCGTTTTTGAACCCGATTGATATTCTGAAGCCACCCGCATGGGTGAAGGATGCGGTATTTTATCAGATTTTCCCGGAACGCTTTGCGAACGGTGACCCATCCATCAGCCCAGAAGGTGCAGAGACATGGGGTGGAACCCCACAAAGAGACAATTTTTTCGGTGGCGATCTACAGGGGATTCTGGATCACCTGGACCACCTGAACGAGCTGGGGATTAACGCCATATATATGACTCCTGTGTTCAAGGCGACGACCAATCATAAATATGATACAGAGGATTATATGGAGGTGGACCCACATTTCGGGGACAAAAAGACATTGAAAAAACTGGTCGATGCCTGCCACGATCGAGGAATTCGGGTGCTGCTTGATGCGGTGTTCAACCATTCAGGGCGTACTTTTAAACCGTTCGTCGACGTCCAGGAAAAAGGCGAAGCCTCGCCTTACAAGGACTGGTTCCATGTACATAGCTTTCCCCTGAAAGTGGTGGATGGCATACCGACGTACGATACATTCGGGCTGGAACCGATGATGCCCAAGCTGAACACCGAACATCCTGAGGTAAAAAAGTACCTGCTGGATGTGGCAAAGCACTGGATCGAAGAAATCGGCATCGATGGTTGGCGGTTGGATGTGGCAGACGAGGTGGACCACGCCTTTTGGCGGGAATTCCGCACTACGGTCAAGCAGGCCAATCCGGATGCGTACATTTTGGGTGAAATGTGGAATGAATCGTCTGAATGGCTTCAGGGGGACCAATTCGATGCAACGATGAATTATCCGTTCACCTACGCCGTGAATGATTTCTTCGTCAAAAAAGCGACCGATGCCCAAAGCTTTGCCTACGCCATCGGACGACAGCTGGCCCGCTATCCACAGCAAGCATCCGAGGTTGCTTTCAATCTGCTGGATAGCCATGATACACCGCGCCTACTGAC
This sequence comes from Paenibacillus sp. EKM206P, assembly GCF_011066155.1. NCBI lineage: Bacteria > Bacillati > Bacillota > Bacilli > Caryophanales > Paenibacillaceae > Paenibacillus > Paenibacillus sp. EKM206P. Next base: position 91,473 of record NZ_JAAMNQ010000005.1, on the reverse strand, counting down.
GCTGTGCGGGGGCGACAAGCGACTGATGCGGCTGGCTGCTTTGTTCCAGTTCACGTATATGGGCGCACCCTGCATTTTTTACGGCGATGAGATCGGCCTGGATGGAGATGCCGATCCAGGCTGCCGCCAGTGCATGGAGTGGGATGCCGATAAGCAGGACCACGAGCTGTTCGACTTTTACCGCGAGCTGATTGCGCTTCGTAAGGGGCACCCGGTCCTCCGTGACCAAGGAAGCATCACTTTCCTGGAGGCACAGCCGGAGGGTGCCTCACTTGCCTACGAGCGCCGCAGCGAGGAAGAAGTGCTGCTCGTGCTGCTCAATCGTTCCGATGAGGATCACGTTTTTGAATTGGACATTCCTGAGCAGGAATGGCAATTAGCCTTTGGCGAAAGCCAGTGGTCCGTAGGACCGAAGGGACTGCATGCCGAGCTTCCTCCTTACGGATATGCTGTGCTGAAGGCAACGCCTGTGCGATCAATCAACTCTGCAAAAGAAGTCGACAACAAGACGCAAAGCAAGGCATAGGCTATGTAGACGCGGATGCTGATGAAAGTACCTGCCGAATACGGCAAAAAAAGCGAAACCACCAGGAACAAGATAGTTAACTTGTTCCTGGTGGTCTTTTTACGTTAAATATGGGCTTCTATCCAAGTCGATTATTTGTTTTTAACATCTGTTCTTACTACCCCAACGTCTGAAGCATTGATAGAAATGGGATTGCCGCCTTGCCCTGTTTGAGCTGAAGAAGATTGTCTAACGTCCACCCTAATTCTTTTGCCCTTAAAGCCAGTTCGTCTCCTTTTTCCCAATGCAGTGGCCTCCTTAAGTCTTCATGGCTTCATAAACCTCTCAATATGACCCAACTGTGGAGAGATATGCTATATGCATATGCCGCTGAAGAAAACAGGTCTCGGCGAATATCAGATCATAGAGAAAAGAGGCTGTTAGTACCCGAGCTGGAAAGCTCCTCCAAGAAATTGCAACGAACATACTAACAGCAAAAGAGCGGAACCTGCTTTTACAGGCTCAATGTGGCTTTAAACCATCATTGAGCCTGTAGTGATTGATGATATAGAATCATTGCTTATATCAGCTATCAACAAGCCAGCAGCCTTTCATGACTATCGTTGAACGCTAGCAGATTCGCTTGTAGATAATTGAATATTTTAATCCGTAAAATTTAAAGCGTTTACAAGTTAAGCGGCAGGTTGCCGGTCAGAGACGGCTGCTTGACCGGATCACTTTACAAATTGCTTAAGCCAATACACCAAGAGCGTATCCAATAATTCCTATTGCGAATAAAGCAAAAATCAGAGCTATAGCATTCACTTTCTTTTTGAGCAGTCTCATGCATAAAAAAGTCAGCAAGAGAGGTAACAGACCAGGTATCAATTGATCCAGAATCATCTGTATCGTCGTAACAACCTCTACTCCATCCGAACGGGTATATCGGGATACTTCGAGTGGTATATTCAGAGTAGTCCATTTGGATACGAGGGCGCCCATAACAAATAGTCCCAGGATGGAGGCCGATTCCGTAAGCTTTTGCAGTCGGTTTCCGGACATGTCGGACACAATCTCCGTCCCTTTTTTGTAGCCGTATTTCAGTCCGTACCACTTAGTGGCCAGGCGAATAACATTAAAAAGCAAGAAAAATAGGACAGGCCCGATAACGCTTCCGGACAACGCAATGGAAGCTCCTAATGCAGCCAGAACGGGGCGTAATGTTCCCCAGAAAATAGGGTCTCCTACTCCAGCCAAAGGTCCCATTAAGCCAACTTTCACACCACTTATGGTAGCATTATCAATCGACTGGCCATTGGCTTTCTGCTCCTCCATAGCGGCCGTTACCCCCATAATCGGTGCAGAGATAAACGGTTGAGTATTAAAAAACTCCAAATGCCGCTTTAGTGCTTCTTTTTGGTCTTCCTTCTTGCTGTATAACCGCTTGATTGCCGGAATCAAGGTGACACAAAAACCAATCGACTGCATACGCTCAAAGTTAAACGAGCCCAGCAGGAACCATGAACGGAAAAACATTTTGTTTAAATCGCTTTTGGTCAACTTTTTTTCTTCCATAGTACCCCACTCTTTCATTAAGAATTTCTTTAGAGCTCTTCAATTTCACCCACTTGATCTTTGCGCTGGCTATATTTGGGATTGAGCTGGATATACAGCAGAGCCAGAACCGCCCCCATGATTCCAAAGCCAACCAGATTGATGCTTGTAAATGCCGCGATGACAAAGCCCAAGAAAAAGAAAGGCATCAGATATTTGGCTGCCATCATGTTAATAACCATGGCATACCCTACAACGACGATGAATCCCCCAGCAATTTGCAGCCCTTTTGTAATGACCTCCGGGATCGCGTCCAGCAAAGTCGTAACCAGACCGGTTTCTGCTGCAATAGCCACCAATACGGCAGGCAAAGCGACGCGTAATCCCTGAAGAAGGAGGGCTATGAAGTGACATAATTCAATTCCTTTGAAATTTGAAGATTCGGCATATTTATCTGCCAGATGCTGAAAGAACACGGTAACCGTTCTAACAAAGATAGTTAACACTTGTCCGCCAGCCGCAATCGGAATCGCAACGGCAATTCCCGCACCGATCGATTGGTGCCCGACAATAACCAATATGGTTGAGACTACACTGGCCAAAGCCGCATCCGGAGCCATGGACGCTCCGACATTCATCCAGCCCAAAGCCAACAATTCCAGCGTACCGCCTAGAATAATACCGGTTTTGAGATCTCCCAGGACCAGACCGATCAGTGTACACGCAACTATAGGACGATGAGTCTGTCCTTCATCCAAAACACTGCCCATTCCGCAAATGGCTGCAACTAGCGTGACCATTACGATTTCAAAAACACTCATGTTTGACCCCCTCTCTTATGCGTACGTGTTGTTAAAACTGGACATTTTGGAGCTTGTTAATCAAATTAATTTTAGGATCACTGGCCACTTTTCTAATCTCCAGCTCTATCCCCTTTTCGTGCAATTTATAAAATGCCTCTACATCCTGCTTGTCTACGGACACTGCTCCGGTAATTTGTGTTTTGCCTTCTTTGAAGCACATTCCACCTACATTTACCGATGTAAACGGTACCCCACCTTCTACAACCCGCAGTACATCCGTGGGATTGGTAAACAGGAACAAGGTCTTGAAATCGTTATATTTAGGATTGTTATAAGCTTCAATCGCTTTCGCAATCGTGACAACGTAAGCTTTAATCCCCGGCGGCGCCACTTGTAACAATAAGGTTTTGCGCAGCGTATCCGCAGCGACCTCATTGCTGACGGCGATAATTTTGTTACACTTCGTTTCCTTCACCCACACCGTAGCTACCTGACCATGAATCAGACGGTCATCAATACGAACAAATGATATTTCCATACCTATAATTCCTCCTCTGTTTGTATGTCCCGGATGACACGAAAAGACTTCATTGAATCCTGACCCGCACGGATGGCCAGATCACTTAGATTCTCCACGTTCTCCAGCCCTCTATTAGTCAGCAGGTCTACGATCATTGGCAGGTTTACCCCTGTTACAATGTCCATTTTTTCATACCTGGCCACAATCCTACTGGCCGCATTATAGGGACTGCCACCAAACAAATCGACGAGAAAAATCAATCCGTCCGTCCAATCAATTGTTTCCAAGGCCGCTTTGTACTTCTCAACAAGTCCGTTAACACTTTCACCTGGTTCAAACGTTACACCCACCACATTTTCCAGATGGCCAAAAATCATTTCCGTGGATCTTAGGATCTCTTCAGAAAATTTTCCATGAGTGCCAACAATAACACCTATCATTTGTTTCACCCCCTCCTTGCATCCTTCGCCTATACTTATATGCAAGTCTCATGCCAAGATTCTGTATGATGCGATTAACTATCAAAAAAAAGACCAAACCCTCGGCTGCTCCGGGAATTTGGCCTTTTCTCACCAACTACTTATTATCCTTATCCGCATGATTAATACACATCCAGCATCGTTTTATACACTTGCGCCACTACTTGGGGATACAGTTATATACTTCGCTTAGGATTTCGCAAATATAATATTTTTCATCATTAGTCAGCTTAATGTTAATACTGGAGGCAAATATATTGCAGGAACGGTTCACCACATCGATTAATCGTTGGTCAAGCAAGGATACATCCTCCTGATACACTAGCCCTTCTCCAATAACCATTCGTTCCAGCGCATGAGCCGTATGAACAGCAAGCTGAACCTTCTTTGCATAATGGAAATCAGCCTCCAGTTCCTGTTCCAGCTGCTCGATAAATTTCATCAAAATCCCCAAAATTTTGTGAGGATTCAAATAAGTCATAAACTCCTTTAGCGTATCCTCACATAGATCTCTTACGATCACGCTTCCGTGTTCATGCATAACAGGCAACTGATTGTTGAGCAACAATTCTCTTAATGCCTGTTCACCGCTTGCCTCGATCAGTTTTTCCAAAGGGATAAACGGTACATTGAGCTCGCTTGGCCGCTTAACCCCAATCACCGCAAGAAGCGTATGCTTGGCCCGTAAATCCTTCACCACTTTATCCAATTCCCTGACCTTTGCCGGTACAACAACTATTTTCTCTTCGGTTAAGTCATAAACAACCTTCTCTACAAACTCCTTTAGCTTGGCGGCGGCACCTTTGCCGGAGGAACAGACCGTCACGATTACCTTATTACTGGTCTTTTCCGCTTTCACTCCAGCATTTCCAGTGTTATATCCACGAAAATCCTTCAAAGATTGATAAATTTCCTCTATATTCATATCAAAAATACTGGCCTTTCGCACAGCCTCCAACACAAGCGGGGTTGAAACCATATCGATAGTCTTCACCTTAATCCCGACACGTTCCATAATGGTTGCTTCAAGATTGAGCAAGGAGCCCATATCAACCAGCAGCAATACGCCTCTGCCATTGTCAATGTCCTTCACTTTTTCCACAATAACTTCCAGGATTTCTCTGGGGCTAACATCCAAAGGCATGTCTACTGCGCAAATATTTGAGCTCCCCAGCAGGCTGTCGACAACGCTAACGACACTGCTTGCCGTACTGTTGCCATGTGCAGCTACGATGATTCCCACATTTCCCTGGTGCTCCTCTTCTACCGATTTCAGAAGAATCGCCACATAGGTGGTCTCGGCATCGGGTACGCTGACTTCAAACTTGGACTCGATCAAATCCTTGATAATGAGTGCCAGTCTGTATTCTTCATCCTGATCATTCATCGGTTCATAGATTTGTTTACTGACATATTTTTTCTCCCGGATTCGCTTTAAAAAAGCACTTAAATGAAGACTGAAGGCATAAACAAACCTGTCGCTGTAATTTCTGTTCAATTCTTTTTGAGCCATCTCTTGCACCTGTTCAGCGAACTCTAGGATATTTCTGCCTACGATCTTAAGGATCCGTTCCCTTCCCCCTTTGATGTTATAAAATCGGTTATAGAAGCTTTTGATGTGAATATTGACATCTGTAGTAATAAACTTATTGATAAAACTGTCGTCGAGTCCTTCTTCTTTGAGCATCCCTATCTTGTCTTCAATCAATTTGTACAAGTTGAACGGCAGTTCAAAAGCGTCTACTTCATCCATTCCTTTGCTGCCTTCAGGAGTAATATACAGCGAGGAGTTGACCATCTCCATTTCGGCAATCTCCTTGCGGTTCTTCCCCATATTAAATAGACCTTCCTTGATATTTCCGGGCAAAATTTTAAAATCAAGTTCAATCTCTTCCTTATTTTCATGTATGCTGTTCAAAAATCCTTTGGCACACACAAGCTGAATGTTCGATTTCAACTGACCGATATTTCCATAGGTTACGCTGCCAATCAGTGCTTTTACAGTTTCCAATTCAACCCTAATAGGCTTGTTCACACGATGGGCTTCGTTTGCAAAGAGATGCTTCAGGATCAAAAACCTCTCTTCAACAGTTCGCTCTTGCAAGGAAGGAATGTTGATCGTAATCGGTATCCGTCTGATAAAGGTTTTCAGCATGGAAGAACCGGGATCTTCGGTCGTAGCGCCGATGAGCAGCACATTCGCTTCCCGCTTGCGCTCCGACTCGCCCAATTTGTTGTAACTGTTCGTGTCCATGAAATAAAATATCATTTCTTGGCCTTCTGGGGGCAGCCGATGAATCTCATCCAAAAACAGAATGCCCCCATCCGCTTTCTCGACCAGTCCCTCTTTCTCCCGATCAGCCCCGGTAAATGCTCCTTTTACATGACCAAAAATGTGGGAAAGTAGCAGCTGAGGGTTATTGTAATAATCAGCGCAGTTAAATACGATAAACGGTGCTTGCTCTGAAAAGCGCTTCATATATTTACCATAATTATACATCAACCTAGCGAACATTGTTTTTCCAACGCCAGTCTGTCCCACAATCAGCGTATGTAGGCCCTTCGGCGGGTATAATATTGCCGCTTTTCCCTGCTCAACCTGGTTCCTCATACTCCCCATGAAACCAATTAAGGCGTGAAACGGATCCACTTGCTCTCCAGGCAGCAATATTTCATGAATACTGTTGACTTGGATTTGTTTCTCTTTAAGCTGAACCCGAAAGGTCTCCTCGATCACCTGCTTGTGCAAAAACTTGACGGGTCTCCCCTTGATTTTAATAATCAAGTCGGCGCGAAGTAGGCTATTAAGCTCCTTGCTTACATTATTTCTTAACATATTCTGTTGATCGGCTATTTCCGCAGCCGTAATTCCACCGCCGTCCTGCAAGGCCTCTACCGACAGTTTCTTTGTCCCATTGGCAATATACTCTAAGATCTCATCAATTCGTTTCACGGTATTCCCCCATGCTGACTAGTTCTTATTTAATTAGTATATAAAAAAAGAAATAATCCTCTACAAGAAAATAAACTGACAAGTTAATCATTAATCTGATACCCTTTTTATTGAATCTATCCAAAACTCAAATTCAGCCCATTCCATTCACTTCTTTTCCAAGATCAAAGGTTGGCAGTATAATTGCATAAGCTTCACGAATAAGCTGCATAAAAAGTTATTTTTGTTTCCCAGTAAGGAGCTGAGATAAAATAATGCGCTACGGATTACAGCAAGAGCAAACATTCAGGCTGGCTATGACTCCAGAATTACGACAAGCCATCACGATTCTTCAATATTCTTCGGTCGATCTGATGTCATATCTTCATGAGCAAGCAAATGAAAATCCGATCATTGACTTGGCAGAGATCGATATGTCCATCGAAAGAATCAACACAGAAGAAGAATACTCGCTACGAAAAAATGATAATCCGGTAGACCTTCTGGACTTTGTCTCTAATCCCGCAGATAATTTATATAGACATCTCAAAGCGCAGCTTGGGATGGTCCGCGGGCTATCCAAACTACAACAGATGATTGGCATGTTTCTAATTGGGAATTTAAATGAAAAAGGCTACCTTGAGCTGGATGTAAATACAGCTGCCGGAATACTTGACGTCCCCACCGATGAGGTTGAAAATATACTTGCCCTGATCCAAGGCTTTGAACCGGCAGGAATCGCTGCCCGCAGTCTGGAGGAATGTCTTCTTTTGCAGCTGCGATATGCCGGGAATGATGATGTTTACCTGGAAGAAATCGTGCGACATCACATGGTCAATCTTTCATGTAACCGCATACAAAAAATCGCGGATGCTCTAGGGATCGACATTCACATGGTACAACAAATGACCGATCAGATACGCAAGCTGAATCCTTGTCCGGGAGCGGCATTTGCTCCATATGAACGCCAGTATCATATAGCAGATATCTCAGTGGAGAAATCCAAAAACGACTACGTTGTGACAGTTAATGATATCACAGTCCCACGCGTCGGGATTAATCCTTTTTACCAAAGTATGCTTCGAAAGCCGGCGATGGAGGAAGAGAAACGATTTCTTCGTGAGAAGATGAATACAGCATTATGGCTTATTCATAGCCTTGAGCAGCGCCGCCTGACCCTGATGCGTGTGGCCCAGGCTATTGTTGATAGGCAACGGGAATTTTTTGAGCATGGCGTTTATCATCTGAAATCGATGACCCAAAAGGAGATTGCTGGAATAACCGGCCTGCATGAATCCACGATCAGCCGGGCGGTCAGTAATAAATACATGCAGACGCCCCGTGGATTGTTTGAACTCAAATATTTCTTCACCTCCGCCCTAGGATCGAAAGACGGAGATGCTACTTCATCAGAGAGCGCAAAAATGCGGATAAAGCAGATCATCGACAGTGAAGAGAAGCAAAAACCATTTTCAGATCAGGCAATCACAGAGCGGATGGCAAAGGAAGGACTAGAGCTGTCACGCAGAACGGTAGCCAAATACCGTGAAGAATTGGGGTATTTATCCTCCGCCAGGAGAAAAGTGTATTAAAGCTTCAGCAAACGGTTGTGAAAACTAAAAAGCAGCGCTATCACATTCTCCCGGCTGCCTCCCTCGTAGAATCTCCAATAGAATAGGCCAACCAGTAATCTCTGGTTGGCCTATTCATACGACCTGAGCCAGTACAGCCGTTTACGCAGGTAGCGTCTGTGTTTTCAATTGCACGTACAACTGGTGCGTCACCTGCTGCGGTTCAATACCCAACTCATCTTCCAGTATATTGGCGAAGCTTTCATAATGCTTTTGCGCAGCGGTATAATCGCCCAGTTGGGCATAGGCGGTCAGCAGCAGACTGCAGATATCGTCTGAGTACGGCTCCCGCTGCTGTAGGCTGAGCAAGCGCTGAACAGACTGCCGGGTACGACCTGAGCGAAGCTCTTCTCTCGCCAGCTCAGAAGCACATGCCAGATACATACTGCGCAGCTTCTCCCTTTTTGCATACGCCCACGGGTAATCGTGCTCCTCCAGGTAGTTGCCACGGTATAGAGCCAACAGGCTATCAATACGCGGCGTACCGCCGCTACCGGATGCAGCCCATTCGGATATTCCCCGCTCGAAGAGCTCCACATCTGTAATCCAGCCATTGCGGTTCAAGCGGTAGCGATCCAGATTGTATTCCAGCTTCGTATCTTGCATCCGTTCTTTCAACGCCTTGCGAATTTGATAAATGGACGTGTGCAGGTGAACAACAGCCTTGTCCAAATGATATTCGGGCCACAGCGCATCCAGCAATTGTTCTTTGCTCACCCATTCCCCTTCATGGTGTAGTAAAAAGGAAAATAGCTCCTGTGACTTTAATGTGCGCCATTTGAGTGGTTTCGCTCCTACGGCTTCCTGTCCAACCTCCAAAATTTCAAGCTTTTGAAAACAACGTACCTTGGGGGATTGCTCTGCTGCAACTCCCAAGCTGGAGGAACGGGAATCAGCCAGCGTGGCTGCAATCCGATCTATCGTTTTGGATAGCCGCCGGGCATGAACGGGCTTTAACAAGTAATCCAGTGCTTGCAGCTCGAACGCTTCAATAGCATATTCCGAGTACGCGGTCACAAAGACGATATGAATATGGGAATCCAGCTGTTGAATCCACTCGGCGGCCTCCAGACCGTTCATCTCTGGCATTCCGATATCTATAAAAACAATATCCGCACGTTCTGCCGCCAGATAATCCAGCCCCGCTTGTGCAGACGTATATTTGCCCATTACCGTTAACCGTCCGTCCGCCTCCAGCAACCGTTCCAAGTAGGTTAATGCCGATCTCTCATCATCAATCAAAATCGCCTTCATTTGTGTCCGTACTCCCTTCCTGCTGTAACCATCCATCATGATGCTCTATTTACATGCTATCTGCTTTAACCATACGATTTTTAATTTCTTATATTTTATATATCGTATCATCGCGGACGCGACATTAGCTTTTCCGACAAATATACTGTACTTTTTTTATTCATCGGTATTCCGGGGTGTGATCGTTTCCGGCACACGGAAGCTTACCGTCGTCCCTTGCATAGGATTACTTTCAATCCGCAACCCTTCTCCATACATATGGATAAGACGGCGATGGATATTACGCAGTCCCACGCTGGAAGATATATGATCATCCGACAGCAGTTGTTCCAGTCGCTCCGGTGGAATCCCTACGCCGTCATCGGTCACGCTGACCACAAAATCGGTTCCATCCTCCTGCACAACCACTCGCACGGTTCCACCTGTTGCCCGTTGCATCACACCATGCCGTATCGCATTTTCCACGATGGGTTGAATACTTAACGGCGGGATGAGCGACCGGATGTTCCTCCCTACCTCTACGGTTACCTGCAAACGTTCTTCAAATCGTGCTTTTTCCAGTGCCACATACGATTCTACCAATTCCAGCTCCTTGGATAACGGTACCGTATTCTCCCTGTTCTGAAAATCAAAGCTCCCCCGCAAATACTGGCTTAGCTCCATGAGCAGCTCCGCTGCTTTGTCCGGGTCTACGGCTACGGTCGAAACAATGACATTCAAGGCATTGTACAGAAAATGCGGCTTGATTTGTGCCTGTAAAAAGGCCATTTCAGAACGCACCGCTTCCTCCGCTGAATGGCGCATGTTCAGCAGCGTGCGCACACGTGCCTTTAATTCCTCAGCATCAACAGGCTTACGTAGAAAATCATTCGCTCCGGCCATAAAACCTGCGCGGATATCGCCGGGCAGATCGCGTGCCGTCAGGAGCAACACCGGTAGCTCGGACAGGGAATACCGTTCCCTTATCCGTCGGCACAGCTCAATACCGGACATTTCCGGCATCATCCAGTCCGTAATGACCAGGTCAAATTGGGTACGGCCATTCAGCATGTGAAGTGCCTCCTCGGCATGATCCACAGCCACCACGCTACAACCTGTGGCATATAATAGTTCCTCCAGCACCCGAAGGTTAACCTCGTCGTCATCTACAGCCAGCACTTTGTAAGGGACAGTCTGGACTCGCTCCAGTGCATCCTCTTCATGCGGAATCACATTCTGACCCGACGTCACGCCAGGCTGCAATATAACCGCAGGCGAAACATCTTTTTGAGCTTCATGTCCCAACGTTCCGGTCTGCGCCAAGGGCAGTGTAAAATAAAAGGTCGAACCCTTACCTAATCTAGATTCTACCCGGATATGACCCCCATGCAGTTCCACCAGACGACGGACTATGCCTAATCCAAGCCCTGTCCCACTGTATCCTTCATCCTCAGCATTCGCCCCTCGGTTAAAAGGTTCAAATATATGCGAAAGATGCTCCTGGGCAATACCGGAGCCGGTATCCTTTATACTGATTTCCATTTCACGGGTCCCCGCTTTGGCAGAGATTACGATTTTGCCTTCCTCCGTAAATTTCACCGCATTACCCAACAAATTGTATAAAATCTGAATCAGCCGATCCTCATCCGCATCTACTTTGGGCAACGAACTGGGCCATTCTTTGACGAATTGAAGCTTTTTCTTACCCACCGTATGCCCCAATACCTCCAGCACGGAATTCACAGCTGCCTGTACATTGACAGGCCGACGATTTAAGGCTAATCTGCCATTTTTCAAATTAGAAAAATCCAGAATATCGTTAATTAAATAAGAAAGTCTGCGTCCTACATTCGCAATCAAGGCCAAATTGTGCTTTTGCGGCTCATTGAATTGTGTCCCGTAGCGGTCTAGCATGGATTGAGCGATATTAATAATTCCATGCAGAGGAGTGCGCAGTTCATGTGACGTGTTCGCCAGAAATTCGTTTTTCAACCCATCCAGTGTGAGCAATCGTCGTGACAGGTTCTCAACCTCCATAAACGAATGTACAAAACGTTTGGCCAGCAGCAGCGTTTGAGCCAATACGAATATGAGCATTTCATAGGCTGTCACCCCACGTACATCTCCCCAGCCCAGAATATACACAAAACTAGTCACTACAATCATAAGAATGCTCATAATACTAATGACTAGCAGTGCAGCGTCATCCGTCTGTTGAAGAAGCCCACGAATCAAGATTAGTAACACGTATCCCACACTGACTACACCAAAAAGAAGAATAAACAATTCAAAGGATGAGAGTACCAATGTAGGCAAAAATAGCCCCATACCCAGCATCAGTGCGGTTGTAATATGATAGAAGCGCAGCACGATCCGATTCATAACAATCTGCGTCGAAAGATGAACATAGCGGATCAGAAAATAGTAGAACAGCGTTGACGAGAACGACTGTATTTTCAGTACCCATTCATAAGGTAAATCCGGTATTCCCCAAACCAGCAGCTTTTCTCCATGTGTCAGAATATAAAATAAAGCCGCGATGCAAAAGCATCCTAAGTAAAGTAATGCCTTCTCCTTTTTACGCAAAAGGTATAGCATGATAAAAAATACGGTAGGAATAAAAAATCCTGCGATCAGTACGGTGTCCTCTGCCATTGCAACTTCCCGGCTATGCGTAATACTCTCGTAATCCCCAAATAACAGTGGATAAATAATCCCACCAGAGGAATAGCTATAATTAGCCACATGCACGGTAATATCAGCCGAATGTCCATCTACCGATGCAAACCCAACATAGGGAACATTGCCCTGCTTACCCTTGTCGGCAGAAACAGAGGGAATACCACTCGCTCCGACGTTTTCTCCGTCAATCCATACTTGGCTGGCACTGCGAATGTTTTGCATATAGATGCCGTACAGATTTTCCGCTTTTTCAGGCAACAGCACACGGATATGATAGGTTCCATATCCGGTCGCCTGTCCCTTAGGCATCCACTGATTCCATCTACCTGGCACATCCACAATCTTGGCAGAAGATCTCGTTTCCATCCCCAACTCTGAAGAACTCTGATGACTTTCCCAATCCTTATCTTGTTGCATTTCATGAAAGGATAAAGGTTGCACAAGCTGATTAGGGTAAAATTCCCACTCCCCTCCCAGCTGTACAGGGCCTTCCTTATGAGGGTCCCAATTACGCAAATCAATAATACCGTTATGAGCTTTCCAATGACTGTTTCCGGATAAAACACCCGACACTAACGGATACACTGGTAACGCAACCGCAAGCAGAAGTATAATAAAAAATAAAACACCCTGTTTTTTCATAAATCCTCCGCTCTTTTCAATAACGTCTATCTTTTGTATCGGTTATTCTATTCAGCTACATTAGAAGCGTTGTCCATACAAAAAAGGACGCCCGCCGCAGATAAAATCTGTGCGGAATCGTCCCCTTCAATACGTACTTGTAGTTTCTAGCCTCTCCTATTAAGGAATCATAACGCCATCAATACTACCGCCAGGAATCGAGCTTGAATCGTCTCCACTGTTATCGCTCGGCGGTGTTGCTCCACCGTTGCTGTCACCGCTTCCTGTTCCGTTGCTATCGCTCGGCGGTGTTGCTCCACTGCTGCTGTCGCCGCTTCCTGTTCCGTTGCTATCGCTCGGCGGTGTTGCTCCGCTGCTACTGTCGCCGCTTCCTGTTCCGTTGCTATCGCTCGGCGGTGTTGCTCCACTGCTGCTGTCGCTGCTTCCTGTTCCGTCGCTATCGCTCGGCGGCGTTGGTCGACCGTTACTGTCACTGCTTCCTGTTCCGCTGTTTTGTTGCTGGCTGGCTACAAAATCTTTATACTCCTGAATCGCATCTTCCAGATCCATGTAATTTTTCTTAAGTTCTGGCATAGGCAAATACTGGTCCAAACGATTGAATGCATCCACTACTCTGTGAAAGTAGACCGTCGTAGGATCTGTACCATTTACTGTAAGCAGATTGTTCGCAATGTTCTTAAGCTCATTGATATCAAGATCAGTTACGATCCATTTGAATTGGTAGTTTGCAAACGCTGTAATCAGATCCGTATTAGCTTGGTCTACCTGTACCTGTGTGCTATCCGGATTATTAAGCACAAGGTTTGCCAGATTAATCTGCCCTTGAAGTTCTTCGTTATCTTGTTCCGTATAATGACGGCCGAACGTCAAAATTTCATTATTGGCCAAATTGATATTGTGATTCAACAACGTAGTATCCACCGTTATAGGTGCAGCATACTGGCTCTGTACTTGTTGCAGCTCCTCATATACAGGAACAACGTCTTGTAATTCAAAGCTGGACAAGCCTAAGAAAGTAGAGGCATGCTCTGAAGCAGAAGACAAGGCTTGCTGAGCCTCAGCGCTTAATGCGCCTGAATTTTGCAGCAAAATTCCATTGATCGAAGTCTGCATTTCAATGACTTTGTCTCTCAATTGTAGTCTTTTCTCGTTATATTTTTCAAGATAGGTCCCTTTAGCCTGACTTAATTGATTATAAGAGATGACCAATTGCTCCTCAGGAGTAAATGGCATAATGAGTGCAAAGTTGGCTTGTCCTGTTTGTTGCTCTAAAGACAGCATTTCCGTATTCAAGTAATTACGAGCCACAGGGTTAGACAGCAGTTTTAGTTGAATATCTTGAACCAGCTGCTGCAGTTTTTCCCGAGTTGTAGCAGGCAATGGCACAGTGAACTCCGTAAGCCTTTGACTCAGCTCCATGTTCAAGTTCAATACGTCCTGCTGGGTCATAGCAGTGTGCATCTTCTCTGTATATTCCTGAATCAAGTTATCTAGTTCAGCATTTTGAGAACCATTCTGATCGTAGATAACCTGCGCTTCTTGTAAAGTATTCTTAAGCACCGAGAAGTCCGCTGCTTGCAGTGCCAAGAATGATTCTGTAGCAAGATCTATTTTTTGTGTCCATTCTTCCAACTGCTCAGTTGTAGCCAATGGATTCACATATACATTTGATCCTTCTCTTACTAAGGACTTGTAACGCGCTTTATCTGTTTTCAAATTATCCACACGATCTGTTACATCGACAAAATGCAGATAGGCATCTCTGAGTTTTACTGATGCTTTGTATACCTTTATTACTCGACGCAAGCTTTCTGCTTCCCGATCCACAATATTTTGAGGCGCATTTCCTTCCAACACATTGTTGCCAAATTGAATCGCTTGACTTAGTGAGTCGTCCCAAAGAGGTGGAAATTCATCACCAACCATTCGGTTTTGTTCAAGGGTAGTCGAAGCTAACTGAACCAGTCTAGTTAATTCCTGTGTTCCAATCACCGGCTCTGTGGCTGAGGTTGTGTACACAGAAACATCCTGTTTCAATGTGCTGAGCGCTTGATCTACTTCTGCCTGTGTAGCTGCCGTATTGTTCAGTACCAGCATAGCCTGATTGATTGCTATGGACAGGTTTTCCTTCGCTGAGACCGTGTAAAGCGCCTGATCCAGTCCACCCTCACCTGCACGCTCCAACAGTTCTTTGGCTGCATGGACTTCCGTCTCCAACTGACTGCGGTCTATACTAACGATATCACTGTCACGTTTTTTCTTATCTTTGCTATCTGTGTCCGTGACAACCGATCCAACAGAGGATGAGTTCTTCGTACCATTTACGAGACTAACTGCTTCCTTCATCGCATTATAGTTAACAATAACATCCTGCGGCTGTTTTTGTTCCGGCAGATTGAGCTGGTTGATTGCAGCCCCCTTGGCCAGTGTGATAAAAGGAACACCCACATATTGTGATGCATCCAGCAAACCAATACTTCCGCTCACCAACAGCTTGCCTAGTCCCTGTTGCAATGAAACACGACTAATCGCTGCATCCCCCTCGGTCCCGATCGATGCATCATTTTTCAGCGTAAGGTTGTCAATCTTTGTCGTCCCGGTTGCAGTCAGTTTGGCATCCTTGGAGCCCAGTTCTACACCGGACCATGTCGTATTTTCCAAAATGGCCGATACAGGCTGGGTCCCTGAGCCTTTGATTTCTAATACGCCTGTGGAGGACATGTTTTTCAAGGTTACCGAACCATTGACGATCAGGCGTCCATCAAAAGACACACCCTTACCGTCAAATACACCACCGTCTGCGTTAATTTCCAGCTTATTTACACCTGTGAGTGTACGCAAATTACGGTTAAGATCGATTTTTGCCCCTTTTAATACAGCTTTGTTATTTTCACCAAACAAGCCTTGCAAAGATCCTTCCAACTGGTACGGGATATTTCCGATTCGAACGGTATTGCCCTCTGATTTCACTTCTCCTACCGGATGATCCAGCAGGCTGACGAATACTTCTGCACCACTCTCCCGGTTCAATGGATTTTTCAAATCCGTTGCAGAAGCATCCTCTGATAACAGACCGTAAGAGCGGGCAACCTGAACTGCATTTTGCTGTGCATCCGCAGTACTTGTATCCTGCAAGTGCATTGCACGTACGAGCGAAACAATCAGTTCTTCCTTGGTAATGGCATCCCCCGGACGGAAGAGTTCTCCGTTACCTGTCATATACCCGGCTGCACGTACGGCCTCAATATAGGGAGCGCCCCATGCATCGGACGATACATCCATAAAAGAAGTCTGCGGCTGATTGTTAACTTCCAACTGGAACAGACCGCACAAAATTTTGGCCGCTTCAGCGCGGGTCAAATTCTTTTGTGCCATAAAATCGCCCTGATTCCCACCTGTCATCAAACCCAAAGTACGAGCTTGTGCTACAAATCCAGTTTCACTTTGTGTATCTGCTGTCGCTGCATAAGCAGTCTGAGCGCCCCCCAGCCAAGGCAAAGATACGATGGAGCCTGAAGCAATCCCCAATACCATCGCAGATGCAATCCATTTATTTCGATTTATAAGTTTCAACATTTCCACTCCTAGACGCTATTTATTGGCATATATCCTGTTTTATCAAAGTCTTTAGTCATGTTTAGTTCTACGGATTATGCAACCAAGGAACTATGCTAAGAGAATTATACGAAACCCCACTGAACCGATTCTGAACAATTAGTCCTATATGAAGGCATCACGCAACAAAATCGCTTGACTTGGAGTGAACTCCAAATGTAATAATATCCGGTGTAAGTAGCTGGAGTAGAACATTTGAAGAAAACAATATCTAGGAAAGAGAGGTATAATCAAATGGACTATATGAAACTTGGAAATACCGGCTTGGATGTATCCCGGCTTTGTCTTGGGTGTATGGGCTTTGGGGTTGCAGAACGATGGATTCATCCATGGATATTAGATGAAGAGCGCAGTCGTCCCATTATAAAAAAGGCCCTGGAGCTAGGCATCAATTTTTTTGATACCGCGAATGTATATTCAGACGGAACTAGCGAAGAAATCGTCGGACGGGCTTTAAAAGATTTTGCGAATCGAGATGAAATTGTCCTTGCAACGAAGGTTCATTTCCGTATGCATCAAGGCCCCAATGGTGCGGGACTTTCTCGAAAGGCTATTATGAGTGAAATCGATAAGAGCCTTAAGCGACTGGGGACAGATTATGTGGATCTGTACCAAATTCATCGCTGGGATTACACTACCCCTATTGAAGAGACGATGGAAGCATTACATGATGTGGTGAAGGCTGGGAAGGCAAGATATATCGGAGCTTCTGCCATGTACGCATGGCAGTTTCTAAAGGCTTTGCATATAGCTGAGAAGAATGGATGGACCCGGTTTGTATCGATGCAAAATCATTTAAACCTCTTATATCGTGAAGAGGAGAGAGAGATGCTGCCGCTTTGTAAGGAAGAAAAAATCGGTGTGATTCCATACAGCCCACTTGCAGGTGGAAGATTGACGCGTGATGCGCAGGAAACAACACATCGTTCCGAAACCGATCAAGTGGCAAAATCTAAATACGATGCGACTGCAGATACCGATCGATTGATCGTGGAGCAGGTTGCGGCCATCGCAGAAAAACGCGGAGTTCCCCGCGTTCAAATCGCACTTGCCTGGTTGCTACAGAAAGAACCGGTAACAGCTCCGATTATCGGTGCTACGAAAACGTCTCATCTTGAAGATGCAGTAGCTGCTCTTTCGATTACGTTAACACCTGAAGAAATCGCATTGCTGGAAGAGCCTTATGTTCCTCATCCGGTAGTTGGCGCCCAGTAAATATGGATGAAATGACAGTTTCGAAATAAGAAACGACAAGAACGCCCTATCCATTTACATAGGGCGTTTCTTGATCAGAAATCAGGAGGTGAAGTCTGCATGTTGATCGCAGAAGTAAGCAAAAAATTCGAACTATCTCAGGATACACTCCGCTATTATGAACGCATCGGACTTATTCCGCGTGTGAACCGTAATAAAAGTGGCATCAGAGATTACACGGAAGAAGATTGCAGATGGGTTGAATATATTAAATGTATGCGAGAAAAGAACTCCTAATAGAGCAGCGCAAGCAGCTCATTGCAAAAATGAAAGATATGAACAACGTATTGGAACGCATGGATTATAAAATTACAAGCTATGAACAGACAATAGGTGAAAAAAAACATCTAATTTAACCCCTGCGTGCTTTACGGGACAATAGGTTCCCCAAGGACTGAACACCTTGTACAAACAAGACTAGAATGATGACGGTAATCAGCATAACCAGCGTATCAAAACGTTGATAGCCATATGCGATCGCCAGATCGCCAATTCCGCCTCCGCCGACCGCACCAGCCATAGCAGTAGCACCAATCAGACCAATGGCTGCTGTCGTTAACGACAAAATCAGAGAACTGAATGCCTCAGGAAGCAAAAAGTATCGAATGACCTGGAACGGGGTCGCCCCCATCGCATCTGCTGCCTCCAATATCCCCGGATTCACCTCCAACAGCGAGTTTTCGACCAGCCTTCCGATATATGGCGCAATATATATAATCAAGGGGACAATTGCCGCGCTGGTCCCAATGGATGTATGCACAATCAGACGGGTTAACGGAATGATCGCAATCAGTAAGATAATAAACGGTAAGGAACGAACAATGTTAATGATCGGATTCAAAATATTGTGCAGCCATTTGTTCTCCAGAATTCCGCCCGGGCGTGTGATGACGAGTAAAATACCGATAGGGATACCGATCAGGGCGCCAATGAATAAGGATATGCTGACCATGAGCACGGATTCATACAAAGCTTCCCACAGTTGATCCCAGGTTATCGTGGTTCCTGTAATCATCATAGACTCTCTACCTCCTGAATATGGACTCCTTTGCTCTTGATAAAATCAACAGCCTGCTGAATGGAATGCTGTCCACCACGCAGTTGGATTGTCATATAGCCAATCGTCGTTTCTTGAATCTCCGTCATGTTGGCAAACAAAATGTTCACATGGATATCATGCTGCCGAATTAATTCATGAACTACCGGATCAGAAGCAACCTGTCCTATAAATTCCAGCTTGTAAATCCGCTGTGATTCTTGCTGTTCGAACGTTTGTAGCACACTCTCGGGTACTGCATCGTGAATGACCGTGCGTACAAAGCTCTGCGTCGTCGGGTGCTGCGGCTGTCCGAATACCTCCAGGACATTGCCCTGCTCGATGATTTCCCCTTTTTCCATTACGGCAACCTTGTTGCAAATTCGCTGAATCACCGACATCTCATGGGTAATGATCAATATGGTGATCTTGTATTCCTTGTTGATTTTGCGAAGCAAGTCGAGAATAGACTGTGTGGTCTGCGGATCAAGTGCCGAGGTCGCCTCATCACAGAGCAAAATGGATGGGTTGCTCGCAAGCGCCCGTGCAATCCCGACACGTTGCTTTTGTCCGCCGGAAAGCTCGTTGGGATAGCTGTCCGCCTTGTCCGACAATCCTATGAACGCCAAAAGCTCTTTCACACGCCCCTCTATTTCGCGTTTGTTGCGCTTAAGCAGCACCAACGGAATTGCAATGTTGTCGAACACCGTTTTTGATTCCAGCAGATTAAAATGCTGAAAAATCATTCCAATCTTCTTCCTTACCTTCCGCAGTCCAGAGGTAGAATAGGTATTTAACTGCTCCCCTTCAACAAGAACCTCTCCGCTGGTTACTTTCTCAAGACGATTGACCAAACGGATTAGCGTACTTTTCCCTGCGCCACTGAATCCGATAAATCCGAAGATGTCCCCTTTATCCACTTTGATATTTATATTTTTTAACGCTTCAATACTTAGGCCTTTTCTCACGTAGGTTTTAGATACATTCCTAAGTTCAATCATGAGTCCTAACTCCTTCCGTTCTTACAAGTATGTAAGATATTCTGAGCTGATGCTTTTCTTCGGCATAAACGATCGAATTAAATCCGAGTATTCTAGTGAGTTTTATAAAGTATACTACTTCGATTTAATATTCATGTCAATATGAGTTTTACATTCGGTCAAAGCATGTCCTTGCATAAATCAGTACGATATTGCAGATGGTATGAAATATGTCGAAGCATACACACCTTACCCGAACGGGACGAAAGCGGAGGAACATAGATGAAGCGAATATTTACCTTGTGGCTATGCATTGCAGTAACGGGTATGTTGGCAGTTACGGCGGAACCCGCATGGGCTACTCAGACTGTTGACGGACAGCCTTATCATTTTGGGTTTAAAAAAAGTAAAGGAGGGGAGCTGCCTTCCATCGCACAAGAAGGCTTTATGCACCTGATCGAAAGACAAGGTGGCATCTTTCTGGGGGATACGACTAAAAAAGAATTATTTCTCACTTTCGACAACGGCTATGAGAATGGGTATACTCCGAAAGTGCTGGATGTATTGAAGGCCAAAAAGGTTCCGGCCGCCTTCTTTGTGACGGGGCATTTTGTAAAAGACCAGCCAGCTTTGATGCGACGCATGGCGAGTGAGGGCCATATTATCGGCAACCATTCATGGAGCCATCCTGATATGAGCACCATTTCTTCGGCAGAGATCCGGTCTGAGCTGGATCGGGTACGAAATGCATCGGCAGAGCTAACCGGGCAAAAAGAAATGAAATATGTCCGGCCGCCTCGCGGCATTTTTAGTGAAAAAGCATTGGCTTCCTGTCGAGAAGCCGGATATACGAGCGTATTCTGGTCTGTGGCTTACAAGGACTGGGACACAAAAATTCAGCAAGGAACGGACTATGCCTATCGTCAAGTCATGCAGCAGCTCCACCCTGGAGCGGTCATTTTGCTCCATTCCGTATCCAAGGATAATGCCGAGGCGCTTGCTTCTATCATCGACGAGGCTCGCAAGCAAGGGTATGAGTTTAAAAGTCTAGACGACCTTAAGGTGAAACATTATCACTAAAAAGTAACTACATTTAATGAGACCATATCATAATGAGCCCGATCCACACCTGCCCATGGTAGCCAGTGTGGATTGGGCTTTTTAGTTTACTCCAAGGAAGGGAAGGCTCTATGGGCCTTCCCTTCCTTTTACCATTCTAAAGATAGCAAAGCCTAATGCATGGTTAGCTTATACACTCTGGCTTCATAAGGCCGCAGCTTCAAGGCATGCAGTTGTTCCCCTTGTACCGGTTCGTAGTTGGAGAGAAGTAGTTCCGCCTTGGCGGCAGGAAGCTCCTCACCTTCGGGCCAGTGGAACACCGGATCACGGTCAAAGAAATTCAAAATGACCAGCAAACGCTCTTTTCCCAACATACGAGTGAATACATACAGCTCTGTATCCAGTGGCAACAGAAGCTTGTATTCGCCATAGACTATGACCTCATGTTGTTTGCGCAGAGCAATCAACTTACGATAATAGTGGAAAATCGAGCCTGGATTATTTCTTTCAGCCTCTGCATTAATGTGTGTGTAGTTATCGTTAATCTTCATCCACGGCTCTCCATCGGTAAATCCGGCCGCAGGACCAGCATCCCACTGCATCGGAGTGCGTGCATTATCCCGGCTTTTTCGCCAGATTGCCGCCATAATCTGCTCCTCCGGCTCACCAATCTTTCGTTGCTGCTCATAATAGTTTAACGTTTCCACATCCCGATAATCATCAATCGACGGGAATGCAATATTCGTCATCCCAATTTCCTCACCCTGATAAATATAAGGCGTACCCTCAAGCATATGTGTGAAGGTTGCCAGCATTTTGGCGGATTCCACACGATATTGTCCATCATTCGCAAATCTGGAGAGAGCCCGAGGTTGATCATGATTGTTGAGATAATTGGCATTCCATCCTTCCTGATGAAGCACTGTCTGCCAACTGCTCATTATTTTTTTCAGCTCCACCAGCGTCCATGGCTTGGATTTCCATTTTTCCGTCCCTAGCCCTTGTGCATCAATAAACATGTGTTCAAACTGGAAGACCATATTCAATTCATGCCGCTGGTCTCCCACATAATCAAGCGCCTGTTCCGGTCCTAAGCCAGACGTTTCGCCAACTGTCATTAAGGGATAACATTCCAGCACCTTTTCATTCAGCATCCGTAGAAGCACATGTACCTGTTCCAGATTGGAAAAGAGCTGATAAGCCCGTACCAAGGTTCGTTTGTCGGGATTATCGGCATCCGGCAGCCCTTCGGCTTTGACAATATGGGCAATAGCGTCAAAACGGAAGCCATCGACTCCCTTTTTCAGCCACCATTCCACCATGCGGTAGAGCTCGCCCACCATCTCTTCATTTTCCCAGTTCAGATCCGGCTGATGCTCGGAATATAGATGCATGTAATATTCGTCTGTAAGCTTGTCATATTTCCACACTGAGCCAGAAAAATACGATTCCCAGTTGTTCGGATATCCGCCATTTTTGCCTGTTCGCCATATGTAGTAGTCCCGCTTCGGATTATCCTTGGACGAGCGTGACTCCGTAAACCACGGATGCTCATCCGATGTATGGTTTAATACCAAATCCATCATGATTTTGATACCTCGTTCATGCGCCTGGTGAAGCAGTTCGTCAAAATCCTCCATTGTTCCAAACTCATCCATAATGGCATAATAATCGCTAATATCATATCCATTATCGTGATTGGGCGATTTATATACCGGACAAATCCAGATAACATCAATACCCAGTTCACACAAATAATCCAACCTGGACAAAATGCCTCGCAAGTCCCCTTTACCGTCTCCGTCAGAATCCTGAAAACTGATCGGGTAAATCTGATATACAACGGCTTCCTTCCACCATATTTTTTTAGGCATGTTTCCCTCCTGTAGCTTCTCTGTACATCCAATAGCTTATGCTCTTAACATACACGCAATACCTGGCTGCGAATCGTTGGTGATTGGGAACAAGAGTCTTGTAAGCTTGCTTCGATGCATTAGCAGAACCGCTATAATCTGCGGAGGTTTATTTTAAAAAAATATTTTGTAAAACAGGTTGTATAAATGGATCTGGCGTTACCTATATTTATGAACTGCCCATATACATGTACCCAAAGCGGTGCCACTTTTGAATAAAAGGAGGAATTTACATGAACCATCGATCCAAGGAGCCAAAGGATCTGATTGTGGAAACTGCCGTGATCCCGCCCAACATCCATGTGGATGTGGAGTCAGCCACTGAGGGCGGAACACGCCGCCTGATGCTTAGCGATAACCCGGAGACGCTTACCCATGTGACGGTACCTACCGAGCAAGCCACCCTGTGGCATGACATGGTTCGCTCGACAACCCGAACAGTCAAACATCGCATTTTCGGCTGGCATTATAACAAAATCGACAGCCCTGTTAAACTGGGCATCACTGTAGAGAACAGGAGCGCTGCTAAACTGGAAGTACGCCATATTGAACGCGCTCTTAAGATTGTGCCTGAGGACGGCAACTGGATTATTGATGTCGGGCAGTCTATTGCCAAAAGCTGTTTGGCGGGTACGATGGAACGTGTGAAGCCAGCAGACCGTCATAAATTCGGCAAAGGCACCGCTCTGCTGGAGGAATTTGAGCTGCCCGAGGGATCGCTGGCCGGATTCATCTATGACCTTACCGTAGAATTTGCTGAAGGCCACGGTACGCTGGATTATGTGATTCGCACCGTGATCAGCAAGGACACGCAGACCGATCTGCGCCAGATTCATATGGATGCGCTTCCTCCCGTACCTCCACCACAGGCGCATCCACGAGGGGTGTGGTCCTTTTCCGAAACGAATGCGCGGATGCCAGAGTACGTGGTGGGACAGAGCGCAAACTATCGGGCGTGTGCCACCAAAAAGCTGAACGGTGAGGCTCCTGCCGATCTGCTGTTTACCGGGGCACGCAGCGAGCTGGGGCCTGCGCTAGATAATCGCGGACAATTCGGAACCATATACAACGCGACCATTCCCATCGTTAACGACAGTGACGAGGTACGTATCGTCAGAATCTACGCGAATCCACGTGGGGGCGCGTTCGCCGGGGCTGTACGCGTGGATGATCGTGTATATGGTATCCCTTTGCTACGAGATAATACCAAGGTATGCCGATTGGCTGATATCAGCGTTCCCCCCGGCAGATCCAGCTATTCTCTCAGCTTCATGGTTGCAGGTAGCGCAACTACGCCGCTAGGTCTGTACGTCATTACACTATAGCTGTGCTCACGATGACTGGATGAGCGAACGTGGGGCCAAAATGTTACGGGATATGGTCTCCTCTATAGTAAATGGAGCTATCCCAAAGTGGTTTTAAACTTTATTGGACAGTCACGCTTCATCATTAGTATAAAAAAGCGCGAGTGCAAGGTTATTCCCCCCTGTAGCTCGCGCTTTTTGGTTCATGCTCACCCGGTTTATGTCAGAATAAATATCGCTCTATTTGAACCGCTGGACCTGCCTCGAAGGCATAATGGTCAACTCTGGAATATTGACATGCTCCGGCTGCTCTAGTGCATAAAGGGCAGCTTCTGCAACATCATCGGGATGCAGCGGCAAAACGCTCGAAGCAAACGCCCGAATTTCCTGCTCGGGATATCCGGCCACCTGCGAAAACTCCGTCGCCACCGCCCCGGGGTGAATCGCAGTTACACGAATTCCTTGCGTACTGGTCTCCAAACGCAATGCAGAGGCTATGGCGCTAACGCCGTACTTGGTAGCGCTGTATAGTCCTCCTCCGGCAACCACTTCCTTCGCTGCAATAGAGGAGACAATGACAACATCCCCCTTGGCCTGTTCCCTCATTGGCTGAAGTCCGTACTTCAGTGTCAGGACAAGACCGTGCACATTCGTCTTGTAAAGCTCCTCCCAGCGCTCCAGTTCCACCTCTGCCAGCGGACTTCGATACCCGAAGCCGGCATTGGCAACGATAATGTCAAGCCGCCCCCAGCGTTCAAGAATGGCGTGGACCGCCTGCTGTATGTCTTCAGCCTTTTGGATATCGGCAGGTATTGCCATGACCTCATACAATTCCTCTTGGTGCAAGTCGCGAACCAATTCATCCAATCGCTCCTGACGGCGCGCCAATACAGCTACATACGCGCCACGCTTTGCCAGTTTTTTTGCAATCGATGCCCCAATGCCGCTGCTTGCGCCTGTTACCAAAGCTACTTTCCCGGCCAGGCTTTCCTTCGCTTTCCAGGATAATTTCAACTCATCCAATATCATGTTAAACCCTCCCCAAGCTTATTTGGTTAAAAGCACTCGATGAACACCCTGGCTGCCTCCAGGAGCTGTACCTATATATAAATATCCGTCATGGTTTACAGCCGTGGTTACCCCATAAAGCGAGCCTTCAGGATCATGCCAGCTTCCGATGAATTTACCCTGCGGATTAAGCTCCACAGCAAGTCCATGCTTCACAGGTGCGCTTGCACCGCTGAGCAGCGATTGAGGCAATTTGGCCATCATTCCAGCCAGCCACGGGCTTCCATGCATCTGATCTACAAAGGGAATACGTGTCGTGAAGAGACCGACCCAGAAATGGCCTTGATCATCACGCGTAATGTTATCCGGAAAACCGGCGAGATTATCCGCAAAAATATCCGAAGTCCCTTTCTTCGGCCCTTTGAGCCAGTATCGGGTCAATTGGTAGTGATACGACTCTGCCACAAGTACAAAATCTTCATCCGCAGACAAGGCAACCCCGTTCGCAAAATAAAGACCTTCCAACAGAACTGTCGTCTGCTTGGTCGCCGGATTATATTTCAGCAAACGTCCATGCGGCTTGTTCTCGGCGATTTCTTTGAAGACTACACTGCCATAATTGGAGGTGTCAGAAAAATAAATAGTACCATCTTTGGCAATATCCAGTTCGTTGGCCAAATAGATCGGTGTGTCGTCGACTTGATTGGCCAACACCGTCACGTTTCTGGAAGGATCTACCGACAGTAGCCCCTTCTTAACATCCGTAACGATCAGATTTCCACTTGCGTCAAACATAAGTCCATTGGGCGTTCCTTTGGTATCTGCATATAGCTGGGCCTTTTGCGGATTGCCCTTTGTATCAAAGGCAACCTTATAAATTTTCCCGTTGGAGTCTCCCGTATATAAATTTCCTTCCTTGTCAAAGGTGATAAATTCCGGAAACTTAGGGGCATCTGTAACAAGCTCGGCGGAGCTGAGTTTGTTGTTTTGTTGCCATGGACCCGCTTGTTCAAAAGAGGGGGCCGAAGGTGCAAGCCATTTTGCAGGCTGTACAGGGGAAGGGATGAGCATAAAAATAACCACTCCCAGAAGGATTACCGACAGCAGCGATAATCCGGTTCTGCGTACCCATTTACGCGGTTTCTTATTCTTTCTTCCTTGAGAATCTTTGACAGATAAATCAGGTTTACTGGGCATTAGAGTGCCTCCTATGTAATGTGAATAATATTTCAGCATTTTGCATAATTCAATTCCCAACGCTCGAAAGTACACTATATAGACGTACTAAACCGTTTCGATCTATATAGTGCTGATTTGAAATTGCTCTTGGGATTTATGCAAAATGCTCATTTATATTTGAACGACGATTTTACCGAAATACTGTTTTCCTTCAGCCAAAAGTGCGAAGGCTTCGCCGATTCGGCTGAGCGGGAATACCCGGTCGATGACAGGATGTAAACGATGGCGGGAAATGGCACGATTCATGTTTTCGAAATGTTCCCGGTTACCAACCTGGCTGCCGCGAATCGTCGCAGCCTTCTGCAAAATGCTGGTGACATCGAACTCAGGAATGGTCAAGCCCGATAAGAATCCGACCATGCTCACAGTCCCTCCAGTACGAAGTGCATTGATGGATTGCGCCATTGTTGCCGCTCCCCCTACATCCAGAACATGGTCGACTCCGCCGCCTGTCAGCTCCAGAGCTACCTTATCCCACTCTGGAACCTCCGAATAGTTGATTGTCTGCCATGCGCCGAGAGCCTTTGCCCGTTCCAGTTTGTCATTGCTGCTCGATGTGATAATTACCCTTGCTCCCGCCATCAGAGAAAATTGAAGCCCAAAGATGGAAACACCGCCTGTTCCTTGCAAGAGCACCGTATCCCCCGCTCGCAGCCCGCCGGATTCCATCAGCATGCTCCATGCGGTTAATGCCGCAATCGGCAAGGTGGAAGCCTCCTCCCAAGAAAGGTGATCCGGAATGGCGACGACCCCCTCTTCATGCAGAACGATATATTCAGCCGCCACTCCACTGAGCGGGCCTCCCAGACTGTCCTTTAAGACCTCCGCTCTCGTGCTCCCGCCAATGAATTTCTGTTGTAAATTTGCCGCTACCCTTTGTCCAACCTGAAATTTTGTCACCCCTTCGCCCACAGCTACAATTTCACCCGCTCCATCGGATAACGGAATGAAGGGAAATTGAATGCCGATCGGCATGACTCCGTTGATAACTACCAAATCACGGTAATTGAGGGACGCTGCCTTTATGCGGATCAGAACTTCCAGCCGTCCCGGCACCGGTGTGTCAAGTTCCATCAAGGTTAACTCTTCAAAGCCAAAACCGTTTTTCAGTTGCACTGCTTTCATTTTGGTTGTCCTCCCTGTAATGTTAAACCTTTTACCTAATATAGATACAGTGTATCACCAAGGAAACACCGTTTCTTATATAGTACACTGTATCCAATTCTCTTCAAAACGTCAATCTTTACTTTTTAAAAAAAACGGTCGTAAACTGCTTCCGGGCTTTTAACGTCCCTTACCAAGTAAAATTGGAGACTGGATGGCTTTGCTTGCCAGAGCTTGTTCAGGTGGGCAAGCATGACCAAAAAACGCGAGTTGCAGGGGTGAAATAACCTCTGCACTCGCGTTTTTTACATTAATGCTAATACGACAGCCTTATTTAAGCTCCAATTTTTATAAACTACATCTACTTAAATTTGTTCCTGACTATATTACGCTGCTAAGCATAAAATTGGAGGGCGGACCGGGCTCCGGCTTGCCAAACAAATAACCCTGAGCCAGTGACACACCTGCTTCACGACAAAATTCAAAATCCTCTATCTGCTCTACTCCTTCAGCCAACACTTGGCCTCCAAAACGAAAAGCCGATTCTACAATTCCTGTGATTTGCCGCTTCTGATTACTGTTACTATGACAGCCGTCAATTATGCTACGGTCAATTTTGACATAATCCGGCTGAAGGCAATTCATAAGCTCTGTCGTAGAATAGCCTGCCCCCACATCGTCCAGGGCAACTGAAACTCCTCGATTACGATACTGCTCAAAGATATGATGCAAAAAATTAAGGTCGTCTATCTCTTCCGTTTCTACGACCTCAAATACAAAATCCTTCGTACTCATGGATAACCGATTAATCGTCTCAAAGGTGTGATTCAAGCAATAAGCCGGATTATAAATGGTGGAAGGGAGAAAGTTAATAAAACGTTTAATCCCCGCCGGAAGGCATGTTGCACTTTTTTCAATTGCGGAAAAACGAGCCGAGCGATCCAGATGAGCATGCAAGCCAGCTTCACGGGCGATTTCAAACAGTCGGAAAGGCTGAAAAGGTCTCTCCGCATGTGACGGACGCAGCAAAAACTCAAACCCGATAATATCCAGCTTGTGGTCAACAATAGGCTGCATATGGCTGGAAAAACTTTGATCCTTAATAATACTCACGATATCCGGATGTTGCAGTCTGGCTTGCAATTGACTAAATAAAAGCCAGTCCTCATATCCTTCGACATGATGCAAGCCAGTCACCACAACTTGTATATGGTTCAAGTATTCCTGCGGCAGACGAGCCAGTTCGTTAACCAGCTGTTCCAACTCTGAACGGCTGTCATAGCGAAACTCTATGCCGCCCTCACGCTCATGTTGCTGCTTCATTTGTTCCGATAGCATACCCAAACCATCTAATGCTGGAGTAAGCGACACCCTGGAATACCTAATTCTAAGCAATCCTTGATCCTTTATAGGTAATATGATGCTGCAATTGCTGCATGTCATAATGGTCCTCCTCGGAACAATTTTCCGGTTTTTTCACCATTATATCACAAATAACTAGAACAAAAGTACTATATAATTACGTTTTTTTACAAAAAAGCAGCTTGTTCTTAACGATAACTTAGGACTTAAGTACATATTCGACAAAAACAAAACCTTTTTACACTCATAATAATTCGGGGCCGTTTTTTTTAATATTAAAAAAAGCAGCAAATCTCTTGGTTAAAGAGACTTGCTGCTTCATTCTGATATTGAGTGAAAACTAAAATTCGAAGTTATTTGGACGCCTTTGGCTTTGTTGTTTTAGCTGGTTTAACAGCCGCCGGTTTGGTCGTTTTAACAGCTGGCTTTGCTGTTGCTTCCGCGGGAGCCACAGCTTCCTTTACAGGAGTCGTTGCTGCACTAAGCCTAGCGCCAGCTTTTAAGCTGTATTTGGCAAAACCGTCTGCCGCGCTGCTCAAGTATGAAATTTGTTGATTGCCTGCCAGCACGTCTTTGGCATCAGGAGAGGACTCGAAAGTAACCTTTGCCTGACCAAAAGGAGCAATAGACCAGTTGCCATCCGCCGATGGATTAATCGTTCCGTTCGTACGGATATAGTCAACAACGACTTGACGACTTTCATCCGGTGCTGCCATCACAATTCGTTTGCCATCTGGGTTGGCCAGTTTGGATGAGGAAGCACGATAGTTATTGGTTGCTACGATAAATTTCTGCACAGGATCAATAGCCTTCCCATTGTATTGCAGATCCTTGATACGATGCGCTGAAGAATCAATAATAGTTCCCTTGGCATCATATCGTGCAGGCTGCGTTACATCAATCTGGTAATTCACACCGTCAATGACATCGAAATTGTAGGTTGGGAAATCTTTGTTGATCAGCGATTGCTCCTCAGTTTGCTTTGGATCAATACGGTTGAACTGACCCGCAGACCACTCCAGCCATTCCTGAATTTCAGCACCGGTCACTTCTACAGCATGAACCGTGTTCGGGTACACATACAGGTCGGACACGTTTTTAATCGCTACCGTACCTTCAGGAATATCAGTGTAATACTCGGCTCCGTTTCGACCGCCGGCCTTGAATGGAGCGCCTGCCGACAATACTGGAAGTTTTTCGTATTCAGTTCCTTTGAGATGGTTTTGAACATACCATTTCTGTGCATTCGTCACAATTTGAATGGAAGGGTCGTCCTGCACTAATGCAAAATAACTGGTAATTGGCGCCGTCGTTGTTCCTACAGGCTGGCGAATATAATCCAGCGTTCCTTGATGCTCTTCTTTGACCGCATCAATCAGTTTAAATTCAGGGATAAACTGCACAGTCTGATTAGTGGTGCTCACAACCGGACGCACTTGAGATTGAGAGTTAGTCACGTTCCACTCGCGATTTTTCTTTTCTAGGCTCAGGTCAATGATACCCAGATCCTTGCCCCATGAGGAAGCTTCCACGGCTGGTACCCCATTAATGGTTCCCTTATCCAGATCTACACCCTTCATATCTTTAAAATCAGGGCCAGGGAAAGATTTATGAGCATGCCCAAACAGAATAGCGTTAATTCCGTCCACCTGGCTCAAATACTTAACGGCATTCTCCATCAGTGGCGTTTGTGGCACATCCTCATAACCGGTATGCGCAAGCACGACAATAATGTCAGCACCTTCCGTCTTCATTTGAGGAATAAACTTTTTCGCCGTTTCCACAATATCCTTCGTAACGACTTTATCCTTCAAATTGGCTTCATCCCACTGCATAATTTGAGGTGTGACCAGACCGATCACACCCACTCTGAGTGTATGCTCTTCGCCCTTCTCGTCCGTTACTGTTTTATCAAGAATCTGATAAGGGGTAAAATAATTCTTAGTAGCTTGGCCCCCTTTATCAACATAAACGTTCGCATTTACATAAGGAAAATCAGCTCCCTTGAGCGATTTGTCCAGAAAGTCGAGACCGTAGTTGAATTCATGGTTGCCCACTGTAGCTGCATCATAGCCCATCAGGTTCATCATCTTGTAGACCGGATGGACACCGCCTTCTTTCTCAAAGGTTTTGTTGCGGGCCATATAATCGCCTAATGGGTTGCCCTGCAGCAAATCACCATTATCGAACAGCATACTGTTTCTTGTTTCACTACGTGCCTTCTGGATCAAGCTAGCTGTACTAACCAAGCCATACTCGTTGGTTTCTTTGTCCGAATAGTAATCGTAGTTCATCAGGGACGCATGGATATCCGTTGTTTCCATGATCCGCAAATTCACCGTAGCGCTATCACGAGAATCACTAGCTGCCCAGGATGGAGCGGCTGAAAACACCAGCATGCTACAAGCTACAACTGCTGCTGTAAACCCTTTAAACCAATTTTTACGTAATAACAAAATATACCCCTCCTCATTAAGGTGTATGCCTCATATACATACTTTTGCACATATATGTAAGCCTTGAACTCACCATTTCTATTTTAATCCAACGCCAGACAAAAGAGTAGTCATTTACTTAAAATTATTTATGAAAAAATAATTAATTTTCTCAAACATAAAAAAACCAGCAAACCTCCTGAAAAAATTGGAGATTTACTGGCTTATCCATTTATATTCGTATTATTTCTTCCACACCTGGCGCTCCGTTTGCTGACCCACATACTCAATGCGAGTCGGATTCACGTCCAGAATGACATAATCGGGATCGTCCGGTCCGGAAAACCACTCCTTCAAGGAGTCGTTCCACACTTGTTTGCGTAGCCCCTCATCAGCTGTAATTTGGACGGTAGCCTCCACTTCAACAACTTCCTTCGTACCGCCAACCTCATAACCCAGCAGCAGATAAGCATTCGGATTGTCCTTTAGCTCATCCACTTTATGCGTTTTGCGATCTGTCGCCAGATGAATGTTCATTCCATCGTTAAAAAGGGCCATATAGCGTACTTTCGGTTTGCCACCCTCTACCGTACCTAACGTACAAAATTTGTTGTTATCCAAAGCCTTCACAATGGCTTGTTCCAGTTGGTTGCGATCCAATGTTTCCGTTTTACCCACAGTACAACAACTCCTTTTCACGAATTAGAATTCTCTACCTACGCCATGCCATTGGGCACCAGCCCATCTGAACCTACCTGCGCAGCTGTTCTGAAAATAACATGACCGGATCGAATCGGATTGATTCATACTCATTTTCAGATCAAAGCTCACAGTAAAAGTGTACCCTGTCGTTCGGCAAATGAACCGTTATCTCTCCCTTCATGCTGGACAGACCTGCATTCAAAGCATATAATCGTCGTAGTAAACCCGAATAAATGAACCCATTAAACCATACAATGCCAGGGGTGCTGGAATCGGCCGGCTGAGAGTGTGTCCCAAGACACTGACCCTTACAACCTGATCTGGGTAATGCCAGCGTAGGAATGCTTAAGCAAGATGTGCCTTTTTTACATAGGACCATCCCTTACTTTGGTATATACAAGCGCAAGCGTCCCGGAAACTCGGGGCGCTTTTTTTGTTGAGGATTAAGTTGTTGGAAAGATCGCGTCCGGCAGATGTTATTTTTATGAAAATGGGAAACTTAAGCTGTCTGATTGGATGGATAACGGGTAATCAAAAGGAGAGAACACTAACGATGAAGCGCATGAAAATATTAACCCTGGGACTGATCAGTCTGTGGCTCATGGCCCTGACCCTGACCGCTTGCGGTGGAAGTCCCCCTACATCCCAAGAAGCGGCTTCCGCTACCGACACTCAAACGTCTACTCCGGCAAAGGGGCTCAAAGATGTTAAAATCGTGCTCGACTGGACACCCAATACGAATCATACGGGACTCTATGTCGCCAAGGACAAAGGATTTTACGAAAAAGCAGGTTTGAATGTCCAAATTGTTCAACCTGGTTCAGGCGGAGCCGATCAAATGGTTGCTTCTAATGCTGCACCTTTTGGTATCAGCTACCAAGAAGGCGTCACACAGGCTCGCACGCAAGGTGTGCCGCTTGTATCCATCGCTGCGGTGATTCAGCATAATACCTCAGGCTTCGCAGCCCCGGTAGATCGCGGAATTAAAAGCCCGAAAGATTTTGAAGGTAAAAAATACGGCGGTTGGGGCTCTCCCGTAGAAGAAGCGGTCATGAAATCCATCATGGATTCAGACAAAGGCGATGTGAGCAAAGTGAAGATCGTCAACATGGGCAATGCAGACTATTTTACAGCCGTGAAGCGGGATATCGACTTTGCCTGGATTTTCTACGCATGGACCGGAATCGAGGCCCAACTTCGAGATGAGCCATTGGATATGCTGTATGTAAAAGATTATTCCAAAAGCCTCGACTACTATACGCCTGTAATTGTGAGCAACGAACAGACGATAAAAAATGATCCCGAGCTGGTCAAAGCGTTCATGGACGCTACCGCCCAAGGCTATGAATACACTATCGCCCATCCGGAAGAAGCCGCGGACATCTTAAGCAAAGCTGTACCGGAGCTGGATAAAAAACTGGTACTTGCCAGCCAAAAATGGCTAAGCCCACGTTATCAGGATGATGCCGCGCAATGGGGCGTGCAAAAAGCGGAGGTATGGCAAAACTATTCGGACTGGATGTACGAACGCAAGCTGCTCAGCAAGCCTTTGGAAGTCGATAAGGCCTTCACAAACGACTTCTTGCCCAAGCGCTGACCATTTGTTAAAACGCTAAATAAGACTGAACTAGAGAAGTGAACGAAGCGCCACTACGCAGTCGGATGGTGCTTCCCATCGCCACCACCCCGGATTTCTTAATAAAAACTTATGATTAATGTAGAAATCCGGGGAGGTTATGCTTCCGAAGCGAGCTTTCCTACGGAAAGCTTTTAAAGCGAACGCTAACGCTTGTACAGCACCATTCCGCCCACTTCGTTCTCGTTCAACTTGGTTTATTCTTTAGTTTCATATTATCTAAGCGCTAAGTAGGTGCGCTTGTGTGTTAAAAATGCCGCACAAACCAGCTTTAAAAATAGGGTGCTTTTAAGGCGGGCAGCAGCGGAGCGGTTCATTTGAATCTGGAGAAGCGGAGCGTTCGCCTTTGCAGGGGAATTCTTACCTTTGAAAACTTAAATAATCCAAGAATCCCCCTGCAACAGCGATCGTAAGACCAAATGAAACGCGGAGCGGTCTCAAACGCCTTAAACCACCCTATTTTCTCTAAAACACTCCAAATGAAGGACAGGTGAATTTGCATGGCTAATACACTGCTCAGTATTCAAGTAATCCCTAAAACTCCTAATAACGAGGACTCTTACCCGTATGTAGATAAGGCGATTGAGGTCATTCAGCGCTCCGGTGTCAAACATCAGGTGAACCCATTGGATACGACCATGGAGGGCGAGCTCGACGAGTTGCTGAAAGTGGTTAAAGAAATGCATGAGGCTTTGACGGAAGCGGGCAGTCCCAGCGTCATTTCACAGATCAAAATCGCACATAACCCACAAGGCATCAGCATGAACAAGCTGACCGAGAAATATCGCCCATGAATCCGAAAGGCAAGAACGCATCCTGGTGGAAAAGCGTATGGCCGCCCCTTGTGGCGGTCCTCTTCTTTTTAGCAGCCTGGCAGGGGGCGGTTTCCTATTTACATATTGAATCCTGGCTACTGCCAGCTCCATCCCTCATCGTACAGGAGGGCATGGCCCAGACGGCGCTGCTTGGTGCCCATACATGGGCTACAATTCGCCTGACACTTGTGGGATTCGCTATAGGGACAGCAACGGGACTGTTGATCGCCATCGTTCTTCATACCATTCCTTTTCTCAAATCCGCCCTGTATCCGCTGCTTATCCTGAGCCAAAACATTCCGATCATCGCCCTGGGGCCGCTGCTCATGGTGTGGTTTGGTTTTGGCATGCTGCCCAAGCTGATGGTCATTACCTTAGTATGCTTTTTTCCCGTGGCTGTAGCGACCATGGACGGGCTGACACGGACGGACCGTATGATGATGAACTATATGCAGATGTCGGGTGCCGGTCGCATGGCTATTTTTATGAAGCTGGAGTTGCCACACTCGTTGCCGCAAGTATTCTCCGGCATCAAGATTGCTGCCACCTACAGTGTGATGGGCGCAATTATTGCCGAATGGATTGGTGCGAGCGAAGGAATCGGATATTATATGCTGCTGCAAAAATCGGCCTATCGCACGGACCTCATTTTTGCCGCCATCGGCATCATTGTCGCGCTCAGTTTACTGATGTTTGTCATCATAGTACTACTGGAAAAATGGCTGGTTCGCTGGAAACCGGATCAGGAATAGCTTCCTCCTTGAATTAAATACAGCAAAGAAAGGACGTGGCACATATGAGTCTGCATCCGACTGACTTATCATCACACAACGTGGCTAATGAACAACGAGCCGGGGACCAGCAGAGTCCTTCGACTGCCCCTTCTGCTCTGGAATTGGACGGGATCAGCCTCGCCTTCCGCGAAAAGCGAAGCTTACTGCCCGTGCTGCAGGATGTATCCCTCACAGTCAAGCCGGGAGAATTCGTTTCTCTCATCGGTCCGTCAGGCAGCGGCAAAAGTACGCTGTTTCACATCATCGGCGGGCTACTCAAACCACAGCAGGGACGTATCCGTATGCACGGACGAGACATGACTGGTGAACGTGGGCATATCAGCTATATGCCACAGCAGCCCGCCCTTTTCCCGTGGCGCACCACGCTGGATAATGTACTGCTTGGGCAGGAAAATGCTCCACGTAAAAATACAGCAGTCCCCCCTCAGTACGCCAGTGAACGCGAACGTCGCAAAGAAGCCCTGCAATGGCTCGAGCAGGTTGGACTAGGCAAATTCGCCAAGGCGTATCCACATACGCTGTCTGGTGGAATGCAACAGCGTGCAGCCTTTCTTCGCGCACTGCTCAGCCCGCAGGAATTAATGCTGCTGGATGAGCCGTT
The DNA here is from genome assembly GCF_011066155.1 of Paenibacillus sp. EKM206P. NCBI lineage: Bacteria > Bacillati > Bacillota > Bacilli > Caryophanales > Paenibacillaceae > Paenibacillus > Paenibacillus sp. EKM206P. The sequence continues at coordinate 55,635 of NZ_JAAMNQ010000005.1, read as the reverse complement.
CAGCGCACTCGACGCGCTGACACGTGCAGATATGCAGCAATGGTTACTGCGGATGTGGGAGAAGAACCGCCGCTCTGTGCTGTTCATTACCCACAGCATTGAAGAAGCGCTGCTGCTCTCCGATCGCATTTATGTGCTGTCAGCGCGACCTGCTTCGGTGGTGCATGTCGTAGATGTCCCTTTTCCCCGCCCGCGTAGGGAAGAAATCACCCTCGATCCACTCTTTATTGAATGGAAGCGAACCATGACCGGCTGGATGCGTGAGGAAAAGTACAAACTGGACGGCGATATGGACAATGCTCAGAGCGTTCACAAGAATATCCCGGAAGATGGATTGAATCGGCATGAGTGACGTAAAAGTTCGATGTGCATCGAAATGGAACAGCCAAACAAAGCTAGGCTTGGATTTGACCACAACAAGACCCGCTCCATTAATCGACGCGCACATTCATGTAGACAGCTACCCGCCCGAACAACAGAAGCTATTGCTCGCTTCACTTGCTGATAGCAGCGTCCAAGCTGTGATAGCCGTGTCGATGCATCTGGACTCCAGCCGAGCCAATCTACGGTTAGCCGAGCGTTACCCTGGGCTAGTACGGCCAGCCTTTGGCTTTCATCCCGAACAGGCCCTTCCACCGCAAACTGAGCTTGACCTCTTGTTCGACTGGATGGACGAACATGTACAGCAGATGGTCGCCGTGGGTGAAGTCGGCTTACCCTATTACAATCGGCTAGAAGCCTCGCAGAGCGGAGCTCCTTTTGACCTCGCTCCCTACATAGTGCTACTGGAGCGTTTCATCCAGTTTGCAAGCAAGCATAGCAAGCCCATTGTCCTGCACGCCGTTTATGAAGACGCAGACATCGCCTGTGACCTTCTGGAACGTCACGGCGTCACGCAGGCGCATTTTCACTGGTTTAAAGGCTCTGCCGCCACGACCGAACGTATCGCCCGGAACGGCTATTATGTCTCCTTCACACCGGATCTCCTGTACGAAGAAGAGATCCGCAGTTTGGCAAGGCAGTATCCATCTGATCAGATCATGGCAGAGACAGACGGTCCCTGGCCGTTCGAGGGTCCTTTTACCGGACAACAGACACATCCCCGGATGACTGCCGACGTCATTCGCGCGTACAGCAAGCTGACCCAGCAAGATGAATCTGCCGTCCATCAATTATTTTATGAAAATACGAGACGCTTTTACTCACTATCTGATGGATAAAGGTATACCAGTTGTTTACTGACTGGAAGGTTTACAACCACAACATGCAACCAAAGCAAAGAACCTCCTTATTTACGAGGAACTTCATCATACGTAAATAAGGAGGTTCTTGTATTTTCAAACGTATATAGCTCAAATACTACTTGTATTTTGCAGAGTTTTTTATCACTACTCAAATTTTATTGCTTCAAGAAACCCTTCTGTTCCAAAAATGGTTTCAACTGCAAGCGTGCTGGCTCGGTCAATCTTCCGGCCATTTGCTCAGACCATGGCGTAGAGCGTTGACCGCCCGTACGTTCCTTCAAATATTCGGCTGATGTATGATCGTATACTTCTACAGCTTTCATCGTCTGATTTTTGTCGTAGCCGTTCATATGCAAAACACCGGACAGCGGAAGGCGTGGACGCAAGCCCGTTTCCTGATCCGGTACACCAATACACATACCGAATACTGGATACACCAGCTCTGGCAACCCTAACAACTCAGACACCTCTGCTATGTTAGTACGAATGCCGCCAATGTAGACGATGCCCAAGCCCAGTGATTCAGCGGCTACCGCTGCATTTTGTGCAGCTAACGCGGCATCAATAGTCGCAACCGTATAATTTTCAACGGACCCTTCATAGGAAGGCTGACCTGGCTGATGGTGGAGCGTGACCTGTTTCAAGCGATACAGGTCTGCGCACCATACCAAAAACGCAGGGCATTGCTCAACGTAAGCCTGCCCTCCTGCCAACTCCGCCAGTTTTGTTTTCAAAGAAGGCTCGGTAACGGCGATAACGGTATATGCCTGCACATTGCTGGACGAGGAAGCCATTTGGCCAGCTGCCACAATAGCTGCGAGCTGCTCGTCGGTAATGGGGTCTGACTTGAATTTTCGCACAGACCGGTGATTCATCAACAAGGAAATCGTATCATTCATGACTGCTTCACTCCTAATCCATAATATAAGCTCTTTATCTACTTCAAGCTGTGAGTATACGAAGAAGTTCTTGCATGCTTGCATGGCACTCCTACAAATATTATGGAACTTTCGCGAATGATAAGCAACCTGACGTGATGAAAGTTGACTGGTTTTAAAAAACCAAACACAACAAAAAGCAAGCACGCAGAAAACCAATTGTGCGTACTTGCTCTATACTCTGATAATAACTTTATCTCGATACAGAAGTCCGACAGCACGCTATCCTGCCGATACATCCATACACCTACAGCTTTACTCGTTGGAGACGCAGCGCATTCAGCACAACTGAAACAGAGCTAAATGCCATGGCCGCTCCCGCCAACCATGGGGCAAGGAAGCCCAAAGCGGCTATCGGAATACCGATCACGTTATACCCGAGCGCCCAAAACAGATTTTGCCGTATGTTTGTCATGGTCCGGCGGCTCATTTCGATCGCGTCAGGAATGCTGTTCAGGTTGCCGCGCATGAGGGTAATATCCGCCGCCTCCATGGCCACATCCGTTCCCGTACCCATCGCCATCCCAATATTAGCAGTAGCCAGCGCAGGCGCATCGTTAATACCATCCCCAACCATAGCTACGATCATGCCTTGTTCCTGAAGCCGTTTCACTTCCTCAGCCTTTCCTTCAGGTAGTACCTCCGCCAGCACTCGTTCAATTCCAGCCTCGGCGGCAACAGCCCGCGCAGTCCGTTCATTGTCACCCGTAATCATGATGACTTCAATGTTCATCGCGCGCAGACGGGCAACGGCCTCTCGTGACGTTTCTTTAATCGTATCCGCCACGGCCACCAGTCCGGCATAGGAACCGTCCACAGCGACCAGCATCGCAGTTTTCCCTGCATTTTCCAGATCATTCATATACTGCTCAGCTAAGTCATCTATTGCGATGCCTTCCCTGCTCATCAATCGGCGTGTACCGGCCAATACCTGTTTACCTTCCACATGTGCCTTCACACCATAACCCGGAATATTTTCAAAATCTGTCGGTCCTACCAGCTCAATGCCTCGATCTGCAATCCCCTTTACAATGGCTTCCGCCAGCGGATGCTCCGAGCTTTTTTCTGCCGCACCGAGCAACCGCAGCAGATCCTTTTCAGCCATGCCGCTTGCTCCAACCATAACATCCGTCAGCTCGGGCTTGCCATTCGTAACTGTACCTGTCTTATCCAACACCACTGCGTTGACTGAACGGGTCATCTCCAAATGCTCGCCGCCCTTGAACAGAATACCATATTCAGCGGCACGTCCCGATCCTGCCATAATGGACGTTGGAGTTGCCAATCCGAGCGCACAAGGGCAAGCAATGACGAGAACTGCAATCATTTTCTCCAGTGAGCCTGCAAAATCAGTCGGCGTCACAAGGAAAAACCAGACGATAAAGGCCAACACAGCGATAGCAACAACAATGGGGACAAAAATACCGGAAATCTGATCCGCAATCCGCTGAATGGGAGCCTTGGAGCTTTGCGCATCTTCCACGACCTTAATAATACGGGACAACGCCGTATCACCACCCACACGCTCAGCCTGGATACGTAGAACCCCGTTTTTATTGAGCGTCGCCCCTGTAACTGCGGAACCAGCTTCTTTTTCAACCGGAAGACTCTCACCACTTAACATGGATTCGTCCACTGCCGAACGTCCGTCTACGACCACACCATCGACAGGAATTTTCTCGCCGGGTCGTACAATAAAGATATCCTTCACACGTACCTGTTCAATCGGAATATCAAGCTCTTGCCCATCACGTACTACACGTGCCGTTGTCGCCTGTAGACTCATCAGGCTCTTGATCGCCTCGGACGAACGCCCTTTGGCTACCGCTTCGAACCATTTACCAACCAAAATAAGTGTAATTAGCACCGCGCTTGTCTCGTAATACAGCTCCGGCATGGTCATGACAGGCATTCCCGCCATCCCCTCCATAACATCAGCCGGACGCAGAGTAAGGTACAAGCTGTAAAAGTAAGCCGCAGACGTACCTAGTGCAACTAACACATCCATATTCGAACTGCCGTTACGAAGCGCTTTGTACGCGCCCACATAAAACTGCCAACCAATGACGAACTGAATCGGCGTTGTCAGCACTAGTTGGAACCATGGATTTAAGAACAGTTCTGGCACATAAATCCATGATGTAAAGGAAAAATGAGCCACCATCGCCCACAACAACGGCAACGACAGCACTGCGGACACAATCCACTTCCATTTTTTACGATGGATATCCTTACTGCGTACATCCGCAATATTGTCCTCAGCGCTCTGCGGGATCGCTCCGTAGCCTAGCTGTTCAATCTTACTCACCAGATCACCAATCGCAATACTCCCCGCGGCATATTCCACATGAGCGGTTTCCATCGCCAAATTTACCGTGGCACCTGTTACACCAGGCATCCGATTCAATCCCTTTTCAATCCGGGTTGCACAGGCCGCGCAAGTCATGCCCGTTACATTCAGATTGGCTTCTTCACTTACAGTTCCAAACCCAAGAGAAGCAATTTTGTCGCGGAATTCAGCGATCTCCACCTGCTTGGGATCATAGGATATCGACGCCTGCTCCAAAGCCAAATTCACATTAGCCTGTGCCACACCATCTATTCGCTTTAAACCTTTCTCAATACGGCTTGCGCAGGCGGCACAGGACATCCCTGTAATGTGAAGCGTTGTCTGCTTGTCACCGTCGGTCGCACGGTTTTCCATGGTATAACCCTCCTCCTATACCCCAGTGGGGTATATCATATCCAAAAAGAAAAAGCTTCTAATACGGAAGCTTCTCCTTCGAAACAAGTCTTTTCACACATAAAACACCTTCATTACTTAAACAACATCATAGCCTTGGTCTTCAATGGCTGTTTTCAGCGCTTCAACGTTCAGCTTGGACTCGTCATATTCTACATTCACTTGTTTCATTTCGAGGCTGACCTTGCCGGTAGCGCCAACTTTCTCCAAAGCTCCTTCTACTGCCTTCACGCAATGATTGCAGCTCATGCCTTCTACATTCAATGTAACTTGTGCCATTTTCTTTTCCTCCTCTGGGGTACTTCCGTACCCATAATGTGTATGAATACTACTCTTAACGGATTAGCTTTTTGACCGTAACCAGCAGCTCGTCAATCACTTCCTGCTCTCCTGCCTGCATGCGCTCAATGACACAGCTTTTCATATGCCCTTCCAGCAGCAGCTTACCGACACCATTCAGCGCGGACTGGACAGCCGCAATCTGGTTCAGTACATCGTCACAGTAGGTATCCTTCTCAATCAAGCCTTTAATTCCGCGAACCTGACCTTCAATACGGTTCAACCGGGATACGAGGCTGTTCTTGAACTCTGCCGAATGATGACTTTTTCTAATTGTCTTTTCCCCGTCTGTTCCACAGTGATTCTCATGGACTTCAGTGTGGGAAGCAGATTGCTCCTCAGCCATACATCAGCCTCCTGTGTGGTGTATATATGCATTTAAACATTTGTTATATCCCCATCATAATATACCCCCACGGGGTATGTCAACATTCCAGGAAAATGTCACTTTTTCGCCTTGATTTTCGCCACTGTTTCTACTCAAGCGAATTAAATTGATCAAAATAAGGCTGTAGCAACTCTAACTGTTCCTCATAATCTTTTCTATCCCTCTCAGATAAACGATCTGGATATAGTACACCTTTGGCCCCTGTAATGCGGGGTACATACTCGTAGAACTTCGTGAACAGTACACGAAACTTTACAAATTCATCCTCAGTCAGAACCTTTTTCGCATAGTCCAGCTCGACCTGTAAATCGATGCCTGCGTGGGCCTTTGCATCTAATGTGCCCGTAATGGCAGAATCACCGCCATCTTTTTTACCATCGTCCGTTTGGGTTAGCGCTTTCCCCTGATTCAACTTGTCATAATACGGCTCCAGCTTGGCAGATATATGATCGTATTCACGCTCTTCCTCTGCGCTTAAGCGCTCCTTGTGGAGTGCGCCGTTTTCATCCGTCATTTTCAGATTATAGGCCCCGAGTTCTCTCAATAACCCTATAAAAACAGTGAACTCCTCTTTCGTTAAATGCCCCTGCACCTGCTGCAACTTGGATTCTACTCTATTATATTCCTCTGACGATCCTCCCATTTCAATTAGCTTTTCCTGTGAACCATATATTGTATCCGCCAAATAAGTGTAAGTAGCAAAAGCACCTGTTGGAATTAGTAATAACACTACGAGAAGAGTTATCACAATATACCTTTTCATAGATTTAGGTCCTCCTTTTTCAAGCCGTTCAATTTGACCCATAATGTTTTCTTTTAATTCAGCCGGAGCCAATATGTGGTCATCATCCTGCTGCATCACCCTACGTAGTTCTTGCTCAAGCTTCATGGATCTTCTCCACCTTTCCGATTAGAAAATGTTCCTGCTGCTCTTTCGATCGAAGCTTTTGCAAAGCCGCGTGAATTCGTGATTTCACCGTGCCTAACGGTATCTCTAAAATATTGGAGATTTCCTCTTGGGAATATTCCTGCAAATAGTGCAACACAATTACCTGTTTAAGCTTGAACGAAAGCTGCTGAACTGCTTGGAGCAATACATGATTTGCAACCTTGTCCACAATTTCCTCAGAAAAATCATGAGATGTATGAAGTTCGAGCCTTTTTGCTTTGCTTGTGATTCGTAGCCTCATCCATTGTTTTCTACGGTAAGCCCGGATCTGACGCATAACGACCCCCATTAGCCAAGGATGAAAAGGACGTCTTTCGTCAAATTGCCCAAGTGATTTATATACATGAATATAAATTTCCTGCACCACATCATCAGCATCCACTTTCTCTTCCAACAAAAAATGCACCGTTCTATAGACTGTATGAATTGTTTGATCATACAGTTCTCTGTAAGCCTCACGACTGCCAGCCAGCGTCTCCGTAACAAGAGCAACCATCAAATCATTCTTTATCAAATTTGCCCGCCTCCTTGCGTTGTCCAATCCTGATCTCCCCCTTTCTTTCATCTCACATCTATATATTTGGCAGGAAACCAAAATATCGTTCGATTCTGTCTCAACATCAGGAAAATAGTCTCCGCATAATCATTCTTTAGCAGGACTACTCTTTTGGTAATATATTGATATAATATTAAAGTTGCAATTCCCATTTGTCTTGTATATATACAAACGAGCAATCATAACAAATCATACGTCGAAGGAGCTTATTAGAAGTCAATGAAAATAAAGATTACACCCTTGTTACGGCTTATCCAAGGCCTGTTGTGGTTTAAAATCCTTGTAATCATTATCGCAGGATGTGTATTTATTTCAGCCCAACCGACAGGTGGGGAGTCTCGGTTAATCCATATGGCCTCCCGCACGCTATCCATCACACCTCCACTTGAAGGTTCTACCGCTCATATGGTCGGATTTGTATTCGGAAAATTGCTCTTTCGATTACTTCCTACAATAATGATCTTGCTGTTTATTGCGACAAAAAAGTATAAACTCACCCTTACTTTACTGCTTTTCGTATCCATTTTTGGTTTGAACATCAACGGAATAGACCCTTTCTTTCCCGTTCATATCTGCATGCTTATTTCAATTCTGGTTCACAAACCATCTCGTATGTACTTAAAACAGATACCTCTGCCCGCAAAGGAAGCCGAAGATATCTCGATTGCAAAACGGTAAAAAACTCCCCTGGACTGAAATGGTTCACGTATCAGTCCAGGGGAGTTTTTTAGTTCAATTCGCCTAATTTCAAGCCTTCGCGCGTGTTTCCTTAGCAAGTACGGCAAAGCTTATTAGCGCACCAACCTCGGCTATAGCTATAACGACCGCCATGGGTACGGGGGTTGTTCCACTCCCCAAGCCTACTAGCGGTGAAGCGATGGAACCCAGCAATAGAGGCAACAAACCAAGCATAGCGGACGCACTACCTGCGGAGCGCTGCTGACTCTGCATTGCCAATGAAGTCGTCGTTGTACTCACAATCCCTACGCAGGAAACGACAAAAAATAGCGGAACTAAAACAGCAAACAATTGGCCTCCAGTAAAGGCTACAGTAAGCAAGCTGATTCCGGCTACAGCCGCAATGACCAGACCCGACAAGAGTAACTGTCGTTCGCTGAAGCGACCCACAAGTCTACCCGTTAACTGGGAAAACAGTACAATCCCCAAACCATTCACTGCAAAAATGATGCTATACGTCTGAGGGGAAACCCCGAAAATATCCTGAAGCACGAATGGTGAGCCAGCAATATACGCGAACATCGCTCCCGTAATCAGCGCCTGTGAGAAGGCATAGCCCATAAAGCGTCGATCGGCAAACAAGTGACCGAGTGTCCCCAGCGTCTGCTTCAAACCACCGGATGAGCGGCGGTTCGTTGGCAACGTTTCTGGCAAACCCAACACGACGGCAATCAGCATAGCCACGCCCACTACACAAAGCACCATGAATACACCACGCCAGGAAACAAAGTTCAATATGACACCGCCCAGTACCGGTGCAGCAATGGGGGCCACGCCGTTCACCAGCATGAGCAGTGAGAAAAAGCGTGTCAACTCTTTGCCCGAGTAAAGATCACGGGCTACAGCTCTGGAAATTACGATCCCCGCCGAGCCCGTAAGCCCTTGAATAAAGCGAAGCGCAATGAGCATACCGATATTCGGCGCAAACACGCATAACAACGAAGCAGCAGCGTACAGAATGAGCGAGATCACCAGCGGTCCTCTGCGACCTCTCACATCGCTAAGAGGACCAGCAACGATCTGGCCAACGGCCAGTCCCAACAGACAGGCGGTCAAACTAAGCTGCGCCAGCGAAGTGGTCGTATGCAAATTGTCGGCTAATGTAGGCAGCGACGGCAAATACATATCTATGGACAACGGCCCGAAAGCACTCAATGCACCCAGGACAAAGGCGATCCATAATATTCGCGATTTGGTCATATCTGCGGCAACCATAACAGTATTGGATAACCGGTTCATAATAATAATCATCCTTTTCACAAAAATATAAATAATTACTTCAATACATCATGATATCACTCATTTCGTCTGGCTTCGAATAATTACACGCTAATCCGCAATTTTTTTTCAAAACTGCTATATATCAGGCAGGAATTTACCAATTTCAGGTCGAATTATACGGTAACCAAAACAAAAAATTTGTGGAATCTGGAGAATGATAATGGTCTATGATGGAGTGCTACTGGGTCTCATTGTAGGTCTGTTCAGAGGAGGCTGGCGGCAAGGTCTGATCCGTTTCAGTCAAATTCGCCTTATAGCCGGCTGGATGTTCCCCGTGCTGCTACTGGTACAATTCATTATTTTTTATTTCCAAGAAAAATGGACTGGGCTGGCAGCCATTAACGGGTATCTATTTATGGGAGTCTACGTGGTTGGATTGATATTTCTCTGGTTGAACAGACATCATAAGGGATTCAAGCTTATTATCATCGGCGTATTGATGAATTTTATCGTTATGGCGGTGAATGGCGGCAGGATGCCAGTCTCGTTGAGCGCTTCGGAGGTGCTGGGTCCCTATTATACAGATATGCTTAAATCCGGAAGTGTCATCTCGAAACATTACATGATGGATGCGAGCACGCGTCTATCATTGCTTGGTGACATTATTCCTCTCTCCAAGCCCTATCCCCGCACGCAGGTAATTAGTATTGGAGATGTTGTCATGAACTTCGGGATGTTTCTGTTTATCCAAAGCATTATGGTCGTGAAAAGGACCACGGATAAGCAGCAAGAAACCAATCCCCGCCACGCCTAGTGCGTACCTTATTCCAAGGAAGGGAGGGAACCCTATGAAAAACTTGAAATACTCCCGTGTGATTATCAATGCTATTATTGTAGCTTCTGTCATAATTGCTTTGACTTCCGGTTACAAAATCGGGGGCTAGTCACCGATAAGAAAAAAAGGAAGCACAGGCTCAACAAAACAGGCTGGATTCCGGCCTGTTTTTTCATGTGAAATTTTCGATTATAAAATTGTAAATTATCCCATTCACCCCTGGTAGCTTTGACATCAAGATACGACAAGGCAGGAGAAGAAATGATGAGTATAATAAAAAAGCTGCAAGAATGGGTTACCGCGACGGGAATATATGTGTTTTTCATATGTTTGGCAGGCTTGATCGTCCTCCTGTATACGAATCAGTGGTCCTTTTTGCACTATACGACAACAGAGTGGGTCACGATCTATTCCCTATTGGGAGCAGTTCTAATTCTGGAGCATTTTACATTCCAGCTACCCCCAGCCAGTAACAAGCAGTCCATGGATTCCTCCGTGTATCTGGCTTGTATTTTTGTGCACGGCACCGAAATTGCTATTCTAATTTTACTGTTAAACGTAATCATTGCTATGTTCCGGCACACAGAACTGTCCTGGTGGAAGCATACCGTCAATTTTTCTATTTACGCCCTTTCCATTTTCCTGTCTTCAACAGTATTTGAACTAAGCGGCGGAACGCAGGGAGCTTTAAACCAAGAGCATTTCGCTTCCTACCTGCTGGCGTTAATTTGCTACTTTGCGGTGAACACAATCACACTGGGCATCTACTTTTATATCGCATACAAAGGGTCCTTCAATGAGCTTAAACAGGCTTTTTTGGCTGAATCCCTGCTCGTATACTTATGTACACTCATTCTGTCTTTGGTATTGACTACACTGATTTATAACAATGGCATTCTAGGACTTTTGCTGTTCCTTGGGCTAAGCATGCTCCTATCTCACGCATTCAAGCAAATGTTCACGCTGTATCGGGAAATCGAAGAAAAAGCAAACATGGATCGCAGAACAGGGCTATACAATCACAGCTACTTTGAAAATACACTTGAAGCTGAATTAAATATATCGAGATCCGAGAATACTCCCCTCAGTCTGGCGCTGATTGATATAGATGATTTCAAAAAATACAATGATCATTTCGGTCATCTTAAAGGCGATCAGCTACTGGGATTTCTCGGTGAGTTTCTTAAGAAGGAAACCTCCGACACCCCCATCACCGTATCCCGCTACGGTGGAGAAGAATTCACCCTGCTTATGCCTGATCATACCGCTGAACAAGCTTATGAAATAGTCAATGCTATTCGAAAAAGATTAAATGATTCTCGTTATGAGGGTGTCGAAATTTTTCCACATGGCTGTCTGTCCTTCTCCGCAGGTATTGCCCAAAGCCGCATTGACATCTACGACAAATCACAATTGGTCGATCTGGCGGATAAAGCCCTGTACTACGCCAAGAAACAGGGCAAAAACATCGTTCATACGCATGGAAGCTTAAATGAAGTGGAGCGTGAGGTGGATCTGGGGCAGGATATTCGTGATCTTGAGCAGCAGCTTAATTTGTTCTTATACAAGGATATTAATACCTTCAAGCATTCCAAACGGGTGTTCAGATATGCAGCAGACATGAGCGATGTGCTTCAACTCGGACCGGAGGATAAGCGGCGTTTCATACTAGGAGCTCTCATTCATGACATTGGTAAACTGGAGATTCCCTGGAATATCCTCAATAAAAAAGAGAAGCTGTCCGGTGAGGAATGGCAGATGGTGCAAGCGCATGTCATGTGGGGCAAGCGTATTGTAGAAGCCAACGAACGATTCGTAGATTTGATTCCTTTTGTGGAGCTGCATCATGAACGTTATGACGGAGGAGGCTATCCGTTTGGCTTTAAGGGCGAGCAAATTCCACTTTTATGTCGGATGCTGACGATCATCGACTCTTTTGATGCGATGACAACCGAGCGTCCCTATCAACCCACCAAAACGTTCGAGGAGGCCATTGAAGAATTACGCGCTTGCTCGGGTAGCCAATTCGATCCCAAACTAACGGCTATTTTTATCCATTATATTCAACACAAGCAACCTGCTTTCACGGATCTCATGGAAACAGGGCTCTAATTCCTTCATAGGCTCTTCCTCTTTCCCCTAGCATGGTTGAAATCGTCCTGAATTCAACCACACTAGGGGTTTTCATATGATTGGCATTTTGTATAATGCTTATTATTTCAAATTTCATATAAATGTCATAATTCGCTCCATCTATTCGCGCTATATGCACTATGATTAAGATAGGAATGGATTTGTACGTCAGGCAAAATCCTCCTGTATAAAATGTTATAAATGGGGATATCCTCGCTTCAAGTAATCGAGAGAAGGTGACTTCACAAGCATGTTGTATCCGTCCAGACCAGCCCGTGTGGCTTGTCTTTTATTGCTGTGTCTCCCCCTTCTGGTCCTGTTTCCTCACTCTTCGTGGGCTCATGCATTTGTCATTGAATCCAGTCCGACCGAAAATCAGGTTTTGGACAAGTCGCCTTCTCAGGTGACCATTACCTTCAATGAAGATTTGCAATCTGCCTTCATGTCGATCAAAGTGACCGACGAAACAGGCAAGCGGGTCGACACAGGAAAAGCACAGCTTGACCCGAATCACAAAGCCACCATGGAAATCCAATTGATCCCAGGGATGAAAAATGGAATTTACTCTGTTAGTTGGAGAGCTTTATCCGCAGACGGACATCCAGTTAATGGAGTTATTCCATTTCAAGTAGGCAGCGGTTCCAATGCGCCTACCCATCAAGCTACCGCACCTGAAGGCTCAGGGACATCACGAATCGACTTAATCGCTGTCCGTTGGTTTCTTTACATAGGACTATCGCTGCTTTTTGGAGCGATTTGTTTCCGGCTGTTCATCTTACCGAGCATAAGCCAAGACAAGAATCAAAGTGAACAGCATAAGCAAAATCAGCGGCCCTTTGAAACATCGCCCCGCTGGAATAAACTGCTATGGAGCGGCTACGGCATAACGTCTGCCGCCATTCTGATCAGCCTGCCACTTCAGGCTTCATGGGATGCCGGGGTTTCCATCAGGGAGGGCTTCTCACTCCCGATTCTGGGAGAAGCTCTCCAGTTTACTGGAGCCGGACAAATTTGGTTTATCCAGATGATTCTCGTGCTACTCCTAAGCGTAACGCTGATTTACGCGCTGGATTACAGCATTTCGAGTCGCCAGCGCCGTCTTTGGGGCTACAGCTCGGCTCTCCTAACGCTATGCCTCATGCTGTCCAAGGCCTTTGTCGGTCATCCGGCAGCGGCTACGCATCCAGCTCCAGCTATTGCGGCGGACTTCGTCCATCTCGCGGCAGCAACCTTTTGGATCGGCTCACTTGCCGTCATGGTCGTGTGCCTGCCGGTTGCCGGAGCAGAGTTGCCCGTATCCGAGCGGGCAACTCTGCGACAAGCCGCCTTGCGCCGCTTCGCCGGCTGGGGCATTGCTATGGTGGCGGCGTTACTCGCCACCGGTATATATGGAGCCGTGCTGTACATTCCGGCTCCCTCCATGCTGCTGAACACGTCCTATGGACTCGTTCTGCTCGGCAAAGCAGCGCTGCTGCTAGTCATGCTGGCCTTCGCGGCCAGCCAGTTCCGCAGCGCACGGCAAGCGGCGCCCAGCAAGCAAGCCGCCCGGGGATTGCGTGCCGAGTTGTCCGTCGGCCTGCTCGTGATGCTGTTGACTGCGGTGCTCACTCACCTGTCACCCGGTCAGGCACCTGCTGTACCGTTTGAGGAGACTCGCACTACGGGTGGATATAACGTTACCCTGGCAGTCAGTCCCAATGCTGTGGGCAGCAATGAATTTAAGGTATCCGTTCAGGACAGCAAGGGTGCTGCCGTTTCAGGAATCCAGCAGGTTACATTAACGCTCACTCCAGCAGACCCTGACCAAGATCAACAGGAATTTGTTCTACCTGTGAAGCAGCAACAGCCATTCCGCAGTCAGGAATTGATGACCTCCGAAGGAACATGGGCGGTAAAGGTACATGCTCTGACGGCTTCACTCGATGCGGTTGATGCTGAATTCACCCTGCATGTAGGCGGTAAAAAATAATTATTTTATACTTCAGGATTTTGTGAAATCCTCACTTAAAAGGAGCGAATAATTGAATATGAATACAACAATTCAAACAGCAAAATCCAGATTTTCCAGGTTTGCGACCTCTGTGGGTCTAATCGCAGCGGGTGCCTTACTTTTTGCAGGTATGGCCAGTGCACATGTGACAGTCAAGCCTTCTGTTTCACAACCTAATGCGTGGGAAACGTACACATTGAAAGTACCCGTGGAAAAAAACATTCCAACCACCAAAGTCGCCTTGAAAATTCCGAAAGAGGTCGTTTTCAAACAATACGAGCCTGTACCGGATTGGAAGGTAGCCACCGAAAAAGACAGCTCTGGCAAAGTAATCACCGTGACCTGGACGACTGAAAAAGACGGCATTCAAGCAGGTCAATATCAGCGTTTTAGCTTTGTAGCGCAAAATGCAGACCAGAATACCGCAGCAGCCTGGGACGCCTTCCAATATTATAGTGACGGAAGTATCGTGGAATGGACAGGCGATGAAGGAAGTAACAGTCCTCATTCTATTACCGAAATCACGGCGGATGCCACGTCCGCAACTCCTGTCCCTGCCGCAGACAGCGGACACGATTCGGCGGGTACGACAGCAGGTCACGCGAGCACAGATACGACTAAAGATAGCAGCAGCCCCGCACCTGCTTCAAACAATGCTGTAGAAGCTGCACCTGCCGCTTCTGTTCCAGCCAGCTCTACTGCACAAACGACAGCTCTCGTCCTCTCGATCATTGCAGTCATTCTTGGTGCCGCAGCTGTTGGTATTGCACTCAAGCGCCGCAAGTAATCTGGGTTACGTATAAAGTTAAGAGCGTTTTAAAAAGAAAAAGCTGATACCTATTTAAAAGGGGTCAGCTTTTTTGGTATGAAAGAAAACGATTAATATTCAGCTTTAACACATATTCAGATTCATCTCATCCTATTATTTCACATTCACCTTTCTATCATTTTTTTGGTAAAATGATAGATACCTCACGATTCTAACATGATAGCATTGCAATCTATTGAGCATAGGAGATCATAGGATGAAAATCGTAAATAAGGCTTTGTTATCTAGTGCTATTTTTCTGAGTACCACAGTGGGCATCTATAGCCCCTTGGCACAAGCTGAAGCCGGCAAGATCAGCATTATGCTGGACGGATATCCATTACCGTTCCCTGTACAACCTGCCATGATGAACGGCACGACCATGGTTCCCTTTCGTGCGATTTCTGAAGCTCTTGGCATTACAGTGAAATGGGACCAAGCCAGCCAAAGCATCACCGCTACCAAAGCGCAAGATTCTGCTACCAAGCAGGTGATTCTAAAGATGGGTAGCCGCAATGCCACAGTGGACGGACAAGCGGTTCAACTAACAGCCGCTCCGCAAACCGTGCACGGCAGCACCATGATTCCGCTGGGCTTTTTCGGGCAGCAGTTTGGAGCCACGGTGAACTGGAACCAGGGAACACGGACGGTCTCCATTACATCGCCTCGTGAATCGATGTATACAGTAGGCTTCTATGCGCTGTCTTCCTTTGACCAAAAATCCAAAATACCGGATTTTAACGTCGTTGCCTTCGGCTGGAGTCGAATTGATACGAACGGACAATTTACCACAAACGGCAAAGAATACAAATGGCCTCAAGCCGCTGGAACTGTAACGCCAGAGTCCATTGTGCAGGAGGCAGACAGCCAGGGGACTTCCCCTTACCTGATGGTCTATTCCGGAGATGGCAATCACGAGCTGACCAAAGTTTTGGAAAATACGCAGCTTCAAGAACAAACCATTTCCCAAATTGTCAGCACCGCCACCGACAAACAATTTAAAGGCATTACGCTAGACCTGGAAGGATTGGGCTGGAGCGGCGACAAAGCCAAAGCTCGTTCAGACTACAACACCTTTATTAAAAAGCTATCGACCAAAGCGCATCAGGCCGGGCTCAAGCTCACCGTCGTTCTGCATCCGCTGAACAGCTCTTACTCTGGCTATGACTACAAAACGCTGGGCAATCTGGCGGACGATCTGATCATCATGGCTTATGATTACGGACAAAAGGCTACACCTGAGCCTTTGGAAAAAGTGGATGAAGCCATCCAACTGGCCTTGAAGGAAACCTCGCGGGACAAGCTCATTTTGGGGATTTCGATGGGTAGCGAAAAAGACAGCACCGTTAACGCCAAGATCGGTTTAGCCAAACGTTATGACCTCAAAGGAATCGCTATCTGGCGCTTGGGCATCATTGGAGAAACGGCCTGGGCGCAGATGAACGAAGCCATCGAGTTTAAATAAGTGTACATTTTATCCAAGTAAAACCGACCTTATTTCGCCCGCCAGATGATTTCTTATGCGTCTTCTATGAAATCATCTGGCGGGCTTTCTTCATTCCCTTTAACAAAAGTGCTTGCCTGATTTGGAAGTTGTCGTCACAGGCTCGCAACCCTGTTCTCCATAGAAGATCCCCCAGTCTCTCATAAAATCCAGCAACGGCCTTAACGTATCTCCTAACGGGGTAAGCGAGTATTCCACACGCGGTGGGTTCTCATTATAAATTTCACGGTGCACAATGCCATCTCTCTCCAATTCGCGCAACTGCAAGGTTAGCATCCGCTGTGTAATATTGGGCAAGGTCCGTCGAATTTCGTTATAGCGCCGCGGTCCTGTGGTCAAATGATACAAGATGACTCCCTTCCATTTGCCGCCTATAACCCCGACGGTTTTCGCTACCGGACATCCAAAATTAACGCTAACTGCATGTTCCATCTCCTGTGCCATGTATACCCTTCTTTCTGTAGAATGTGTAAACCAATAGCCCCAGACGTATGACAAGGAACAAATATGTGCGTACTTGTTCCCTGCAAAAACTTTCTATATGATAACTATATATTCGATATCAGCTCTCATTATAGTAGCAGAAAACCCATAGAGCACCAACTAAACCCATACCCAAAGGAGTACATTTTATGTCTAATACATCAGCTAAAAAACAGGAAATTCTGGACGCCTTTCTGTTCAGGCACGCCACGAAAGAATTTGATCCCAATCGCATCATACCGGAAGAGGATTTTCAGTTCATTCTCGAAACCGGGCGACTTTCTCCAAGCTCCGTCGGTTTTGAACCATGGCAGTTTGTAGTTGTACAAAATCAGGCATTAAGAGAAAAGCTGGCTGCGGTTTCCAGCGGTGGTCAAAAGCAGATTCCTGCGGCTAGCCACGTCATCCTGATTTTGGCGCGCAAGGATGTTCGTTATGATTCTCCTTACGTGGAGTATATGTATAAAGAGGTTAAGGGTATGTCTGAGGAGGAATTTGCCTCACTGCCAGGCCGCTATAAGATTTTCCAGGGTGAAAGTCAACGCCTGCTGGAAAACGAACGTACGCTATTTGACTGGGCTTCCAAGCAAACCTATATTGCCTTAGGCAATATGATGACCGCGGCGGCTCAGATCGGTATTGACTCCTGTCCGATTGAGGGTTTTAACTACGATCAGGTGCATGCCATTTTGGAGGAAGAAGGACTGCTGGAGAACGGGCTGCTCGATATTTCAGTCATTGCTGCCTTCGGTTATCGCGCTCATGAACCCAAACGTGAAAAATCCAGACAACCCCTGGAAAAGGTCACACGCTGGATTCTGTAATCTAATATCCCGATTCTCTCCCAAACGATGAACATTGAAGCATCAAAAAAGCGGGCTTGCGGCACTTCATCTGAATGATGAACCTACCACAGCCCGTCTTTTTTAGGTCACTTCAATTTCTATTAAAATCCCCTTGGAAGCCAGGTTATCCAGGCACTCCTTCATATACTCATCGTCATGCTCCACATATGCACCCGCGCCTGCCAGTTCCTCACCCAGCTCTGCCTCCCAAGGCTCACACTGCTTACCGCGATACAAAGGCTGTTCCCATAGTGGGTCAACATTGTACCCTCTGCTTTTCATTTCGTCCATAATGAGCCTATGATAGCGCACCAGCAGCATGGGGTGATAATCGAACACATAATTCACCGTGGCGTGTGGCTTGCCCCACCCATTCCCGCGCAGGGCACAGCACTCACGATGTTGCCCCAGCAGTTGCGGACGGGGTAACTTGTCGATTAAATGTTCATGCCAAAGCCTCATGCTTCCACAACCCTATCTGTAGCTTTTTCTGATCTATTGGATTAGCATACGGATACCTGTCAGCACAATGCCGATCAGGAAGCCTGTAACTGCGCCATTAATACGTATCCACTGCAAATCCTGTCCCAGTTTGTCCTCCATCAGTGCAATCAGGGATTTGTTATCCATTTTGTCTACATTTTCGCGCACCAAGTTACCAATCCGACTATGGTTGGCTTCCACCAGTCCAGTAATACCTTCCACAATTCGCACATTAATCTTGTCCAGCAGCTCGGTATTCCCTCTTAAATCAGTCAACATTCGATCCAATAGCGGTAAAATATAGGTCTGCACATAGCTTCCGTCTTCCATGTAGTCCAATAAGCGTATACGCAGTTCCTCCATTTTTCCCAGCACCGACGCATCACCTTCCCAGGCTTCAACAAGGCTATCCTTCCAGCCGTTCAACCCTTCCTGAACCGTATCTTTCGTCGCCAATCGGGTCACCTGTGTTCTTAGACCATCCAGCACGGCCTGACGGCGCGGGTGCTCTTCCCTTTGCAGTTCTGCTACCTGATCCAGCAAAAAATGACGAATCATTTCACCCATACGCTCTTCGTTCAGATAGCCGAGGAATGCGTTCAAGGCAAACTGCATCAGTCCGCTCACCTGCAAACCGCTGACAGCCTGCATACCTAAGGTACCCAGCGTATAGCCCGTTTCGGGTCGCAAAAGCCAGGACTCGGCTTGTTCCAGCGTGTAATCCAGCGCGCGGCGATCATAACCCTTCTCGCTGGTCTGACGAGCAAGCGCCTCCAGCAGCGGTCCGGCGTCAAAGTCAGTCATCTGCCGCTTGAGCTCTGCCACGATGACCGGAGCCAATTCCGCGAGCGGGAGCGACTGGACGAGCCGCTTGGCAAGAACATCTATGGATGCCGCCGCCTCCGGCGTGCGCAAACCTTTTTCCACACCACCCAGCACCAAATCGGCCAAACGAATATCTGCAATTTTAGACGCGATGCTGTCTTTGTTTAGCAAGTTATTTTCCACCGTACTCACCAAGGCATTTGTGAGCTTGTCCCTATTTTTAGGAAGCAGCGCGGTATGTGGTATCGGAATGCCTAGCGGATGACGGAACAAAGCAGTGACAGCGAACCAGTCCGCCAGTCCCCCTACAAGTCCTGCCTCAAAAGCTCCGGCTAACAAACGAGCCCAGCCATATTGCTGGAAGGGCAATGTGGCTGCAAAGCCTGCCCCTAGAATAACAAGCGACCAAGCCGCTGCGGTTTTCGTATTTTTGGGTTTTCCCATCCTGTAATCCTCCAAACTGACTGTCGAGTAAGTAAAGCACTATACCTGTATTACCCATCATATCATTGCCCGTGTCATTTCCAAAGTTGAAAGCACTCTTGATGAAACGCGTAAGGCCACTTTTTGCGTAATTTTTTATGCATATATCTCTCTTTTTTACATTCATGTTCGTGAACTAAATCACAACACTAGGCCCAAAATCTCATTTTTAATAATAAGCCTTACGAACCATTTTATCAGAACCAAGTCCTAAATTTCTTAAACCGAAAGGAGAAGTGAAGGGAAAAGTTGAATGGGCATGTAAGATATCTTTTTCAGCACTAATTCTATCTTTGACCCCAGAAAGGATTTGAATCCATGATGACCTCAGAATTCTTTCAACAATATTCGACCTTTTATACGGACGATCAGGTTAGATGTCCATAAGAGCGAGGCTTCTATAAAACTTACAAACATATTTTGATATATAGACATATTTCATGTGATAAAATAAACTTTTATATATAGTAAATCATGTTTAATCAGCCATTATATATTGGTTAAATCAAACCAAGATAAGCTAGATAAAATTGCTTCTTTGTAAAGGAATTGAATATGACAACAGACCAAAAAAACAACGAGGGCCTCTGGAACGGCGAACCTGTCGTAATTGTGCGCACTCCCTCCGCTTTTGCCAAGCAATCCCTTTTATATATTCAGGAATTAGGCTACTTCCAAAAAACTTCTGCTTTTACGGTGGAAAGAAAAGAACTCGCCTCTTTTTTGCTTGTTTTTACGTTGTCTGGTAAGGGAGAATTACTATACCGGGACAAGAAATATATTTTAAAGCCTCATGATTTGTTTTTTATTAATTGTGAGGAGTATGTGCAATATAGCACCTCCGGTCATGAAGCCTGGGAGTTTATCAGCTTATACCTGTACGGCAACCTGATCGGAAACTTTTACGAACAATTTGCCAAGCATAATAAACCGGTAATATCCATGCATAATCCGTATATTATATTGGACAAACTGCATGCTCTGATTTGTGGGCAGTCTGACAGAAGTCTTTCCGCTGAACTGCTAACGTCCAGGCTCATTGGTGAAATACTGATGTGCATCTTGCAGCATCCCTATGATCACCAGCATGTGAATGCTGAAACCCTCAGCGAAGTACGTCGGGTACAGCAATATTTGGATCAGTCCTACTGTGAGCGAATAACACTGGACTCGCTGGCAGACATGTTTGAATTAAACAAGTTTAATTTGGCTAAAAATTTCAAAAAGCAGATCGGTTTCTCTCCGATTGATTATCTCATTAATGTCCGTATCACGGCCGCTCAAAGCTGGCTTAAAACCAGTGACATGTCCATTGTGGATATCGCAAGGTACGTAGGTATTCCCAATACGAGCCATTTTATTAACCTGTTCAAGGAGCATGTAGGAGAAACACCTCATTCCTTCCGCAAGAAGTGGGGGAACCGTTCCAAGCTGTAAATGAGAGGTTACATGAAACCAGTTTGATAGATGATAGACGCACAAGCTATTCAAGTTAATGGCAAAGCTGTCGAAAGGCAGTGACGCAAAACTATAGGGCCTTCCTATCCGGATGGCAGCCAGCTACCAGATGAACGAGCTTTTTATTATGCCCTTTTTTACATAGATCCACCACAATTTGCTATGCCTATCTCGAAAAAAGCCCTGATCGCTATGATCAGGGCTTTTTTTCTATTGGGATAGTCATGTCAGCCTAGCATGCTGAATATACTAATTTCGAACGAAGCATTGCCATATTACGATGAATAGGAGAATCACTTGGAGCATGAGAACAAAAATAAATGTAATGATCATTGCCTTATTGCTCATTGTCCAAAGCTTTTTCAACGCAACACTGGCTTACGCAGATGCTCCAGCCCCAGAACTGCCGCAGAGTGCTGTATCCGATCCTACACATACCGTTACGGATACTGTATACGGTGTCCCAAACCTTGAACCTCCCAGGGAGATTCCTTCAAATACGCCCCCCTTCGTTCAAGGAGCAGTCAGTTCAAAATCTCAACATGATGCAACTCCGCAGAGCATACTAACGAAGTTGAGCCTGACCGACGAATCAGGGCATGTCATTGATGCAGTATATAGTCCCGACAGCCAATTCGACATCGGATCAGCCATCCAACTAGGCTATGAATGGGAGCTTCCTGACAATACCTATAAGTCAGGAGACACTTTCACCTTTCACTTACCAGAACAGTTTGTCATCTACACTGATATCTCATCTCCGTTAGTCACTACCGACGGAACCGTGGGATACTTCACAGTAGATCGTCAGGGCAAGGTGATCATGACCTTTAACCCATATGTAGAGACTCATTCCAATGTCAGCGGCAAACTGCAAATCAAAACCGAGTTTACAAAAGAAATAGTGAAAGGTAGTACAGAGGTCATCATTGCGATTCCGATCAAAGGCGGGGTGCAAACGGTCATCGTGAATGTAAAGCCCCAGTCAGGGCCGTCCCTAAGCAAACAAGGGAAACTAGCTGGCACAAATCAGATCGACTGGACCATTGATGTGAACAAACAGCTAAACACCGTAAAGCATGCCTTCATCACCGATCCAATTCCTTTAGGACTGGAACTCAGAAGAGACTCTATCCGGCTCTATCATCTCCAAGTCAATATCGACGGATCGACCGTTGTTCGAGACCTAGTAAATGCGAGTGAATATGCCATTGAAGCAGATCAGGCCGGGACAGGGTTTGTGATTCGTTTTCAAGACGATAGCATGAACACGGCCTACCAGATTCAATATTCCACGCGCATTACTGGCGACGAAACTCGTTTTTCCAACACAGCAACGCTTTCAGGAGATGCGATAGAGAACGTTGCTGCTACCGGTACTGTTCAGGTAGAACGTGGTGAGTTTTTGTCCAAAAAGGTTGAAAAATATGATCATGCCACACAAACACTCTCGTGGGCCATACGATACAACTTCGGCGAGACAAAAATCCCCGAAGCCAAAGCTCTTTTAATTGATCATTTCAACAAAACTCAAGAATTGCTACCCGGTTCCTTGAAAGTATTTAAAGGAAACACGCTGGAGGAACTCCCATCGTGGGCGTATACTGTCATCCCAGTTGATTATCCGGACCGCAACGGCTTCAAACTTCAATTTAACTTTGACGTAGATTCAGCCTATACCATCCGATACCAGACTCAAGCCAGAGGCCGTGTCTATGAAAATGGAAAAGTTATAAACATCATAACCTCAGATGGAATCCAGAAGATCGTATCGACAGAAATCACAAGCGGAGTTATGACTAAAATGTATGACACACCCAATTACAACACCAAAATCATACCTTGGGTGATTACCATTAATACAGACTTGTACACCATGAAAAATATTGTCATTCACGATGTGTTTCCAAACGGGGGCTTGGCCTTGTTGCCGGACACCCTGAAAATTCAAACTGTTGACGGAACAACGGAGCTACGTGCCCCCACGGATTATGAGCTGATTCCGCTATCACAGGACTATAAACAAGGATTTACGCTCAAATTTCATAAAACCATTCATAAAGCTTATACGATCAAGTATTCAACCACCTATAACAATGACTGGAAAACGGATACGACGAAGCCTGAGTTTCGTAATAAATCCATTATAGAATACCAGTTTGAAGACGGAGAAACATCATCGCATGCCGTGGAGTGCCCGATCTGGCCGGACTTTATGACACAACGAAACGGTGCCAAGCAAGGAAGCTATAATGCGACCTCCAAGCTCATTACCTGGGACATTAAAGCCAACTACAATCGCAAGATCCTAAACCACGCGGAAGTGAGAGACCCCTTGCTGCAAGGTCAGAAGTTACTGCCCGGCTCCGTGAAAGTACACGATATGACCTTGCTGGGATGGTGGGATGGCGTACAAAAAGGGGCTGAAATCCCGGCAGATCAATACACCATTATCCCTCCCTCCGAGCAAAATGGGAATGAATTGCGTATCCAGTTCAAGGAGCAGATACAGACTCCCTACTGGATTACCTTTCAAACTTCATTGGAAGGAGAACTGATTGACAAGGAAATTCATAATCAAGCCCTTCTACTGGATGGACAAAAAACAGTCTCCAAATGGGCAGCGCAAGTCACGGTACCTCATGGTGGAGAATATGTATCTAAAGTCGGTACACAAAATGGAAATAAGATCGACTGGAGCATCCGCATCAATGAAGGACAGTCACATGTATCCAACGCTAAAATTATAGATCAGCCTAGCAGCAATCAAATCTTAATCGAGGATTCCTTTCATTTGTACTCTACAATCATCGCTGCCAACGGAAATACCACCAAGGGCACCGAGTTGATTAGAAACCAAGATTACAAGCTGTATATCAAAACAGATGCTCAAGGCCAGCAAACTTTTGAACTTGCTTTTGCCAAGGATATTTCCTCTGCTTTTATTCTTGAATACCAATCATTCATTCATGCTGAGGACAAAGCCAAAGTGAGTAATAAGGTTGCCTTTGAGGGGGATCGCTTGACGACAGAGATACGGGAAACCAGCCAGGAAATCATCGTACGAACGTCTTCCGGCTCCGGTTCCGGCGGGGGTGTGACCGAAAGTCTTGAGTTGACCAAGGTAGACCAGGATATGCCTGAGAAGGTACTGCCTGGCGCACAGTTTGCACTCTATGATAAAGGTCAAAAAAGAGCCCCTCTCATTCAGACCACCAATCAGGAAGGCAAAATCATCTTTTCCTCCTTGCTTCATGACGATTACATCTTGGAGGAATTGGCAGCACCGGAGGGCTATAAAATCACCGAGAGCAAGCTTGAGATCAAAATAGACGCAACACTGCGACAAAGCTCTGGTGTAAAAAAGATTGTGATCACCAACCGTAAAGAAAAGAAAAACGAACCAGGAACGCCTACTCATCCAGACCCGTCACCCCCGTCTGGAGGCTCAGGTAAGAAACATGACAGAGATCCGGAAATACCCGATACTCCGTCTGTAACCGTTCCTCCGTCATTCCCAATGTCTCCGGAGGACATAGCCCTTCTACAGGAGGAACCTGCACCTATACCGCCGGAGCCGCCAGCCGTCATGCCTCATCAAGATCCTTCTCCTCCGGTGGATTCGAAAGACGATCCCAAACCTAAGATCCGTGTCAAGGTTCCCGGGAAAGAGCCAGAAGAGCCAGAGGATCCACCTGCGGTACATCAGTTGCCCCAAACAGGTGAAAGCAGCCCCGTTCCGTTCTATTTGACAGGCATAGCGTTGGTTATGTGGGGCGTATTGTTGAAATTCACACGGACGAACAAAAAATAAAATGGATCACCTGCCCTGATCTCTCGCCTCATTCCATTTCCGATTGGAATGAGCCGGGAATGGGGCATTTTTCAAAAAAATATGTATAATCCGTACTTTGCTTAGGGGAGGCGAGATTGCTGAGTCTGCGTAAACTTTCCTACGTATTTATTTTGTTAGGCTTACTTTTTATTTTGTTTCCTAAAGCGACGGAATGGAATGAGGATCGGGAACAAAGCAAGCTATTAAAAGCAGCAGAACTACCATCAGGAAAAAGCGATGCGCTATGGCCCCCCAGTCTTACGGACAGCTATGCTCGCTTGTCCACTACTCTTACGGAAGTCCCGGCTCGTGAAGCACGACAAAATACTTCCACACCCCCTGTTACCATTGGAAGCGCTAATGAACAAACTCCCATAGCCACTATTAGTATAAGTCGTATTGCTTTAAAGCTCCCTGTATTGGAAGGCGCAACGAGGATAAATATGAGACACGCGGCTGTACATATGCCGGAAACGGGGACGCTGGGACAGGCGGGGAATGCCGCCGTTGCTGCTCATCGAGCCCGCACCTCTGGACGTTTATTTAATCGTCTAAATGAATTGAAGATCGGGGATAAGATTGTTGTTAACACTCGGGGTAACCAATATGTATATAGCGTTTATAGCCTGAAGATGGTCGATCCTACGGACGTGTCTGTTCTGAAAAGCTTCAAAAAACAAAAGCTGCTCACCCTGATTACATGTGACCCTCTCATAAATCCCACCCATCGTCTCATTGTTCAGGCCAAACTAAGCACCTAAAGCCATTAAAGCGCCTATTTTTATGAGTAAAAATAAATCAGGCGGGCCATTCCTGTTCATTTACAGAAATACACCCGCCAATGTTCACATTACGATTCAGTTGGATTCTTGGCAATCAACTTGAAATCATCAAAGTGGAATCCTGGTGCAACCACACAGGTTACCAGTACGGGCTCATCCCCAAGCGGACGTGCCGTTTGCCATACTGCTCCTGGGACGAGTGCTTGTGGATGCTGTCCTGCCTCCACATCTGCACCAACAATAATCACAGTTTCTTCACCAGGCTCTTCTCCGCTTCCACCCAATTTCAACTCTACAGGGCTTCCGCTATGATATAACCACAGCTCATCAGAATGGACCACATGCCACTCGGAGAACTCACCCGGATGCAGCAAGAAATACGTAGACGAAGCTGCAAAGCGCGGACCAGAATATACATCCGGCAATACAGGCTTCGGAATTTGAAAATTGGCCTTCCACATCTCTTTGTACCAGCCGCCTTCTGGATGGGGCTCCATGCCCAATGCCGTGACTAGCGGTGAAATAGCTTTCGTCATTGTCTAACCTTCCTTTACCCTAAATTCCTTCTTCCCTACTGTAAAACATAGCGTTGCTTTTGTCACGTTTCTCCCTTGGCTTGTCGGGGATCAATAATTTATGTGAAATTTAATAACATAAAAATACGGATGTTTACTCATTTTCATCATATAAATAATAGTTCACTAGTAAAAATCACACCAAAATACATTACACGTGAAGTTTTATGACATAAAATCTTGTTTTTTATTGTAAGCTTATAGTATCATGAGAGAAATTTTTAAATTCTAATAGAGCTTGGTCATGTCAATCCGTCTACTAAGCTATGTATCCAAGCCTAAAAGGGGTGAGCTCTCTGATCCAGTTTCGCAATGTCAACAAGCATTACGGTCACTTTCATGTACTCAAAGACATTAATCTTCAGATTAAGGAGGGCGAGGTCGTCGTCATCATCGGTCCCTCCGGCTCGGGTAAAAGCACCCTGCTTCGCTGCATCAATCGTCTGGAAACGATATCGGATGGGGAACTGATCGTTAACGAGATCCCTGTACATGACAAAAAGATTGATATTAATGCCTTCCGTCGCAATATCGGAATGGTGTTCCAGCATTTCAATCTGTATCCCCACAAAAAGGTAATTGAAAACATTGTACTGGCACCTATGAAGGTACTGGGCATCTCGAAAGAAGAAGCTACTCAAACAGCCATCACTTATCTAAAGCGCGTCGGAATCGAGGAAAAGGCACAGAGCTACCCCGCCCAATTGTCTGGTGGACAGCAGCAGCGGGTCGCGATCGCCCGCGGGCTCGCGATGAATCCAAAAATTATGTTGTTTGACGAGCCTACCTCAGCTCTTGATCCCGAAACGATCGGAGAGGTACTGGATGTTATGCGCTCGCTCGCCCATCAGGGCATCACAATGGTCATTGTCACTCATGAAATGGGCTTTGCACGTGAAGTGGCGGACCGCGTGATTTTTATGGACAAAGGACAGATTTTGGAAGACGGCCAACCTGCCGAATTTTTTCAGAATCCGGGTGAAGAACGGGCCCGCCTGTTCCTGAGCCGTCTGATTCATCATTAAACAGACTTACCAATGTAGCGTAAATCGAAAGGGGAATGTTCTGATGAGAAAAAGATTTCAATGGAGTACTTTGGTGCTGGTAGCTTTATCTTGTCTGCTCGTCTTGGCAGGCTGCGGAGGCAAAGAAGGAGCGGCAACGTCGGGAAATGAGCCGGCAGCAGCCAACGGACTGGAAGCGATCAAACAGCGTGGCAAACTAGTCATTGGTGTGAAATACGATACCAAGCTGTTCGGACTGAAAGACCCGGCTAGCGGAAAAGTAGAAGGTTTTGATATCGACATCGCCAAGGCTGTAGCCAAACATATTTTTGGCGATGAAACCAAACTTGAACTAAAAGAAGTCACGTCCAAAACACGAATCACCTTATTGCAAAACGGGGACATCGACGCCATTATCGCGACGATGACCATTTCGGATGAACGTAAAAAGCAGGTTGATTTTAGCGACGTCTATTTTAACGCCGGGCAATCTCTACTCGTGAAAAAGGGGAGCCCCATCACCGGGCTGGAGTCCCTGACCCCGAATACCAAGGTGCTCGCCGTGAAAGGCTCTACTTCCGCCAAAAATATCCGTGAAAAAGCACCAGAAGCGACGATATTAGAATTCGAAAACTATCAGGATGCTTTCAATGCCCTCAAAGCAGGTAAAGGAGAAGCGTTAACTACCGATAACTCTATTCTGCTCGGCATGCAGAAACAAGATCCAAATTATATTCTTGTAGGCGGGAACTTCACAGAGGAACCTTACGGCATTGCAGTAAAGAAGGGACAAACCGAACTGCTACAAGCCATTAATGATACGATCAAGGAACTGAAAAGCAACGGTGAATACGATAAGCTCCACGAGCAATGGCTTGGGGTTAAGCCCGAATAGTATTCTTGTGAAGGAGCCGCGATTGCGAGCTCCTTCCTTTCTTAAGTCTGGATAAGGAGGTATACCTGTAGATGCTTACTTTTGATATCAACGTACTTTTCGATCATAGCGACCGTTTCAGAGAAGGCTTGCTTCATACCGTTCAAGCTAGTGTCATTGCCTTGATCGGAAGCTTTATTCTGGGGGCTATTATTGCCATCCTCCGAATTGCGCCTTTTAAATGGCTAAACTGGATCGGTACCGTCTATGTAGAGGTCATCCGCAATATCCCATTGCTGATCGTCGTGCTGTTTTTTTATCTCGGGCTTCCCACTTTGGGCATCCCTTTGGACGGATTCGTATCTGGAACGCTTGGATTGACCGTATACACAGCCTCCTTTATTGCTGAAGCCATACGTGCCGGCATTCAATCTGTGCCCAAGGGGCAATTTGAAGCGGCAAGGTCTTCCGGGTTGAGTTACAACCAGACGATGATCAGCATTATTTTACCGCAAGCCATCAAAATTGTACTGCCTGCGATCGGCAACCAATTCATTAATCTGGTCAAAAACTCTTCCGTGCTGGCTATTGTGGCCGGACTGGACCTCATGTATTACTCGGACCTCATTAACTCGGATACCTTCCTGCCCATCACAGTCTACGCCATCACGGCGTTGTTGTATCTTATCTTGACAGTTCCGCTTAGCTTTCTTGTACTGTACATGGAACGGCGTCTGTCCAAAACATCCTAAGGAGGGAAGCCTGTATGGATTTCGGTGGATTGTTTGTGTGGCCTAATGTGCGTTTTATACTGGAGGGCTTCCTGCTCACGCTGGAGGTTGCTATTTACTCTATCGTGTTCAGCTTCACTCTCGGTATCATGTTCGGCATCCTGCGCTATACCCGCTTACCTGTCATTTCACAGGTTGCAGCCTTTATCATTGATCTCATTCGCAATCTTCCATTATTGCTCATTATTTTCTTCATCGGCATGGTTTTACCATCTATCGGTCTTTCCATTTCCCTCAAGTGGGCAGCCATTACAGGCCTGTCGATCTTCGAGGGAGCCATGATTGCCGAGATTGTGCGTAGCGGTCTGAATTCGGTCCATAAAGGACAGGTGGAAGCCGCACGTTCCTCTGGTCTAAGCTATTCTCAAACCTTATGGCATATCATTCTGCCCCAAGCGCTTCGTCGCATGGTGCCCCCGATTGTCAGCCAGTTCATTTCCCTATTCAAGGATACCTCACTGGCTGTCATTATCAGTTTGCCGGAGCTGACGCATAATATTCAGATTGTCGGTGGGCAAAATCAATCCTTTGTCATTCCAGCCCTGCTGTTCGCAGCTTTCCTGTACTTTGCTGTCAATTACAGTATGTCACTGATTGCACGCAGGCTGGAAGTTCGTACACATTAAAGCTCGTGATACTCATCAGGGTTGCCACTAGTTGGAACGCACGGTTAGTACAGCTTGTATCTCTTTAATCAATTGCTTCAACGCTTCTCCCTGATAACGGCCAGACCGATAAACCAGCTCTAGCTGACCCTGGAGCACGTCGCACAAAATAGGTACAGTGCAAAATTGTGAGTGATCCAATTCTGTTGCAAGGGACTCCGTCTGTAGGGTTACGGCAAGTCCATCCTGCACCCAGCGCAGGATGGAAGGTATGGAATTGGTCTCCAAGACAGTTGCAAAGGGATACCCGTGATCACGGAAGCACTTCTCAATCAGTTTCCTGCCGGGATGACACTCTGGCTGCATCCCCCAGGGTACATGCCTCAATTCGTCCAGCGTAATGGAAGAACGGTTGGAAAACACATGCTCTACCGGAACAACAAGACAGTAGTTCTCCGTACGAAGAGGAAGCTGGACAAGCCTTTCATCCGTACCCGAATGCAGCGTGATGCCAACATCCACTCGGTTATCCAGCAGCTGTTCTGTGACATCAAATGATGGATGGATGTGCAAGCTGACTCTAGGAAATGACTGATGAAAATGGATAAACATTTCTTGTAATGGTTCCTCCAGCTCCGGTAATGCGATACCAATCCGCAAACTCCCGCGTTGCTCGGTGCGCAACTCCTCAATGGAAGCCTTTGCTTGCTGTAAATCCTTGAGCGCATGTGCACTGTGTTGCAGCAACAATTTCCCGGCATCTGTCATCTTAATTTTCTTGCCTGCACGGTCAAAAAGAGTCATGCCCAATTCCTCTTCCAACGCCTTAATTTGCAAGCTAAGTGTGGGTTGGGAGATTCCGATCTTTTCCGAAGCTTTCGTAAAATGCAGTTCCTCGCATACCGCAATGAAGTATTGAAGCTGACGTATCTCCGTCTTCCTTCTCTCCCTTCGAGAATCCCCAGAATGATTGCATAAAAGGTCAAAAGAAGCGCAAAATCGGATCAAACCGGTTCGCGCTTCTTCTTCAGGTTATTGCGCTTTTTTTAGATTATTGGGCTACTTCTGCTTTTTCCGCAGTCAACGTAATATTCGCAAACGTATCTGCATCATACTCCTTGCCACGGGTAATATCGTAATTGGCTACCCGATTATTCACTGCCTCCAACGAGTAACGGAATAACGTCGGTACAATGGGTGCCTCCTCGCTCATATACGCCTGCCACTGATTGTATATATCTTTACGATAATTGTCGTCAAAGGCTTTCACAGACACCCCTTCCTGCAACAGCTTATCATTCTCTTCACTGGTAAAGCGCGAGTAGTTAAAGCTGGCTCCGCGTCCATACAGCCCACTAGGGTTTACATCTGTACCTGTACTCCATGCGCCGCCAAAAATATCAATGCCAGGGTCATCCTTCTGCACACGGTCATAGAAAGAATTGAACTCAAGCAGACGACCGTCCACCAGCTCGACATGAAGCCCGACATCCTTCCAATTTTGCAAATAAAACTTCGCCAGCGATTCGGCTGTCGCATCCCCGCTCATTGCCGCATAATGGAGCACCAGTTCCTTGCCCTTAGGGTCCTCACGGTATCCATCTCCATTGGTGTCCACATACCCTGCCTCGTCCAGCAGCTTTTTTGCCTTGTCCGGATCATACGCAATGCCCTTCGCATTCACATCATGATATCCCTTAAAGGCGGGCGGGACCAAGGATGTCGCAGGAGTCCGAAGCCCATGATAGAGCTGCTTGCCAACCTGCTCGTTATTCAGCGCATAGCCGAGGGCCTGACGTAATGACTTGTTCGCCAGCTTGGCGTTCGGGTCCATGATATTTAGACTCTTGGCCTGATCGAATTTGCCCATCTTAAAGCCTACATAGCTATAAGATAATTCCTCCTGACCGAGAAACTGTACATTTTTCGGATTGCTGGCCTCATTGTAACGGGTGGTTGGATAGCTGGCCCAGTCGACTTCTCCACTTTTCAGCGCCTCGGTAATGACATTCGGGTTCACCACCTTCAGATGAAGGCCATCCAGCTTGGGTACACCGTGAAAATAATCCTCATTTTTGACAAATTCCACAGATTCACCTGTAACCATGGATTTAATTTTGAACGGCCCATAGCCAATCGGATTTTTACGGACAGGGTCTGATCCGGCCATATCTTTCACGGGGATATTCTGAAACACCTTTTTCTCCAGGGGGGTAGACCAAAGTCCCGATTTC
The DNA here is from genome assembly GCF_011066155.1 of Paenibacillus sp. EKM206P. Lineage (NCBI taxonomy): Bacteria > Bacillati > Bacillota > Bacilli > Caryophanales > Paenibacillaceae > Paenibacillus > Paenibacillus sp. EKM206P. Next base: position 23,972 of record NZ_JAAMNQ010000005.1, on the reverse strand, counting down.
ACCGAAGGATTAGGTTCCTTGAAATGAATGGTAACCTCTTTCTCATTGAGCACTTTGATGCCAGAAATGGTTTTGGCCTTACCCGAGTGATAATCTTCCATACCCATAATATTCGTCATAAAACTATCATAACGCGGACCTTCGTAGTCTTTATGACCGATCACTTCATAGGAAAAAGCATAGTCCTCCGCCGTTACGGGATTACCATCCGTCCAGTTCAGTTTGGGATCAATTTTCACAGTCACCGCCTTATTGTCTGGAGAAAAGGAAATCGTCGCCGCCCCTTTATTGTCAATATTCAGATTGGAGTCAATCGAAAACATAGAAGGGTAAAAAAACTGGAAGACTTCAAAATCAGGATTGCCATCATAAAATACAGGATTCAGAATGCCTTCAAAGGGGGTATCAGACACGAGTGCATAATTGATGATGCCACCCTTAATCGGTGCCTTATCGTTCTTGACCGCCTTCGCCAGCGCTGTCGCATTCACCTGTTTGCTGTCGGACCCTGAGCCGCCTGTACCGTCAGACGATTTCCCTCCATTTGAAGCGGAAGGCGAACCGCTGCATGCCGCCAATGAAAGTACTAAAATTGCAGATAGAACAGGCAGAATCCCTTTTTTCCAGTGTTTAACCATTGTAAATCCCTCCTTGTCATTGTCCTTATCCTTGAACTTCAGTTAACCCAATCGTTGTCTGGCATCCGTGGCGCGTTTGAGCGCCTGGCCAATAAAGTTAATCGCCAGCATTAACACCAAAATAAGCAGTGAGGCAGGTAACCACATCCACCAGCTATTCTGCAAAACATCCGGGTCATTGGCATAACTCACCAGTGTACCCAAGCTTGGCGTAGATTCCGGTAAGCCAAAGCCGAGATAAGAAAGCCCGGTCTCAATCCCGATATTTCCCGCGAGACTGAGGGTCAGATTGACGATCACGACCGAGCTAAGATTGGGCAGCACGCCAAACCAGATGATTTTCCAATTGGGTGTGCCAAGGGTTTTGGAAGCCTGCACATAATCCAGTTCGCGCTCCGACAACACTTTGGCCCGGATCAGGCGTGCTTTTCCAATCCATAAAAAGGCAGTCATGATAAAAATAAAGGACCCTATGCCGCTTTTGGGTACAATGCTGACAAATACGATAACCAGCATCAAGAATGGAAGCACCAGGATAAAATCAATGATTCGCATGATGATGTTATCGACCATTCCCCCATAAAAACCAGCCAGTAAACCTAATGTTAAGCCAATAGCGGCGGATAACAATGTAATCGTAAAGCCAATAGTGAAGGAATTGCGGGCTCCAATGACCAGTTGGCCGAAAATATCTCTGCCCGCTCGATCTGTCCCCAGCCAATGCACTGAGCCTGGAGCTTCACGAATCGCGCCCAAATCGACCGTCGTGACTACATCCTGATTTACAAACAGGACAGAGGCATATATAAAGATCAAGAACAGAATCACAAAGCCAATGGAAACCAAGGCCATTTTGTCACGCACCAGCTCACGACGCAGTACAGACCAACTGGATGGTGATTTATGAATGATTTCCGGCGTGAAGACCTCCTCCACCTGTATAGACACCATAATCCCTCCCTTTCTCTAGACTTGTTCGCTATTCAATTCGAATGCGGGGATCGACCTTGCTCAGGATGACATCAGATAAAAGGGTCCCTAATAGTGCCAAGAAGCCAGAAATCATGACCAGCGCGTTCACGACTGAAAAGTCCCGTTGAGTGATGGACTGAAGAAATAATTGGCCCAACCCCGGATAACCGAAAATAGATTCAAGAAAAATGTTGCCTGCAATGACTCCCGTCAGGTCATAGCCCAAAAAGGCAGCAATCGGCAATAGAGAGTTTTTGAAAATATGTCGGGAATAAATTTTACCTTCGGGCACCCCTTTGGAACGCGCTGTTTTCACAAAATCCTTCAGTCTTGTGTCAATGACCTCATTGCGCAAATACTGAATCGTAGCCGTTGTACTGAGCAATGCGCCTGTAACCGCCGGTAAAATGAGATGATACGACTTGTTCACGTAATATGACCATGCCCCCGGCTCCACACCTACATCCACACTGCCGCTGGTTGGAAACCAGCCGAGCCTGAAGCCGAATACATACAGCAGCAGCAACGCGAGTATAAATAGAGGTGTCGCAAAGCTGAGATAGGTATAGCCCACTACGGTTTTGTCCAGCAGACTATGCTGATAACGACCGCTGAGTACGCCGAGCGGGATGGCGATCAGATACGTCAGAACCAGAATGACTACGCCCAGAAAGAACGTGTTCCCCAGACGGCTGCCAATCAGATCGGTAACGCTAATTTTATGTACATAAGATTTGCCCAGATCCCCGTGAGCAAGCTGGACGAGCCAGTTCCCATACTGCATCCACACCGGGTCATTCAGTCCCAGTCTTTGTCGCTGCTCTTCCAGTGCGGCCGGATTCAGATTGGGTGTCGAAGTAATAAGTCCTGTCAGGGCATCCCCCGGCATAGCCTTAGCCAGGAAAAATATAAGCACGCTCAGTGCAAAAAGTTGAGGGATCATAACCAGTAGCCGACGCAGTGTAAATTTCCACATTTCTGTACCCCCCTTATGGTAGCGCGACTTGATGGGATGGACTTACTGATTTTAGTGCAAACGGTTTTCCACTCGCGTCTAGATGTTTGGGTAGCTCTGTTTTGTAGGAGGATAAAAGCATTTGCCTTTTTTGAGCATTTTCCAGCCGTTTTGTAGGATCAATATTGGGAATGGTTGCAATGAGGCGCTGGGTATACAGATGCTGTGGACGCTCATAAATATCTTGCTCGCTCCCCTGCTCCACTAGACGGCCCCGATACATAATACCGATTTGGTCGCACATATGGCGGATAATACCTAAATCATGGCTGATGAACAAATACGTCAAATTAAATTCCTGCTGCACATCCTTCATAAAATTAAGCACCTGTGCCTGCACGGAAACGTCCAGTGCTGACACTGGCTCATCAGCAATGATCAGTTTGGGGTTTAATGTCAGCGCACGCGCGATCCCGATCCGCTGTCGTTGCCCCCCGGAAAATTCATGCGGATATTTATAGGCTGCATCGGCGTTCAAGCCGACCTTTTCCAGCAACGTCTGTACTTTTCTCCGTTCTTCCTCACTACTCAGCCTTTCAAAATTTCGCAGCGGTTCAGCAATGACATCCAATACGCGCTTACGCGGGTTAAGCGAAGAGTATGGGTCCTGAAAAATCATCTGAATATCTCTACGCAATGGATGACGATTGTTACTACTTAGAGCTGCAAGGTCCTTTCCTTTAAACAAAATCCGTCCGCTCGTCAGCTTATTTAGACCGATGATCGTCCTGCCTGTCGTCGTTTTCCCACAGCCAGACTCCCCCACCAGCCCGTAGGTCTGGCCTGCCTCAATGCTGATCGACACGCCATCCACTGCTTTCACCTGATCGATAACACGCTGGAAGAAACCACCGCGCACCGGATAGTGCACCCTCAAATCATTTAACTCCAGTAGTGCCATGAGCAGCCTCCCCCTTTGCCTCGTCTTCAAAATGAAAATGCTGATAACATGTACAACGGACCCAATGTCCAGGGGAAATTTCATTTAATTGGGGATGGTCTTCATGCACCCTCTGCTGAATCCAGGGAATACGTGGAGCAAAGCGGCAGCTATTGCGGGGGATATCTTGTAATGAGGGAACAATGCCGCCGATGACATGCAGTGATTCCCCCTTGGTATGCGATCCCGGCATGGAAGCAAGCAAAGAACGCGTATACGGATGCTGTGGATGCCTGAATAATTCAAAAACATCAGCGCTCTCCACGATTTCTCCGGCATACATGACCACCACGCGGTCGGCTACTTCTGCCACAACACCAAGATCGTGCGTAATCAGGATAATACCGCTCCCAGTCTCCTGTTGAAGCTGTTTGAGCAAGTCGAGAATTTGCGATTGGATCGTTACATCGAGCGCAGTCGTCGGCTCATCTGCAATAATAAGAGAAGGTCGGCAAGCTATGGCAATCGCGATCATCACACGCTGCCGCATCCCTCCTGACAGTTCATGCGGATACTGATCATACACACGCACTGGATTCGGTATATCTACACTTTCCAGCAGCTCCAGCACACGTTCCCTTTTTTGCTTCGTAGATAGTGACGTATGATAATCGAGATTTTCCTCAATCTGCTTGCCAATGCTCATCAACGGGTTGAGTGCTGTCAACGGGTCCTGAAAGATCATGCCAATTCCCGCTCCGCGGATTTTATTCATTTGCCCTGAGGAAAGACGGTTCAAGTCCGTTCCTTTAAAAAAGACCTCCCCCTCTACACGCGTGCGTTCCATGTCATGCAGTTGCGGGATCGAAAGCGCTAACGCGCTTTTGCCACAGCCGGATTCTCCGACTACAGCCAGCACTTCATTGGGGTTGACCGTCAGATCCAGATGGTCGACTGCGGGGTGATATTGATCCTGGATGCGAAAAGATACGGATAATCCTTTAATTTCCAACACAGGTTCGGTATTCAATGCGCGCTTCCTCCATTCTCCATGGTCTTGTCCCGCTTATTCTCACCATGTTTGATGTTTAAAACCTCTCATGAACATTACATACCGTTTTTGTCGGAATAATTTGAATACATCCTATCACCAGTATATGGATATATCAATTAAGATTATGCTATCAACATCATTTAAAAAATCAATGATCCAGCAATAGTGCGGCCTTTCTGGCACAAAATGTAATGAAATAACCAACCATAGGTTAATTTTCATCACAAAAAAAGTCGTTTGATCCCTCAGCAGGGATCAAACGACTAACTAACCCAAGCTCACATTGAGCTCTTGACAATATAATTTACGAAGCCGCTCCATAGGAGCCAGACTTGAATGTTCTAGGATCGTACCATTTGTAGCCTGCTGCCGGAGCAGACCAAGGCTCAGGTTGCGGTTCCGTGGAAGCCGCTGGTTCCTCGAATGGCAGAAGCTTCGTTGGTTGATCCAGAGTCAAACCTGCCACATCGGACAATTTCGTGTAGTCCTGCTTCCATGCAAGCCATTGAACCGTTTGCACCAGGAAGGTGGAATCATCCACTTCTTTGAAGCCATCATATGTCTTCTTCGACTGTCCGTTTTCCTCACGCACATATTTCGGTGTAGCATCTTCTACAGGGGAAGAATCACCGATGAATGCTGCCTTGCCTTGGCCTACCTTGGAGATAGCGGCATAAGGTCCTTCCGCACGGCCCCCGCCGTTATAAACCCCCTGATCTACCGCATTACCCCATTTTTTCGTGCCTGAAGGGATATAAGCAATGCCTTTAGCCTTGGTAGGATCAATAATAGCCAGCGTAGATCCTGCATGCATGGCAATCGAGCGCACACCCTTGGTAATACCGAAAGATTGATCTGCGGCTACAATGTCGGTAGCATTCACATCACCGAGCGCATTGTAACGGAAACGAACGCCAAAGTTGGCCGCCAGCCAATCGGAGCTTGTTAATCCTTGCATTGCCGGTGATGCAGCTTCTTCTGCAGTCATGCCTTTGGCCGGATTAGTATAGGCTCCACGACGGTAGCCATTCATAACCTCGGAGGAATCCCAACGGTTTTTGTTACGATCTGCATTATAATGATCGGAGATGAAGAAGACGCTCCCTCCGCTATTCACGTATTGCAGCAGGGCAGCCTGCTCGGATGCCTTAAAGGCAACATTCGCTTCACCAATAATGAACACATCATATTGGCGCAACTTGTCATAGGTTATGGCCTGCTCTCCATAAGTAAAAGGAATGGGACGATTCAATGGGTCTACCGTAAAGCCTACATTACGCAATCCATTAGCAAAATCAGAGAAGGCGCCGTCAATGACCCAATCTGCTGCGCCAGCGGTCTGTGCGTGCGTATTATCGAACAGCACCTTTTTGCCTTTTCCATCCGGCAATGTAGTACCGGGTTGACCCGGGTTGCCAGGTTCAGGTTCACCAGGTTCACCAGGTTCCCCCGGCTCGCTTCCGCTCACCAGTTCAACAGCGCTTGGGCTTTTCACTCCACCAAAATTATTGTAGGCGCCAAGTGTACCCGTCACACGAATTTTGCTGCCGATCAGCTCAGGATGGCCTGACAGCCCAAATTGCCCTCTGTACGCGGATGTCAGCTGTACATCCAATAGATTAGAAGTGCTACGTTCATTAGCCTGGTCAGCAATCAGTACGTTAAAATCATTCGCAAACGGAGAAGAGAAGTTAGCCGTTTTCGATCCGGTAGCATGTCCGACGATATAACCTTCTACCGTCACCGTACCTCCACTGCTTTGGCCCTGAAGTGCTTCGGCTACTGTCAATGCTCCCTCTGCCTTGACCTGACCGAACGGAACGAAGATCCCGATCAGCAGTGATGCGATCGCTGCTAGATGCAGCATCCCTTTTAAGCGTGAACCTGTGAACCGCAAGCCTTTTACCATACGTCAATATCCCTCCTATGATTTCCATAAATGTACTTGTCCTCTATCAGATTAGCCGCCAATCTTCTAATTCCTTCCTGATTTCATCCATAATTATGTAAACTTTAATCTTTTTTATTGGAAATGCACCTGTTTCAGGATTTTGCAAAATTCGATTCCAATCGCTCCAAAGCGCGATATCTAGACGAACTAGGCCATTTCGATCTATATATTGTTCATTGGAAGTCGCTTATTGGTTTTTTGCAAAATCCTCGTTTATGTAAAAATTGAACCCTGTGATTGACACCGAGCACGTCATACATTACGCTAAGAAAGACATGTAGAACGGTATACGCGAATGAAGATGACGGGAGAGTCTGTCCAGGGGGCTTACACTCTGGCGGCACCGAAGGAGCAAGACGCCAGCACCCGGCTGGCGGATAATCTCTCAGGTCCATGTATCGTCATCTGACGCAACTCTGGAGAGAGCGCAAGCCACCCAAGGGGTAAGGCGGTAAGAACACCGCACGAAACTCTCAGGTAACGAGGACAGAGATAAGGGAAACTTCCTTATCCTGTCCTTTTTTGTGCTCACATTGTGCGTCAGCATTAGGAACCGTCATAACCGCGCAAAGACGCGGAAATACCATATAGTATGGTATTAGAACATACAGGGGGCCACACCATGCGTTTCAAAGATGTATTTTCTATTATCGGCCCGGCCATGACCGGACCTTCCAGTTCACACACCGCAGGCGCGGTGCGACTCGCACGCGTTGCCCGGCACTGGCTCGGGGCGCAGCCTGACCGTGCCCGTATGACACTGTACGGCTCCTTTGCCGACACGTATAAAGGACACGGTACAGATCTGGCGCTCATCGCAGGACTGCTTAATTACGATACGGACGATCACCGGATTCCCGATGCCGAGCAATGGGCCGAGCAAGCCGGGATGACCGTGGAATTCGCCGTCAGTGGACTCCCCGCTCCTCATCCGAACACCGTCCGTTTCGAGTTGTGGAAGGGCGAGGATCAGCGCACACTGCTGGGCTCCTCCATTGGCGGCGGCAGCATCCATGTCCAGCAACTCAACGAATTCCGGGTCAATCTGACCGGGGAGCTGCCTACGCTGGTGCTTCTCCACTCGGATAAGCCCGGTACATTGGGCGCAATAACTTCAGCGCTGGGCGCGGCCCACATTAACATTGCCTATATGCACGTAGATCGCAAAGGCCGGGATGGTGAAGCACTCACCGCCATTGAAACGGACAGTTCTGCTCCAGCTGAACTGATTGCGGAACTGCGTTCTTTACCTCATATGTATGAAATTAAGATGATTAATTTGAAAAAAGGAGCTGAATCCGATGCGGTTTAGCCATCTGCATGAGATCAGCGCTTTATGCGCTGAAGAATCCACCACGATTGGCCGCTTGATGATTCAAGAGCAGGTACAAGAAACGAATACAACGGAGGAAGAAATCTTTCGCCAAATGTCTGATTATTATGAAATCATGAAGGAAGCCGTTCATCGCGGTCAGACACAAGACACCGTATCCCGCAGTGGATTGACGGGCGGCGACGGCAAGCGCCTGGCCGAGTATCTGCGGTCAGGGGAGACCTGCTCCGGTGATGCCTCCGCGCTCGCCATGGCTTATGCCCTCTCCGTGTCGGAGGTTAATGCATCCATGGGTCGCATTGTCGCCACTCCTACCGCAGGCTCATGTGGGGTTATCCCTGGTGTGTTCATCAGTGCGCAGGAACGGTTCGGCTGGGATGATGAGCATATGGTGAACGGCCTATTCGCCGCTGGAGCCATTGGCTACGTGATCGCCAACAACTCCTTCATTTCTGGCGCGGAGGGAGGCTGTCAGGCTGAGATTGGCTCAGCTATCGGGATGGCCGCTGGCGCTATGGTCGAGCTACGCGGTGGTACACCTGAACAGGCTGTTCACGCCGTAGGCCTCGCTCTTAAGAACACGCTCGGCCTAATCTGCGACCCCGTCGCCGGACTCGTGGAGATTCCGTGCATCGTGCGCAACGGCCTGGGAGCCGTGACTGCGCTTGCCGCAGCGGACATGGCTTTGGCGGGTGTGCGCAGCGCTATTCCGTCTGACGAAGTCATTGACGTGATGCTTGAAGTCGGCAGCGCGATGCCGTCGAAGCACCGCGAGACCGCCAAAGGCGGCTTGGCTCAGACGCCGACTGGCAAGCGTTTGACCGAATCACTTACACGCAACGCATCAATCAAGAAGAATAAGTCGTAATTTCTAAGCTTTAAACCAATTACTTTTCCTCTATAAAACAAGGCGACTACCTCTCCCCTACATTGTCCTAGGGAAAGAGAATTCGCCCTTATAAAGAAAAGAGCAAGCATATCGTCGCTGGACGTATGCTTGCTCTTTTTCTTTTTAGTCGGGTTACAGATTACTGAACGGTTACCTGTATCTTCGTCATTTTACCTGCATATTTCACAGTAATTACTGCTTTGCCCTTGCCCTGTGCCTTAATGTTACCGTCTTTGACGGTCGCCACAATAATTCTGGACGAGGACCAGACAGCCGGTTTGGAAACATCCTTCTCCGACTCATCCTTATACGTGGCTGTAGCCGTAACCTTAGCCAGCTGTCCTGCCTTCAAATTCAAGGCGACTTCGTCTGTTTGCAAATATTTAAGCGTATCAACATCTACAGGTACGCTGATGATCTTCCCGCCGAACTTCGCCTGAATGTTAGCTTTACCGTAGCTGACCGCGGTAACCTGACCCTTTTTAACAGTGGCTACCTTATAATTGGACGTTTTCCATTCAGCTTGGGTTGTAACATCCTTTTCTTTACCATCGCTCGATTTAACCACAATCGCGATGGTTTTTTGATCTCCAGATTTGAGCGATAGCGCGATTGCATCCGCTTCAATCTTTTGCGCTACGTCCACTTCTACCGTAAACGTAATGTTTTGCTTGCCATATGAAGCAGTCACAGTTGCCTTACCACTACCATTCGCTTTGATCAAACCTTCGCTAACTTCAACCACTTTTACATTGCTAGTTGTCCAGGTGGCATCCTTGGTTACATCTGTTTTTGTACCACCACTCTTAACTCCTGTTACTTTCAGCTGCTTCGTTTCCTGAGCACCAAGCGCAATTACACGCGAGTCTGTTTCCAGACGGTCTACAAGGCCCACTTGTACGTTAATTGTTAGTTTTTTGCCATTATAGGTCGCTGTAATAACCGCTTTACCAGCAGATTTACCCGTAATCGTTCCTTTGGACACAGAGGCAATATCTTCCGCGCTTGAAGCCCATTCTGCATCCTGTGTTACATCTTCCTTACGCCCATCCGCATAAGTAGCCGTCAAAGTTGCAGTATAGTCCTCATTAATATCAATTGTTGCCGTTTTGGAGGACAGAGACAGATCCCCGGGTACATTTACGGATACCGTAGCTGTAGCTGTTTTGCCGCCATAAGAAGCGGTGATGGTAGCCTCACCTGTTTTATAACCTGTGACTTCCCCCGCGCTGACAAAAGCGATATCTTCATTGCTGGACTTCCACTCTGCCTTACTTGTGATATCTTCTTCCGTACCTGTTACGTACGTTGCGGTCAGCTTGAGCTTTTTGGATTCCTTGGCATTCAAGCTCAGCTTGTCCTCGCTCAAATCCAGAAATCTAGAGGTTTCGACATCTGTCTTGATCGAAACGGTCTTATCTCCATACTTAGCGGTCACCGTTGCCGAACCCGCACCGATGGCCATAATCGTTCCTTTATTCACCGTTGCAATTTTTTCATCGCTTGATGCCCAAGTAGCTTTATCCGTGATATCCGTTACTGTTCCATCCGGGTAAACAGCAGAAACCTGTATTTTTTTAGATTCATCCAAACGGAGAAAAATATTGGATTCGCTGGCTTTCAGCTTATTCGTTTGATCGACATCCACCGAAATCGTAGCGGACATCGTGCCATATTTACCTGTAATTGTCGCCTTTCCCGCGCTATAGCCGGTAATGGTGCCTTTCAGTACATCCGCCACAGCTGCATTGCTGGAGCTCCACTCAGCGGACTCTGTCACGTCCTGTACCGATCCATCCGGGAACGTCGCTGAAAGTTTAACCTTCTCAGTATCCTTCAGCAAAAGAGAAACCTCTGATGAACTGACATCAAGACGTTTAACTTGCTCTACCTGTACAGCAATGGTTACGGTCTGCTGACCATATACGGCCTTAATATTGGCTGTACCTGCTCCCTGAGCGGTAACCAAACCGTTAACTACAGTTGCAATCTTTTGATTATCCGAGGTCCAAGTAGCATCACCCGAAACCTGAGCTGTTGTATTATCACTGTATGTCGCTGTCAAATCAACCTGTCCTGTACCGCTTGAACGCAAGTTCAGGCTTTGTACACTAGATGTCAGCGCCTTAACCTTTTTCGTTACATGTACCTGAACCGATTGTACCTTATCTTTATAGGTCGCAACCACGGTGGCTTCCCCTTCAGCCTTGGCCGAAACTGTACCATTATACACAGTAGCAATAGCTGTGTTATCACTTTTCCAATCCGTGCTTACGGTTACATTTGAGGTTGTCCCATCACTAAAAACAGCCGTAGCCGTCAATGCAGCTGTATCCCCCTGTTGCAAAGTTACCTCGTTAGACGAAAGGACAATCTTGGAAAGCACTGCTTCTGCTGCAGATGCAAACCCTGCATATGATGTAAAACTTGAAATCAGGATGACCAACGCCAGAAAACCGGACCATCTATTCTTCAAAATCTAATTCCCTCCCATTTCAAAACTTAAATTAAGGATTTCGCAAAATCCTTATACCTACGTTTTATGTCGTCATATGGAAAAGAATAGTTTAGGCTTCAAGGGAAATTTGGTCCTTATTAACTAGATCATTTCTGATAAAGATTTAGACATTACAATTTGTGTATCTTCAGGGCCATAGTGAAGAGTTTTCACAACAGATCCACAATCCCGCATTTATAAACAGCTATAAGCTGCCGCGCGAACTCTCAAATGATGGTACTCTTCCATATTGGGATCGAGCTGATGCATATATACGACGGAGAATTGTTCGCTCGGATCTATAGAAACCCAGGTGCCTGCCATTCCCGTCCAGCCAAATTCTCCAATCGAGCTGTTTGCATGCCCAACCGCTTTATCCATTAACGTGCGCACACCAAGTCCATAGCCATAACCTGTATGGTATGAATTGGTGAAATCCGATAGTTGAGCTGTATTCAGATGATTGGTGCGCATTAAATCAATGGTTTTTCTCCCCAATAAGTTCACACCGTTTACCGTGCCGCCATTTGACATCATTTGTGCAAATGTGAGGTAATCTTTGACTGTCGAATATAAACCTGCGCCTCCGCCTTCATATATAGCATCTGGCTGATGATATTCATCCAGGAAACCCTCCATTTTTTCAAGTTTTCCGGCGTCTTTCCGTTGATACATGGAGGCCATCCGCGATTCAATATCTCCACGATAACGGTAACCTGTATTGTTCATTCCAAGTGGATCAAAGATTTCATCCTTTAAAAATTGTCCTACTGATTTACCTGAAATCACTTCAATAAGGCCTGCAACAAAATCATGTCCATATCCGTATAACCAGCGTGTTCCGGGCTCAAACGCAAGTGGAACTTCAGAAAGCGCTTCAATTTCTGTGCGTAGGTCATATTTCCCCTGCTTTTCCTTTAATCCTGCAATGGCCTTCTGCATAGCTTTTCCTGTTTCTGAAGAATCGGAAGCGTAAGGAAGACCCATACTCATATTGAATATATGCTTAATTAAAATGGGATTCTCTGCCTTATCCACGTAGGTGTATCCGTTAGGAGCGGTTTTGAATACATGCGCATTACGATATTCGGGAAAATATTCATACAAGGGTTCATTCAACAAAAATTGCCCACGTTCGTACAGCATAAGTGCAGCCGCACAGACAACAACCTTTGTCATGGAAAACAAGCGATACACTGTATCCTCAGTGATTGGCTTTCCGGCTTCCAGATCAGCATATCCATGATACCCTTCATACAACACTTCACCATTCTGGGCAATGGCACAACCGCAACCTGCCGGCCCATTTACTATAAATTGTTGCAATAGCTGATCTACCTTGTCAAAACGAGACATATTCATCCCTCCTATTTTTCCTTCAAAAGAAACAAGCTTCCCCTCGCGCTCTAATTCTTGTTCCAACAAGTTCAGCGTGATTTCTTGTAAGCGCTTATTCCCTCGCATTTATTTTAACGGTAAACTTGGTAAATACATAGATTATTTATCATAATCAGATGGCTTTACATTAACAGCTCAGCCACCGTTTCCTTCCAGCGATGAATCACCGATTCCGGTTCCTTGAGACGAACCGTGACACCTGTCAAAATATCCGCATATTGGGCCGAATCCTCTCTGGCTGCAAAAACATGAGCCGCAAATCGCTCACGTACATGCTTGGCTCCGGGCAAAGCAGGCAGATGTTCCAGTGACAACCGCACATAATGCGCCTTCCCCCCGGTAAACACCGCAAGCGTCGCCTTCCCAGTGCGGATCATGTTGCCCGTCGTGGTTGTACCCGGCCATAGGGCCAGACGCAAATTCCCCTCGTCCAGCGCTACAACTTCGCCCACACTAATCATCGCTATGTGCGGCCACTGATCTTCCGTGACCGTCAGCAGCATCATGGCTTCATGCTGCTTGTTCTCCAATGCCTTGCCGTCCAGTAGCGTGAACAGTTCCTTACCGATCCTTGGTGTCTGCATGAAGTATAATCCCCTTTACTTTTGGCCTATAACTTCAAAGTACCATAATTTACGGCTACTTACGAACGACCCTATAACCGCTCTGGAATAGGAGGAACATGAGCAGCATTCGGAATATCTTTGGGGTTTACCTTGAACGCCGATTTATACTTTGCTGGATCCGTAATGCTATCCGGTTCTGAGGTTCGCCATGTGAACAGGCATACAGGGCACAACAAAACCTCCCAGGCATCTTTAACCGGCGAATGGGAAACAACTTCTGAACGATTGGACTCACAACGGGGACAAATATGCATCTGTCAGCACTCCTTTAATCTTTCTTTGTTTTTTAAAAATATTTAGCGAAGCATTTGGCTCAACTTTTTCTCCCATTCCGCTACACCCAGCGGGGAATCGAGCGGCTGCGAGTAATGGCCTCTAATATCCGGTGCTACAGGTGTCGTCGCATCCAGTATCATTTTGTGCGTCATACCTGCCGGATCAGAGCCGGGGTCAAGCGGTAAAATAGACAAGCCAGGAACAATGACAGCATCATGCTTTGGATGAAGCTTGGTGGATAAAGCCCACATGACTTGCGGCAGATTGAACGGATCGACCCCCTCGTCCACCACAATCACCAGCTTGCAATACCCCAATCCATGCGGAGTCGTTAACGCACGCATTCCCACAGCCTTCGCAAAGCCGCCATACCGGGTTTTCGTGGAAATAATAGCAACCAGCCCATGCGTATACATAGCATTAACGGCTACGATTTCATTAGGAAAAGCATCCTTAAGCTGCTGAAACAACGGTACACTTGTATTCACACCGATCATATAATCCGTTTCCGTCCAAGGCATCCCGATGTACAGATGCTCAAAGATAGGCTGTTTGCGGTGATATACACGATTAATCTGGATGACTGGCATCGCGCGACCGCCGGAATAGTGACCTGTGAATTCACCGAATGGACCTTCATACTCACGTTCACCTGCCAACACTTCGCCCTCCAAAATGACCTCGGCTCCCCAAGGCAGATCCAGATCTGCGTCCTTCGCTTTGACCACACGATAAGGCTCACCCTGAATGGCCCCAGCCATCTCATATTCGGATTGATCGTACAGCAGCGGTGTAGAAGCAGCCGTTGTAATCACAGGCTCACATCCGAGGGCAATAGCCACCTTCAGATTTTCGCCGCGTTCCTCAGCCTGACGGATATGGATCGCAATATCATGCTGTGGTACAGGCTGGATGCCCAAACGGTTCTTGCCTTTCACCTGCATCCGGTACAAGCCGACATTTTGCTTACCGTAGGTGTCCGGGTCATCCAGATCGCGTGAAACTAAAATCGCTTTGTCCAGATAAAATCCTCCGTCCCCCTGGTTCAAACGAAACAACGGCAAAATATCAAACAAATTAATATCCTCTGTAATCTCGACTTCATGAAAAGGAGCGGTTTCTTCCCGCTTCACGGGCACCGGAAATTGTTCATAGCGTCTGGCGAATTCAAAAAACTGCTCCTTCAGCGGCGTATTTTTTGGCATTCCCATCATAAGGGCATGATTGGGCCAGGAGCCCATCACATTCATTGCAATACGAGCATCCGTATATCCATAGATATTATTGAAAAAGAGAGCAGGTGTCTTATCTCCAAGATTGCTTAATGCTTTGTTAGCTGCCGCCAGGTCTGGCTCCGGCTTTACCTCGTCGCTGATCGTGAGTAGTTGTCCCTCCTTTTCCAAGGTGTTTAGAAAATCGCGAAAGTCTTTATAAGCCATCATTCATTCTCCTTCGTCTTTCGATTTCTCAATTCTGGTGCAGTCTGGAGTCAGTTTGCTTCATTCCATCCCATCGTTTGGCTGCGGTTGTGACGATACCGAACTGATCTAATACGCGAAAAACAATATGATCTACCAATTCCTCGATACTTGCAGGATGATTATAAAAGGCAGGCATCGGCGGCAGGATCATCACGCCCATACGTGACAGCTCCAGCATATTTTCCAGATGGATACTGCTTAATGGTGTTTCCCTGGTCATGAGCAGTAGCTTCTTTCGCTCCTTCAGCATCACATCCGCTGATCGGGTGAGCAGGTTGTCCGCCATACCGATACGAATAGAGGCAAGAGTCTTCATGCTGCAAGGAGCGACGACCATACCGTCTACCCGAAAGGAGCCGCTGGAAATACGCGCAGCCTGATCCTTATACGAGTAGACTGCATCCGCCATTGCCTCCACTTCCTTCACCGTATAGCCTGTCTCATAGGGAATGTTCGCGATAGCCCACGGGGATAGTACCAGATGGCTTTGAACTCCAGCCTCTCGTAATTGTTGCAATATACGGATACCAAAGATCGACCCTGTCGCTCCCGATATTCCTACAATCATTTTTTTCATATGTCCCCTCCTTCCACTCCATCGTTTTATGTTCACCCATGCATTACTGTCAAAAATTATACGCCTGTTCCCTGCACACGAAAAATATATATAATATATGTAATACATACTTTAAAAGTATCCTAATTGAAGCGTTGTTTAGAAATAAGGAGGAATCCCAATGGATATGAAGCATCTGCATTACTTTTGTGTCATCGTGGAGGATGGGCAAATCACCAAGGCTGCCAGAACGCTCAACATGGCCCAGCCTCCACTGAGTCAACAACTCAAAAATATGGAGGACGAGCTTGGCGTAAAGCTGATTTACCGTGAAGGAAAGAAGTGGGAAGTTACCGAGGCCGGGTATACACTGTATACACGCGCCAAACGATTATTGGCTGAAATGGAGGACACCTGTAGAGAAATTGGGGAGTTTGAAAACAAAGTAACCGGCACACTTGCTATAGGCACGTCATCCGCCTGTATGTCTCTGATTACTGAACAACTCAGCCGCTTTCATCAGGATTATCCAGAGGTATACATTAAAATAGGACACGGAGACACACATCATCTGGAAGAGCTGCTGCACCAAAATAAAGTGGATCTGGCCCTGTTGCTGCTTCCGGTAGATGACAAATCGTACCATTCAATTGAGTTGGAGGGCGTTTCCTTTGTTGCCGTACTTCCGTCTGAATGGGCAGATCGTCATCCCAGTGGGGAAATTACGTTACAAGAAGCTGCCAACTATGACCTCTTGCTGGGACGCCGAACAGAGGGACACGGACTATACGAAACCGTCATACGCAAATTTCAGGAACACCATCTTGTTCCGCGCGTCGTATTGGACTGTCCTGAAATATCGACCATTCTCTCGCTCGTTTCCACAGGCATGGGAATTACCATCATTCCAGACGCTGGCTTGGGACAAGAATACGGGGACAGATTTCGCACACTCTCCATTAAGGAGCCGTTCCCCTTCACACGGCCTGCCGTCGTATGGCGCAAGGATCGTTATTTATCCAATGCAGCTCGCAAATTGGTTGAACTGCTACAAGCTGAAAACACAAAAAAGACTGTTCCCGAGTAGATGCTCTACCGCTCTACTCCTGAAACAGTCTGATGCTGGATAAACTTCCTTCATTCGGTCGTTGATATCGCCTTACTTGACTCCCTGATGTCGATACTCGGTTGGAGTCATTCCACATTTGCGCCGGAATACCTGTGTAAAATGCCGCATATCCTGATAGCCGATCCGCTCTGAAATATCAGCCAGCCGCAAATGAGGATCACTGAGCAACCGCTTCGCCTCCTCCATACGCAAGGAAATGACGTAATCCTTATAGCCTTGTCCCGTCTTTTGCTTAAATAACTGGCTAAAATACACCGGATTTAAAAATACAATTGAGGCCACTTTTTCAAGTGACAGCTCCTCTGTAAAGTGAGCCCGAATGTATTGCAACGCCACATCTACCGTATGCATGCCTTTGCGGAGACATTCTCCTGTATCCGTTGCTGCGGCTGCAATCTCCTCTGGCGTACGTCTTAGCCGCGCCACCTCTTCAGGTATGGAAGCAAAATTGTGATGAACACCCGAACGTGTAATTTGTAGGGGCACCTTCACATAACGCTTCAAATGGGATTCGAGCAACGTCTCTAGCCGTGCGGCCTCTGCCTCACTCCTTAGCCTTGCAATGCCCAGCAGACTATGGCGGTCTAGACTAACGACAAAGCCGCTGCCCCCTGCCTCAACGAGTTCGGACAGTACATTTTCAATCATAAAATGCTCCAGATGTGTCTGCTTGTGATCAGGTTCCATACGAACCATGAAGAGATGGAATTCCGGATAATTTTCGACAAAAGGCTGTATATCCAGCTTACCTGTATCCAGTCCAAGGGCATAGCGTTGGAAAACGGCTTCACGCAAATAAACCATATTGGATTTGAGAAGCCTACCCTCGTTCGCCTGCTGCGAGGCCACAAGTGCCTCGGCTGCCAACATTTCAATGCATTCCAGCAGCTTTCTTTTACCAATCGGCTTTAACAGGTAGTCTTTGGCACCCAGCTTTACTGCTCTTTGTGCATAATGGAAGTCGGAATGGGCCGAAATGACAACCCACTGCAGATGAGGATGCTTTCGCTTAGAAATACGCATGAATTCCAGACCATCCATGCCAGGCATCAGGATATCAGTTAATACAATATCTACAGGATGCTCCGCCAGAATGCCTGCTGCTTCCTCGGTGGAAGCAGCGAGATGAATGCCGCAGGTGGGTAGAGCTTGGCCAATGGTACGCCGAATCCCCTGCCGTATCATACTTTCATCGTCAGCTATCAGAATATTCATGTTTCTCCTCCTTCTGTGGCAGAGGCACACTTACAGTGGCTGTTGTTCCGGCCCCAGGTGCGCTAGAGATCCGTAGGCCGTATTCTTCTCCGAACATGTGCCGTAGCCGTAAATTTAGGTTTTGCAGGCCGATGCCTCCCGCCTGCCCGCTGCCCGCCTGTTTGCCGGGTTCTGCCAAAGCGACCTGGACCACCTCCCATCGTTCGTACTCCATCCCTGCACCGTTGTCGATGATGTGCAGGCTCAATACACCCTCATATTCCTCCGCTCTGACGAGCAGCTTGCCACCTGTATTCGCATGAAGAGGCTCCAGTCCGTGCTTCACCGCATTTTCAATCAAGGGCTGTAAGGTCATTTTTGGCAAGCGGATATCCATCCATCGTTCATTAATGCTAATGTCTACAGATACCCTGCCCTCCAGCCGAGCTTGAATAATGGTGAGATAGTGGCCAACCTGCTCCACTTCTTCACGAAGGCTTACATCAGCCCCCTCTTCCCAATAGCTACTGTAACGGAACATATGGGATAAGGAGAGAATCACCTCTCCGAGCTGATCCTGTCCCTCTTCGTCCAGCATCCAATAGATCATATCCAGCGTATTATACAGAAAATGTGGATTGACCTGCGTCTGTAGCGCGTGTAGCTCCGCATTTTTTTCACTGACCGATGATATACGCACCAGTTCGATTAGCTCTGCAATTCGTCTTACCATATGGTTAAAGGAAGTAGCTAACTGATTGATTTCTTCATAGGATTTGGTGTTTACCGTATGGCGGAAATTCCCTGTCTCTACTCGCTTCATCTCCCGAATGACTCGCTTGAGCGGAAGGGAAATGCTTCTGGAGACGATGGACGCAATTAACGCCGACACAATAATAAGTATAGGTGCCACGATAAATAGGTACCTTTGATTTTGCACCAGCTCCACGTTCAGATCCTCACTAGGTGTCACACTAATCACAGACCAGTCGGCAAACGGCAACTTGGAAGCGATTACAACATTCTCATTACTTCGATTTACAATAACTTCCCCCTCTGGCACCTGCTGCTCTAGATTTCGCAAATCCGGTGGCGGATCAGGGGAAGTGGCCGACACAATTCGATTTTCATGACCCAACAGATATACCTGACTATTGGTACCTAACCGCAAATTGTGGAGAGCCGACAAAACAGAACCCGGCTCAGCCTCAAACAGGACAATACCAATCGGCTTGTGCTCATCCAAATCATAGAGCTGCCGTCCAAACGCAAACACGGGTCTGGTTTCCACCTGATCAATGACAGAGTGAGGATACACGCCCAGCCATGCAATTTTTCCCGCCGACTTTCGAATTTCCTTATACCATTCCGTCTGTTCGTAATGAGTATCAATGACATTCATATAATTGCCATAGTTATATACCTTGCCTGTGTCTGTGATGACATGGATGCCAATCAGATCTTCACGCGAATAATAGATAGCCCCCAGAATATTCGTAATCGTACGTTCGTTGATGTAATTGACAGCAGGTAAATCACTATTATCCGTCGTCAACAGACGAACCAAATCCATATTGTTGCTGATTGATTTGGAGAGACTATTATAGCTGCCGAGCAGCAATTCGAACAGTCCTGCCGTCTGGGATACATTTTTACGCGCCAGCTCGCTGACCTTATCATGGAACTGTACTGTAGTACGGTTGTAAAATAATAGACTGACCGCCAGCACAATGCCCGACATGCTTAATAGGAAGAGAACAAACAAGCGGTATTGAATGGATTGAAAACGGCGCATCATACCTCTCTGCGCTCCTTTCGCATCGGCCGCCTATCCTTTAACCGCTCCCGCAACCATACCCTTGGTGATATTTTCGGACAGAACAAAATAAATAATAATGACCGGTAAGGCACCCATGACTAGAAAAGCACCAATATTACCGTAGTTCACAGAATACTGGCTGACGAACGTATATACGCCAAAAGGGAGAGTTTTGAGCTTCTCGGACGAGATAAAGGTGGCAGCCATAATGTATTCATTCCAGATATTAATGAAAGTTAAAATACATACCGTCATGGTAGGCGGAATCGAGATGGGTAAGATTACACTGCGGAAAATACGATAAATGCTCGCTCCGTCAATGTAAGCGGACTCTTCAATTTCGTGGGGAATGGACCGCATAAAGCCGGATAGGATGAAGACCGCAATCGGTGTCTGAAAAGCAATGTAGGGTAAAATCAGTGAGAAATACGTATTCAGAATATGGACATTTTTAAACATCACCATCAGCGGCAGCAGTGTAGCTTGCATCGGGATCATCATCCCGATCAGAAACATGGTCAGCACAACAGCCCCGAAGCGCCAACGAAAACGTGTAATCGCATAAGCAGTCATCGAGCTTAATAAAATGACGAAAAGCATCGTAACCCCGGTTACCAGCACACTGTTTCCTAAATAACGCAAGTAGCTCCCTGATTCATAGGCTTCCTGATAGTTGTGCCACTGAGGCACTTGAGGGAGTGCAAAGAAGCTTGAGCTCAATATCTCTTCATTTGTCTTCAACGAATAGGTCAGAAGCCAAAAGAGTGGATACAGCTGCGTGACCATTAAGATTGCCAATAAGGAAAAGACTCCCGTTTTTTTCAAGGCATTCAACAGTTCCATCTCCTTTAGCTTACCTTATTTTCGATTCGTTTGAAAACAAAATTTATCACAATTGTAAATGACAAGCAAATCACTACGAGAATTGAAGCCAATGCACTGCCATATCCGTATTTCATCGATAAAAAGGACATATTGTACATATACGTAGATACTGTATCCGTCGCATGGGCTGGTCCTCCCCCCGTCATCACCCAAATCAAATCAAACGATTGCAGGGAGCCGATAAATGCTAATACAATTGATATCTTGAAAATAGGTACAATGAGCGGCAGCGTAATATAGCGGTCTGCTTTGAATCCTTCAGCTCCATCAATTTTGGCTGCTTCGTATAGCTCATTCGGTATATTTTGTACCCCGGTAAACTGGATAAGCAAATGATAGCCAAAATACTGCCATAACGATACAAAATAGAGGGCGTACATCGCGATCTGCGGTTCCGTCAGCCATGAGCGTGTCCAGCTTTCCAGCCCAATCGCCAGCAAAATACCGTTCAGCATTCCACCCATCGAGGCTGGATTATAGATCGTCTTCCACAGCTGCCCGATAATGACCACCGACAGAATAACCGGCAGAAAATACATCGTTACCAGCGTATTGGCCTTACGCACATAGCGATTAAGCAAGATCGCCAGCAGCAGACAAAACGGAATTTCCAGCATGGAAAACACAGCGAACATCATAGTCCGTTTCACGGATGGCCAGAACACTGAATCTGATGTGAAAATCCGCTCAAAATTAGCCAGCCCCACAAACTTTGCCTTGGCGATTCCGTTCCAATCCAGCAATCCGCAATATACCGACACCAAAATTGGAACAAATACCATACAGGTATACAACAACAGGCAGGGTAGCACGAAAACGGCAATGGTACGTGCTGGCACCTTCAGTACATTCATGCTCTAATCTCCTTTATGTTGATTCTGAACATCTTCTGAGGATGTACAACCTACATGATTTCCAATCAGGGAAGAAGCATTCCGCCCCCTCCCTAGTGCCTGCTACTTCGGGATTTTGCAAAATTCCATTCCAGTCACTCCAAAGTGCAATATCTAGATGAACTAGGCCATTTCGATCTATATACTGTTCATCGGAAGTCGCCTACTGGATTTTTGTAAAATCCTCACTTATTTATTCGCTTCAAAAGTGTTTTGATGTTCCTTAGCAACTTGTGCGGAGTCTTCTTTTTGTACGAACAGGTTTTGAATGCTACTCAGATGCGCCTGCGCAATAGCCGGATTCATCGTATTATCAAAGGCGAGATCGCCCCCTTTTACATTCTTGAACAGCTCATTAAGACTAATTGCTAACTCGGAGTAGCCCGCTTCCTTCAGATCACCTTTCATTTTCTGACCGCTGCCAATCGCATTTTTCAGATCAAACTGAATTTTGGGCATCTCCTTAATAAAATAGTGCAGAAAATCCTTCGTCTCCTGTAAATGTTCACTGTTCGCAGATACCGCAAATGCGCTGCCCGGCGCAATTACATACTCATTCACATCACCCTTGCCATTCACCGTAGGGAATTGAAACGCTCCTACCTTACCCGCTACCGAAGAAGCATCAATTGACCCCGTTTCCCACGTACCCATGATATACATCGCGGCTTTTCCTGTTTTAAAAATATTACCACCTGCATTGTAATCAATAGACGTAGCTCCATCCGGGAAAGCTCCTGCCTGCACCAATTCCTGAAATGCATCCACCGCTTCCACAAAAGCCGGGTCGTTAAACGTCTTTTTGCCGTCCAGTACATCATTGAGAAAATTCGGTCCTTCATTCGTACGCAACAAAATGTTCATAAAAAGGAGGGACCCCGTCCATGAATCCTTTTCCCCAATGGCAATCGGAGTAATTCCCTTCGCCTTCAGCGTTTTGACCGTCGTAATCAGCTCGTCAAAGGTGGTCGGCAACTTCTGGATTCCCGCCTGCTTGAACAGTTCCTTATTGTAAAACACCACTTCTATATTGTTGCCGTCCGGAAAAGCGTAGAGCTTATCGTCGAAGCTATAGTAATTAAGAAGTCCATTCTGGAACGTATCTTTTAACCCCTCTTTATCAGCCACATCGTTTAATGGAGCTAGCAGCCCGGCATCTACGAATGGCTTCATCTGTGCAGCAGGGTTTACAATCGTGATATCAGGCACTTCCTTCGCCGCTGCCTGTGTTTTCAGCTTAAGCTTTTGTTGATCTGTATTTAGCGAATCCAATTCAATTTTGACATGAGGATGATCCTGCTCGTATTGACCTACAATTTGCTTAATCATTTTGTACGAAGGGGTGCTCGGATCAGGATTGATGTTCTGAAAGGTAATCGTAACATCTTTCGTTGCGGTGCCTTTGCTCGGTTCTCCTGAATTTCCCGGACTTGCGCTTTGTCCGTTATTACAAGCTGCCAGCGTCAATGCCAAGGCGCTCGCCATCATAATAGCAAACGCTTTCATTTTTGTTCTGCTCATGGTCTTTTTCCTCCTCTTGTTGAAGCATTGCGCAATTTGCCCTCCTTATTGGTGGACACTCAATGCCCGCTTGTTCTTTTCATTATGTTCCATAGAAAAGACGTGAACAATGCGTGAACTTAAGGAGAAGGGTTTGTTTTTTCAAGCCCTCATTTGCGTGCTTCAAAATTCATTCATATCATAACTTGCAATTTATCTAGAACACAGGCATAATATGAATAAGATTGTTTTTTTGATAATGATTATCATTATTAAATGATAAATACACATAGACTTTAAAGGAGGCAGGACCACAGTGAAAGAAACTTTTAGTAAAACCTCCCTGCATATTGATGATTATTTGGACCTTCTCAATCTTGCCGTACAAGTCGGAGATACCAAGTGGCAAAAAGAAATTACCCGTAAACTTCAAGCCTTGAGTGTCCTTCAGACAGAACAGGTTGAAATAGATTAACTGC
Organism: Paenibacillus sp. EKM206P; assembly: GCF_011066155.1. Lineage (NCBI taxonomy): Bacteria > Bacillati > Bacillota > Bacilli > Caryophanales > Paenibacillaceae > Paenibacillus > Paenibacillus sp. EKM206P. The sequence continues at coordinate 507 of NZ_JAAMNQ010000005.1, read as the reverse complement.
CCCAGTTAATACTGTCCTCAGTTAAAAATGCTGACTAGGCACCACTATATAAAGGACAACCAAGATACCATAAAACTTTTGACCGAATCCATAATGGTGATCTTTCAGGTGAATGATAAATAAATCGGTTATAGGAAAAAGAGCACAGCCTTAACGGGCTGTGCTCTTTTTATCGTGCTTGGCGACGTCCTACTCTCCCAGGACCCTGCGGTCCAAGTACCATCGGCGCTGGAGGGCTTAACGGTCGTGTTCGGGATGGGTACGTGTGGAACCCCTCCGCTATCGCCACCAAACATGAATTTGCTGTGCAAATTCTTCCGTACGGTTATTCGCTTCACCACTTATCGTGTGAATGAATAGCCATGCGCTTGTTGTATGTCACTTGTACATACGTTCAAGGTTACACCCTGAAAACTGGATCCGAAACTCTTTTGCGTTTTATCTTAGGATAAGCCCTCGACCGATTAGTATTGGTCAGCTCCATGCATTACTGCACTTCCACCCCCA
>NZ_JAAMNQ010000049.1:0-1571 GCF_011066155.1 Paenibacillus sp. EKM206P | reverse complement strand
ACAACCTCTACATTCGTAATTTCAAAAGCGGATGGACGAACTTCACCCAACTGCTCGACTTGCTCCTCAACCGGATAGTTCTCAAATACCATAATGTGGTTAATCAGATTTTGCTTCTGCTCGGTCAGCGCCTGAATTTCATATAGCGGGAAGCTGTCATATACCCCCGAAGCCAACGCTTGCTCCTGCGTTTTCCGCATGATGTCCACAAACGTGGCATTCCGTTTACTTTGAATCCGAACCGGGATCGTATTAATGAACAGACCGATCATATGCTCTACACCCGCAATATCCGTCGGACGTCCAGATACGACACTGCCGAATACAACATCCTCATTGTTGTTATATTTCTGCAAAATAAGGCCCCACACGCTCTGCATCAGTGTATTAATCGTGACCTGCTGCTGCTTTGCAATCCGATACATGGCTTCGCTCCGCGTTGAATCCAGATCTACCGTTATTTTTCCAGAAATATATTCGCTGGTTTCACTTGCTGTAGTGGACACCGTATGATCCCTGCTGTCCGCCACGTGGTCTTTTGATGCGGTATCCGATCCAGGTAACAACGTCTGCTGTTCAAAGCCCGCCAAATAGCTGCTCCAATACTCTTTTGCCGCACGTTCATCCTGACGCTCCAGCCATTCAATATATTGACCATATGATGTAACAGGAGCAAGCTCCGGCTGCTTCTGCTCCAGCAGTGCAAAGTACGTACCAAACACTTCGCCTGTAACAAGCGATAAGCACCAGCCATCCATGACAATGTGATGGAAGCTCCAGACCAAGTGATACGTTTCTTCATCGGTTTGCAATACCTGTACGCGCATGAGCGCATCCGTACCCAGATTAAAACCTCTAGCTTGGTCTTCCTGCTTAAACGCCTGGATATAGGCCTGTTGCTCCGCTTTCGGCATTTCGCGTATATCCTGGAAGGAAAGGTCGCTATCTTTGTGACGGAACACGATCTGCAATGGCTCCTGACTGTGCCCTGTCTCAAACCGATGGAAATTCGTCCGCAGTGCTTCATGACGCTGTGTCAGCAGATCCAGGCTCTTACGGAAAATAGCAACATCAAAGCTGCCTTTTTGATCAAACGATGCTTGCTGGAAGTATGCAGCTGAGTCTGGCTCCATCAAGCTATGGAACAGCATCCCCTTCTGCATTGGCGAAAGAGCATACACATTTTCCAGTTCGCCCACAGAAGCCGTTTGCTCCGTCAATTGCTCCAGTTGTTCCAACGACAAGCCTTTGAACAAGACATCGCTTGGGGTTAGTTCGCTCCGCTCTTGGGAGGCACAATGCGCGATCACTTCCTGCAAGCTTTCCTGCAGCAACTGCGCAAAGTTTTCTACATTTTGCTGATGATATACTTGGCTGTCATAGCGAATCTCCAGTGTCAGCGCGCCCGCTGTAATCATGCCGTTCACATTCAAAGGATGCTCCAGTACAGTATGGTCACTCATCGGCTCTCCACCTGGATGCGAAGACAGCCTGATATCCCCATTTTCCAAGTCCTGATCAAACTGTCCCAAATAGTTAAAGCTAATTTCAGGCTGCAAGGTCAAGGAAGG
>NZ_JAAMNQ010000048.1:0-1593 GCF_011066155.1 Paenibacillus sp. EKM206P | reverse complement strand
CCTGCCCGTTCGTATTATGGGATCAACCAGTTCTTTCTGGTTGATCCTTTTTGCCTTTGCTTTGAGGATTAAGGTAGCCGGGTCGAACGCACCTGCCCGTGGGACTAGATTCCGAGAGCTATAATGTTCACCTCTACTTGTCATGACCATGATTGAGGCTGGTTGGGACAAAGATCCCGTATCACATGCGATGCTATGGAGCGACAAGAAGATTTATAGAGGCTGCCGGCAAATTTACATTAAGGAGAGGTCAGATGAATCCTGTTATCGGGTTAGATATTTCTAAAGGAGAAAGCCACGGACAGGCTTTTTTAGATCGTGGAAAACCATACAAAGGAACGTTTTATTTCGAGCATACGCGAGAAGGACTCGAGAAACTCCTTCAAACTATTCGTGATGTCGAGCATGCGGTTGGACTTCGTCCTACACTGATTCTCGAGGCAACTGGGCACTACCAAAGCCCTGTCGTTCAATTCCTAGAGGAACACCACTATTTATACATTGTTATTAATCCGCTCATTTCAAATCGCCTTAGAAAGTCCCATCTTCGCAAAGTAAAAACGGATGCTGCGGATGCTTATCTTTTGGGCGATCTTTACTACAGGGAAGAGTTTGAGCCTTTTAAGAAAAGGGGCGTGCAACTGCTTAATCTGCGTTATCTGACGCGGCAATATGAGACGTTATCAAAGATGTGCGTGCAAACAAAGCTGCAATTCCAGGCGGTTCTGGATCAGGTTTTCCCTGCATACAAGGGTGTTTTCGGAGCTATGTATTCGAACGTTTCTCTTCGTTTCTTAAGTGAGTTCTCAACATCATCTTCCGTTCTGCAAGCGGATGAGGAAACCCTTAAAATCTCAATCAGAGCTCTGCTTTCTTCAAAACGAGGTCGTTCAGAAGCTTGGATTAATGAACGAGTTCAAAGGCTGATGAATGCAGCAAAACAAAATCCCTTTCAACAAACGATGTACTCTAGCCATTTAATTAATTTAAAGATTCTGATCACCCTTATTCTTCAATACCAGGAGCATCTAGCTGATTTGGAACAGAATATAGATGCCCTGGCAAAAGAGATGAAAGAGTATGATTTGATTCAGTCGATTCCTGGTATTGGCCATAAAATTGCTGCAACAATTTTATCGGAAATTGGAGAAGTCGACCGATTTGATCATCCAAAGAAACTGGTCGCGTTTGCTGGCATTGACCCCAGTGTTTTTGCTTCAGGTAAGTTCACAGCAACTCGAAATCGGATCACCAAACGCGGTTCCCGGCAGCTTCGATATGCCCTAGTTATGGCCGTGCAGTGTGGGTTGATCCGTTCTCGTAACACTCGGATTAAAGATTTTTACGACCGCAAAAGAGCCGAAGGAAAGCCTCACAAAGTTGCTCTAGTGGCATGTGCAAATAAGCTGGTTCATTGGCTGTATGCCATTTTAAAAAGTAAGAAATCATTCCGTCTGACATAACAAAAAGTTAATGGTATAACCTTCCAACACAACTCGAATTGGAAGGTTGTTTGGCATGCTTATTTTTCACTATACCATAAGGTTTCTAATTATTTTGCTGGAAATGTTGACAAGCTATTAGCTGGTATAG
>NZ_JAAMNQ010000047.1:0-1615 GCF_011066155.1 Paenibacillus sp. EKM206P | reverse complement strand
ATTTTGTTCGAGGATATTACAACCGCCTACGAGCAGGCATTGAACGGACAAACGGCTCGCCTTCCGCACAAAACGGATTCGTTCCGCACCTGGGCGGATGGGCAGTCTCAATATGCGAACAGTCCGGCCATGGCAGCAGAACTCGCATTCTGGCAGGAAATGGAACAGGGCGTATATCAGCCGCTTCCAAAAGACGAATCCCATTCTCATTCCTTGAATAGGGACAGCGAGAACATGACAGTTACGTGGACAGCTCAGGAAACGGAGCAGTTGTTAAAACAGGCGCATCGTGCCTACAACACGGAGATGAATGATTTGCTGCTTACCGCCTTAGGACTGACTATTCATCGCTGGGCGGGCTTGGAACGAGTGCTCGTGAGCCTGGAAGGCCATGGACGGGAGTCCATTTTGCCAGAACTGGATATTACGCGGACGGTGGGCTGGTTTACGACCCAATTCCCGGTGGTGCTGGATATGAGCGTGGGGCAAGACCTTTCACAGCGCATCAAACAGGTGAAAGAAGGACTCCGCCGCATTCCGCAAAAGGGCATTGGCTACGGGATGTTGAGATACCTGTCCGCAGCCCGTGAGCAAGAGCGTTTTGTGACCGAACCTGAAATCAGCTTTAACTATCTGGGACAATTTGATCAAGATATGCAAAGTCAGTCCATTGGCGTATCTCCTTACGCTAGCGGTGCAGAGCTTAGCGCCCATGCAGCCAGATCGCACACGCTGGATATGAACGGACTGATTTCGGAAGGCGAACTGCAATTGACAATCAGCTACAGCAAGCAGGAATATCGTCATGAAACGATGGAGCAGTTAGCTGAAGAGTTCAAAATCAGTTTGCAGGAAATCATTGCGCATTGTGTAGGCCGCAAACAGCAAGAACTGACGCCAAGCGATGTCATGCTTAAACATGTAACCATGGCCGAGCTGGATCAGTTGGTAGAGCGGACTCGTGACATCGGGGAACTGGAAAATGTATATGCGTTGACGCCGATGCAAAAAGGCATGCTGTTCCATAGTCTGATGGATGCAGCGTCAGGAGCTTATTTTGAACAAACGACCTTTGATTTGCACGGACGCTTCCAAGCGGATATTTTCCAGGATAGCTTGAATCATTTGGCGCAGCGGCATGAGATCTTTAGAGCTAATTTCATCAGCGGTTGGCAGGATGAGCCTGTGCAGGTGATTTTCCGCCGCAAGGAGGTTGGTTTCAGATGTGAAGATTTGCGTCATCTGAATGAGCAGGAGCGTGACGCGTATGTGCAGGAATTTATTCGCCAGGACAAGGCAGCCGGATTCGATTTGTCCCGGGATGCGTTGATGCGCGTGGCGATTTTACGAACAGGTGATGAGGATTATTATTTTGTGTGGAGCTCTCATCACATCTTGATGGATGGCTGGTGTGTGGCGTTAGTCACGGATGAGGTGTTTGAGGCTTATTTTGCAGCCGTGGAGCATAGACAGCCGAAGCTTGCCCCCGTGACTCCATACAGTCAGTATATTGAGTGGCTTGAAGCACAGGATGAAGCAGCAGCAGCTTCCTACTGGAAGGATTATTTGCTCGGCTATGATCAGCAAACTTCGATTCCGACCGGAAAAGTAGGCG
>NZ_JAAMNQ010000046.1:0-1657 GCF_011066155.1 Paenibacillus sp. EKM206P | reverse complement strand
CTTTCCTTCGGGACAGAGGAGACAGGTGGTGCATGGTTGTCGTCAGCTCGTGTCGTGAGATGTTGGGTTAAGTCCCGCAACGAGCGCAACCCTTATGCTTAGTTGCCAGCAGGTCAAGCTGGGCACTCTAAGCAGACTGCCGGTGACAAACCGGAGGAAGGTGGGGATGACGTCAAATCATCATGCCCCTTATGACCTGGGCTACACACGTACTACAATGGCCGGTACAACGGGAAGCGAAGCCGCGAGGTGGAGCCAATCCTAGAAAAGCCGGTCTCAGTTCGGATTGTAGGCTGCAACTCGCCTACATGAAGTCGGAATTGCTAGTAATCGCGGATCAGCATGCCGCGGTGAATACGTTCCCGGGTCTTGTACACACCGCCCGTCACACCACGAGAGTTTACAACACCCGAAGTCGGTGGGGTAACCCGCAAGGGAGCCAGCCGCCGAAGGTGGGGTAGATGATTGGGGTGAAGTCGTAACAAGGTAGCCGTATCGGAAGGTGCGGCTGGATCACCTCCTTTCTATGGAGAATCGTTTCCTGCGATGGAAACATTCAAATATGAAGCGTAAGCTTCAAAACTCAGGTTTAGGCCTGTTACTCACTCGTTGCTCAGTTTTGAGAGCTCAAACTCTCAAGCTTCGACGAATACTTCATTCACACATTCGTGTGGAACCGAAATATTCATCGGGTTTCGCTTCGATGAAGCGAATTGCACCTTGAAAACTGGATACCGAAACGAAATTGCGTTTTAGAATATTCCTTTAAGCTGATCTTGTGTAAACAAGTGAAATAAAGGTAGCTGCCTTGAATTTCATTCACACGTAAGTGTTGAACCGAAATTCAAAGCAAATCGTATTTACGATGTAAATACTAGGTTAAGCTACAAAGAGCACACGGAGGATGCCTAGGCGCCAGGAGCCGACGAAGGACGTGGCGAACAACGATAAGGCCTCGGGGAGCTGTAAGCAAGCTTTGATCCGGGGATGTCCGAATGGGGAAACCCGGCTGTCTTCATCGACAGTCACTACTCACTGAATTCATAGGTGAGTGAGAGGCAGACCAGGGGAACTGAAACATCTAAGTACCCTGAGGAAGAGAAAACAATAGTGATTCCGTCAGTAGCGGCGAGCGAACGCGGATTAGCCCAAACCAAGGAGCTTGCTCCTTGGGGTTGTGGGACGTCTCACATGGAGTTACAAAGGAACCGGTTAGATGAAGAGGTCTGGAAAGGCCCGCCAGAGAAGGTAAAAGCCCTGTAGTTCAAAACTTGTTCTCTCCGAGACGGATCCCGAGTAGTGCGGGGCACGTGAAACCCCGTATGAATCCGGCAGGACCATCTGCCAAGGCTAAATACTCCCTGGCGACCGATAGTGAAGCAGTACCGTGAGGGAAAGGTGAAAAGCACCCCGGAAGGGGAGTGAAATAGATCCTGAAACCGTGTGCTTACAAGAAGTCAGAGCCCGATCTAGGGGTGATGGCGTGCCTTTTGTAGAATGAACCGGCGAGTTACGTTCCCGTGCAAGGTTAAGGTGAAGAGCTGAAGCCGCAGCGAAAGCGAGTCTGAATAGGGCGAATGAGTACGTGGACGTAGACCCGAAACCGGGTGATCTACCCCTGTCCAGGGTGAAGGTGCGGTAACACGCACTGGAGGCC
>NZ_JAAMNQ010000045.1:0-1682 GCF_011066155.1 Paenibacillus sp. EKM206P | reverse complement strand
TGGGAAATCTCATCTTGAGGGGGGCTTCACGCTTAGATGCTTTCAGCGCTTATCCCTTCCGTACATAGCTACCCAGCGGTGCTCCTGGCGGAACAACTGGTACACCAGCGGTACGTCCATCCCGGTCCTCTCGTACTAAGGACAGCTCCTCTCAAATTTCCTACGCCCACGACAGATAGGGACCGAACTGTCTCACGACGTTCTGAACCCAGCTCGCGTACCGCTTTAATGGGCGAACAGCCCAACCCTTGGGACCTACTTCAGCCCCAGGATGCGATGAGCCGACATCGAGGTGCCAAACCTCCCCGTCGATGTGGACTCTTGGGGGAGATAAGCCTGTTATCCCCAGGGTAGCTTTTATCCGTTGAGCGATGGCCCTTCCATGCGGTACCACCGGATCACTAAGCCCGACTTTCGTCCCTGCTCGACTTGTAGGTCTCGCAGTCAAGCTCCCTTCTGCCTTTGCACTCTTCGAATGATTTCCAACCATTCTGAGGGAACCTTGGGGCGCCTCCGTTACTCTTTAGGAGGCGACCGCCCCAGTCAAACTGCCCACCTGACACTGTCCTCGCACCGGTTTACGGTACCAAGTTAGAACCTAGATACGATCAGGGTGGTATCCCAAGGATGCCTCCCTTCAAGCTGGCGCTCAAAGTTCTACGGCTCCCACCTATCCTGTACAGATCGTACCCAAATTCAATATCAAGCTGCAGTAAAGCTCCATGGGGTCTTTCCGTCTTGTCGCGGGTAACCTGCATCTTCACAGGTATTAAAATTTCACCGGATCTCTCGTTGAGACAGCGCCCAAGTCGTTACGCCATTCGTGCGGGTCAGAATTTACCTGACAAGGAATTTCGCTACCTTAGGACCGTTATAGTTACGGCCGCCGTTTACTGGGGCTTCGGTTCATAGCTTCGCCCCGAAGGGCTTACCACTCCCCTTAACCTTCCAGCACCGGGCAGGCGTCAGCCCGTATACTTCGCCTTGCGGCTTCGCACAGACCTGTGTTTTTGCTAAACAGTCGCTTGGGCCTTTTCACTGCGGCCCCCTCGGGCTATTCACCCTACCGAGGCACCCCTTCTCCCGAAGTTACGGGGTCATTTTGCCGAGTTCCTTAACGAGAGTTCTTCCGCGCGCCTTAGAATTCTCTTCTCGCCTACCTGTGTCGGTTTGCGGTACGGGCACCTTCTCCTGGCTAGAGGCTTTTCTTGGCAGTCTGAGATCATGACCTTCGCTACTACAATTTTCGCTCCCCATCACAGCCCAGCCTTACGATGTGCGGATTTGCCTACACATCAGCCTCACTGCTTAGACGGACATCCATCAGTCCGCGTCACTACCCTACTGCGTCACCCCATCGCTCATAACGGATTACGGTGGTACAGGAATTTCGACCTGTTGTCCTTCGACTACGCCTATCGGCCTCGCCTTAGGTCCCGACTTACCCTGAGCGGACGAACCTTCCTCAGGAACCCTTAGGCTTTCGGCGGATCTGATTCTCACAGATCTTTTCGTTACTCATACCGGCATTCTCACTTGAATGCAGTCCAGCGCTCCTTACGGTACACCTTCAACCCGCATTCAACGCTCCCCTACCCCTGATGCAAGCATCAAGCCATAGCTTCGGTGGTGTGTTTAGCCCCGTTACATTTTCGGCGCAGAGTCACTCGACCAGTGAGCTA
>NZ_JAAMNQ010000044.1:0-1689 GCF_011066155.1 Paenibacillus sp. EKM206P | reverse complement strand
ACCTGCTTTAAACAGCGGCCCTTCTTGCAGTTGGATACTGCTTTGAATTTCGGTAGCTTTCGCCTCCATTGCCACGCTGAGCATGGCTTCATCCGTTATATCCCTAAAGTCCAGCACGTCCAGCTGATACAGCTCGCCTTCCTGTATTCCACGGTTCCATGCTTTATAGCCTTGCGCGGTCTTGCTGAACACCATTCGCAAAGCATCATGATGCTTTGTCAGCTTGCCAAGCGCCTGACGCAGAGCCGACTCGTCAAACCCCTGCTCCCGGTGCAGCATAACCGCCTGATTAAAGTGATGCACGTCTACTTGCTCCTGCGCAAAGAACTCGTGCTGGATCGGAAGCAACGCCGTTTCTCCGCTTACTTCTCCCTGATCTGCCCTACGACTGGCCTCATGCATATGCGATGCCAGGGTTGCGACGATGGGATAGCGGAACAAATCCTTCATGTCCAGCTTGTAGCCGGCCTGGAATGCACGCGATACGATTTGAATCGCCTTGATCGAATCGCCACCCAGATCAAAGAAATTGTCCAACATACCGACGGTTGGCACACCCAGGACGGACTGCCAGACCGCTACAAGCGCTCGTTCCGGTGCAGTGCGTGGCGCTACATAATCCGCACCGCTGTGCAGATTGCCTTCCGGTGCTGGCAGGGACTTGCGGTCGATTTTACCGTTCGGTGTCAGCGGCATCTGCTCCAACCAGATGAAATACGACGGCATCATATAGCTTGGCAGTTCTTGTCCCAGCTCATGTCTCAGCTCACCGGCTCCCAGTTCTTGACTCGCCACATAGTACGCCACGAGCTGTGTTTGACCCGTTTCGTCCCCACGAGCCATGATGACCGCTTCTTGTACCGACTCCACCTGCAACAGCTGCGATTCGATCTCGCCCAGTTCGATTCGGTAGCCCCGAATTTTCACCTGATGGTCCATCCGCCCCAAATATTCAATGTTGCCGTCCGGCGTCCATCTCGCCAAATCGCCTGTATGGTACATCCGCTCATGGCCTGCCTTACCCCCAGCAAACGGATTAATCACAAATTTCTCGGCCGTCAGTTCTTCACGTTTCCAATACCCACGGGCCAATCCTTCCCCGGCAATACATAACTCGCCCGGCACACCGACGGGCTGCAATTCTCCACTCGCATTCATGATATAGATTTGGGTATTCGCAATAGGACGTCCAATATTAATATGCTGAGCATGGGTCAGTTCCTGCACGGCCGACCACACCGTCGTTTCTGTAGGTCCGTACATGTTATAAATACGGGGACCGTCTATCTCTTGCAGTGCTGCGAGCAGCTTGGACGGAAGAGCTTCGCCCCCAACCATAATTGCCTTCACGCTTTGCAGCACGCGCGAGCCTGCTTCATGACCCAACAGCATTTGTAACCGGGATGGGGTCATTTGCAACATCTCAATCGAATGTTGAGTAATCAACTCACCCAGCGCCTGAGGATTCACCTGATGCTGGCTGTCGCCAAGCACAACCGTCATTCCACCCAACAGGGGGAGAATGGTTTCCAATACGAAAATATCGAATGAAATGGTCGTCAGTGACAACATGGTTTGGCTCGCTTCAAAATCAATGACTTCGCGCATCCCAGTAATAAAGTTGAGGACCGAGCGATGCTGGAGCATAACTCCTTTCGGATTTCCAGTCGAACCCGACGTATAGATGAC
>NZ_JAAMNQ010000043.1:0-1880 GCF_011066155.1 Paenibacillus sp. EKM206P | reverse complement strand
GCGTATTACACACCGGATACCGGAGCGGAGCTGGCAGTGAACGATCTGCGCGGCGCGCTGGCGCAGGAGCTGCCGGGCTACATGATCCCGTCGTACTTCGTGGAGATGGAGCGCCTGCCTCTGACGCCGAACGGAAAAATTGACCGGAAGGCGCTGCCGGCGCCGGAAGGGGAAGCGGGAAGCGGAACGGAGTACGTCGCACCGCGCAATGAGCTGGAAACAAAGCTGGCGGCGATTTGGCAGGAGGTGCTGGGGCTTGCGAAGGAGATTGGCGTTCACGACAACTTCTTCGACATCGGTGGTCACTCCCTGCGGGCGACGACGCTGGTCAGCAAGATTCATAAAGAATTGAGCGTGGATCTGCCGCTGCGCGACGTGTTCCGCCATTCCACCATTGAGAGCATGGCCGCCGCCATTTCCCGGCTGGATGAGCAGACATTCGTTGCCATTCCGGTGGCGGATGACCGAGAGGTGTACCCGCAATCTTTTGCTCAAAAACGTCTCTTTATCCTGAATCAACTGGAAGGCGCGGAGCTTAGCTACAACATGCCGGAAGCGATGCTGCTGGAGGGGGCTTTGGACCGGGCAAGGTTCGAAGAAGCGTTCCGTAAGCTCGTGGCGCGGCATGAAACGCTGCGCACCGGGTTCGAAATGGTGGATGGCGAAGCATCGCAGCGGATTTACCAGGACGTGAATTTTGCCGTGGAGTTCTATCGAGTGGATGAGCAAGAGGCCGAAGAGATGGTTCGCCGTTTCGTCCGTCCGTTTGACTTGGCGAAGCCTCCGCTGCTGAGGGTAGGCCTTGTCGAGCTGGCTCCGGAACGTCATATTCTAATGTACGACATGCATCATATTATTTCCGATGGCGTCTCGATGGAAATCTTTGTTGAAGAATTCGTCCGCTTGTACGGCGGCGAGCAATTGGAGCCTCTGCGCATTCAGTACAAAGACTACACCGTTTGGCAGCATTCGCAGGAGCAGAAAGAACGGCTTCAGCGTCAGGAGGCGTACTGGCTGGACATGTTCCAAGGCGAGCTGCCGGTGCTGGAAATGCCGGCCGACTATCCGCGTCCGGCCGTGCAGAGCTACGAAGGCCAAACGCTGGAGTTTTCCTTCGACGCTTCGAAAACCGACGGCCTGAAGCAGCTGGCCTCGGAAACGGGCACGACGCTGTTTATGGTGCTGCTTGCGGCGTATAACGTCCTTCTGCATAAATATTCAGGTCAGGAAGACGTGATCGTCGGTACGCCGATTGCCGGAAGGAATCATGGAGATGTGCAGCCGTTGATCGGGATTTTCTTAAACACGCTGGCTATCCGCAGTTATCCGGCTTCGGAAAAGACATTCCTGTCATACCTGAACGAAGTCAAAGAAACGACCCTCCATGCCTTCGAGCATCAAAACTATCCGTTCGAAGAATTGGTGGACAAGGTGCAAGTCACCCGTGATTTAAGCCGCAATCCGCTCTTCGACACGCTGTTTACGATGCAGAATACGGAAAACGAGGAATTTGAGCTGGAAGGGCTTCGCCTGATTCCTTATCCGAGCGTATTAGATACCGCGAAGTTTGATATCAGCTTGGATGTGGGCGAGGAGAACGGCGGCTTGGATTACAGCTTCGAATATGCGACGGCTCTCTACAAAAGGGAGACGATCGAACGGCTGGCGAAACATTACGAGCAGCTGCTCGAAACGATCGTAAGCCGTCCAGATGCGAAGATTGCCGAGCTGGACTTGCTGACGGCAGAGGAAAAAGAACAAATTATCGGCGCGTTCAACCCGGCGCAGCCGGAAGCGGCTCCTGCGGCCGCGTTCCACCGGCTGTTTGAGGAACAGGCGGAGCGCACGCCGGAAGAGGCGGCCGTCGTGTACGAGAACGA
>NZ_JAAMNQ010000042.1:0-2133 GCF_011066155.1 Paenibacillus sp. EKM206P | reverse complement strand
CTGTTAACTGCACTCGGCACCGCGTTATATAACTGGAGCGGTCAGGAGCGCGTACTGGTCAATCTGGAGGGCCATGGCCGGGAAGCCATTGTTCCAGATATCGACATCACACGTACCGTGGGCTGGTTTACGAGCCAATATCCGGTGCTGCTTGATGTGGATGGGAAGGCAGAAGTAGGGCAGCGAATCAAGCGGGTGAAGGAAGACCTGCGCCATGTACCGCATAAGGGCATTGGCTACGGCATTTTGAAATATATGTCTCAGCATGATGTCCATCCTTCCTTGACCTTGCAGCCTGAAATTAGCTTTAACTATTTGGGACAGTTTGATCAGGACTTGGAAAATGGGGATATTACGCTGTCTTCGCATCCAGGTGGAGAGTCGATGAGTGACCATACTGTACTGGAGCATCCTTTGAATGTGAACGGCATGATTACAGCGGGCGCGCTGACACTGGACATTCGCTATGACAGTAAGGTATATCAACAGCAAAATGTAGAGAAGTTTGCCCGGTTGCTGCAGGAAAGCTTGCAGGAAGTGATCGTTCATTGTACCTCCCAAGAGCGGAGTGAGCTAACCCCAAGCGATGTCTTGTTCAAAGGCTTGTCGTTGGAACAACTGGAACAATTGACGGAGCAAACAGCTTCTGTGGGCGAGCTTGAAAATGTGTATGCTCTTTCTCCAATGCAGAAGGGGATGCTGTTCCATAGTCTGATGGAGCCGGACTCAGGCGCATACTTCCAGCAAGCTTCGTTTGATCAAAAAGGCAGCTTTGATGTTGAAATTTTCCGCAAGAGTCTAGATGTACTGACACAGCGTCATGAAGCGCTGCGGACGAATTTCCATCGATTTGAAACAGGACATGGTCCGGAGCCATTGCAAATCGTGTTCCGTCACAAAGATAGCGATCTGTCCTTCAAGGATATACGCGAAATGCAGGAAGCGGAGCAACAGGCGTATATCCAGACGTTTAAGCAGGAAGACCAGGCTAGAGGCTTTGATCTCGGTACGGATGCACTTATGCGCGTACAGGTATTGCAAACCGATGAAGAAACGTATCATTTGGTCTGGAGCTTCCATCACATTGTCATGGATGGCTGGTGCTTATCGCTCGTTACTGGGGAAGTGTTTGGTACGTACTTTGCGCTGCTGGAGCAGAAACAGCCGGAGTTTGCTCCGATCACTCCATACGGCCAATATATCGAATGGCTGGGGCGTCAGGATGAACGTGCGGCAAAAGAGTATTGGAGCAGCTATTTGGCGGGCTTTGAACAGCAGACGTTGTTGCCTGGATCGGATACCGCATCGAAAGACCACATGGCGGACAGCAGGGATCATACGGTGTCCATTACAGCAAGTGAAACCAGCGAGTATGTTTCTGAAAAAATAACGGTAGATCTGGATCCAGCGTGGAGCGAAGCGATGTACCGGATTGCAAAGCAGCAGCAGGTCACGATTAATACGCTGATGCAGAGCGTGTGGGGCCTTATTTTGCAGCAATATAACAACAATGAGGATGTTGTATTCGGCAGTGTGGTATCTGGACGTCCGACGGATATTGCGGGTGTAGAGCATATGATCGGTCTGTTCATTAATACGATCCCAGTGCGGATTCAAAGTGAACAGAATGCCACGTTTGTGGACATCATGCGGAAAACGCAGGAGCAGGCACTGGCCTCAGGAGCCTATGACAGCTTCCCGCTGTATGAAATTCAGGCGCTGACCGAGCAGAAGCAGCATCTGATTAACCACATTATGGTATTTGAGAATTATCCGGTTGAGGAGCAAGTCGAGCAGTTGGGTGAAGTTCGTCCATCCGCTTTTGAAATTACGAATGTAGAGGTTGTTGAGCAAACGAATTATGATCTGGACTTGATTGTGATGCCAGATGAGCTTTTCCGCATCATGTTCAGATATAACGCCAATGTATACGATCGGTCTACGATCGAGCGGATGCAGGGACATGTACTGCATGTCATCGAGCAAATCGTGAATAATCCGCATATCCGTGTGAATGAGCTGGAATTGGTGACACCGGAAGAGCAGGCGCAGATCGTTCAGGTGTGGGGAGATACGGCGGCAGATTATCCGCAAGATCAGACGTTAAGTTCACTGTTCGAGCAGCAGGTAGCG
>NZ_JAAMNQ010000041.1:0-2246 GCF_011066155.1 Paenibacillus sp. EKM206P | reverse complement strand
TGTCCGATGACGTGGTCGATATGACCCTGGATACGCTCCATTGCAGACCGGTTATACACCAGCGCATTGTATTCAAGTAGGATAGAGATATCTTCGTCAGGCACGACAATCAGGTTGAAATCGTAGTTGGTTTGCTCGGCAAGTGCCACATTGGCAATCGAGAAGCCAGTTTGTGCCTTTGTCTCGCCGGAACCGCCCATCTGCTTCATCTGCTGCCCAATCGGGTAGTTTTCAAAGACCATGATGTGATGAATCAGGTCTTGTTTTTGTTCAGTCCGTGCCTGAATATCGTAGAGCGGAAACGTATCATAGACACTGGAGGTCAAAGCCTGTTCCTGTGTGCGCTGCAATACTTCAGCAAATGTAGCATTCCGTTCACTTTGAATCCGAACCGGTATGGTGTTGATAAACAATCCAATCATGTTCTCCACACCTGGAATGTCTGCCGGACGACCGGATACCACACCACCAAACACAACATCCTGATTATTATTGTATTGCTGTAAAATAACGCCCCACACACTTTGCAGCAAGGTGTTAATCGTGACATGTTGTTGCTTGGCCATTTGGTTTAATGCGGCACTCCGTTCTTTACCCAACATAAATGGCAGTTTTTCCAAAACATAGCCAGAATTTGAACTTTGACCGCTTCTGTTTGTGTCGTCATCTCGTTCTGCCACAGAAACATGCGTATTCTCACCAGGCAACAAGGTTCGCTGCTCAAAACCTGCCAAATAGTCACTCCAATAACGGGTCGCTTCCTGTGCATCTTGATGTTCCAACCATTCGATATAGTCACTATACGGCTTGACAGGTGCGAGCTCTGGCTGCTTATTCTCCAGCAAGGCAGCATAGGCACCAAACACTTCGTCCGTCATCAGGGACAGGCACCAGCCGTCCATCACAATATGATGGAAGCTCCATACAAAACGGTATGAGCTTTCACCCGTGCGGAAGACGGATACTCGCATAAGCGCATCCTTGCTTAGATCAAAGCCTCGAGCTTTATCTTGAACCACAAACTCAGCTACAGCATGTTCACGCCCTCTGACATCCTGATAATGGAAGATCGGACTTTTATGACGATAGACGATTTGCAAGGGTTGTCCATGCCAGCCGCTGTAGAAATTCGTCCGTAATATAGCATGCCGGCTCACCAGCAGATTCAAGCTTTCCTCGAATAGGGAAGGCTCCAAGTGGCCCTCCAGATCAAAGGTCGCCTGCTCAAAATACACGCCTGTTTCTGCATTCATTAGACTGTGGAACAGCATACCCTTTTGCATGGGAGTTAACGGGTACACATTTTCCAATTCCCCAACCGTCTTGGTCTGCTCCTTAATCGTATCTAATTGCTCCAGGGTCAGACCTTTGAACAGTACATCACTTGGAGTTAATTCGATCCGATCTCGTGTAACACAATGCTCGATAATCTCAAGCAGATTGGATTTCAACAGATTAGCCAGCATTTGGACGGTGTCCTTACGGAAGGCTTTGCTGTTATACCGAATGTCCAGTTCCAGGATGCCGTTCGTTACGATCCCGCTCACATCGAGCGCATATTTCATCTTCGTCCGGTCACTAACGACCGATCCCATCGAGTAAGGAGACATACGAATATCGCTGTTTTGCAAGTCCTGATCCAGCTGTCCGAGATAGTTAAAGCTCACTTGTGGCTCGGCAAAAGCTTGATGTTGACCAAGATGCAGTGCATCTGCTTGCTGAGCCATGGCTTGGCCGGATTCACTCAAATATCTCCAGATTCCGTAGCCCATTCCTTGATTCGGAATATGACGCAGACTTTCTTTTACCTGTTTGATGCATCCCGACAAAGCGTGATCACGACCGATGTCTAGCCATACCGGATATGGTCTCGTAAACCAGCCTACCGTACGAGAAATGTCCGTATCCGGCAAAATGTTCTCACGTCCGTGTCCCTCTAAATGAATCAGACTGCGTTCATGACCCGTCCACGTATACAGCATCATGCCCAAAGCCGTCAGCAACAGATCGTTCATTTCCGTGTTATACGCACGGTGTGCTTGCTTCAATAATCTTTCTGTCTCTTCTTCCGTAAGCTGGAAGGCCACTGTATCCGTGTCAGCTAAGGTAAATGTTTCGGCCTGCGCTTGATCCTCAGGCAAACGTACTTGGTCAGCCAAAGCAGCTGCGTTCCATTGTTCCCAGTAGGCGTGTTCACTGTCCATGGCTGCGCTATTCGCATACTCGGAAAGTTTTTGTGACCAGGA
>NZ_JAAMNQ010000040.1:0-2259 GCF_011066155.1 Paenibacillus sp. EKM206P | reverse complement strand
CACAATCACCATCGTGCCTCCGTTGTACAGCGTCCGCGCGATATCTCCCACGAACACGTCGAACGAGAAGCTTGCGAACTGCAGCAGCCGCACCGGGAACTGATCCAACCGGTATTCCCGCTGGTAGCCCGCCGCCGTGTTCACCAGGCTGCGGTGCTCGATCATCACGCCCTTCGGCTTGCCCGTCGTTCCCGACGTATAGATCACGTACGCCAGATCCTCCGGACGGGCTTCATGGAAGCTGTCGGCATTCGTCCGCTCCTCGCTGTACGACGCTTCGTCGTCCAGGTACAGCACCGCCGCCAGCGCCAGCTCCTCTTCGCCGAGCCAAGCTTCAGCACGCTCTCGCAGCGGCGTTTGCGTCAGCAGCACCTTCGCTCCGCTGTCTTCAAGCATGAACCGCACGCGCTCCGCCGGATAATCCGGGTCGAGTGGCACATACGCCCCGCCCGCTTTCCAGACGGCCAGCACGGCCACCAGCAAGTCCACCGAACGCTCGGCCAGAATGCCGACGATCGTCTCCCGGCCGATGCCGTTTGCGCGCAGCGTAGCCGCCAAGCGATTCGCCCGCTCGTTCAGCTCCGCATACGTCAGCCGGTCGTTCTCGTACACGACGGCCGCCGCTTCCGGTGTGCGCTCCGCCTGTTCCTCGAACAGCCGATGGAACGCCGCCACAGGAGCCGCTTCCGGCTGCGCCGGGTTGAACGCGCCGAGAATTTGCTCTTTTTCCTCTGCCGTCAACAAGTTCAGCTCGGCAATCTTCGCATCCGGACGGCTTACGATCGCCGCAAGCAAATGTCCGAAATGAGTCGACAGCCGCCGGATCGTGCTTTCTTTATAAAGAGCCGTTGCGAATTCAAAGCTGCACTCCAGGCCGCCGTTTTCTTCCGTAACATCCACACTCAGGTCGAACTTGGCCGTGCCGTATTCGCTAGGGTACGGGGACAATTTCAGCCCTTCCAGCCCAAACTCTTTGTCCTCCAAGTTTTGCAGGGAGAACATCGTGTCAAACAGCGGGTTGCGGCTCAAATCCCGGCTGACCTGCACTTTATCGACGAGCTCTTCGAACGGATAATTCTGATGCTCGTAAGCGCCTAAGGTCGTTTCTTTCACTTCTTCCAGATACGACAGGAAGGTCTTCTCCGAAGCCGGATAATTGCGGAGCGCCAGCGTATTAACGAACATTCCGATCAAAGGTTGCGTGTCTCCGTGCGTTCTGCCCGCAATCGACGTTCCGACGATCAAATCGTCCTGACCTGTGTATTTATGCAAAAGCACGGTATATGCCGCAAGCAGCACCATATACAGCGTCGTTCCTCTTTGAGCCGCCAGTTGCTTTAAGCCTTCGTTCGTTGCCTCGTCCACGAAGGACGTCAGCGTTTGTCCCTCAAAGCTCTGCACGGCAGGACGCGGATAGTCCGTTGGCATTTCCAGAACCGGCAGTTCACCCCGGTAACGGTCCAGCCAGTAAGCTTCCTCGCGTTTCAACTGCACTTTTTGCTCGTCCGACTGCTGCCATACCGCATAGTCCTTGTATTGAATGCGCAAAGGCTCTAATGACTCGCCACCGTACAGACGAACGAGTTCCTCGACTAACACGTCCATCGAAACCCCGTCGGAGACGATATGGTGCATGTCGAACATCAGCAAATAACGTTCGGCTGCCAGCTCTACAAGCTCCGCCCGCAGCAACGGAGGCTTCGCCAAGTCGAAAGGCCGGATGAAGGCCTGCACGACTTCAGGCGCTTCTTCCTCGCTCGCATGACGGTACTCGACAGCAAAGTCGACGCTCTCGTAAATGCGCTGTATTGCTTCGCCTTGTACGATCTCAAAGCCGGTTCGCAGCGTTTCGTGCCGTGCGATCAGTCCCCGGAAAGCCTTCTCCAGCAGGCTCCGGTCAATCGATCCTTCCAGCAGCAGCACGCCCGGCATGTTGTAGCTCTGATCGGCCCCTTCCAGCTGATTCAGGATAAACAGCCGCTTCTGAGCCGAGGAAAGCGGATAATATGCTCTTGCGCCTGCCCGCGGAATCGACGAGAACAATTGCTTTCCGATCCGGGAGATGGCAAGAGTCATCTCTTCGATTGTCGAGTAGCGGAATACGTCGCGCAACGGAAGTTCGACGTTCATTTCCTTCTGAATCTTGCTGACAAGGTTCGTCGCCCGCAAGGAGTGGCCTCCAAGCTCGAAGAAATTGTCCAGGACTCCAATGCCGGAGTAGCCCAGTACTTCCTCCCAGATCTTCACAAGCTGGGACTC
>NZ_JAAMNQ010000004.1:0-525696 GCF_011066155.1 Paenibacillus sp. EKM206P | reverse complement strand
TATACTCCTTACGCCGTCCTCGCTGGTCCATGAGCCCGAATTCACCGAGTTGCTTGTATTTGCGCATCCATTCTTTTCATCGATGTCGATCTGCGATTCCAAACTTCTCCATGAGTCTACGATACGTCCAACCTTCTTCAATATGGAGTCGTATGGCCTCTACCTTGGTTTCAAACGTATACTCGTTAAACTTTGTTCCCTTTTTCGCCGGCATAAAAAATGCACCCCTTAGATTTCATCGGATAAACCAGGGGTTTATTCCAATGTCTATTCTAAGGGGTGCACTGCAAATCTTCTTGGGGTTTTTTTTGTGATTCACATTATTTTCAATTAGGAATTCTCTCTCATTTAAAAAAACACGAGCAGGTTTGAGAAATATTATAATGATAACACAGACAATTTCCTAACGGGTAAAGGGCAAGTGATCTGTTCTAGCCATTAATACTGTGTACAAAATACATGAAAGACTTGTTTCATAGGTTCTAGTTCCAATAAAGCAATTTATTAATTGTTTCCATCCTCTAACTCAATTGATTTATTCACAACTTTGTAACCTTCTCTGGCAGGGGGGTTGCGAGATTGTTTTCAAATTGTTTTACTATATTTACCTACTATAGTCTGGTAATCTATTAATATATATAGGGGGCCAAAAGACGTCCGGTTCAGTCGGTTGAGATGCGTTTATGTTCTTTATGTTGAGTGAATGTCTATATTGCCATGTCTATATCGTCATGTCTGTATAACTTCATAGACAAGCTAGAGATAGCTCCCGCACATTATAAAATACAGCACAGGATGGTGTAATGAATGAAGCTTTTAAAAGTAAAATGGATGGCTGTATGCTTGATGGCAATCTGTTGTTTGGGTTTGCTGGGTATACATACGAATACAGCGAGTGCACAAGCGAAGGCGCCTTTGCTGGGAGTCAATGATGTGTTGCTAGATTCGAATACGGTTAAGCCCGTAATGGAAAATGATAAGTTGTATGTACCCATCGTTACATTAGGGCAAAAGATGGGTATTTCTACTTCTGCCAATGGAAATACATTGGTGCTGACTGGACATAATCGCAGCTTTACGCTGGATTTGAACAAGGGGGATGTGTTCGAGCGTGGAGGACGCACGATGGTGCCAATTCGCACTTTGACCGATGCATTCGGCTTCACTATTACGGTTCCTACAAGTAATCTGTATCGAATTCAGAATGCAAACGCTAGTTTGTCTGATGCTCAGTTTTTGAATACATTCGCGGCAGAAATTAAACAGTATGCAGCTGTCGAACCGGGCAAAGCCAGCAATACAGGCAACAAGGGAACTGCCTCATCATCCAGCCGTACGATTTATTTGAGCTTCGATGATGGTCCTACAGCGCATACGTCGCAGCTGCTGGATATTTTGGACAAATATAATGCCAAAGCTACGTTCTTCATGCTGGGACCTGAAATTCGCCAACATAGCGCAGTGATGAAGAGAATGGTAGACGCAGGGCATGGTTTGGGCCTCCATGGGATGACACACCAGGTGAAGAAGATCTATGCATCCCCGGCAGCAGCGCTGGCAGAGATGAATCAGGATAACGAGATTTTATTTAAGGCCACAGGGAAACGCACTTCTTTGATTCGTACACCTTATGGCAGCAAACCATATTTGAAGAAAGCATACCGTGATCAACTGACGGGTGCAGGTTATCATATTTGGGACTGGAACATCGATTCCAATGATTGGCGTTATACTAAAAATCCACAGCATTTTGTACAGACGGTCCTGAGTGATATTAAGAGACTGAAAAAGCAAGGCAGAACACCAGTCGTTCTTATGCATGATAAGCCATCTACGATCAAGGTGCTTCCACAAATCATGGCGGCCTTGCAGAAAGAAGGCTATTCGTTCGATCCGTTGAATGATAACCTGACTCCGCTTAATTTTTGGAATGATCATCGTTAATTGAATAGCATGAAAGAAAAGGCACCTTTTCAACCATTTGTATAGTGGTTTGGAAGGTGTCTTTTTGTTGTATTTGCTCGAAAATGTGAAGTTTGCAGCATGGTTTATATGAATCTATGAATTCATGTCTATGCACAGGTCATATGACTTTACGGGTTATCACGTCGCTGCATATATTACAGTAACCGCCCCGAGAGGAGGAAGGTATGAATATTAATCCGAGTATGTTTAGTATGATTTGTGCTACCGCAGGAGCCTTTATTACGTTTGCCTTTGGCGGCTGGAATCAGCTAATGGTGCTATTCACGGTTGCAATGGCTGTCGATTATGTGACTGGAGTCGCCGCAGCAATTAAGACTGGGCAAGGTTTAAGTAGTAAAGCCGGCTTTTGGGGGTTGGCGAGAAAGGCTTTAATGCTAATGGTAATTTCTTTGGCGCATCATGTGGACCTCCTGATGGGTACCGAAATCATGAAAGGGGCGGCAACGTATTTTTATTTATCCAATGAATTGATCTCTATTACGGAAAACTGCTCACGAATGGGTTTACCGCTCCCACCGAAGCTCAAGAATTTTTTTGCCCTATTAAAGGACAAGGAGTCTGATGGGGAAAATGGTGGAAAAGATCGCTAGAATTACAAAGTTTCTTTCCGTATGTGGGGCGTTATGATAAAATTTTCAAGAGAACATTTTAAGATAAGGAGCCTATACGCATGATTAAACATATTGTTTTGTTCAAATTGAAAGACCGCTCCCCCGAAAGCATTGAGCACACAGCATCCATATTGCGCAGCATGAACGGCAAAATCAAAGAGCTGCTGTCACTCGAAGTAGGTACGGATGTGATTCGTTCGGAACGTTCTTATGATATTTCCCTTACCGCTGTTGTCGAAACACTGGAGGATTTGCAAACGTATCAGGTACACCCTGTGCACCAGGAAATTATTGTACACATGAATGAAGTGAAGGATGTATCTATCGCAGTTGATTATGAAATCTAAAGCGGTACTGGAGGTGCAGGACCTTGTATTATGTCAACCGGGAACAAATTGAGCTTCGACTAGGGGCTGTTCCCGACATTGTCGCCGGACTTCGCCAGACTTCTGCTTCCTGGAACGGCGATCTGTTGCAGGGGCTAGTGCAGGAGCGCTGTCTTCATCTGGCCATTGAGACGGTAACGGACGTAGGAAGCTATATCATCGACGGATTTATTATGCGTGACGCCAGTAGCTATGAGGATATTATCGGTATCATTCATGAGGAAGGTGTACTGGATGATACCGTATTTCATTCGCTAGTAGAGCTGGTAGGCTTACGTAAACCCTTAGTGCAGGAGTATTTCCATTGGGACCGGACAAGCCTTCACCCGCTTACAACAAAGCTGCCTGGGTTGCTGGAGCTTTTTGCATCTAACGTGCATGATTATTTAAATAAGGAATTGGGTCACCAGCCCGAGGGAGTGTAAAGGCAAAAGTGACGGATAAGTATATCGTACCCGAAATGCCCACTAGGCGCATGATCATGACACTATTGAAAACCCAGGGACCTGTGGGCGTCGGAAGCTTGGCAGCTCAATTAGGCATTACCGAAATGGGAGTGCGTAGGCATCTCAAATTGATGGAGCAGGATGGCCTGATCGTGGCTACAATCGTGAGACAGGCGATGGGACGCCCGACGTTTTTGTACAGCCTGAGCGAGCAGGGAAGCGAGCAGTTTCCACGTAATTATGATCATTTGTTACTGGAACTGTTAGAGGAACTCGATGAAGAACAGGGAATGGAAGCTGTTTACTCGCTGTTTGATGGTAGAAAACGTAAAATGATGAAGCGTTACGCCCCTCATATAGAGGGGGAGACTACACTGGCTTCACGTGTGGAAAAGCTTTCGGGCATCCAGAATGCTTCCGGATATATGGCAGAGTGGCGCGAGGAAGAGGATGGTAGCTACTCTATTGTGGAATACAATTGTCCTATCTCTCAAATTGCAGGCCGTTACCGCAAGGCTTGTGAATGCGAGCAGCAAATGTTTGAGGAGCTACTTGATGCCGAAGTTGTTCGTGAGGATTGTTTGGCAGATGGGGGCCGTTGCTGCCTGTATCGTATCCGCTCTAAAAAAAAGTAAAACTTTTCAGGCTTGTTTTCTGTATCATGACAAGCTCCCCATGCTTATAATGCACTAACAGATGGGCATTCGCCCGGGCACAAGGGAGAGATGATGATGAAGGAGAACTGCAAAAGTTTTATCCGAGGCGCGTTGGCAGGCAGCATTGTTGGTTCGGTTGCTGCTTTATTATTTGCCCCTAAGTCAGGTCGTGAGCTGCGTCAGAATATTACAGATCAGGCGCGCAACGTAAGTGATAAGGGACAGGAGTTAGCGGGGAAAATTTCAGACACCTCAATTGAGTATACTGACAAAATTAAGGAGACAGCCTCAGCCGTCATTCATGAAATTGGGCAATGGCGTAAAAAAGGTGAAATTATTCCTGAGGTTAGTATTTCATCAGCGACTGCTCAAGAAGATACGGAAAAAGATGCGCTGTAACGGTCTGTAAAAAATAGGTGAAACACTGAATACAGTTTGAATTCGTGGCTTCTCCCGTTGGGATGGAGCCTTTTTATTGATCACTTCCTCGTTTTAGGGTAATCTTTTGGGGTACCTTTTACACTGATACGACATAAGGTATGTAGCAACGGATAGCTTTCCGAGATGAAATAACTCATATTTGAACAAAAAAGGAAGCGGTGTGTACGTGCAGCAAGCGATTGCAATATTGGATTCCGGTGTAGGAGGTTTGACGGTTGTTAAAGAAGTCATGCGTCAGCTTCCACGGGAAAAAATCATTTATTTTGGAGACACTGCGCGCACTCCGTATGGCCCCCGACCATCGGAAGAGGTTAAAAAATTTACAGAGCAAATGGTTGACTTTCTGATTCAATTTGATCCGAAAGTCATTATTATTGCTTGTAACACGGCTACTGCCGCGGCATTGGACTATATAAGCCAAAAGGTATCCATTCCGGTGATCGGAGTTATTCACCCCGGGGCTCGTGCTGCGATTAGCGCGACTGCTACCGGGCATGTCGGGGTGATTGGGACTGTCGGTACGATTCGAAGCGGAGCGTATACAGCTGCGCTCAAGCAATTGTCTCCTTACGTAGACGTGGTGAGCCATGCGTGTCCTGCGCTTGTTCCATTGGTGGAGCAAGGGTTATTTCGCTCTAAGACGACATCGCAGGTTGTGGAGGAGACATTGAGACCTATTCAAACGTATCCGATTGATTGTCTGATTCTTGGTTGTACGCATTATCCTTTTTTGAAGGAAACGATTCAAGAAGTCATGGGGCCTGCAGTAAAGCTCATTAGCTCGGCAGATGAAACGGCGCGTGAGACGAGTACCATTTTGTATAACAAAGACAAGTTGGAAGCTGGGGACGAAACGCCGGTACATCAGCTTTTTTGTTCCGGCGATCCTGAATTGTTCCAGCGCATTGCCGCACAGTGGCTCGGGGAGCAAATTCGCCAAACGCCTGTCGTCTGGCAAGTCACCAATTTGGATTAACGAGACAGCCGACTTTTTGTCATTGGACAAAAGAAGTCGGCTGTTTTGCTTTTCGCTACATCAAGACACGCCGCGTTTGCATAACATGCAGTAAGGCAGATGGAAGGGGCGTAGAAGATGAGGGAATATATCGTTCAAAAAGGAGATACATTGCACCGGGTCGCCTCGGCTTTTAAACTATCGGCGGATACTTTAATCGTAGATAATCCGTGGGCCGCCACGCAACCCTATCTGATTAGTGGTCAAGTGTTATATATTCGTCCGTCTACGGATCGTAAATACGTTATTCAGCCTGGTGAGTATGCAAGACAGATTGCCAAGCAGTTTGGTGTGGAGCTTAATGAGTTACGGCTAGCCAACCCCGGACTTGCGGAGCATGATTTTATGGAAGGAAAAACTATTGTTATTCCTGAAGACCATCAGGATCAGATTGTACGATTACGTGGAGAGTATGGATATGAAGATTTAAAGGAAGACCTAGCGGCCTTGGCCCGCAGATATCCGTTTATTGAAGTTGGCAGCATTGGAACCAGTGTCATGGGGAAGGATATTCCTTATGTACGTATTGGGCAAGGAACGCGTAAAATTCACGCCAATGCTTCAGTTCATGCTAATGAATGGCTGACGACGCCTTGTTTGCTGCGTTTTATAGAGCAATATGCACAAGGGATCGGTGGGACTGAAGAACATGTAGGGGCCACTCAATGGGTGTATGGAGGTTCTCCGCGGGATTTGCTGGAGCATACATCCTTATGGGTGGTTCCGATGGTCAACCCGGATGGGGTAGAGCTGGTGCAACAAGGTATACTCCCAACTCATCCGTTGTATCATGACCTCAAAAAGTGGAATGAAGGACGTGCTGATTATCGCGGTTGGAAGGCGAATATTCGTGGTGTCGACCTCAACGATCAATTTCCGGCATATTGGGAAGAAGAGGTGCGCAGACGCGGTAAAACAGGTCCGTCTCGACGAGACTATGCAGGGCCTGCACCTTTGTCTGAACCGGAGTCTAAGGCGCTTGCCGATCTAACGGAGCGCGAACAGTTCGACATGGTGTTATCCATACACAGTCAGGGACAGGAGATCTATTGGAATTATCGGGATCTAGAGCCTAAGGAGAGCCGAGATTGGGCCTTACGGCTAGCTGCCGCAACAGGTTACCGGGCGGTAAAGCTGGGTGGGAGCGATGCAGGGTACAAGGATTGGTTTATACAGCGATTTGGTAAACCGGGGTTTACCGTTGAAGTCGGTCTAGGCGTAAATCCGCTGCCCATGCGTGATTACGATGATATTGCAGCAGAAGTGAGCATGTTAATGGCAACAGTGCTGTCATGGTAAAAAATTCGGCCTACTGAAACGTATTGAATCATTTGCACGTATTAGGAGGAACACGTTTTTTATAAGTGTTCCTCTTTACATGTCCCTTCAATGGGGTATATATACTTAGGAGCATTGGAAATGGAGTGAACAACCTATGAAGTGGAAAAGATTACTATCTCTCCGTCAATGGTCACATGTATTTCGTCGTATGCCCCGACTGATTACTTCATCAAGGATTCCGCTGGGAGAAAAATTACTCTTTGCGGTGCCTGTGTTGCTCTATTGGGTATTACCTGATGTCATGCCATTTATGCCCATCGACGATATTGGTGTGACGTTATTGCTTATGAATTGGTTTGTGACCCGTGCCGAACGAAAATATCCAGATGTGCTTGAAAAGCAACATGTACGTGTTCGGTAGATAAGTTTATGAATTTCGTGATTGCGATTTTTCACGATTTTCTTTACAATAGGAATATTGCCTTTTGCTATGCTAAACATAATTGTGATTTATCCAATAAACCACATTTCATTTAATGAATATGAAGGAGATGAAGTTTGATGAACTGCAAAATTACTCGTAACGCAGCTAAAGTATTGAAACTTGAACTGGATAAGGAAGAGAACCAAGGGAAGAGCCTGCGCGTTGTTATTACTCATGCTCATGGAGATCATGCTCATTACGGGCTGGATTTGGACACGCCTAAAGAAACAGATACTGTCGTATCTACAGATAAAGGCATTGACGTAATTTTGGAAAGCGGCCAGCCGCTGCTGGATGGTGTGAAAATTGATTACTTGTACTTCCCCGAAGAAGGATTTGTCATTACTAACCCTTCCCAAGGTAATCACGGCGACCACTAAGCCGGAGCTCGGAGGGATGACAGATGGCCAACGATATTCGCGTATGTGATGAATGCAATCATATTCGCTTGAAAACAATCTTGCCCAAGTTGCAAAAGATGGCACCAGATGCCGAGATCAAAATCGGCTGCAAATCGTATTGCGGTCCTTGTGGGAAACGGGCGTTTGTGTATGTGAACGGACGTTATGTGAGTGCGGCCACGGAGGATGAAGTATTGGAGAAGGCTGCGCGCTTTATCAAATAGTTCCAGTACGCAGCATTCGCAATTTTTGAATAGTTCCCCTTCTTCTGATCCATGCTAATGGATGTAGACCACTGCCCAGAAGGAGGAGTGACTCATGGCCCAATATGATTCCAATCTCGACAATCACAGTGTTGAGGCTCAAACACAAAACTCGGTGGACAGGCTCCACAATGCCGTCTCTCAGGCATTGTCACATCCAGCTGAGCAACTGATTGAACAGGCGGAGCAGTCTCGCACTCATGCTGAACATGCCATACAGCAGGCGAAGGATAGCCTTGGTGACGACTCAGTAGAAGTTGCGGAGGATATGCTTGGTGAAGAGGTACAACGGCTTGAACAGGCCAAAAAAACGTTGCGTTCCTAAGCATTTGTGACTGGTAACAACGAGCGCAGTCGAGTGACAATCCATAAAAAAGCACGATCCACAGCACTTACAAGCCGATGGATCGTGCTTTTTTGTTATATACAGAGTAGTTATGCGGCGACATCGTTAAAGGGGTTTGGGAAGATGCTGTATCAGCAACCTCCCACATAAAGTCTATTAGATACAGATACAGAAGGAGTTACTTCTTTGTTTGTGGTTCCCATTCGCGAATAAGATCGTATGTGATAACCTGATCGGATATGTTCAACCGATTGAGAGCTTCGGTATATCCCGGTCCGCAGGCGTTTACGTCTGTAGGCTGGCCTGTACTCAGGTTGTAACAGGTCCCTTTGGAGAATGTACCGTCCTCAGATGGAATGTAGTACACTCGTCCATCCGTGAAAGCACCAGTACGTAGCACAACCATACGAGGCTTCCCGCTAAACAGATCGTTTCCCATAAAATGATATGGTTTTGTAGAAATCCCAAGCAGGTGCATTACGGAAGGAGTCAGATCCAACTGACCTGCCGGTTCTGTATACGTGCCCGCCTGACTTCCGTCAGGAAGATGCACAAGCAATGGCACCTGATTCATGATTTTCTGCATGTCCAGATCCGTAAGTGGCTTGCCTAAAAATTTCTCATACAGTGCTTTGTCTTTAATAGAATTATCATGATCCCCATAAAACATCAGGATCGTATCATCCCACAGTCCGTCTTTCTTCATCTGATCTACCAATTCGCCTAGTGCTTCATCTACATAATGGACAGATTTTAGATA
Source organism: Paenibacillus sp. EKM206P (assembly GCF_011066155.1). Lineage (NCBI taxonomy): Bacteria > Bacillati > Bacillota > Bacilli > Caryophanales > Paenibacillaceae > Paenibacillus > Paenibacillus sp. EKM206P. The sequence continues at coordinate 516,620 of NZ_JAAMNQ010000004.1, read as the reverse complement.
GTCTCCGAACATGGTACCTTCAAACTCGCCAACGTCTAAATCTACCGCGTCAGGTGACAGGTTGTACGGATGATGGCTCGAGATACCGACCATATAGGCGTAGAACGGCTGCTTAACTTCGGTAGTGAGATCATTGAGCGTTTGACGGAAAAAGGATTTGTCTCCCAGGGACCAGCCCAATGGCTCATCAATTTTAAAATCTTTTTTACTGTAGAACTTGTCATAGTTCATTGCCTTATACATAGTGTAGCGGTTCCAGAAGCTGCTGTCATACACGTGAAACGCATTAGGACTATACCCAGTATCCTTCAAAATGGAAGGTAACGTATCGAATTTATGGTCCGCATAACGGATAAATACTGAGCCTGTAGGGAGCGGATGCAGCGAAGCATGTGTAGAGAAGTCCGCGTCCGAAGTACGGCCCTGCGCAGTCTGGTGAAAATAATTGTTGAAATACATGCTTTCCTTCGTCAGTTTGTCAAAGTTAGGCGTAATCGCTTGACCGTTGATCTGTTTGCCGATAAAAAAGTTCATGAACGCTTCAGCTTGAATGACCATCACGTTTTTGCCCTTATACTTGCCAGATAGATCATTTTTTACCTGAAGCAACTTTTGGTGCTGATTAAACCATTCCTTATCCTTATCGGATTCCGCTTGAGCCAATGTAGGCTGAGGACCAAGGTGATCCTGACCATAGCGGTAGATGTCATATCCATGAAATCCGATCAACCCTGTTACATTGTACAAGGCCATCGACCACCAGTTGCCGACAAATATGCCAGTTGCCCACGTGGAGGTATAATATTTGATCGGCCCAAATGTTAATACATAGCCAATCAGGAAGGCCAATGCTCCTTTGGAGAAGCGAAGCAGGAACCTCTTTGTGAAGGAGCTTCGGGATGCTTTTAAATAAGTATCATTCGTGGTAAGTCGACGTCGTAAGGAAGCCACAAATATGACATACGGAATGAATAGAATCCAGTCTGCAAAAAAGAGAATGTCCCCCCAGTACATAAGGGATGCGATACTTCCGCCCAGAGAATCAACTTGTCCGGCTTGAAGTAAGACGGGAATCGTAATGAAATCCTGGAAATACCGATAATAAACCATGTCGGAATAAATGAGCGCGGTGAGCAACATATCGAGCACCACAAGAGCAATCAAACGTCCGCGACGTGGCAGCCATAAGGTCCAGAAGCTCACAAGTAAAAGCGAACCAATAGCGATGACATAATCCAGCGGATTCATGTCAATATTTTGGGCATGCAAGTTATAGTGAATCAGTACGAGCTTGCCGATCATAAGCACAAAAAACAGACCTAGTCCAAAATATCGAGACAGCAGCATTCTGCTGAACGTGTTACCAGTGCGACTTGCACTGGACGTGCGAATAACCAACACTTTACCCCCTCTGGCAGAAATGTTCGGCTAGTATAAATTACATATTAACGTAATGTTAAAACCGAAATGCCTTTAATTATTATAGCGCTCATCTCGCGCATTTCAATGATTAAGTAAAGAAAATACAGCACAAATCAGGCCAGAACAACGAACGGAGAGTTCGTTTCCTGGCCTAGGCTTCATCTTATTTAAGGCTGCAACGGCGAAGTATCTTTGCGGCGCGGAGGCAGAGGGCCTAGATACTGATAGTATTGGCATTCGATCCGGCCGTTAAACAACTTCCGGCGCTTGTCTGCTTTACGGCCCCAATAATGCTCAAATTGCTTGGTGGAGCTGATGGCAAAGAAGGACCAGGTCTTCATTTCGGCTGCCGTGCGTGCGAGTGAACGGATCAGCTTTTCCACCTCGGATTGTTCGCTCAGTCTCTCGCCATAAGGTGGGTTTGTAATCATCACACCATATTGTCCTTCGAGTCTGACTTTAGTTACAGGCATCACCTTAAGAGGGATGTCTTTAGCAAAGCCTGCTGCTTTTACAGCTGCCTCAGCAACTTGTATGGCATTTGGATCGATATCGCTACCTGCAATTTCAAAAGGAATGTCATCGCGGGTCAAATCCATCGCCTCGTCGCGAGCCTGATCCCATAATTCTCTGCCAATGACAGGCCAGTCTTCCGAGTTAAAGGTACGTCTCAGTCCTGGCGCAATATTCCAGGCTTGCATGGCAGCTTCGACCAATAAAGTACCGGAACCGCAGCATGGGTCATAGAAGGGGCGGTCCGGGCTCCAGCGACTAAGCTGAATAAGAGCAGAAGCCATCGTTTCTTTGAGGGGCGCCTCTGTAACGAGCTTACGGTAGCCGCGTTTGTGCAGTCCTGGACCGGTTGTATCAAGCGTCAGCAACGCACGATCATTCAATAGAATGACCTCAATGACGTAACGAGGGCCATCTTCAGCAAACCAATCTGTGTGGTAGGTTTCCTTGAGCTTCTCTACAATCGCCTTCTTGACGATTCCTTGACTGGCTGGTACGCTACTAAGCTGTGATTTGTGCGAACGTCCCTCTACGGGGAATTCACCATCTACAGGAATCCAATCCTGCCAGGGTAATGCTTTGGTACCCTCGAACAGCTCATCGAAGGTTGTTGCAGCAAATTCACCCATTTTAATAAGTACGCGGTCTGATGTGCGAAGCCACAGGTTACACCGGCATATATCCATATAATCTCCGGTAAAAACGACGCGGCCGTTTTCGACGGTTAGATCTTCGTACCCGAGTTCTCTGAGTTCTCGGGCCACGACGGCCTCAAGTCCCATTGGCGCAGTCGCAATTAGTTGCAGTTGAGTCATTAAACGTATTCACTCCGTCCCCATAATCATGTAAGCTTGGTTCAATCCCTATAGTATAGGTCATTGTACTCGAAGAGACAAATCATTAAGGTAAAAAATTTACGAAGGACACCACGTCCTACCTGCGTTATGATTAAGTAATAAGGAGAGATGAACCGTGGAAATTACACCCAATATGACGCCTGAACAATATGTAGACCAGCTGGTACAAGAGGATGAAGCACTTCGCAGTATTAGGGAGGCTATCGTTAAAGAAGGTATGCCGGAAGTATCCGTTGCCCATCCTTATGGAAAACTGTTGACCTTTCTAATTGAAGTATCTGGCGCACAGCATGTACTGGAAATCGGCGCATTAGGCGGCTACAGTGGATTATGTCTGGCCCGTGGGTTGGGAGAAAAGGGCCGTATTGTGTCACTGGAGCTGAAAGAAGCGTACGCAGCGCTGGCACATCGACATATGGAAAAAAATGGCTACGGTGACCGTGTCGAATATCGTATTGGACCCGCAGCGGACAGCTTGAAAGAACTTCAAGAAGAGGGAAGAACTTTCGATTTTTTCTTCATTGATGCAGATAAGGAAAATTACCCAGTATATCTGGAGTATGCGATTGCTCTGGCGAATCCAGGTGCCATTATTGCGGGAGACAACTGTTTCCTTCGCGGACGGACGCTGAATACGGATAAGAACGGCCCTGCCGTCCAGGCCGTGAGACGTTTTAACGAAACGATAGCAACAGATCCGCGGCTGGTCAGCACGCTTTTGCCAGCTTACGATGGATTGGCGCTAGCTCGAGTTAAATAGCGTTCATTCCCCATGTATAGCTATCTATACAAAAAAACAACCTCCTTGTCCACTATAGCGTGAACAAGGAGGTTCTTGTCTGTTAAGGTGGGCTTGTCTTACCTGAAGGTTTCTTACCTGAAATCAGGCGTAGCCTTACGATCAAAAAGCTTCATGCGTACCCAGAATATGTTGACGATTAACAGGACACCTGACATGATAAACAGTCCTTCGATGCCGATAAACCCGGATAGCACCCCGCCAATGACAGCACCCAGCATATTCCCAAGCGCGAGCGAGCTGGTATTGAAGCCGAAAGAACGACTTTCCATTCCTTCCGGTGTATACGTGCGAATCAGCGCATTTACGCTTGGTAGCAGACCGCCCATAAATACACCCATGAAAAAACGGATAATGACAAGTTGCCACACTTCATTGACAAAAGCCTGCGGAATGAGCATAACCGCCGTTCCGAGCAGTGCAATGGTCAAGATCTTGTGCGCTCCTATCTTGTCACTCAATCTTCCAAGGAGTGGTGCAGCAATCATATTGGATACGCCTGTTATAGCTGTAACGAACCCGGCAATCAGTGCAATTCCTTCTGCCGACCCATATAGTTTTTGCACATATAACGGCAGCAGAGATACCGTACTGATCATGGCAAATTGGAGCAGAAACGTTACGGTGAACAAAGCCGGAAGCTGGGGCGTATGGCTTAGCTCCTTTAATCCGGCAAGAACCGAAATTTGCGGTGTGCGTGCGGCTTCCGCTTTACTGAAATTTTCTTTAACCAGAAACATTGCAATGAGCGAGGCTATAAAAATCAGAGCGCCTGTAATATAAAAGATCGGTCTGAATCCGACCCAATCAGCCAAAAATCCGCCTAGCAGAGGACCGAGAATCGTGCCGGCCATCTGACCGGATTGCATAATCCCCATAGCGAATCCGGTTCGCTCTTTGGGAGTGGTGCCCGATACTAGGGAAATCGATGCCGGATTGAAACCCGAAATCGTACCGTTCAGCAGGCGAAGCGCCAGCAGTTGCCACGGATGGGTGACCAAACCCATACATCCGATGACCAAAGCCATACCAAAGCCTGAGCGAAGCAGCATGACTTTACGTCCATATCGGTCAGCCAGCTTGCCCCACAAAGGCTGGAACATAAATGAGGTCAAAAAGTTAGCGGCAAAAATAACTCCAGCCCATAGACCAATATCGTGCTCTCCCTTCACATGAAGGTCCTGAGCCAGATACAGGGCGAGGAACGGAGTAATCATCGTAATACCCGCATTGACCAGAAACTGACCGAACCAAAGCACAATGAGATTGATTTTCCACGTCTCCCACGTTTTCAATGTGCTTTCACTTCCTTTCTGCCCATTCTCATCCTGTTGTAAATCCTACGTATCAACGCATAACTTCTCCGGAGCTTTAAAAAAAGCCATTTCTCTAGTATAGCACACTTCATTGAAACTTTATCCAAATGTCATGGGTTTGTCATGGTTTGTTCGAGAGCTACGGTTGTTACGACTCTTGAAAAAGGGCATAATTAAATTATAGTATTTATGATTCGAACTGGAGGCTGAAGTCATGACCTACAATGATACTTTTATCCGCGCTTGCCGCAAGCAAGCTGTGGATCATATTCCCGTATGGTACATGCGGCAGGCCGGAAGGTATGACCCTGAGTATCGCAAAATTAAAGAAAAATACACGTTGCTTGAGATATGCCGCCAGCCCGAGTTGGCCGCAGAAGTGACTTTAATGCCCGTGCGCAAGCTCGGGGTGGACGCTGCAATTTTATATTCTGATATTATGAATCCGGTGGCCTCGCTAGGGGTTGATTTTGATATTGTCAAAAATATTGGACCGGTTATTGATAATCCGATCCGGTCAGCTGCAGACGTAGACAAGTTGCGTCCAATTGATGTGGAACGCGATTTGGGCCATATTTTGGAAACGATCCGCATTTTGGACCGTGAACTGAAAGTGCCATTGATTACGTTCGCTGGAGCGCCTTTTACCATTGCAAGCTATTTAATAGAAGGAAGACCCTCCAAAGGATATATTCGCACCAAAGCGATGATGTATGGAGAGCCTGAGTTGTGGCATCGCCTGATGGATAAGCTAGGGGACATGGTTATTACATACGTGCGAGCTCATATCGCTAATGGCGGTAAGGCTTTTCAATTGTTTGATAGTTGGGTAGGTGCGCTCTCGCCCTATGATTTTCAAACTTTTGTGCTGCCGACTATCACACGTATTTTTCATGAATTATCTGATCTGGATGTACCTAAAATTTATTTTCCGGGCGTAAGCTCTGGTGAATTGCTCCCACACTTGAATGGGTTAAAAGCCGATGTGATTGGACTGGACTGGCGGGTAAGTATACCTGAAGGACGTCGTCGCTTGGGCAACGGTTTTGGTGTACAGGGAAATCTGGATCCTTATGTGCTTACTGCGCCAATAGATGTTATCAAGCAGTATGCGAAAACCATTGTAGATGAAGGTATCTTGGAGCCGGGTTACATTTTCAATCTCGGTCACGGTTTATTTCCTGAAGCCTCGCTAGATAAGCTAAGAGAGCTTACTGATTATGTACATGAGTATTCCCACTCGATTTTGTCAAAGAATTAAACCATTAGAAATGTTAAGAGGTGATCTGCTAATGAAAACCAAAGTGGGTGTACTGGTTATGTCCTACGGGACGCCAGAAAGTCTGGATCAGGTGGAAGCCTACTATACACATATCCGTCGCGGTAATGCTCCCTCGCCGGGACAGCTAAAGGAATTAAAGGATCGTTATGAAGCTATTGTGGGCGGTGTGTTTCCGCTGCGTCAGAATACGGATCGGCAGGTTCAAAACCTGCAGGAAACCCTAAATCGGGAAAATCGCAACCCGGACATTGAATTTGCCTGTTATCAGGGACTCAAACATGCGAAACCGTTTATTGAGGACGGTGTGGAAGCCATGGTGCAAGATGGCATTCGTGCTGCGGTGGGTGTCGTGCTGGCTCCGCATTATTCCGTTATGAGTGTAGGCACTTATATTAAGCGCGCACAGGCTAAGGCACAGGAACTGGATCTGGCCATATCATTTGTGGAGAGCTATTATCTTCATCCAAAGTTGATTAAGACGCTAACTGAGCGTGTGAACGCCAAGCTGGCGCTTTTTGAAGAAGCTGGAGCCAAGCGGGATGAGGTTCGTGTTCTATTTAGTGCGCACAGCTTGCCTGAGCGGATTTTGGCTATGGGTGATCCTTATGTAGAGCAATTAATGGCTACTTCGCAGGCTGTTGCGGATAAGGTGGGGATTACCAACTGGCAGTTTACGTGGCAAAGCGCCGGTCGTACAGCAGAACCATGGCTGGGACCAGACATTTTGGATACCATGCACAGTCTTAAAGAGGAGCAAGTGGAGTATGTGCTGGCTACACCAGTTGGCTTTGTTTCTGATCACTTAGAGGTGTTATACGATCTGGATATTGAAGCACAGGCTTTGGCGAAGGAATTGGATATGCGTTTTCAGCGTATTGATTCACTCAACAGTGATCCACTGTATATGGAGACGCTTAGTGATGTCATCATAGACCAATGGAAAAAGGGATGAGGACATAATGGAGCAAAGGTTACGTAATATTGTAATTGTAGGCGGAGGCTTGACCGGGCTTAGCACTGCTTTTTATACACGAAAAATGTACAAAGAAGCTGGCTACACACCTCGAATTACGCTGGTGGAGAAAGCATCCGTGCTGGGCGGAAAAATTGAAACACTGCATAAAGATGGTTTTGTGATTGAAAAGGGGCCAGATTCCTTTCTGGCCCGTAAAACGGCCATGATAGACCTGGCAAAAGAGCTGGAGTTGGATCATGAACTGGTGAGCACGAATCCTGAGGCTAAAAAGACATACATTTTGCATGAAGGACAGCTTCATCCGATGCCCCCTGGACTGGTGCTGGGGATTCCAACGGAGCTGAAACCCTTTTTGCGCAGCGGCTTGATCTCTTTAGGCGGGAAAATGCGGGCTATGATGGATTTTGTCATTCCGCCTCGCCGTGTACCGGGAGATGAGGCGTTGGGTGATTTTATTGAACGCCGACTTGGCAAAGAAGTGCTAGAAAATGTAACCGAACCACTACTGGCAGGGATTTATGCTGCCAACATGAAGACACTAAGTTTGCAAGCGACCTTCCCACAATTTGCTGAGGTAGAGCAGCAATACGGAAGTCTCATTCACGGAATGATGACAGGTCGAAAACCAGCTGAAACACATACGGGTACGAAAAAAAGCGCCTTTTTGACCTTCCGTCAAGGCTTGCAAAGTTTGGTGCATGCGTTACTGAATGATTTGTATGACTGTGATTTACGCACCGGTATTGCTGTTACAGAATTCACAAAGACACCGCAAAGTGAAGGCAGCCCATATCGCGTTATGCTGGACAATGGAGAGATGCTGGAGGCGGATGATATTTTTGTAACGACTCCCAACTTTGCTGCTGCGCCGCTATTGCGAGATCATGTCAATGTGGCTGCACTGGAAGCTGTTAATTACGTCTCCGTAGCAAACGTGGTCCTAGCCTTCGATAAAACAGATATTGAGAACGTCTTTGACGGTTCTGGTTTTCTGGTTCCTCGTAAAGAAGGACGCAGCGTGACCGCTTGTACATGGACGTCTGCCAAGTGGCTTCATACCAGCCCAGATGATAAGGTGCTGTTGCGCTGTTATGTAGGGCGAGCAGGAGCTGAAGACACTGTAGAGTTACCGGATGATGAGTTGATTGGACTGGTACGTAAGGATCTGAAAGAGATGATGGGAGTTACAGCGACTCCGTTGTTCACGGAAATTACACGTCTTCGCAATTCCATGCCGCAATATCCGGTAGGGCACCCGCAGGCTATAGCTGATTTGCGTGAAGAGTTACGCACTGAGATGCCGGGAGTGTATGTGTTGGGCGCTGGCTATGATGCAATTGGCTTACCGGATTGCATCCGTCAGGCTAAGGAATGGGCCTCCAATGCCGTCCAAACGACACAACAGGAAGCAGTCAAGGTACAGGTGTAAATGTTCGATAATGAACCCTTCGCGATCCAGGCGAGGGGTTCTATTTATATTGAAATTTGATATATAATGGAGAAGGTGTAAAGTTCGCCAGCTAATAAAGAAGTTATGCAAATGCAATAGCATAGAAGGAGTGAAGAATGTACCCTCCCAGATCACAGCGAAATGAAGGTCGCAAAAAAGCAAGAAAACCAAAAATAGGCAAGGCTTGGATCATTACAAATCTGGTCCTACTGCTTATGATTGTAGGTCTTTTCGGTTATTATTACATATTTGAACACGACAACAGTGGCTCTCTTGCGGAAAATGCCGGGTATTCGCAAACGGAGAAGAAAATCCAAACAGGATCTGCTAGTGAAGATCGGTCTACTCCCTCGGTCAGTGAAAATGTTACAGCCTTGTCAAATAAACAGCTGGATGAAGGCCCCCATGCAGAAAAGAAATTTGCTGACGATGAAACAAAGCAATCTGCTGCTTCAGACACAAGCAATCGTCCCGCGACAACGTCTGACACAGATGCTCCCGAAGGCAGTTCCACAGGAGCAAAATTGTCCTCGGGGAAAGACGGGCAAGCACAGAACGATACGTCCAATAAGGATATATACGACGGTAATCCATCCACCGATAAGGGAGGAACGGAGGATATAAAGAAATCCAAAACAGACGGTGCAGACTCTCCGACAGTCACGCTTCACTTTGTAGGGGATGTGCAGTTTTCCGGTAAAGTTGAGCAGCGTTTGGAGCAGAATGGGTTTGATTTTCCGTATCAATATCTCGGAAACTTGTTTCATAAAGACGATCTGACGATTGCCAATCTGGAAACGCCCGTGACAACGAATGGTGTGGGTGCGTTAAATAAAACGTATGTGTATAAATCTTCGCCCAAAGCGTTAACTGCGTTGGCTGCGGCAGGGATAGACGCTGTCAATTTGGCCAACAATCACATTTTGGATCAGGGCACAGGCGGATTACTGGATACACTGAAATATCTGGATGAAAAGGGTATAGCCCACGCTGGAGCCGGACGTAATGCAAAAGAAGCATATGCACCGCATTATTTTGAACGTAAAGGGATCAAAATTGCCTTGTTGGGGACTACACGTGTTATGCCTGAAGCCAACTGGAATGCGGGCGCCAAACAGCCCGGTGTAGCAGGAGCCTATGATTCGACCGCTATCGTAAAGTCTATCCGTGAGGCACGAATGCAGGCCGATCTGGTGATTGTCATTACCCATTGGGGGAAGGAGCGCGCAACTGCACTTGAGCCCCATCAAACCGAGTTATCGCACGCTTTTATTGATGCTGGAGCTGATCTTGTCATTGGCGGTCATCCACATGTGCTTCAAGGGATGGAGCAATATAAAGGTAAATGGATTGCATACAGCACAGGCAATTTTATTTTTTCTAAATCAACGGTGCCAGCCACTTGGGATACAGCGATATTTCAGGCAACATGTACCCGTAAAGGGGCTTGCGAGATGAAGCTGACTCCTTATCGGGCGGAGCTGGGTCAGCCGATCCCATTGAAGGATACGGAGGCCAGCAAAATTTTGCAGAGAGTGGCGGCACTGTCACCGGGAAATGTCTCGATTGGGACGGATGGTACAGTAAGTGCTCAATAGAATTTCGAAAGAAATTGTTAATATAGGAATTGACGGAATGAGCGTATGAGGGACTCCTTTGTGGATGGAGGTCATAACAAGATGAATAATTTGTGTGTGGCTCACCGCGGTTTTTCGGGGATTGCTCCTGAGAACACGATGGCAGCCTTTCAGCTTGCGTTGGAGCAACCATTTGTACACTGGATTGAGCTGGATGTACAGCTGTCAAAGGACGGTGTTCCGGTGGTAATTCATGATTTTACACTGGAGCGAACGACGAATGGTACAGGGAGAGTAAAGGATTCGGACTGGAAAGCATTGCAACAACTTGATGCTGGTAGCTGGAAAAGTGCAGAATACCGTGGAGAAATAATCCCCTCCCTCGCACAGGTGCTGGATTTATGTCGTGGCCGCGTATCGCTCAATATTGAGCTTAAAACAGCGGGAGATATGTATCCAGGACTGGAGAAAGCCGTACTCCGTGAAATTGCGATGAGAGGGATGGAGGGAGAGGTGGTATTAACCTCTTTTGAGCGTGCTGCATTACGCCGGGCTAAGGAGCTGTGTCCTGAGATCCGTACCGGATTGATTATTGACGCGCGTCCAGATGACTTGGCAAAGCAACTGGAACAGCTACAATGCACTTTTTTATCTATAGGCTATCCGCGTTTGGATCGAAACTTGATGAAAGATCTCACTGGACGCGGTATTACTGTCATGGCGTGGACGGTGGATGACCGCCGTATAATGCGGAAATTGGCCTCATTGCATCCTGAATTGATGATTTGCACCAATTGGCCGGATCGCTGGGAACGGGTTTTTTTGCTTTCCAAGCATCGGATGTGGCACTATATACGTAAACTTATACGTTAATAATTGGACTACATACGCGGGAAGGGTGAAGGGTCGTAATGAACGTGGAAATTCGTAATGTTTACTGTGTTGGGCGCAATTATAAACTGCATGCGGAGGAGCTGGGTAATGAGGTTCCCGCAGAACCAATGATTTTTTTGAAGCCGTCTCATGCGGTTGTGCCGCTGGATGGCGCCACGCTGGAGCTTCCGCAGGGGCAGGGAGATATTCATTTTGAGACTGAGCTGGTTGTAGCTGTAGGACGTAAATACGAACCGGGCATGTCCGCAGATACGTGTCTGAACGCATTTGCATTCGGCATCGATTTTACCCTGCGTGATGTACAAAGTGTTCTCAAGAAAAAAGGCCATCCATGGACCGCCGCCAAAGGCTTTAAATCGTCTGCTCCCGTGACACCATTCCTGCCTTTAGAACAATTGGACATGCTGGAGCTGCAGGATTTTTCCTTGCTCAAAAATGGACAGGAAGTGCAGCGTGGACATGTCAAAAATATGATTTTTTCTATCCAGCACATCGTTGAATATATAGCTACTCATTATGGACTGGGCGAGGGAGATATTATTTTTACAGGTACTCCAGCAGGAGTAGGGCCTACAGCAAGCGGGGATCGCTTTGAGCTTTTCTGGGGGAGTGAGCGTCAGGGAAGCTTCACCATCGCATAAATTTGTGAACGGAATCCACAGAAGAGGATTAAAAAAGGGAATGTTTTGAAGGCCGTGTCCTGTGCCAAAGCATGGGACACGGCTTTTATATAAGCGTGGAGCGTTGTACAATAATATACAGAACGAATAAAGAAAAACGGAGATTCATTTCAAAAGCGGGGGTATATCATGGACTGGATCATCGGATTGCTTTGTGCTGCTGTGGTGGCGGGAGCTGCATTTTATAAAAAATCCTTAACCTTATCTGGCTTTGCTGCGGCTGTACTGATGGGAACCGTATATTATGGGGCGGGTAACCTGTTCTGGTTCGGCACATTGCTCTTGTTCTTTATCACGTCAACCCTCCTGTCGAGGTTCAAAAAGGAGCGCAAGGCTGAGCTGGAAAAATCGTATGCCAAAACCGGCAACCGGGATGCAGGCCAAGTATGGGCTAATGGGGGATTAGGTATGCTGTTATGCCTGGGTTATGCGATATGGCCCCATGTTACGTGGCAGCTGGCTTTTGTCGGTGTCATGGCTACGGTCACTTCCGATACGTGGGCAACGGAATTTGGCAGTCTGAGTCGTAAGCCACCCCGTTCAGTGCTTAACGGGAAGGTGCTGGCACCTGGAACCTCAGGCGGAGTATCTGTATTGGGAACGGCTGCGGCCTTGGCTGGGGGTGTACTGATTGGCATAGGTGCATGGGGCTTTGGACACGCCATAGGAACGCCGAGCTTGCCGTTATGGCTGTGGGCACTGGTTGGAGGTATCTCCGGTAGCGCCGGAGCCTTTGCTGATTCCTATCTTGGTGCTACGGTGCAAATGATGCGTTCCTGCACGGTTTGTGGACGGGAAGTAGAAGTAGACTCACATTGTGGACAAACGACAGTCTATGTACGAGGCTGGCGTTGGATGAGTAATGATCGGGTGAATAGCATTAGTTCTATTTTCGGAGGATTGGTCGCTCTTGCAGGTATTTTTCTTATACTCTGAACACGGAGCTGGGGATCGTTACAAGGGAATAATTATTATAAGAATTGACGGTGTTTCGATCCTTGTATAAGGAGGTGCTAAGATGGGCGATATACACGGAGATAAATATGAAGCCATTTTGGACGCCGCTTACACAGTCTTTGGCACCAAAGGCTTTTATGAAAGCAAAATTTCCGAGATTGCAGAACAAGCGGGAGTTGCCAAAGGCACAGTATACTTGTACTTTAAAAGCAAAGAGCAGCTATTTACAGCAGTCACACGTAGAGATTGCGAGCAATACCTAGCCGAAATGCAAGGCGCATTAATCAATCGTACTTTGGGAGAAGGTCTGCTGCGGATGGCAAATTTGCATCTGCACTACTATTTCAAGCGCAAGCAGCATACGAAATTATTTTTTATGACCCCCAACAGTGACCCCGATCTAATGGAGTTTATGCGGGGATTTATTCAGGACTATACTGATTTGGTCAAAAATAAACTGGCGTCAGAGGGTGTACAGCAGTCCGAGTTTCATGCGAAGGCATTCATTGGGATGTTGGAGCGCCTAAAAATGGATATTTTATTAAATAAAGATTTCCGAGAATGTGACGTGGATCAGACGGCTGAACTAGCAGCGAACTTATTTATGCATGGCTGTAAAGCCGGAATACATTAATCCTGACATCTTATTGCTAAGAAACCGTACTGAATTCATTCAGATAACGGTTTTTTTAATCATTGGCTGTGTCTGTGTTAAAATAAACAGGATGCATCACAAAATTGGGGAAGAGTAGGGAATCCGTATGAATATTATGACCGTTGAACATATAACGAAAAGCTATGGCGAGAAAATGTTGTTTGAGGATGCTTCCTTTGGTATGGATGAACGTGACAAAATAGGAGTCGTTGGTGTAAATGGCACCGGTAAATCAACATTTTTACGCGTGATTTCCGGCTTAGAGCCGCCGGATGATGGCAATATTGCAGTGAACAACGATGTGCGAATTCAGTATCTAGCACAAAATCCGGAGTTTGATCCTGAAATGAAGGTACTCCAGCATATTTTTCATGGCAGTCAGCCTGAGATGAAAGCGGTCCGTGAATACACAGAAACCATGGAGTTGTTGGAATTAAATCCGGGTAGCGAGGAGCTTCAAAAACGTCTATTGCGAGCAAGTCAGCAAATGGATACGTTCCAGGCATGGCAGCTGGAGAGTGAGGCCAAAAATATACTTACCCGACTGGGGATCACCCAGTTTGAGTCTCGTATGGGCGTTCTATCCGGTGGGCAGCGTAAGCGGGTGGCTTTGGCGGCGGCTTTGATCCAACCCTGCGAGCTGCTCATTCTGGACGAGCCTACAAACCATATTGATAATGAGTCCGTTGAATGGTTGGAGCAGTATTTGCAAAAAAGACGTGGTGCGTTGTTAATGATCACGCATGATCGCTATTTTCTGGATAGAGTTGCAAATGTCATGCTGGAGCTGGATCATGGTCGCCTTTTCCGTTATGAGGCTAACTATACCCGTTTTCTGGAGCTGAAGGCAGAACGCGAGGAGCGGGAAGCGTCTACGGAACAAAAAAGGAAGAACCTGCTGCGTAATGAGCTGGCTTGGATTCGCCGTGGAGCAAAGGCTCGTTCCACCAAGCAGAAAGCGCGTATTGACCGATATGAGCAGCTTAGGGATCAGCAACCGGAAGCTCGTTCTGGATCTGTAGATATGTCCGTCGCCTCCACACGTCTGGGTAAAAAAATATTGGAGATCGAGCATCTTTCCAAATCGGTAGATTCTCGTAAGCTAATACAGGATTTGAGCTACATTGCGGTTCCTGGTGATCGTGTTGGTATCCTAGGTCCTAACGGTAGTGGGAAATCCACTTTGCTCCAAATGATTGCCCAGCATATAGAACCGGACTCCGGCAACGTTGTGCTGGGACCGACGGTGAAGCTTGGCTATTTTACTCAGGAACATCAGGAAATGAACGAATCTTTACGTGTTATTGAATATATTAAGGAAGAAGCCGAAGTGATTCGTACAGCAGACGGTTCGACGATTACAGCTGCACAAATGCTGGAGCGTTTCCTGTTCGCACCAAGCGCGCAATGGACGGTTATTTCCAGGCTGTCCGGGGGTGAAAAACGGCGCTTGTATCTGCTTCGTATTCTGATGTCGGCACCGAATGTGCTATTGCTGGATGAACCAACAAATGATCTGGATATTCAAACCCTTTCCGTTTTGGAAGACTATCTGGATGAATTCCCGGGCGTGGTGTTTATTGTTTCTCATGATCGCTATTTCCTGGATCGAACAGTGGACAAAATACTGGCGTTTGAAGGGGATGGACAGGTACGTGTACATGTGGGCGACTATAGCGAGTATGCAGAATGGATTAGTAAAAATGCTCAATCTTCTGTGAATACGTCTGTCTCGACGAGTACGGATTCCTCGAATCGCTCTTCCACGCCTAAGTCTGCGGGTCCTTCCGAGTCAGTCAAGGAGACAAGTAAAACCAAGCTTAAATTCACCTTTAAGGAACAGCGGGAATATGAGCAAATTGATGAGCTGATTGAACAAGCCGAACAGAAGTTGGCCGACATTCAGCGGCAGATGGAAGAGTCTTTTAGTGATTCAGCACGACTACAGGAGCTCATGGCTGAGCAAGCGAAGGCAGAACAGCATTTGGAGCACCAAATGGAACGCTGGACCTACCTTAATGAGCTGGCCGAGCAGATTGAACAAAGTAAATCTTAAGCAATGATAAAGCCACATTAATAGCATTCTGCCAGAGCTATTTCTTCATGTTGCTCAGACTAAAAAAGCAAGTATCCGAAAAACCGGAAGACTTGCTTTTTTATTTACTGATCTATTCGACGATGTAACAGGCTGATTGTCGTTATTCGAATTAAACTGTCACATAAGCTGCAAGCAGATGGGCAGTGTTCACCACGGCCTGCTTGTGCGTGCGCTCCATAGCATGGGAGGCGTGTACGCCAGGGCCAATCAACGCAGCACGGATGTTATTACCTGCTCGTAGTGCAGCCGAAGCGTCCGAACCGTAGTGTGGATAAATATCTACTGCATACGGAATATTCAGCTCCTTGGCCAGCTCAATCAGACGGGTCGTCATAGTATAATCGTAAGGCCCGGAGGAATCTTTGGCACAGATAGAAACATCCGTTTCCTTACAGCTCAGATCTTCACCCATACAGCCCATATCGACAGCTATCATCTCACTGATTCCTTCAGGTATGTAAGCCGCCCCGTGCCCTACTTCCTCGTAGTTAGAAATGAGCAATTTAACGGTATGTCGAGGCTTCCAGTTTCCATGTACAGCAGATTCCAGTAAACCAAACAGTGCAGCTACACTAGCTTTATCATCCAGATGCCGTGACTTGATAAATCCACTTGGTGTTACGACTGGACGCGCATCGAACGAAATAAAATCACCCACCGCAATACCGAGCTGAAGCACGTCTTCTTTTGACTCGACAAGCTCGTCAATCCGTACCTCCATATGGCTCTCCTTGCGCTCAAAGCTCCGTGCATCATCATAGACGTGCACAGATGGATGGCTGGACAGAATAGTGCCCGTATACGTTTGTCCGCTTCTGGTATGAATAAGGCAGTATTCATTCTCAATACTGTTCATCATGAAGCCGCCGACGGATGTCAGACGTAGGGTGCCTTGTGCTGTAATGGAACGCACCATTGCGCCCAATGTATCCACATGTGCGCTCAGCGCCACCGTACGGTCCGTTTCCTGACCTTCCAGAGTCAAGATGGCACCGCCTTTTGCATTCCATTCGATTTGTACCCCGAGGCTTTCCGCTTCTTTACGAATCAGCTCCATCACATGGTGTGTATATCCACTGGGACTGGGTGTGTTCAGTAGCTGATTTAAAAAGTTCATCATATAATTCTCATTTAATTGAATCGTCATTTGTTGCTCCTCCTCATTTGGACAACCGATCAGAGTTAGAGGACGGTTGCTCTATATCTTGGTCGGATGTAGACCCTGTGCTGGAAGAACCAGTCGTGTCATAGGTCACATCCGCGTTTGCTTCTACCGTGGATGTGTGCTCTTCTTGTAGTGTATGAAGCTGAGTCGTCAGACGTTTAATCTCCCTCTGAAGCCTATATTGGCGGAAAATACCGAAAGAACCGACAATAAGTCCACCTAGAAGAGTGCAACCGAGAATAAGCAGAATCAAAGGAATGCTGACCATACTGAATAGAAGGTTCACTTGAACCGAATTCACATTAATAACAGCAAATACAGCTGTTAACAAAGCAATAACAAGAGCTGCGATCAAAGACCATTGTGTTTTCAAAATGCCACCTCCTCCCGTTACATTATAAAATCCCTTGCCCGCCATGGACAAGGGATTTATCCGTGCATCCTTTCAATGCTGGATTTTAAGTGCGCACGGTTTTACTTTCCTTCAGTTAGCTTTTCCATTTCTGTGATGACTTCTTCGAATACGCTCATCGCTTCGCGAATCGGCTGCGGAGAGGACATGTCAACGCCAGCTTTTTTCAAAATATTGATTGAATAATCACTGCCACCGCTCTTCAAGAAGCCCAAGTAACGGTCAACGGCTGGCTGGCCTTCTTCCAGAATCTGTTTCGAGAAACTGGTTGCTGCCGAGAAGCCAGTAGCATATTTGTAGACATAAAAACTGTTATAAAAATGGGGGATTCGTGCCCATTCCATTTCAATGTCTTTATCTACCTTCATGCCAGGTCCGTGATATTTCACATTCAGATCATAGTAAATCTCTGATAAAAGCTGCGGTGTGAGGGATTCCCCCTGTTCAGCGCGTTCATGTACAATTTTCTCAAATTCCGCAAACATGGTTTGACGGAATACCGTTGTGCGGAATTGATCTGCATAGTAGGTGAGAAGGTACATTTTCTCTTTTGGATCGGTTGATTTGTTCAGCAGGTAGTCCATTAGCAACGCTTCATTGGTTGTGGATGCCACTTCAGCCAGGAAAATGGTGTACTGTGCATCTCTATACTTTAATGCGTTGTCTGAATAGTACGAATGCAACGCATGCCCCATTTCATGAGCAAGCGTGAACATGCTGTTCAGGTTATTTTTATGGTTCAGCAGCACATAGGGGTGGGTACCATAAGCTCCCCAACTGTATGCACCCGTACGTTTGTTTTCATTCTCGTATACGTCGATCCAGCGCTCATCATAGCCTTTTTGCAACGAAGCCAGATAGTCCGCGCCCAATGGCTTAAGGCCTTCCTTTGTTTGCTTTTTGGCGTCTTCATACGTAATGTCCATCTTGTATTCGTCCACAAGTGGAGCGAACAAATCATACATATGGAGCTCATCCACACCTAACAACTTCTTACGCAACTTCATGTAACGATGGAGCAGGGGCAAGCTTTCATGAATGGTGTCAATGAGATTCGTATACACTTCCTTCGGAATATTGTCACCGTATAGTGACATTTCCAGTACAGAAGGGTATTTGCGAACACGAGAATAAAAAATATTTTTGTTCACATTGGCACTTAGTGTAGAAGCAATTGTATTTTTATTTTTGGCATACGTGTCATACACCGCTTTAAAAGCACGTTCGCGTACTTCGCGGTGTGGACTTTCGAGGAATTGAATGTAGCTGCCATGAGTCAGCTCAACCTCTTTGCCGTTCTCATCCTTAATTTTTGGAAACTTCAGATCAGCATTGTTGAGCATGCCGAAAATCGTTTGCGGGGCTTGAGCCAGATTGCCAACCTGAGCGAGCAGCGCTTCTTCTGTCTTGCCCAAAATATGTGCTTTTTCCCGCTTCATTTCTTGAAGGGTGAACCGATAATCTGCAAGCTTCGGATCTTCAATGAAGGCATCGAGCTGATGATCTGGCAGTGCCAAAATTTCAGGTGTCACAAAAGAAAGAGACTCGCTAACCTCAACGCCTAATTTTTTGGCTTTTTGCGAAAGACCCTGGTATGTAGGTTCAGCTGTATCCTCATCATGATGCAGATGTGCGTACACATATACACGCTCGGTTTTCAGCGACAATTCATCTTCCAATTTAAAGCAGTTGCCAATCGATTCTGCTGAATTGAGCTTGCCTTGGAATTGTTCAGCCTTTTTGGCTAGTTGTTTGACTTCTTCGTATTCTTGATCCCATGCTTTGCGGTTGGGAAACAGATCTTCCAATTTCCATGTATTTTCCACTGGCGCATCAGCGCGTTTTACAATTTCACTCATGGAGAGCCTCCTCTGATCGAACGTAATGTGGGGTAGGGCTGCGGCAGTAAGGGACGGATGCCAAAACGAAGAAACCGCCACGCTTACCGTAAGCAGCAGGGCAAGAGGTTTTACAGGATGCATGTAACGGCAGATCCTCCTTATACCATGGCTTGTTATGCCATAGTATGACCTCTTACGCCCGAAAGTATAATTTTCCTTACTGTGGGTTGGAACCTATATTTAATAAGCTGTATACAATGAGATAAAAGGCAAAGCAAACCATGATTACAGCAGTGAGGGCCATCCACTTTTTGAGAGGAGTCGGTATCGTATCACGCTTCATGATCAGCACTCCGCCCAGCGTGAAGGCCAGAATAATGAAGATGAGATAGCTGTTGGACACCATGAATAGGCTAGACCTGTTTGAAAGCGTTCATGATCCGCTGCCATTCTTCCTCATTATCTTGAAAGGACTGCTTGGGAAACCGATTTTGAGCCCAATGCATCAGCGCCGGGCGGCTTAAAAACGTGTGGGCTTCCTCGCCCCAATCATCGGATATTTCCCGTAGAACGATGTAACGGCCCTGCACCTCGACAGTCATCATGTTCCAATTGTCTTTTTTGTATATTTCGTGTTTTTTCATCATATGCATGTCTCCGATTTTATAGATGTTTTGGTTCATGATACCGCAGTTTCCGCCGCAAAAGCAAATCATTCCAGCCCAAAAAAACCGGAAAAACATCAATTGCATTGTGAAAAAGCATGAAGTATAATATGGATATTCGCCATAGATGGCGGTATTTTTAGGAGGTTGTTCACTTGAAAGGTACAGTTAAATGGTTTAACGCAGAAAAAGGTTATGGCTTCATTCAAATGGATGGTGGCGAGGACGTATTCGTACATTTCTCCGCAATCCAAGGCGACGGCTTTAAAACTTTGGAAGAAGGTCAAGCGGTTGAATTCGAAATTACTGAAGGTAACCGTGGACCCCAAGCAGCTAACGTAATTAAACTGTAAGTGTAACTGAATTGTAAGAACGGTTCCGTTTCTACGGATGTCTTATAGATTACGGTTAAACTATGAATTGAGAGCGCAGTTCCTTAAATTTAAGGGACTGCGCTTTTTTGCGTAAATACGTTTATGATATGAGAACATTGAGCAGGAATAGGGTATTATACGTTATAAAACTAGGCAGAAGACATTTTGATTTGAAGGAGTTGAGAAAATGAGTGCAGCAGAGGCTAATCATAAGCCTTCCCTGATTGAAGGTCCTATTGCCAAAACGCTGTTTATGTTCTCTTTGCCGCTGCTGTTCGGAAACATTCTGCAATCCCTGAATGGAACGATCAATTCGATCTGGGTTGGGAAGTTTCTGGGAGAAGCCGCATTGACTGCCGCTTCCAACGGAAATATTATAATGTTTTTTCTTATCAGTTCGATTTTTGGCGTCACCATGGCTGCCACTATTATGATCGGACAAAATATCGGAGCAGGAGACGTAGCTGAAACCAAGCGTGTAGTAGGTACAAGTGCTGTCTTTTTTCTGGTGCTCGCCTTTGCTATAGGTATTATCGGATTTTTGAGTGCGCCTTGGATTCTTCATGTACTCAATACACCTGCCGAATCGGTAGATATGGCGATCACGTATACGCGTATTATATTCGCAGGCATGCCTTTTTTGTACGGCTATAACTACATCATGACTGTAATGAGAGGGGCTGGAGATTCCAAAACACCATTTTATTTTCTGATCGTTTCCGTCGTACTGGATGTACTGCTCAACCCGCTGTTCATATTCGGATGGGGGCCGATTCCGGCTATGGGTATTGGAGGTTCCGCTACTGCTACTCTAATCGCTCAAGGGATCAGCTTTGTGTTGATCCTCATTTACCTATATCGAATAAAATATTTTTTGCGCATTACATCTTCAGAGCTTCATTTACTGAGATTTGATTGGAAGATTATTTGGACCCTAATCCGTAAGGGAGTGCCGATGGGGTTGCAAATGATTGCTGTCTCTACCAGTGCGATTGCTTTAATGAATCTGATTAACGGCTACGGGACAGTTGCAGCTGCAGCTTATACAGCAGCCAATAATTTGTCCAGCTATGTGCAGATGCCGGCAATGGCGTTAGGTGCAGCTGTTTCTTCCTTTGCCGCTCAAAATATCGGAGCCGGACGTTGGGATCGAGTGCGCACAACAACCTGGATTGGGATTGTGTATAATTTTGTGTTGACTGGTGGAGCAGTGGTATTGATTTACATGTTTAACCGTCAGGCCTTGCTCATGTTCCTTCCTTCTACGGGGGGTGCATTGGAATTGGGTATGCGGATTAATCTGATCACCTTGTGGTCTTTTGTTATATTCGGTATTACCAATGTCATTACAGGTGTTGTTCGATCAACGGGTTCCGTAATGGTACCGCTTTTAATTACCATTATTTCATTATGGGGCATTCGTATACCTCTGGCCTATGCATTTGTCGATGAGTATGGTCTAGATGCTGTATGGTGGAGCTTTCCTGTTGGTTTTGCTATCTCTGCCGTTGCAGTCATCTTCTATTATGCTTTCGGGAAATGGAAGCAGGCAAGCATGGGGGAGGGAATCCAAAACGTGAAGCCAACAGAGGACAAGGGTTAGGTAGGCCATTTATACTATTTGCGAATAAAGTCTTATAAGGATAGATTTTGTGTATCTCCTATTTTTGACTAATGAAACATTACAGGTGTAAAGTCTTTTTGTAAGAACAGCTCATTTTTCTTGAATTTTAAAGAAAAAAGTGAGGTTGTTCATTTGTGCTAAAAGGACGATCATATTATAATGGATATGGTTTGGATAGGTATAATTACGTAGACAACAATGTGGAGGCACCGTCATTTGAGTTATGTTGAGCAAGGACGTTATCAAGTACCGAGAGGCCCCATAGGTCTAATGAGCCGAATGTACAAGCACATTCTCCCTGAAACGAAACAAGAATTGAGTAACTGGAAGAGCAAGGCCGAACAAATTCCGGACCCTGAACTGCGAAGCCAGGCGCTTGCGAGCATAGCGGATAAGACATTTCACTGCGTGGGTGGAGCGGTTTATGCCGCAGCTAATATGTCTGCCCGGCAGACGTTAATTCCGCTGATCGTAGCGTATCAGACCATTAGTGATTATCTGGACAACCTGTGTGATCGCAGTACGTCCATGGACCCGGATGATTTCAGGCTGTTGCATCAGGCTATGCTGGATGCGATTAATCCGGCGGCTAGGCCAGTGAATTATTATGAGTTGCGTCGTGAGCAGGAGGATGGCGGTTATTTGACTGGGCTGGTGACAACCTGTCAGTCTTGTGTAAGCAGGCTTCCGGGCTATGAGGCGGCAATGCCTTACGTTCAGGATTTGGCGCGATTATACACGGATTTGCAAGTATACAAGCATATTAAACCCGAGCTGCGGGAACAAGCGCTTTTGGACTGGTGGTCGCTTCATAAAGACCGTACACCAGAGTTGCGCTGGAATGAGTTTGCTGCGGCTACCGGTTCAACTCTGGGGGTCTTTATGCTGTTTCTTGCTGCCAGCGACCAGCATCTGACAGATGCGGGGGCTGCCTCAATACATGCATCGTATTTTCCACATGTGTGCAGTCTTCATATTTTGCTGGATTATCTAATCGATCAAGACGAAGACCGGAAGGGCGGAGATCTTAACTTTTGCAATTATTATGAAGATACCGACATGATGCTAAACCGGATCGCCTACGTTGTGAATCGGGCGCGGGCTGATATTGCAGATGTCCCTGCCAGCTCCTTTCACCGGATGATTATCGAGGGATTGCTGGCTTTATATTTATCCGACCCTAAAGTTAGCGAGCAGCAAGACGTTCGCGCTGTTTCGAGACGTTTAATGAAAAATAGTCCGCTCATGCGTTTGTTTTTCTTATTAAACAGTCGATGGATAAGAAGGCTTATATGATTATTTTGAGGAGGTCATAAACCATGACAGCAGTTAAGAAAATTGCAGTATTAACAAGTGGTGGAGATTCACAAGGGATGAACGCGGCAGTTCGCGCCGTCGTACGTAGCGGATTGTATTTCGGACTGGAAGTATTCGGGATTCAACGTGGTTATCAAGGCCTTTTGAACGACGATATTTTTCCAATGGATCTGAGAAGCGTCGGAGATATTATCCAACGTGGGGGTACTGTACTTCAATCTGCAAGATGCCTGGAATTTACGACTGAAGAAGGGCAGAAAAAAGGCGCGCAAATTTTGCGTGACCGTGGGATTGACGGCGTAGTCGTGATTGGTGGAGACGGTTCCTACCAAGGAGCTAACAAACTGACCAAGCAAGGCATTAAAACCATGTGTCTTCCGGGTACGATTGACAATGACATTTCCTTCACGGACTACACGATTGGTTTTGATACAGCGGTTAGTATCGTAGTGGACGCAATCAACAAGCTGCGTGATACAATGTCATCTCATGAACGTTCTTCCATTGTTGAAGTTATGGGACGTCATTGTGGTGATATTGCTCTGCATGCGGGTCTGGCTTCTGGCGCAGAAACAATTTTGGTGCCTGAGGTAGAATTTGACCTGAACGAAGTATCTGATCGTATGAAACAAAATTTCAAGCATGGCAAGCGCCACAGTATTATTATCGTTGCGGAAGGCGTAGGCAAAGGTGAAGATGTAGCAAAGGTAATCCAAGAAAACTGTCCGGATTATGAGCCTCGTGTTACAGTGCTTGGACACATCCAACGTGGAGGCACACCAACCGCGTTTGACCGCAACCTGGCGAGCCGTTTGGGTGACTTTGCTGTTCGCCAATTGATCGAGGGCATATCTGATAAGGCTTGCGGAACGATCGACGGTAAGTTGGTAGCTACAGATATTGACAAGGTTGTAAATACTAAAAAAGATTTCAACATGGAGCTTTATGAACTTGCTTTGCGTTTGTCCCAATAATAAGAGCCTTCTACGTACAGTAGATCGGTTCTGATATTGGAAAAGATCAAAATTATGCGGATGACCCGAGTCATCCGCTATTTTTTAGCTTTGAGTCCTATCAGGAGGTAGTCATACATGTACCTATTCAAAATCGAAGTGGATAGTTCGGAAGGAGCGCTGACTGTCATTCTCGCTGCTGAAAATGAAGAACAGGCATTTGAAGAGATTGAACAACATGTGGAGAGACACTTTCTATATCCTCCCAAGCTGAACGAAGTGGCTATTGTGGAGAAAAAACGAATAACTTTAGGCGCAGCATATGTAATCGAGACACGCAAAGGCTAAATAACCTCTGCGTGTTGTTTTTTTTCGGAGAAACGACGTTGTACTTTCACCAGACGCCAGAGAAGTAAAATAGCGCCTACTGCCAACCCTGTAATCAAACCGATCCAGTAGCCGTAGGGCCCCAATGAAGTCCAGCGTGCCAGTATATATCCTACAGGAAGCCCAATGACCCAATAGGAGAGGAATGTGAGCAAAAAGGCTGGATTGACGTCTTTATACCCGCGTAGCGCTCCTTGTGTAGGTGTAGCGACAGCATCAGATATCTGAAAGAAAATCGCATAGATTAGAAAATGCTGTGCCAACTGAATGACCTGCAGATCGGTGGAGTAAAGTCGAGCGACCTGTTCACTCCAGATAAGCAGTACAATAGCTGTAATCAGTGATAGACCTACTGCGCTGCTGATGCCCATTACACTATAAGCTTTGGCATCCCGCGGGCGAGTAGCTCCAGTTTCATAGCCAACCAGAATCGTAAGTGCCATACAAATGCTGAGTGGAATCATATATAACGTAGATGCAAAGTTCATCGCGGCCTGATGTGCGGCTATGGTAGCTGTATTATAGCTACTCATGAAGAGAGTGACGGCTGAAAAGACGGCAGTCTCAAAAAATATTGCAAATCCAATCGGTACTCCAATCTTGATGAGCTCTTTCAAAGCACTAGCAGCAATCCCGTATATTTTGCTGAAGATTCGGTATTCGGCAAATATTTTTCCCCGATGCGCAGTGATACCAGCGACCAGCATAATGATCCAGTAGGTGGTTGCCGTTGCCACCCCGGAGCCTACACCTCCCAGACGCGGAAAACCCCAGTTCCCATAAATAAGTAGATAGTTCAACAAGACATTGATGGGTAACGACATGAGCGTGATTAACATCGTAAAGCGGGTTTGTCCCAATGCATCCATAAAGCTTCGGAGCACCGTGTAGGCAAATAGAGGAACAATACCGAAGGCCATCGCACAAAGATAGTACAGGGCCACATTATGAACTCTCAATTCCAGATTCATACCATTTAGAATAGGCTTGACCAAAATGATGCCCACAATCAAAACGACCATGGATAGGGCAAGAGAGAGCCAAAGTGCTTGAATGACATAGTAGGAGACTTTATCTTTGCGCTGTGCTCCCACTAATTGAGATACAATAGGTGTGATAGCCATAAGTATTCCGTTAAGGCCTGTTTGTACAGGAATCCACAGACTTACTCCGATGGCTACTCCAGCCAGATCGGCAGGGGAAAAGTGTCCCGACATATTCGTATCGAAAAAAGTCATGGCAGATAGTGCAAGCTGGGTAATCAGGATAGGGAGCAAAATGTATAAAAGCTGCTTCCATTTCTGCCCCGTTGTTGAAGTCAATTGCATTTTTGTTTTCCTCATTTACTAGGGATTGAATATTCGTATGTATCATAACATGTAAGTATTTATTGTAAGGGATACCGCCACATTTGAACAGTAATAAAAAAGACTGCACCCGTTCGCCAAACAACGGGACAGCCTTCGAAAAAATTATATAATTTCTAAATTTCGTATTAGATAACGAGAAGTCCGGAGGGATAAATTATTTGTAAGTTACTCCGCTTGAATAGCGGTTTGTGGCATTCCAGAGTAAATATTCATCCACTTTCATATCCTTAAGCGCTCGAATTTGGTCCTCTACTTGAGTTTTTCCATACTTAGCATAATGTCCGCTTCCTAACCAACTTGCAGTAAAATCCTGGATCCAAGGACGAATAATTGGCTTTAGCTTGCCTGTCGGATCTAGCTTTTTGTGTGTATCGGCCATGGAGCCTTTAATCGTCTGGTAGGGATTCTTATCAGGGTCTTTTACACCGAACCAGCCTGTGGTGTAGTGACTTGGATAAACCATGGGTGAAATAACATCCACATTTTCGGAAATTTTAGTGAAATCCTGTCCGATTCCCTCCGCAGCAGGAACGGATGCGGCATATCCAAAAATATCTACGGATACTCGTACACCTAATGGAGCAAGCTCTCTGCGGGCATATTGTACGAATTCAGCGACTGCATCCGAGCGGGATTGATCTGATTTGGTATATTTCAGCTTGTCTGCTCTTTTCTCAAAGCCTTCAGGGAAACGTACATAGTCAAATTGAATTTCCTTAAAACCAAGTTTGGCTGCTTCCTTAGCGATGGCTATATTATAATCCCATACTTCTTTATTATAGGGATTGACGAACCCGTCTCCCTTGCCGTTTTTCCAGACAGAGCCGTCAGGATTACGGAAAGACATCTCGGGATTTTTGTTGGCCAGTACCGTATCTTTAAATGCGACAATACGAGCAATCGGGTAAACATTATGCTTTTTCAATCGGTCCATCAAACCGGAAATATCCCGAATGAATTTTTGCGGCTTGCCCAATTTGAGCAGCTCGGGATTGGACGTTGGATAAGTGATATAACCTGCATCGTCTTTAATATCAATAACCATGGAATTGAGCTCTGTCTTATCAAGCAGTTCAAGCAGCTGGGTCATACGCGAACCGCCTGCGCTATAAGCTGTGACATAGATGCCCTTGATAGCAGGAGTCGTCGGTTGTGGGTCAATTTTAACCGGAGGATTGGAGGCATCCACCTTCATCTTATTGTGCTGAGCCTGAATCATGGCGCTGCTAATTGTTGTTGCCACCGTATCTTTTACATTTGGAGTGTTGGCTGACTGGTCCCCGTTTCCGCCTACCCCCATCGCCAATAGCATAATTGCCCAAATCATATTCATTTCCTAACTCTCTCCCTTATGGATGTCGCTTACCTGATTATACGTAAAGTTATGTATCGAAAAACAACACGCTTGTAACCAATACTGGAATCTTCAGGCACAGTCTTACATGATTAACCCAACTTATGTTTATTGAATCCATAAAAATGCATAAATAATGCCGCTCTCTTCGCAGTTGTAGATGCAACCGGAAGAAGCGGCACTTGGTAAAGAAATTTATTGAAGATAATTATTGTCTTGATGCTCGCAAATACTGTACTGAATAATTTCTAGCGCATCCGTTGGCTTGAGTATGGACATCCCGTCCCGAAGCACAATCATCGAGTTCAGCTCATCCTTTTTGAGAGAAGGGAGCATTTCCGGATACCATCTTAAGACAATGTCGGACAGTTTTACCGTTTCCATTTCCACAAAAATCACCCTTTCCTGCTCGGAATCATTCCAAAAGAATCATTCAATACGATTCGGAAAAGCAAAGTGCCTGTGAAATAGCAGGTAAAGCTGGTCTTTATATACTATGGGAACAGCGCACATATAGTGTACCACAGAAACTGTATTTTGACACTTGGGTTTGTGCTTATCTTCGGCGAAATGAACCCATCACCCCAACCGTTTCCACAATATTGACAAAAGCAGAAGGGTCCACTTCTTTAATGATCCGTTTTAATTCAACTAGCTCGTAGCGTGTCGTGACAGTCATCAGCATGTCTTTTTCAGTATGTGAAAATGCGCCTTCAATTTTTATTTTGCTAACACCGCGTGGTGTGGTTAACATCCGCTCCAGTAGCTTGTCGGTGTGTTCTGTAATAATGTAGACGGTAATCTTCGTGTGACTGACATAGATTTGATCTAACACTTTGCCAGTCACAAAAATAGATAGCATCGACGCAAGTGCAATATTCCAATCATCGTTCAAATATCCTGCTGCAAGAATGACCAGTCCATTCATGCCAACAAGTACAGTTCCTACGGGGAAGTCACGATAACGAGTGACGATGGAACCGATAATGTCAAAACCGCCCGTAGACCCCCCTACCCGAAAGGAAATTCCTGCTCCAACGCCGATCATCACTCCTCCAAAAACGGAGGCTAGCAGGGGGTCCGACACGACAGATCGCACCGGCACCAAGGCCAAAATCCATGTTGTAACGACAACGGATAAAATGCTCAGGCTAATAAAACGCTTGCCTAAAATAAACCAGCCTGTAATAAGCATCGGGATATTGATAATAAAATACATCGCGCTGATATCAAATTTTGTGAAGTAGCCGATTAACATGGAAAGCCCAGCTACTCCTCCGCTCAGCAAGTGGTGTGGCACGAGAAACAGATTAAAACCGCATGCAATGGCAGCGGCTCCAAGAATGACAGTTAAGCAGTTTAACACCATTTTTAACAACTTATTTTCACCTCATTTAAATTATACGGGAAGCAACTTGCTGGTATTCATGAATTGTTCTGTGCTATAATGCGATGTGGATATTCTTGAGTAGGGACCTATGTCCAGAGAAACACTTAAAATTTAAACTGTTTTAAAAAGGATAAATTCGTTTAAGATGTATCGGATAGGTTCCCCAAATTCATTACAGAAAGTTGCAGTTATAGGTCTAAATAAACTGTCACTGTATTGGGGAAAACTTATACAATAATATCGCTACTTAAGAATACAGACAACATTGTGGATTGTCCACCACATCCACCATTAAGAAGGAGTTTGAATAAATTTGACGACATTTGCAGAATTTGATCTTGAACCGAAAGTAATTCAGGCGATTACAGAACTGGGTTTTGAAGAAGCAACACCAATTCAATCGCAATCCATCCCGATTGCACTACAAGGCAGAGACATGATTGGCCAAGCCCAAACAGGTACTGGTAAAACTGCTGCGTTTGGTATTCCGCTGATCAACAAAATTTCTAGAAGCGACGAAAAAATCAGAGCTCTGATCATGGCACCAACACGTGAGCTTGCTATCCAGGTAGCTGAAGAAATCGAAAAACTCTCCCGTTTCAAAGGTCTTCGTACTTTGCCAATCTATGGTGGACAAGATATCGTACGCCAGATTCGCGCTTTGAAAAAGAAACCTCAAATTATTATTGGTACGCCAGGACGCTTGCTTGACCATATTAATCGTAAAACCATCAAGCTGGAAGATGTAAACACAGTTGTTTTGGATGAAGCAGATGAAATGTTGGATATGGGTTTTATGGAAGATATTCAATCCATTCTGAAGCAAGTTCCAGACGAGCGTCAAACGATGCTTTTCTCGGCTACAATGCCTCCTAATATTAAAAGATTGGCTGAACAATTCCTCAAAAATCCTGAGCATGTTTCAGTTATTCCTAAACAAGTTAGTGCTCCACTGATTGATCAGGCCTATATCGAAGTTCCTGAGCGTCAAAAATTCGAAGCATTGAGCCGTTTGATCGACATGGAATCCCCAGAACTTGCTATCGTATTTGGTCGTACCAAGCGTCGGGTAGACGAGCTGGCTGAAGCTCTGCAAAAACGCGGATATTCTGCAGACGGTTTGCATGGTGACTTGTCTCAAAACCAACGTGATGCTGTAATGCGTAAATTCCGTGACGGAAGCATCGATGTGCTCGTAGCGACTGATGTAGCTGCCCGTGGCTTGGACGTTTCCGGTGTAACTCACGTTGTGAACTTTGACCTTCCGCAAGATCCAGAAAGCTATGTTCACCGTATTGGACGTACTGGACGTGCAGGTAAAGAAGGGGAAGCTTGGTCTTTCGTAACGCCTCGTGAAATTGACCATTTGCACTTTATCGAACGTGTAACTCGTCACCGCATTCCACGCAAGCCGCTTCCAACGTTGGCTGAAGCTCTGGAAGGCAAACAACGTATCATTGCTGAACGTCTCCTAGAGGCTGTAGAAAGCGGCGAGCTGAACGAGTACAAAGGTTTGGCTATTCAAATGCTGGAGCAATATGATTCTGTGCAACTTCTCTCCGCAGCTCTGAAACTAATGACTGGTGAGAAGAGAGAAGCATCGATTGAGCTGACTCCAGAAGATCCGATCCGTGCAAAACGTCGTAAACCAGACGTGCGTTCTGGCGGTCGCAAGCCTTCCAACTACAGCGGTCGCAGCAACGGTGGTTACAATTCCAACCGTTCCGGTGGTAGCGGCGGAAGTGGCAGCAAAGGTGGATATGGCGGTTACAACCGTGGCAAAGAAGGCGGTGGCTACAACCGTGATTCCGGAAGCCGGTACAGTGGAGATCGCAAACCACGCCCGAGCAGCAATGGGGAAACTCGTCGTCCTGCAAGACGTGAAGATTCCTCTTCCGAATAAGAAATGAAATAATGAAAAGTCGAAGCAGATGAAGCTTCGGCTTTTTTGTTATGATTGAATCAGTATGTATGAACCTTTTAGCAATCTGCTTTAATGAGGCACTTATTGATTTCACTGGCGCATTAGGGCTGAAATACGGTATGATATAGCCAAGAGCCGGAATTTATAGGCATAGCAACATGAGTCTTGGAACTGCCAAGGCTTGCGGAGGGAGAGACTGACATTGGAGTTTAAAGGAGCTATGGGTGGTATTTACCGCCTGACCGAGTGGATTACCCGACTGGCGGCTACAAATTTGTTATGGGTGTTATGTTCGTCGCCTTTTGTGTTCTGCCTCATACTGAAATTACTTGTAATGAATCAGAATTTGGCTAATGAATCTTTACAAATGAATTGGGCGATGGCTGTTTTGGCACCGCTTACTTTATTTCCAGCCACATCGGCTATGTTCACAGTGGTTCGCAAATGGGTAATGGGGGATACCGATACAGGCGTGTTTCGTACCTTTTTTAAAGGGTACAAAGAGAACTATAAGCAGAGTCTAATCGGGGGTATCTTTTACACGTTACTGTTTGTCATCATGTATGTGGATTATACCGTATATATGACACAACTCAGCAACTTGCAAATGGTGGGCGTAATTATGCTCATTCTTATCATTATTTTGCTTGTGTCTATGTTTAACTTCTTTTCGATGGTGGCTCATTATCATATGTCTACCGGACAAATTATCAAAAATGCGGTTTTACTGACGCTGATTCGACCATTCCGTGTATTTTCCACCATGCTCGGTAGCGCCGTTGTTATATTTATTGGAGTCAAATATCCTGTGCTTTTCTTATTCTTCATCGGTAGTGTAGTTGCCTGGTTCGCTTTCTTTAATTTTTATGGAACATTCCTTAAAATGCAGGATCAAATGGAAAAGATGAAGCAGAAAGATGAAGATACGGCAAGCATTGAAGACAAGAAAAGTGATAACCTCTAAAAATAAAACATATTTCTCCTAGCATTTACTTTCTGAGTGAGAAGCGCTATAATAAGGTCACATCCTGCGATGCACGTTACGGTCATTTGTTGTTTTGAACCAATGACAATGTCTAGGGAGATCTATACGGATGAATAGCTGAAAAGCCCTGTCAATTCCTGACAAGGGGACTTCAAAAGTTTATTCTGCGGTCACCCACCTGCTAAAGCAGGTTCAGAAGACGCTATGGTCGGACGGCATCGGCGGGTACTCCAAAGATAATGAATACACTCTGTTCATGCTTCTTGCAGAAACAGGGTGTTTTTTGTATGCAACAATGTTAAACTAAGACATGAGGTACTAAGGTCGCATACCACAGGTATGGTCGGTTAACTTTTTGTTGTTTAACGTTTTATAAAGCGCTTGCAGCAAAAAAACCGATGTGCTGCATTATGGCAACGATTATCGTGAAGGAGGAAATGTCTTGTCGTTGAAGAGGACTCTGGTAGGGATTGTGCGCAGCCAAGAAGGTACAAGCGACCGGGTCAAGGACCCCCAAATGAAGACACGCTATTATAACTTATCGAGAGACAAGGCTTGGGAAGAAGTATCATCTATTCTAAAAAAAATTCCTGGCTACAAGGTTCTTCATGAGGTAGCATCCGTAGGTGAAATTACGTTAGAGAAGCGAACGGCGTTCGGTAGAACCGTCGACATTACCGTTTCCATATTGTCTGTCTCACCAGTTCGGAGTGCGGTGGATATTTATTCTGCTTCACGCGGATCGCTAGGGGACTTGGGCGCGAATTACCGCATCATTTTGCAACTGTTCGCTGTGATTGACAAGAAGCTGTCTGCTCATAAGGTTGTGCAGTGATTGTAGATGTGTGAGCAGTGATGTGGCAGACAAACGTCAAAAAAAGCGAGGAAGGCAACCCTTCACTCGCTTTTTTAATATGCAGTCTTGATTTAGACGAGTTTTTTCACTGCTGCAATCGCTTGGTCATAGTCAGGGTGTTCGGACATTTCGCTCAAGTATTCTACGTAAGCAATTTTGTCATTTTGATCAATCACAAAAATAGCTCTATGATCCAAATGGAATTCCTTGATGAACACACCATAAGCTTCGCCAAAGGAATGATCCTTATAGTCGGACAGTGTCAATACGCGGTCAATACCGGCAGCACCGCACCAACGAGCTTGAGCGAAAGGCAGATCGACGCTGACAGTTAGCACCACGACTTGATCCCCAAGGGAATCAGCTTCCTGGTTAAAACGTCGAGTCTGTGCGTCACACACACCTGTATCCAAAGAAGGAACAACACTGATCAGTTTGACTTTGCCTGCAAAGTCTTGGAGCGTAGCTGCTTCTAACAGGTTTTTCTGTAATTTGAAATCAGGTGCCTGATCTCCAACCTTCAGTTCAGGACCTAAGAGTGTCAAAGCATTGCCTTTAAAAGTAGCAGCTCCTGTACGTTCTTGTGCCATATGTAATAGCCTCCTTGGTTTTTAGCATTGGTTATCGTTGCCGAAATCTATTATAATCTTTTATAAAAGACATTGTCCAATTTGAATAAGGTGGAGACACCCATGAAGGAAGGATTGCCTTGATTTTTTTACGTTATGAGAACTGGAAAAGTTATTTGCGGTTTTACCCAGTAACCTGTCTGATTTTGCTCATCAATATTGTGATGTTTATTGTACTCACCGTACAGGGTGGATCGGAAAATAGTTTGACGCTGATCCGATATGGAGCTTTGATTAATGAGGCGCCATTCACCGATCAACTGTGGCGATATGTATCAGCCATGTTTTTACATGCAGGGTTTGATCATCTTCTGTTCAATTCCTTTGCCATACTCGTCTTCGCTCCTCCGCTGGAGCGTTTGCTGGGGTCCTTCCGCTATGTGCTATTGTATCTGATCACGGGTATTGTAGGGAACATACTGTCCATTGCCCATTACAACATGGTGGCGGAAA
Organism: Paenibacillus sp. EKM206P; assembly: GCF_011066155.1. Lineage (NCBI taxonomy): Bacteria > Bacillati > Bacillota > Bacilli > Caryophanales > Paenibacillaceae > Paenibacillus > Paenibacillus sp. EKM206P. Next base: position 483,445 of record NZ_JAAMNQ010000004.1, on the reverse strand, counting down.
CGACAGTCTCTGTAGGAGCCTCAGGAGCGATTTATGGCATCTATGGGGCGTTTCTGTACGTTGCCTTGTTCCAACGTTCCTTGATGGATGATGCTTCGCGCAAAACGCTGTACACGCTGCTTGGGTTTGGTATTCTGTTTTCTTTTGCTGTAGCGAACATTAATTGGACCGCTCACTTTGGGGGATTACTCAGTGGATTTTTCATGTATGGATTATTGATTAGATTGACTGGCCAGCGCAAACGCCACTAAAGACAGTTTTACCGTAAGTTAGCAGGGAAGAAAGAGGATGATGTTCGATTGACGTCTTCTTCCGGATGTTGAAAAACAGATTGGAGCGAATATCGGAGTGGAATTACGACAGTTACAATACTTCATGAAGGTAGCGCAGAAAGAACATGTCACTCAGGCAGCCGAGGAGCTACATGTGGCGCAATCTGCGGTAAGTCGGCAAATTCATCAGCTTGAAGAGGAGCTGGGAGTTAATCTTTTTATGCAAAAGGGTCGCAATTTGCAGCTTACGCCAGTGGGACAGCTATTTTGCAAACGGGTTGAGACGATAATAAAAGATCTAGAGCGAGCTGTTTTGGAGGTTCATGAGTTTTTGGATCCTGAGGGGGGCGAAATCCGCATCGGTTTTCCGCACAGTTTGGGGATTCATCTTATTCCTACGGTAGTGGCTGAATTCCGAAAGCGGTATCCCAATGTTAAATTTAGATTTAAACAGGGGATGTATCCGAGTTTAATTCGTGATGTGTTAGCGGGTGAGGTGGACTTGGCTTTTGTATCTCCTTTTCCCGATCGTCATGATCATGTGGAGGGGGATGTGGTGCTGACCGAGGAGTTGTTTGCTGTTCTCCCGCCCAATCATCCTTTAGCCACGGCCGAACATATCACGCTGAGTCAGCTTAAGGGAGAAAAATTTATTCTGTTCAGAGATGGATATTCGTTACGCCCGATTGTCTGGCAGGCTTGTCTGGAGGCAGGATTTACCCCAGATATTGCTTTTGAAGGTGAAGAGACAGATACGATACGCGGATTAGTTGCGGCTGGTATGGGCGTTAGCCTTTTGCCTGAAATGGCGTTGTTTCAGACCAACCCGCTTCAACCTGCAAGAGTGTCAATTGTTGATCCAGAAGTCACGCGAACTATTGGCTTGATTCATCGTAGAGATGATAAACTGCCATTAGTTGCAAAGTCATTCCGAACTTTTTTGTTGCAATATTTTGGTCTTAAAGGTAGTGTTGCTACTCCGAACGGAAGTGCAAAAGCGGATTTAGGACAGTGAGTATAGTTTAGATAAAGAAAAAAGGTTGTTCTCTACCGTTAACTTGGTAGAGGAACAACCTTTTTTGCAACACAAGCAATTAATCCCGGCTGTTGAAGATACCGATTAAGCGGATTAGTTCCAGCAAGGAAACAAGAGCTGCAGCCACATAAGTTAATGCAGCAGCATTTAATACTTTGGCTATACCCCGTTCTTCATCACTACGGATAAACCCTTCCGAAACCATAATTTCTCGGGCCCGGTTGGAAGCATTAAATTCAACCGGTAATGTAATTAATTGAAAAGCAACAGTAGCCGAGAAAAAGATAATACCCAAGCCAATCAGGTTCGTGTAGCTGAATAAGAAACCGGCAATCAGCAGAAACGGTGCAATCCCAGAAGCGAAGTTTACGATCGGAAAGATCCGGTGACGGAGTGCCAGCATGGGATAATGCTCTTTATGCTGAATGGCATGACCAACCTCGTGACAAGCTACGGCAACTGCTGAAATGGATTTTTCATAATAAACGGGCTCGGACAGCCGTACGACTCTTTGCATTGGATCATAATGGTCAGATAACGCACCAGGTACTGGTTCAATAGGCACATCATGCAAACCATTGCGATCTAGCATATGCCGAGCTGCATCATAACCGGTCAACCCATTTTCATTTGGGACATCAGACCATTTATTAAAAGTACCTTTTACACGGAATTGCGCCCATAAGGATAATCCGAACGCAAGAATAATCAATATATACATACCCATCATAAAGCAACCCTCCAATATTGTTCATCATACTAGCCAGGGTATCTACATCATAGAACTATGCTCCAGCAGATACTTCAGAGCTTCGATACAAGCGGCGCTTTGTGGTAGTAGACCAGTAAGCAACTTGCGCGCTTGAACGGGCTTGAGCTGCCCCAAGAGAGGCTGTAGTTCATTGACTTCGCGTTCTAGACGCTGCATGTGCATCTCCAGACTCGTTAGTTTGTCAGTGACGTGCTCTTCCCCCGCAACCGAGTTCCATTTAATCAGTGTCTGTCTGATTTCCTCTAGGCTATACTTCTCTTGTTTCATTTGGTTAATACGTTCAAGCCTGTTTAAGGTTTCATCATTATAGAGCCGATAATTTTTCAATGATCGTTCTTCAGGTGTGATCAAACCAAGCTTTGTGTAATAATCAATAGTTCGTTCGCTGACACCAGCCGTCTTGGCTAGCTCACCAATTCGATACAGCTTCATATCCCCATCTGTCTTCACCTCGCGCTCTTCGTTCAACCTTCAATATTAGCATTTGCAAACGGAGTGTTTATAAAGAATATTTTACATGATTCCCAACCATACAGTCAAACGTTATGCTTTTTTTGAACAGAAACAAGCTACTTTTATAGTTAGTAAATATGACATGTAGTGTTTGGAACCATATTTTTTTAACATAATAAAAAAAATCTTGTCAACTTTCATGTATTCTGATTATAATGACAATAAGAATTTCACGAAATGTAAAGAAACTTAACATTCGAGGGAGTGGGCTTCATGAGAAAAAAGTGGTTAGTTGTATTATTGGCCATGCTGACAGTATTAGCTTTTCCGGTAGGTGCGTTTGCTGCTGACGGTCCGACAAATATTCAACTTCAAGCCGGGCTAAACACGGCCTTTACGTTCTTGGCATTTATACTTGTATTTTTTATGCAAGCGGGATTTGCATTGCTGGAGGCAGGCTCGACTCGAATGAAGAATGCGGGTCATGTCGCTGGTAAAACGATTCTCACCACGGGTGTTGCGGCTTTGTCCTTCTGGGCACTTGGATTTGGATTCGGCTTTGGTAATGATGGCGGAAACGGATTTATGGGACTGACGGGTTTCTTCATGAGTGGTACGGATGCGGCTGCATCGTTTGATGCTCTCTCAGGTCTGGATGTTCCGATTACAATTATGTTTTTGTTCCACTTTGCTTTCGCTGCGGTATCACTTTCTATCGCATGTGGGGGGATGGCAGAGCGTGCAAAATTAAGTGTATACATTATTTTCGGTATTTTGTTCTCCATCGTGATTTATCCGGTTGTAGCTCACTGGGTGTGGGGCGGTGGATGGCTTGGTAAGTTGGGGATGCAGGATTATGCCGGTTCGACGGTAGTCCATTTGACAGGCGCTACGGCAGCACTCGTCGCTACCCTGCTGCTCAAACCGCGTCTGGGCAAGTTTAATAAAGATGGCAAGCCGAACATTATCCCTGGTCATAACCAGGTGTACTCTATCTTGGGTGTTATTATTCTCTGGTTTGGTTGGTTTGGGTTTAACCCGGGTAGTGCTGTATCAGCTATGAACGACGGATTCTTTGGATATGTGGCCTTGACTACCAATATTGCTGCTGCGGCAGGTGGGGTTTTCGCTTTGCTCGTATCCTGGATGGTATATGGAAAAGCAGATATTCCTGCTATGCTAAACGGTGTGCTGGCGGCTTTGGTTGCTATTACTGGTTCTTGTGCCTTTGTAGCACCTTGGGCGGCATTGGTCATTGGTGCAGTTGCAGGGATCGTTACTTTCTTCACAGCGCAATGGTTCGAGCGTGCAAGAGTAGACGACCCGGTATATGCTTTCTCCGTGCACGGTGTTGCAGGGATGTGGGGCGCAGTGTCCACAGGGTTCTTCGCTACTCCTGAGCTTGTAAAAATAACTGGTGTAGGTCAAGCGGGTCTGTTCTATGGTGGTGGATTTACCCAATTAGGAGTACAGCTGCTTGGACTGATTGGCACTTTGGCTTTCGTGTTTGTCATTTCCTTCATTATTCTGGGTGCGATGAAAGCGATTATGGGTATTCGCGTTACAGAAGAGGAAGAAACAATGGGATTGGATATCAGTGAACACGGTACGTACGGCTATCCTGAGCAAATGAAGTTGGTTGCTGAGGCTGAAAAGCGTTCTGGAATTGTGAACTAATATGTAAAATATAAAGAACCAGTATGGATGAGCGGAGGAGATGGAAGTATGGAACTGCAAAATATGGCCCCTTGGGTGAGTTCCGCCGAAGCGATTGATCATGCAGATACACCTGAATCGCTAAGGCGGGCCAGGGTCGACTCTCAAAAATGGTTGCTGGCTTCTCAAGCCTCCGCTCCGTTATCAGACTGGTTACAAACGGCGAATGAAATGCATGACCGCATCGCGGCCAGAGCTGTACAAATGTGCGAAAAAGGGATGGTTGAGGATGGCTTCGGCCCTCCTCCCGTCCCTTACGCATTTATAGCCTTCGGAAGCATGGGGCGCTCGGAATCAACGCTGTGGAGTGACCAGGATAACGGTATGATTATCAGTGACACGATATCTGCCGACAAAGAATTATATTTTAGAGAGTTTGGTCGCAAAGTGTCTGCGATGTTAGAGTATTTGGGATATCCCAAATGTGAGGGGAAAGTAATGTGCTCGGAGCCGTTGTGGCGTCAAACATTATCTGAATGGCAAAAACAGCTAACAAAATGGTCGGACGATTTTGCTTGGGAGCCGATCCGTTATCTGATTATCTCGTCTGATATGAGGCATATCGCTGGAGATGAACGACTATCTGCAAACTGGAAACGAAGTTTTTATGAGTTGTTCCGAATACATCCTGATTTACCCTCGGCGGTACTTAGGAACACGGTGAGGCATAAAGCGACACTTAACATTTTAGGTCAGGTTGTTACCGAGCGCTTCGGTGAGCATGCGGGCGATTTTGATGTGAAATACGGGTTGTACATTCCGCTGGTGAACGCAGTCCGTTTTTTGGCGTTGCAACATGGTGTAGAGGAAACCTCCACCTTCAAAAGGCTCAGTCGTCTCGCATCACTGGAAGCGGCACCGTTGCCTTTACTCGATGCTTGCGAGCGTGCCTTTCGGATTGCGCTTCAGCTACGAATGGCTACACCAGTGAAGGAGAATGATGGATTGCTGGTCAGCAATGGCTACCTGGCTGTAAAGCCGCTGAAACAAGGTAAAGGCTGGCATGAGTTGCGCGAGGCGCTTTCGACGGTACGACGGTTGCATCGTGCGTTGCAAAGGCAGTTGCGATTTATGGAAGGGAGAAGGTCATGAAGGAACCAGCGCAGGGAAGTGGCTTCTGGAGCGCTCTCCGCAGAGGAGGAGTGCCGTCTGCGATCGCATCTGTAATGGGGGCTCCTACGGCTCAACAGATGGCGTTTATTCGCTCCTTAACCCGGGAACAACGGCGCTCTGAAGTATTGCGGACCCCGCTGGATCGTTTGGAGACGGTAGTTTTTGATCTGGAGACAACGGGATTTTCAGCACAGCATGGAGATGAGATTTTATCGTTCGGGGCGATTCGGGTTGTCGGGGACATGATTATGGAAAAAGAGCAGTTTTATACGCTTGTTAATCCACGGACTGTGATTCCTGAGTACATTACTGAACTAACTGGGATTACCCGGGAAATGACGGATGAAGCTCCACCACTTATGAATGGACTGCACGACTTTATGTCCTTTGTAGGTGGGCGAGTACTTGTAGCACATGCTAGCGCTCATGATAAGGCCTTTTTGAATGCTGCGTTATGGAAAACATCTAAAGTTCAATTGACTCATCGTGTTCTGGATACGATGATGCTTGCCAAATGGCTTGAGCCACAGCAACATCAAACCTACAGTTTGGATGAATTGTTGACCTATCAATCCATTCCGATTGAAGGGCGGCACCATGCGTTAGAGGATGCGAAAATGACGGCTAAGCTGTGGGTTGCTTATGTTCAGGAAATGTTGAAGCGTAATGTGACCAATTTGGCAGATGTCTACGCGCATTTAAGTCATGCCTGATTCAGTACAAGGCATAGCATTCATATACACATCAAAACAGCAAGTTCGCGATTTCGTCGTTTTGCTGTTTTTTTTTTTTGCGTCTTGTTCAGATTTAGAAGGTTAGAGCTGGGAACAGTATGGGCATCCTATGGAGAAGGTAAGGGCCATTCAGATGAAAGACAGGTGATAAGACTGTGAAAAAAATTCTTTTCATCAGAGCGATGATTATACTGGTTGTGGTTGGGGCTTCATGGGGAGTTATTGCAAACACAACTTATGCAGCAAACCTGTCCATGGAAAATGCACTATTAAAAGAGGAATACGGTAGAGAAAGACTTGAAGCTGAGAAAGAGGTAGAGGCTGAAACAGATGCGGTAGAGGTAATGAAAAAGATAAAGCCTGGTCAACGGCTTCCTTCTATGATTTTAAAGGGGTTAAACGGCAAGACCTACGATGTAGGGGCCCCGCGCAATAAGGCTTTGGTTATTAGCTTTTGGGCTTCATGGTGCGATCCGTGCCGATTAGAAGCGCCTATGCTGAATGAGTTGTATAGTAAGTACAAAGATGATGTAGATGTGTATGGTATCAATGTAACTCGTTATGATCGATTGGAGGATGTACAGAAGTTTTCCCGCTCTTTGGATCTCCAGTTTCCCATTTTACTTGATGAGCAAGGAGTATTGTTTGAACGAGTTGGAGGGGTGGCTTTTCCGACTCATGTAATGGTTGATCCTTATGGACAGGTCAGCGAAATCATCATCGGCATGCTCAGTGAGCAGGAGTTGGAACGCAAAATTGAAACTCTTCAAAAAAAGAAGGTGTCTTTGGGATCCGAGTAGACCGCCAAAGGCACCTTATAAGCTCATGCGAGCAACTGATTAATGATTAACTAATCCATGATGAGTAAGCTCTGACTGATCGTTTGTTGGAGTTGGTGCTTCCAACAATGCGTAACGGAAGCTGTCCAAGAGAGCTTCCCAGCTGGCTTCAATTACATTTTCGGATACGCCTACGTTACTCCAGACGTCCTCGTAATTTTTAGACTCAATGAGCACACGTACCTTGGCGGCGGTGGCATCCTTTTCGTCAAGCACACGTACCTTGTAGTCGGCCAAATGCATGTCCCGCAAAGCAGGGAAATATTGAGAAAGAGCCTTGCGGAGTGCGTTATCGAGCGCGTTGACAGGACCGTTGCCTTCAGCTGCAGTATAGACACTCGTCCCTGCGACATTCAGTTTCAAGAATGCCTCGGATACGACCGGGCGACCGGCTGTTTTCTCTACCAGCACTTTGAAGGACTCAAAAGAGAACATTTCCTTCACTTCACCACCTGCTTCACGAATGAGCAGTTCCAGCGAAGCATCCGCGCCTTCAAATTGGTATCCCTGATGCTCCAGTTCCTTGATGCGGCTAATTACGCCACGTGCCTCATCACTGGATGGGTCAAGGGTGATGCCCAGCTCTTGCGCTTTGGATACCACGTTGCTTTGCCCGGCCAGTTCGGAGACCAAGACCCGCTGCTTGTTCCCCACAAGTTCAGGAGCGATGTGCTCATAAGTTCGTGAGTCGCGCAGAATGGCTGACACATGAATGCCCCCCTTATGGGCAAAAGCTGCATTGCCAACATAAGGCTGGTTCACAGGCATATTGACGTTGGCGACTTCGCTCACAAAGCGGGCTGTATTGTGGAGTTGCTTTAACTTCTCAGTATCTAGACAGTCGTAGCCCAGCTTGAGCTGCAAATTAGGAATGACGGAGCACAGGTTAGCGTTACCACACCGTTCACCGTAGCCGTTGATGGTACCCTGAACCTGCCTTGCGCCTGCTTGTACAGCACTTAAAGAGTTCGCTACTGCCAATTCGCAGTCATTGTGTGTATGAATACCCAACTGCGACCTCGTTATTTGGCTTTGCAGCACAGTGACAATTTCCTGAATCTCATGCGGTAAGGTGCCGCCGTTTGTATCGCACATCACGAGCCAATCCGCGCCTGCTTCTTCTGCTTTTTTCATAACGGCCATTGCATACTCGGGATTGTTTTTATATCCGTCAAAAAAATGTTCGGCATCAAAAATAACCTCCATGCCCCCTTGCTTTAAAAAGGCGATGGAGTCGTAAATCATAGACAGATTTTCCTCCAGTGTCGTCTGTAAGGCGGTGTGTACATGAAAATCCCATGATTTACCCACAAGTGTAGCAGCCTGAGCGCCGGATTCCAGAATTCGTTGCAGATTGACATCCTGTGCTGCGATGCTATCTTTGCGGCGCGTGCTGCCGAAGGCGACAATCTTTGCCCGAAGGCCCAGTTCTTGTACCCGTTTGAAAAATTCGATATCCTTGCTGTTGCTTCCGGGAATCCCGCCTTCAATATAATGAACACCGAGATCATCGAGTTTTTTGGCGATTTTCAATTTGTCATCAGCAGACAAGCTAATTCCTTCTCCTTGAGTGCCGTCTCGCAGCGTTGTGTCAAAGATAGAAATAGCGGTGGACATGAGGGACTCCTCCTTTGCGGATTGCTCAGATTGGTAATATTCTGCTTTTTTAAGCACATTAATTTAGTTGTTTAACGCTTAAAAACAGGAAAGCGTTAGTTTGTCGTGTTCGTATGTTAGTCGATTATATCAACTTATGACTTCAATTGTAATATATAATTATCATTTTTAGCCGCAAAACCTTTATTTTTTATGTAAAATAGAAATGGTACTTAAGGGTATCTCAAGTGTAAAATCAAAACACATATTCCCGCGATGACGGGTGAATTTACAGTTAAAAGAAGGGTTGAGCATGAAAGATGTCAGTGCTTATTATCCGGTTGGCGGGCGAGTTATTCTGCATGTGGATATGAACGCATTTTATTGTTCCGTTCATGCCGCGGAGGAGCCAGAGAAATATAAGGGACTGCCTACCGCGGTGGCAGGCAGTAGTGAGCTGCGCAAAGGTGTAATTGTAACCTGCTCTTATGAAGCCCGACGATTGGGCATTTCAACAGGAATGGTCGTTCAGCAGGCTCGCCGGATCTGTCCACAGCTCATCGTAATACAGCCTGATTTTCACTTGTATCGTCGTTATTCCAAAGCATTTATGAGCATTGCATATTCGTATACGCCTATGCTGGAAGCAACTTCAATTGATGAGTGTTATCTGGATATTTCTGGATCCAAACAGTTTGGAACACCTATGGAAATTGCTGAGGAAATCCAGCGCAGAGTAGAAGACGAACTCGGTCTGCCCTGTTCAATTGGAGTTGCTCCCAACAAGTTGCTGGCAAAAATGGCCTCTGATCTGAAAAAACCACGTGGGATCTCTGTTCTACGTTTGCGTGATGTACCCAACATTTTGTGGAACCTACCTTGTGGTCAATTGTTTGGTGTGGGCCGCAAAACGGCAGATAAGCTTCTACAAATGAACATTCGCACCATTGGGCAACTGGCTAAGGCTGATGAACATATGCTGGTTGGGGTATTTGGTGTGACGGGTTCGTGGTTAAAATTGGCTGCTAACGGGATTAATCATTCTCCAGTCAGCACTGAGCGGGAGCCAAACAAGTCTATCGGCCACACGACCACCTTACCTATGGATGTGGTCAAACTGGAAGAAGCCCAACGGGTACTTCTTAACATTAGTGATCAGGTAGCCCGGCGGCTTCGACGACACGGTATGCTGGCAGGAGGTATACAATTGACGATTCGGACGCCGGATATGAAGACCTTTACGCGTTCTCAAGTCAGGAGCACTCCTACGGAAAGTGCAGAGGACATATATAAGGAAGCTTGTGCGTTATATCGTCGCCATTGGGGAGAAGATAAGCCTGTGCGCTTGCTGGGGATTACGCTACAGCAGCTTATTCCAAAGGAGGAAGCGGCCGTTCAAATGGATCTATTTGAATACCAGGATCAGCCCAAGAAAGAAAGCTTATTGAAGACGATGGATGCACTTCGCGACAAGTTTGGTGAAAATGCAATTTTGACCGCTGGGATGCTGGGAGATGATCCTTCGGTACTTCTTCGCAACTCCAAGTTGCGCGGAACTTCGCTGCAAAAAGACAATCTACCAACTCCGGAGTGAACTTTTGGATAGATTAGTGCAAGCAGAAGCTTACGTTATAAGCATTTTTTGCATGAAGGATAAAGGAAAATAATTTGTAATAATATTGGGTTTGTATTAATATGTGAATAGAATGCAAAAGCTGGTTTGTTTGATTGTATAGGAGGAAGAGAAAAGTTATGGCTAAATACACTTGGGTAGAAAAAGATACATGCATTGCATGCGGAGCCTGTGGCGCTACAGCACCAGACATTTATGATTATGATGATGAAGGTTTGGCTGAAGTGATCTTTGAAGGGGATGCCAACCAAGGCATCAAGGCGATCTCAGAAGACCTGTTTGATGATATGCAGGATGCTTGTGACGGTTGCCCTACGGATTCCATTAAAGTAGCAGACGAGCCGTTCAATAAAGAAGGTTAAGCGTAGGCTTCTTTGATAGGCACAGCACCGACAGTTCCCTTCGCCGTATAACGGTGAAAGTAAGCTGTTGGTGCTGTTTTTTTAGGTTATAGAATGGTTCAGCGGAGGCTGAACCATTCTATAACCGCAAGAAAAACTTCTGCCAAGCGCGGTCTGGCTTCTGTGAAAGTACGTCGATAGACGTTTTTCTTATGTGCTGTCCATCAAGTCTATTTTTACCGATATACATAATAGGAAGTATGCAAGATTACACGATCAGGAGGATCCGATGAACCATTCGCCTCATCTTAAATCGTATGTGAAAAAACACCCTGATAATAAAATGGCCTGGTATTTACTCGGCAAAGAGTATGAGAGCAGCGGTCAGGAGGGCAAAGCAAATTATTGCTTTAATCGCGCAGGAGAAGTGTTCGAAGCCTTCGAGCATAAACAGATTCCGGCAGACGTATGGATGGAATATCAGGATAAACTGGTTCAGATGTCCAAGGAGAAGGAGCGAAGAACGGCTCGAACACGTCGCTTGTTAACTGCGTTAATGGTACTACTGCTCATATGGGTTCCCTCAGCTAATTCACCGAGACCTTCAAATGAGAATACATTTGATCCATCTGGAACTGAGCAGGCAGCAATTGATAATATTGAAGTTACGAAAGTGGCCACTGCTGATCCGAAGGAGACGGCCCAGATCGGTGTGGTTGGTGGTGTGTTTACGGCTCAAGCTCGAAAAGGGAGTGAAGCTGGAACGGGGCTTACTGATATGTTGGCTAAGACTAGCCGACTGCCATCCAGGACTACGGTGTTGGGCATGGAGCAAGGGGGCTCGTGGCTGCTCTGGAGAGAGGGCATGAAACCATTACTTAGTGTACAGAACAAAGGAAACGGCGGATTAGCTGTTCAGTCTTACGACGCAGCTGCGTGTGCTTGTAAGCCGTCAGACAGTGAAAATCTTCGCAAAGCAGGTCTAAAATGGGCTGCTGGACAGGAGGAATTAGCTGTGCTGAATAGCTCCATGCGTGCTTTTCGCTCACAGCATCAACGTCTTCCCCAGAGTCTTGATGAACTGACTCGAGACTTTCCCGCTAACACGATGTATGGTACGACAGACGGGATGAAGAAGGCTTTTACACCTATGCGTAATTTACTTGCTTCACCAGGAAAGGGAACAGGGAAGGCAGTAGATTTAGACGCTGACTCGTTGGCCGGAAGCAGTCCATTACTGGCATCGTCATTGCACGGAAGGCCTTTTCTGGGGCAACCGCTGCGAATTGTGGTGGACAAATCTAAGCATAGGCTCGCCCTGGTAAGTGGCAATGTACTTATTCGAAATTATCCTATCGGTTTGGGTGGAGAAAGAACACCAGAAGGGAAATTTGTGGTTACCGATAAAGTAGTAAATCCGAACGGAAAATCCAACGGTGAGTTTGGCAGCCGTGGAATGCAACTGTCTGCAACGAATTATGCCATTCATGGCACGAACGAGCCGGACAGCATTGGCAAAAATGAGTCTTTGGGTTGCGTCCGAATGGGTAAAGAGGATGTGGAGGAATTGTTTGCACTCGTACCTTCGGGTACGGAGGTAGTCATTGGTAACGGGGGATTGCCTGATCAAGTGCTTGTGCCTGGTTCTCGATTTACAAGTGAGCCGCAGCATGACCAGACGAATCCCCGCAAAACCTATCACTGGCTAAATTAAAATTTTGATGCTATTGCTACTTGGTGTTTAACGATTTCCTGCTTGTGCTAAAACAATGACCAGAATAATTACAATGATGAGGAGAACAAAGCTGACGGCGGTCCATACAATCGCTTTCTTGTTCACCTCATCCTTTTTCTTTTGCAGACTGGGCGGCTTGCGCTTGGTCTTCATATCAGCAATCCCTCTTTTCTAACGAGCTAAGGTCTTGTCTTACTATGTCCATTGTAAATGGTTTGATTATACATTTTCAATGACATCTCCATGACAACTGAATTGTTCTGATGTTGCACCTCGCAAATTACTTTCTTTTTGGTATGGAAAAAGCTAAACTATTTTGTAGAGATGTTTTTTTAGGATTGTGCAAGGGCATAGAACGGAGTGGATGAATCGTGTTGTATCGAAGGATTGCGAAACCTGTTTTTTTTAAAATGAGTCCAGAGACGGCCCATCATGTAGTCATTGACGGTTTAAAACATGCGGGCTCACTTCCTGGTGGAGCAGCGACACTGCGAGGAATGTACGGAGTCAAGGAGACGGAGGATCTTGCCGTTGATCTGTTTGGCATTCATTTTCCCAACCCGATTGGACTGGCTGCAGGACTGGATAAAAATGCAGAAGCGGTTACTGGTTTTTCTTCCATCGGGTTTGGATTTATGGAAGTGGGAACGGTGACACCTGTGGGACAGCCCGGTAACGATCGGCCACGTTTGTTCCGACTGCCTCCCGATGAGGCATTAGTCAATCGGATGGGCTTTAACAATCTGGGTGCTGAGAGCATGGCCAAGCGTCTGGCTGCACTCAAACATCGACCTGTTCCGGTCGCAGTTAATATCGGCAAAAATAAAATCACGCCCAATGAGGATGCTCATAAGGACTATGAAAAGTGTATTTCCGCACTGTATCCGTATGCGGACTTCTTTGTAGTGAATATTAGCTCGCCGAATACGCCGGATTTACGAAAGCTCCAGCATGGTGATGAACTGAAGTCGTTATTGGAAGCGGTTCGGGCAGAGATGGGAGTCCAGGCGAAAAAGTATGGCAATGCCAAGTCTGTACTGGTTAAAATTGCGCCAGATGTATCGGATGAGGAATTGGAATATATGACAGATGCGATTGCTGCCAGTGGAGTAGACGGCATTATTGCGACCAATACAACGATATCCAGAGCTGGTTTAACGCACCGAAATGCGAGTGAAACAGGAGGGCTGAGTGGTAAGCCGCTGCGTGACCGTTCCACAGAGGTCATCGGACGGGTGTATCGCCAGACGGAAGGTAAGCTTCCTATTATCGGATCAGGCGGTATATTCACGAGCCGTGATGCCTATGACAAAATTAAAGCAGGCGCAAGTCTGATTGAAATTTATACAGCATTGATCTACGAAGGGCCGGAAGTAAATAGAGCTATACATGCTGGCCTGCGTGAGCTGCTTCGAAAGGACGGCTTTAGACACATTACCGAGGCTGTTGGTGCAGATCACAGATAAAAAAGTGTTGTCGGAAGAGACAGGAGGTACGGGGATGGACGGAAGAGACTGGGGAACATTTTTACTGCCATACGATCAGGCGGTGGAAGAGCTTAAGGTCAAGTTCAAAACAATGCGTGCGGAGCTGAAAAAGCGCGAGGAATACGCTCCTATCGAATTCGTAACCGGACGGGTTAAAAAAATATCAAGCATCCTCGATAAGGCGAAGAGATTACAGGTTCCTTCTGATCAGCTGGAGACGGGAATCGAGGATATTGCAGGTATTCGCATTATGTGTCAATTTGTAGAGGATATTCGGCGGGTGGCCGAATATATCAGAAGACGTAAGGATTTGACCGTACTGTATGAAAAGGACTATATCACCAATTATAAAGACAGTGGCTATCGCAGCTTTCATATGATTGTGGAGTATCCGGTTCAGACAGCAGTCGGGCTGAAAATCGTGCTGGCAGAAATTCAAATCCGTACTTTGGCTATGAATTTTTGGGCAACCATAGAGCATTCTCTTAGCTATAAGTATCGTGAAAGCTTGCCTGATAATATGCGTACACGGTTGAAAAAGGCAGCTGAGGCAGCCTTTGTATTGGATAATGAGATGTCTTCCATGCGTCTTGAAATATTGGAAGCGCAGAAAAAATTCGAGGATGAAGCCAATATCGTTTCCAAAGTGCTAACAGGCATGCATCGGCTGTATTTCTACCATAAGATCAGTGAAACGATTGATGCGCAGCGCAGATTCAATGAACTGTGGGAACGGCACGACATGGAAGGAATCAAGCTGCTTCACGATGAGGTCAAGGAGATGCTAGAAGCCTCTACCAAGGAAGAAGACAGGGATGAGTATTAAATGGCACACCTTTCCTACGAACCGCTATACGTGACTTATTTGGTATACTTCAATCGTGATCGGGATTACTTTGAATGTCATGAGGTACTGGAAGAGCTGTGGCTTAAGCTGGACCGTGACCCTGTATATAAAGGTTTGCTGCAAGTTGCTGTAGGGCTGTATCATTTTCGGAATGGTAACTATCGTGGTGGACATATGATGCTGGATAGTGCGGTCCACCGGTTGGAGCATGCTCCTTCGCAGGCGCTGGGCATTAATATGGTGAAGCTGGTGGAAGAGGCGCGCATTTGCGCTCGTCAGCTTGCTGAAGCTGTTATGACCGGCACGGAAGAGCTTCAGCAAGAACCGCCGGTTTATCGGGATATGACGATTGAAATCGTCGAGCCCGGGTTGCGCCGGGCCGTGGAGAAGGCATCGTCGTCTATTCCGGTCAACATTCCGCAGCAAAGAGGTCCTCGGCGTGGGGAAAAGCATGAGCAGCGTCAGCAGGCGCTGGAAGCTTCTATTAGGCGAAGACAGGCCGCTGGCGGCTCAGGTTCTGTCTCAGCGGAAACGAAGGATGCACCTTGAGTTTGAAGCGCATGATAAGCAAGCAGCCCGATCCGTTTCATGAGGATCGGGCTGCTTTATCGTTTTGAGGTGTGTGAAGGTTTGCCTAGGAGGTTACGTTCTTTTTATATTTCTCAAAGAAGGCTTTGAAATCGTCGAGTGTGTATCCATTGTCCGAAGGATTTTCCTTCAACCCGCCTACCATACGTTCCTTTTCCACGCCTTTTTCGTAATAAATGAGCGTAGGGGTATACTCAATCTTATACTTGTCCCAGCCATCCTCATACTCACGCAGGTTAAATTCGTGCATCGTGATGTTCTCCTGCTTGCTCAAAGGCAAGAGCTTAGGAGTAGTGGCGCGGCAATGCACACAGTCGGAGGCGAAATGATAGACGAAAAAGTTTTCCTTTTTGTCAATTTTGCTCTGTAAATCTTCCGGCTTAATAATTTGCTGATAGTTCGGGTCATTCAGCAGCTCTTGAGTAGCAGGATTTAACGAGGCTGTGGAAACGCCATACAGCTTGTTTTTAGTGCCTGAATTTAAAGCGAGCAGCACACCAATCAAAATGACCAGCACAACAAAAAAGCCGATGACAGGTATAAGTTTTTTTTTGTTGGATTTTTGTGCGTTCAATGCAATCTCTCCTATCAAAATTCAAAATATGCAGCTATGAATCTTATTATTATACAACATTACATCTTGTAGTGAAAGTTTGTAAATCACACCGATATTACAAGATAACAGGTTGAATATGGTACAATAAAATTTATTTTAAAAGGACAGGATGATTACGATTATGGGTGTACAGCTCCCCACAGCATTTGTAAAGCGCATGGAGCAATTGCTCGGCGAAGAATTTGAAGCATTTATGACTGCCTATGACCACACGCCCCATGCCGGGATTCGCGTCAATACATTAAAAATTCCGGTAGAGGACTTTAAGAAACGTTCTCCGTTCGAACTGCGGCCGATTCCGTGGTGTGCCACGGGTTTTTATATTCCGCACGGTACAAAGCCGGGATTACACCCTTACTACCATGCGGGGCTGTACTATGTACAGGAACCGAGTGCAATGTCTCCGGTTGAGCTGCTCAATGTAGCTCAGGACGAAGCTGTATTGGACTTATGTGCTGCACCGGGCGGGAAATCAACCCAAATAGCTGCCAAATTACAAGGAAGCGGCGTATTGGTGACAAATGATATTAGCGCGGACCGAACCAAAGCGTTGGCTAAAAATGTGGAATTGTACGGTGTGCGTAATGCCGTGGTACTGAATGAAAGCCCGGATCGAATCGCCGATGCCTTTCCACATTTTTTTGACAAGATACTAATTGATGCACCTTGCTCGGGAGAAGGTATGTTCCGCAAGGATGAGGACATGGCAAAACAATGGGAAACGCATTCGGTAGATAAATGTATAGTCATGCAACGGGACATTTTGCGTGTAGCGGCCTCAATGCTGAGCGCAGGAGGGAGAATTGTCTATTCGACCTGCACCTTTGCGCCAGAAGAAAATGAAGGAATGATCGCAGAATTTCTGGAGGCTCACCCCGATTTTGACGTAGTCCCTGTTTCGTCAGAAGCAGGCTTTGCACCAGGCCACCCGGAATGGATGAGTGAAGAGGTCGCGTCAGCATACCCCGAGCTGCGGGGAACAGCACGCCTTTGGCCGCATCTCGTAGAGGGAGAAGGCCATTATATCGCTGTATTGCAGCATCAGGGGGGGCATGCCGCTGCGATAGAAGATCACACTGAATCGGAGGATTTGACTCCATTTGAGGACAAGGATGATAGGGCATTGAATATAGATGCAGCGTATCCACGGAAGAAGCCGTTTTTATCCGTCAGGGAAGCGCAGACACCAAGCCGTCAAGGAAGACATGGAACTGGTGAGCCTAAACGAAGTGGAAAAGGAATGGACGGGAAGTCCGGTAAAGGAAGGTCCGCGCGCGGCTTGGGTGGCATTAAGTCCCGATCTGGCAAAGAAAATGTAAAATCCGCTGTACGCTCCCCACAGGATGTGCTGGAATCCTATCACCAATTTGTGAAGGAGCAACTGGAAGTGTCTTTTACAGGCTATACGGTGGTTTATGGAGATCGCATTTATCAGTCGCCACTGGCATCACATCGTTTGGACGGCCTTAAGGTGGTGCGACCAGGCTGGTTTATGGGTACTGACAAGAATGGTCGCTTTGTGCCTTCACACCCGCTGGCGGTGGCATTACGCTCTTCAGAGGCGGTTAGAAGCATCAATCTCTCCAGTTCAGATGCTGAGGCCATCCGGTATTTAAAAGGGGAGACCTTGTCCATCCCCGTTGAGAGAATGGCACTGCGGAACGAAGTCCAGCCCAAAGGCCATACTCTCGTGTGCATTGATGGTTATTCGGCTGGGTGGGGCAAATGGCAGGATGGCATGCTCAAAAATGAATACCCTACAGGCTGGAGGTGGACATCGGTATGAGTGGAAAAGGGAGACAAACGCAACGTTTGGATAAAGTTTTAACCCATATGGGATATGGCACCCGTAGTGATATCAAGCGACAGGTGAAGCAAGGGATAATCACGGTAAACGGGAAGACCACCAAGGATAGCGGCTTACAGGTTCATCCATACCAGGATCAGATTGAAGTGAACGGGGAACGTGTTGTTTTTCGGGAGTATATTTATATCATGCTGCACAAGCCACCAGGTGTCATCTCTGCAACTGAAGATACAAGGGAGCGGACGGTACTGGATTTGCTGAGTGCGGAGGAACGACATTTTGAGCCTTTTCCAGTAGGACGTTTAGATAAAGATACAGAAGGATTATTGCTATTGACCAACGACGGTAAACTAGCGCATGAGCTACTTTCTCCACGGCGGCATGTTCCTAAAACGTATGAAGCTACCGTGTCGGGTCATGTCACGGAGGAGGATATTCTTCAATTTACAGCAGGAGTGGAACTGGATGATGGGTATGTTACCCTTCCCGCACAGTTGACTATTCTTCGCCACGAACATCCGTACCAGGCAGATGGAGAAGTCATTTCCTATATTTCGCTTGTCATCCATGAGGGTAAATTTCATCAAGTGAAGCGTATGTTCGAGGCGGTTGGTAAAAAGGTGACCTATTTGAAAAGAACGGCCATGGGACCATTGAAGCTGGATGAACAGCTTCCACTGGGCAGCTATCGAGAGCTGACTAGTGAAGAGCTGACATGGATCGGCCGGGATATAGCATCTGCAACGTCAGAAGTTTGATGAGCAGATTAAATATAAATGACGCACAGGCTCTTATGAGATTCCTGTGCGTCATTTTGTGGTATAGACAACCAGACAGAGAATTATTCAAACTCAACTTTTAACAACGAATCGCAGTTTACAATTTATTGTGCGCGTGCTGCCCGACTTTTTTTCACTTCGGCTGCTTTATAAGCTGTAACCTTGTTTTTACCTGTCGTTTTGGATATGTACATCGCTTGATCGGCCTGTTTGACCAGTTCATCCGGGTTCATTTCCTTCTTCACTGTACTGTGTCCGACACTGATTGTGACAATGCTTTCCTCCGCGACCCGCTCGCGGATACGTTCTGCGACATGTCCAACCTTGGCACGTCGATCCACAACCATTGCGACCAGTTCCTCGCCACCGTATCGTCCGGTCAGTCCGATTTCATCCAGTTCATCCTCCATAATCTGTGCCACCTGTTTGAGTACTTCATCCGCACGAGCATGGCCCTGCGTATCATTCAACTTTTTGAAATTGTCAATATCGCAAAAAATGACCGACACGCGGATTCCTTGATCCATATATCGCCGTAGTCGTCCTGAAAAATATTTACGGTTATATAGCCCGGTCAGACCATCGGTGATGGAAGAACGGTAAATCCTTTGGAGCAGCTCCACAATCCGTTCAAACAGGATGAGGAATAACGTAGTGTAGTACAGCAATGGTAAAAATGACATATATAGGACTGTGTTTGACCTGCCAGCTTCTTCAGGGATGTCATTTCCCAGCCACAAATAGCCGAGCCAGAGCAAATACATGAATAAGCCCGCTACATACTTCTTTGGCTGTCCGATTCGTGGGGTGATAAACACAAGGCTTAGTATAAGTACCAGTACTCGATAAAATAGAGTGAACCCAACCAGTTTCGCTGCGCTGATCCAAGCGGGCAACAAACCTGCTGTCCAGGCAGTAACCGGCAATATCAATAACGCACCCAGCAGTAGCAAGGTCCATGTCTGCACACGTTTTAGCTTCCGGTATAGTTGAAATACGGCGGCATTGATGAGTACGAAGGCAGACGCCTCCAGTACATTTTTCCACACGATTCCTTGGAGTTGCATCTTGCCTCCGCCTGCTGAATAGAGATTCATGGCTTCATATGTCATAATAATAATAGCGGCAACTGAAAAAAGGATATAGGCTTTTTTTCGTTGTCTGCTATATATGATCACGCACATCAGTGCCATCATGAGTATAATATACAAACCGCAGGCTGCACTTACGGCCTCGGCCAGAGATGGGAAACCCAAGGTTCCCGATAAGGACAACAACGTCAACATCACCGACTCCATTTGCAAAAATAGTCAATCTATTGAACGGATGATATCGTTCCGATACAATAGACAGGATTTATCCCATTTAAAATGTTATAATTTTCTTTTGTGACTAACATTTATTCTCAATATATCATCTTTCAGAAAATCCGGAAACCTATACATACATCTGTGATCCGGGCAGTCTAATGCTTGAAAGGGGAAGCACGTCATGAAATTGCTACAGGCTCTCTTTTTCCCACCCGAGCAACCGGGAGGTGTTTCATCCATGATTCCATATCTGCAAGAGCGATTTACATCCCCCCGTTGGGAAATGGAGCTATTTTCAATCCCTAAACGGATTCGTAACAAGGGTAGGGACGAAGTAATTTTTGATACCTTTGACTGGACGAGATATGAACAATATCCAATCGTTCAAAAATATATTCAGACGTACCGTGACTATTTGTGGTGGACCCGGCTTCGTATTCAGAAGCCCTATGACCTCATTCATGCTCATCACCCCATTGCCGGGATTGCTATGAAAACTGTTTTTCCTGACATCCCGCTTGTACAGACGATTCACTCTTCCTATGAGAAGGAGTTAATCCTAAACGGGAAAATAGAGGAGAACGGGCCTGAACACCAATTCTTGGTATCACTGTACGGGGAAATGGAGCAGAAGGCGGATCGCCTGATAGCGGTATCTCATTCTTTTCAGCATTATTTAACTCCTTACGTTCAGAATCCGCAAGACATTGCAGTCATTCCGAATGGATATGATGAGAAGCGCTTCAAGCCCATTCCACACGAAAATGAAGTGACACAGCTCATAACCGTTTGCCGCCTTGTTCCGGCGAAAGGATTGGATATTTTATTGCGGGCCTGTGCTGAACTTAAAAAAAGAAATATGGAATTTGTGCTTCATATTATTGGAGATGGCCCGGTTCGCCCTGAGCTGGAAGAGATGGCGCGAGAGCTTGATATATACCATGAGACGATTTTTTATGGATATACCCTTCATCCAGAAGAGTTTATGCCTTTCTTTGATGTATTTGTTTTGCCTTCTCGAGCGGAGGCCTTTGGTTCGGTATTTGCGGAAGCAGCGTTGAGTTGTCTGGCATTGGTAGGCACAGAAGTGGGAGGAATACCGGAGCAGATTGAGGATGGGGTCAATGGTCTGCTCGTGCCACCCGACCATCCGAAGGCACTAGCAGACGCATTAGAAAAGGTCATCGCTGATCCTGCCTATCGTTATGAGTTGGCTAGATCTGCCTGCGATAAGGCTAAATCAAGCTATTCTTTGAGTCGAGCGGTTAACGAGTTGAAGAAAATGTATTTGAAATTTCCACACTAACCATGACGAGTATCACCTGATTTGGGATCAGAATGCCGAAGGCTGGAGTGAGGACGTGAGGAACGGAAAGGTCTCCCGCGTCCTGCCATGATCAGTTTACTAACCCACATCAGACTGAGCATCCCGAAAATAGGATAAAGAACAGATAACAGTGAGCTAAAGCCGAACTGACTGATTAAAAAACAGGTGAGCATAATGAATAGTGTGATGAGCTTGGGCGAAATTTGGACATGTTGACGAATTTGCAGACTGACTCCGTAAATGTCGGCCACAAAGGTACTGAAGATTTCCATGAAAATGAGTAGAATGTATATGATTTCGACGAAGGCACCCAGACGATAAGCAATGCTTCCCATAGGGATTTCAAATTGCTGAATACCCGGCATATGTGCTGACATGGCAAAGTGTGCAGCCATCAGCATAAACCCGACACCAACTCCGCCCAAAACTCCGCCCCAGCGGATGGTTCTTCGGGAAAAGGTTTGGCTGCCAAGTGGTACAAGCACGGCTTGGGCCATAGTTAGGTTGAAGGACGTGTACAGCAGTGGAGAGAGCAAGGTTCGAAATGTACTGTGATCTGTCGTATTCGTAATAAAACTCTGAGGATTGGGCATGGAGAGCGTGCTGTGAACGAGCAGAAGAGACATGATGATCATCAGAGGGACAACCACGGTGTTCATGTGTAAGATGGCTTTAATGCCTTTACTTAGCAGCAAATAAGTACCAATCAGTGTAATAAGCAGTCCGGTTTGGTAATGCAGGTGAAGGTGCTCTACAAAAACAGAGCCGGCTCCTGCCAACATGACGCTGTTTACGCCAATCAGCACGATGAGCGTGAACCAGCTAATCCATTTCCCGGCATTGGCGCCAAAAAGATGTTTGTTCAGGTCCTCGTAAGATTTGGCTGAAATATCATGAGCGATCAGCATCATTTTCGTACCCAACCATACAAATATGATTGTGGACAGCATAATAGTGAGAGTAGCCCAACGACCGTACTGCGTAAAAAATTGCAGAATTTCTTGTCCGGTAGCAAATCCGGCACCGACGATTGTGCCGATGTATGTAAAAGCAATCTGAAAAACATGAATATTACGTTTCATCCCCAGTCCCTCCTTGCCTGCTTGAATAACGCTGCAGCGAGCATATAATACAAACTATGTTCAACTGAAATAGGACATGACTGGATGAGACTGAAAATAATTAAAGTGAATTTAATGAATAGCTTGACGGGAGCGTAATTTATGGGTCAAATCCTTGCATGGATACTAGAATACGGATATTTGGCAATGTTCGGCTTACTTGCACTTGGAGTAGCGGGTATGCCGATACCCGACGAAGTGCTAATGATCGCCTTCGGCGGACTCGTGTCTCAAGGGCACTACAACTTCATTGCTGCACTGGCAGTCACATTTTTCGGTAGTATGACGGGTATGATGCTTAGCTACACACTGGGGCGTCTGCTGGGCAAACCACTATTGCATCGATACGGAAAATGGGTGAGGCTTACGCCTTCCAGGATTGCCTCTTCTGAAAATTGGTTTGGGCGCTATGGTACCTGGGGAATTCTGTTCGGATATTTTGTCCCCGGCTTGAGACATGTATCCTCATATCTGGCAGGCACAACCCGTCTAGGCGTTTTTCGCTATATCTGTTATGCATCAGCAGGAGCTTTGCTGTGGTGCGGTACATTTTTGGGGATTGGACATGCGGTGGGCATGCATTGGGAGCAGGTGGCGAAGCTAATGGAGAAGGTGACGCATCGGGTAGGGCTGGTCGTTATTCTTTTAATCGTTGTGGGAGGAATCACCGTATGGTTCTGGAATAAGCGTAAAAAAAATGTCACATGACCTGAAGGAAAGTAGCTATAGCTTGAAAGCGGCGGGTGAAGTATGGTACTTTTACCGCATAGGAATGCCGTGGGAGGTCATGTAATGGAAGTATTAAAGGAACGAATTATAAATGAAGGCGTGATTGCATCAGATCAGGTACTGAAGCTGGATGGTTTGCTTAATCACCAAGTTGATCCAGAATTGACAATGGCAATGGGACGAGAGTTCGCAGCACGTTTCCGGGAAGAGAAGATTACCAGAGTAGTGACCGTGGAATCCTCAGGTATTGCCATCGGGTTTGCGACAGCTTTGGAATTGGGTGTCCCGTTGGTATTCGCTCGTCGTAAAAAGACCCTACTAGCTGATCCAGACGCGCTGTGTGAACGCGTACCTTCGTTTACTAAAGGTATTGTTACGGATATTATGCTGTCTCGTCAATTTATTCACGAAGATGATCGTGTTCTTTTCATTGATGATATTATCGCTAATGGTGATGCGGCGCGAGGCATGGTTAAAATCATTCAACGCTCCGGAGCTGAGTTGGTTGGATTCGGTGTCGCGGTGGAAAAAAGCTTTCAGGCCGGAGCGAGAACCATCCGTGAGCAGGGTATTCGTGTAGAGTCATTGGTCAAAATTTCGTCGTTAGCGGACGGTAAGATTGAGTTTGCTGAATAGTAACAATTCAAAACTCCTGTTCCTGATTTCTAATAATAACCTTTGCATGAGCTTCAATTTCGCTTATAATATAGTTAAGGTTTTGGAGAGGAGGCAGCAACATGGGGAAAGAACAATTGACCGAACAGTTTTTTCTGGAAAAACTGGCAGCGGCTAAAGTACACTTTGAGCGTGCCTTGGATTGTAAGCATACGGAATTTGACGATTTGTATCCCTATATGATTGAACATCCTCAGTTTTTTTGGTATAAACGCTATGTGGCCTGGTCTGAGTTGTTGACGTTGGTTAACCTATGCGAAGAATTGTCCTTCTCTTGGAAAGAAGAATTTACTGCTCACCAAGTGGAGTATGTAGATCAGCGAGTGTTGTCTGCACAAGTGCTGGACTTCTGGTACGAGAAGAACGATACAAAAGAACATGATCACAGTGTAAATCAGTCGGGATAATTTGTCGCTCTGTTGGCAATCCATATAAGTAGTAAGTGAGAAGAGACCTAAATGATTCATTTAGGTCTCTTTTTAAACTTTTTCATGCATAGAATCATGGTCGCTGTGTTATTAAAAAAAGTGTATAAGGAGGGGACAAGGATGATTATGGACGAAGAATTGGATGCTTATCGACTCTCCGGTGAAAAGGTGCGTGTCGTACGCGATGGATTGGAGACCAACGATGTTGTTGGCATTGTACTGGCATGGGATGATGAACAGGTGCTTATTCGGCGCCAGAATCGACGTGTGGTCAAATTGGATCGCAGCTATACATATCAGCCGT
Source organism: Paenibacillus sp. EKM206P (assembly GCF_011066155.1). NCBI lineage: Bacteria > Bacillati > Bacillota > Bacilli > Caryophanales > Paenibacillaceae > Paenibacillus > Paenibacillus sp. EKM206P. The sequence goes on along the minus strand of NZ_JAAMNQ010000004.1, from coordinate 459,187 downwards.
TCAGCGAGCCACGTCACAATCCGATAGATCTGAATTAGGAATGGGTTCCAAATGGGTGTTGGATAAAAATAACTGGGTGATTCATTAGGCATACAGAAACTCTAAATCGGACACAGTAATGAAGGGAAATCCAACAGAGAGGACGTGCTGTGTCAATGACGGTTATGGACGAAAAAGTACATGCATATAAGGATCAAATCAGCCATTTGGAAGATCAGTTGCCCGAGGTAGTTCATGCATATCATCGCTTTACCGGAGAGTGCTTTCAAGCCGGCAGCTTAGATGAGAAAACCAAGCAACTGATTGCACTAGGCATTGGCTTATTTGCCAACAATGAAGTATGCACGTTTTATCACGTAGACGAGGCGCGGTCCAAAGGAGCTAGTGATCAGGAAATTATGGAGACCATTGCTGTAGCCGCAGCGGTAGGTGGAGGACATGCTCTAAGTCAAGGGGTTACGCGTGTACAGAAGGCGTTGCAATAAAGCGAATCATTAATAGATATGCTTATGCTTCATCTTAGCGGTTATAGATCGATTTGGAGATATGATGGATATGGAAAGGAGCTTCCGAGCACAGTTGGTGTCTGCGGAAGCTTTTTTTTTGCGTGTTTATTGTGCGGGGATTATGCTCTTCTGCTTGCGGCAACAGCAGCAGGGCGAGACGTTTTACGCTTATAAGCCAAAGAGGATGTAACCAAACTTCGATCAACGATGCGTAGGGGGTTGGAAGTTGAATTGTTTGGTAATTCGGGGCGATGTTTCTCTAGTAAAGGAAGGGCAGCTGTATGGGGCATAGAGGTTGAGAGCCCCAGATATGCTCGCATCCGCTCATACATTTCTTTGCGGAATGCTGGCATTGCCATACTGAACTGCTCTTTATTGCCTTTACTTATATAGGTGGCGTGAACGCCGGAGTGGTTTTGTTGTATGTCCAGAACATGAATGTGATATTTATTAAATTCATGTTTTACTTCAGACAGTAGGATTCCGGTACGATCTACACCTGCGTTAACCATTTCGACATAAAGATCAGGGGTTTTCAGCATACCGCTTTCTTCAAGAATTAGGCTGTCCCGCTCAAATACTTTTTGAATAAAGGTAAGGAGCAGATAACTTTTCACAAGAGACCATTCATGCTGAGTAGTATCTAAAGGGGTCATTACCATTCACCGCCTTAGGAAAATGTGATGATAATTCATAAACGATTGAAGAAAAGGAACATTCATTCCCGAGAACCTATGTTCTTATTTTAGTTTATTATTCCTTTTTTATCAAGAGGAAATTAACGAACATAAAAGGTTTGACATCTTGATATATGCATGGTATGATCTATCTTGTCGCTAAGAAAGATTGATCTTTCGAGGATAAACGATAATTTATATGCGGTCGTGGCGGAATTGGCAGACGCGCACGGTTCAGGTCCGTGTGGGCTAACCCCCCGTGGAGGTTCGAGTCCTCTCGACCGCATCCATTAGAAAAGGTCTATAGAATTGCTCTCGTAGCAGTTTTAGAGACCTTTTTCTTATATTTCTGGGGATTTGCTCATAGTTTAAGCTGAACACGTTTCTTGTCTTCACGCAAACTATGGATTTCCAGATATGATAGAAAATTTTATGATGAAGTTATTGAAAGGTTGGATGTAAGATGGAGAAAGCAACTTTTGCAGGTGGGTGCTTCTGGTGTATGGTGACTCCGTTTGAAGAGCAGCCGGGCATTCATGGCATTGTGTCAGGATACACTGGAGGAACGATTCCCAATCCCACCTATGAGCAGGTTAAAACAGGAACTACAGGTCACTACGAGGTGGTGCAGATTACGTTTGAGCCTGAGCTGTTTCCTTATGAAAAGCTGCTCGAATTATATTGGCCACAAACAGACCCTACCGACGGGGAAGGTCAATTTCAGGACCGGGGCACACAGTATAAACCCGCAATTTTTTATCATACAGAGCAGCAACGTGAGCTTGCGCAACAGTCCAAGGAGCAGTTGGCACAAAGTGGACGCTTTGATAAGCCAATTGCAACGGAGATCCTTCCGGCTTCGATTTTTTATCCAGCAGAGGATTATCATCAGGATTACCACAAGAAAAACGTGAAGCACTATAAGGAAGATCGGGCTCAATCGGGCCGTGATGAATTTATGGATAAGAACTGGTAAGCGGCTTTAACATACGTTTCCACGCACGATAAGGCAGATTAGGGAGTATTCCATGGTCTGCCTTATACATATTTAGACGAGGTTACTCACACAATGAAGGGACAGAGAAGGAGGCTGACCCGCAATGAGTACACGACGGAAGCTGCACATGAGAAATATAATAAAAAAGGCTTTAAAGGCATCTCGCGGTCGGAAAGAGCCAGCTTATGTACCTGTATTCCATTCAAGCTCCAAAATACGAAGAACCGTAGTTCTCTCTATTTCGGTATGCATGTTATTCATGGTCTGTAGTACTGGTGTTGCAGAAGCAATAGACAAACAGGGCGAGTCGCAAAGGATGGTTGCTGTCATTATTGACGATCTGGGAAACAATATGAAAGGGACTGAGCAAATTTTAAATTTACCCGTTAAGATTACCGTTGCTGTGATGCCTTTCCTGCCTACAACCAAACAGGACGCTATGGAAGCGCACAAGCGTGGTCATGACGTCATTGTTCATCTTCCAATGGAGCCAAAACAGGGAAAGCCCGAATGGCTTGGACCCGGAGCAATTAAGGCTAATATGACGGATGAAGAAGTACACGCTAAGGTGACAGCAGCCATTAAGGATGTTCCTTATGCGATAGGGATGAACAACCACATGGGTTCCAAGGTCACTTCAGATAAGCGCATTATGTCTGTAGTTCTTGATGTTTGTAAGGAGCATGGACTATTTTTTGTCGATAGCCGTACTAATTATTGGTCAGTGGTGCCTGAGCTTGCCGCTAAAAAGGGAATGCCTCCGGTACGCAATAATGTTTTTCTGGATGATGTTCATACCCTCGCCCATGTGAATCGGCAACTTACAAAAGTGGTTGAATGGCTGGATGAGCACAACACCTGCGTAACAATTGGGCATGTCGGCGTGTCGGGCATGTACACGTCCTCCGCTCTTCATTCGTCGGTTCCCAAGCTAAAGGAGCAGGCCAAATTTGTGGGTATTAGCGATTTGGTGCGAGCTGTATGGGGATGGACGGGAGACCCAGCCACCAACACTACCAGGCCGTCAGATGCGCAATAATGCCTTCGGCAATAGCTCCTGCAATGCTTTTTTGACCACGATCCTCGGAAAGCATAGCTCTGTCCTGTTCGTTACTTATAAATCCGGTTTCCACAATGACAGCAGGGTGCTGGATTTTATTCAAAAGATAAAAGGGTTTTCCGTACACTGTTTTTCTATTCATGCAAAATAAGCGGTTTAATGAATGCTGAATCCGTTCAGCTAACAGATAGCTGCTGCCTTCATCCTGATACAGCACAATGGGTCCCCGTTTTTCGGCACGTTTGGTCCAATTGACATGCAGGCTTACAACCAAAGCGGTGGGCAGTTGTTCTGTTAGGCTTTTACGTTGGGCGAGGTCTTTAAGATGCCGGGATTTGGACTGTAGCCAACGGTTGTCGTCACTCAGTGCGTAATCCTTGTCCCGATTCAGAACAGCAGGATATCCCTGGGATCGTAAAATCAAGTACAGCTTTTGAGCAATGGCGAGATTGATGTCTTTTTCCAAAATTCCTTTGTGACTTGTTCCACCATCCACACCACCATGGCCTACATCAATCAGGACAACGGGCTTGGCAAAAGCGTGATAGGACGAATGTACGTTGGGCGGAACATCTGTATACTTGTTCGGTTCGTTACTTTTATCGTCGGGCTGAGCAGCTATATAGGTAAATGGGGCAAATACAGCACTGCAAAGGATGCATAGACTCAATCCCAGCCTTGTCAGCCCTATCTTGTTTAACTTTTTATTCCGCACGTTCTATTCCTCCAGTGGACGAATTAATTATTTACTGATTGAAGATAGTATGTTCCATTTAAGGGAAACCATGCATAGTTATTCCCACAGGGGTTAGACCTTTTGGAAAATGAGCAAGCTAGTTGTATCTGCACCTAACGTGTAAATCCGATATTTCCAAGCAACGTAAATGGAAAGGATGGGCGCAGATTGAAGGAGGTCATGGAGGATGGCGAAGAGTGACGAACTGGTGACGTATATTACGCAGCGGATTGTTCGCTATATGGAAACGCCGCGTGATGTTCGGCGCAGTCAAAAACAAGCCAGAGAGCCGTGGGGGAGCAAATGGTTTGGCATGTTGCCTCTCGCTCTGAAAATGTGGATGAAATCCACACGCAGAGGGCGAAGGGAGCGACATTAAACTCGCCAAAGAGACCACAAGAGGCATAGGGTATGCCATTTTGAGGTCTCTTTTTATGTTGTAGAGATCATTCCGAATCATTATCATGTTTCTTTATAACTAGGAGTCCAAACGATAGAATTCGCCAGCTGATAATAACTTTTTTAATGGTACAAATCGGGAAAGTCCATGATGGTAGGTTAACGCATATAAATTGGATTGGGACGGATGACCTGGGGATATCCAGGACTGATACCCACTAATAGATAAGGGACCCCCAAAGGCAAAATTGATACCTGTGGCAGAAAATATAATACGCGGCGAAATACTCAGTGTATCCATAAATTGGCCTGTGTTACGGACGGAAAGCTTTTGTTTGGGTTGAAGCCACCCCAGGTCGTCATAGGGATCGAAAGGAGCAGACAAGACCGTAACCGCCTGCGCCTGTGTTTTCAAAAAGGGAACAGATGAAGAGAATACGTTGTTCTGAAGCTTATGTTTCCAACTCCCATCTGCCACTTCTACAGGTAACGGATCGCCAGTTACAGCATCAATACATATTTGGCTGCCTGTAGAGGAACGCACCAGCCAGTAGGCTAGTAGCGGTTCCTCATACATAGGTGTGATTTGCAGCTTGTCGATAGATGAAAGATCGGTTTCTGTGAGCGACACCAGAGATTGGCGAAGTACATCCATACTATAAGGTCCACCTGGACCATTCCCATATTCGTTGAGTTGATATGCGCCATTTGAGTCTGATCCGATAATCAGGTAGCCGATGTATTCTCCTGCGCGGTTTACTTGAACAAGCCAACTATGGGTTCCAGGTCCGAGCGGATGATAGCTCAGCTCAGCATCTTTCCACAAGGAAAAAGGGGGTTGGGACGATAAGGATTGTACCTTGTTGTCCGCAGCTTGTTTTACGCCCGTAGGTACGCCTTGCTCCTGTGTAGGAAAACTTGCTGAAACGTCATCCTGGGAAGGGGAAGGAGTAGCAGGACTCGCGGATTCCAATGGAGGAACCCGCGAGCTATCGTTGTAAAGAGACTCCGAGTTTAAATTGTTGTCTTGAGCGACTGAGGGAGCCGCATGAATGGAAGTGAGCGGACAGACTGCGGACAGGCCGATCAGAACAGCTGCGATCATACCTATGCTATAGTGCCCGGAATGACTCTTCTTCAATGGTATCCACCTTTCTGTCGGCTTGATTGCCCGACGGAGGCATTCTTTTTTATCCAGCATACAGCCTGTCCCATAAAAAGACTGCTGCACCTTGTCGGCGTAAATGTCATATCCAGGTTCGCTTTTTGCTGTCGATACATAGGGGACATGTTTAACCAAACTTGTGGTTACAGCAGCGGAAACTGATGTAGGCTGAAGCAAGATGTTACAAGCTGACGATATCTCTGCAACTTTCCTGCGAAGGAGCGAGAGATATCGGTTACCGCAGATGAAATATCCCGCAGTTAATGGCGGATACGAGTACCTTTGGCTCATATTGCCATACCATTTCTTTACGGCGGGCTTGATGCTGCTCGGATATGGCTTCTTTTTTTTCCTCTTCCTCTTTCTGCTCCTTGATTAGATCTTCGTAGTAGTGGTCAATGACCTCCAATTCCTCGCGCAATCGTTCCTTCGCCTGCTCAGCCCAACCATAGTCTTGCTGACGGAGTTGTTCAGTGAGGTAGCTTTCAAGCGAGGTGGAAGCTTCCGGGACAGATAGCTTGGCAGGCTGTACATGCATATTGCCCGCCAGCAGCGGGCTGAGCTGCCGGGTTTCGAGCATGGCGCCAAAATCGGTTACAATGGTGCCGCTTTTGAGCGAAATACCTAGCCAATGAAGTTCCTCACGCTTCAAATCGCAAGCGAATTCAATTTTATAGCAGATGCTGAGCCAAGCTTCATAGACTACGGGAGAGCGGGCAGACAACTGACGGGCATCAGGCTGCTCAAACAAATAAACATATTTTCCTCCATCCCGTGCGGCTTCAAAAATTTGGTGCAGCCGACGGCTTCCATATCGAAGCTCCTCCTGCAAAATACGTCCAGGTCCCAATTGTGGTAACGTCGGTACATGACCGAAGTAACGCCCCATGACCTGATCTTGTGCTGCGTTGCCTGATGCTGGAGTTGGGGGTGTATGGTCCGCTAAACGTTCCTGTTCTGTGCGATAGGCTTCCCCATCAAAGATGAAGGTGAAGGACATCGTCTGCGCTGGAACGCCAGTACGCTCCACGTATCCCCAATAGTAGGGCCGGTTTGTTAAGGCTTTATCCGCTTCTGGAGAAAGCTTGACGGTTACATGGTGGGGTGACCTCTCAATGACACTGCATCCGGTAGCTTCCAGATAGGTGTGGACAAAACGCTGGACTTGCTGTGCATCCATGGTCAAACTAGCGACCTCCCTTCACACTGCGTCGAGCTTTACCCGGAGGAACCGTATTGCCTGCTAAGCCTAATAAGTTCTCGGTGTTTGGCTGGTCTGTGCGCAGTTGTTCCATTTCCTGTTTGATGGAATCCAGCGAGTGGCCCAGTTTTTGCATTTTTTTGCGAATTTCATCATCGCTACTGGATTCAAGCATGATTTTATACAAACTTTTTTCAATGGATTCTTTCTTCTCAAACTTCTCCAGAATAACGTCCAATCCGCCAATGACCATCTCAAACATATTTATTTTTTCATGCAGCAGATGTAGGATATGCTCCTCAATCGTTCCGGTTGTGGACAAGTTGAAAATATTAACATCATGCGTCTGTCCAAGTCGATGCACCCGTCCGATCCGCTGCTCCACGCGCATGGGGTTCCACGGTAAATCGAAGTTAATCATATGGTGACAAAATTGCAGGTTAATGCCTTCACCACCCGCTTCGGTGGCAATCATGACCTGAATGCGCCCACGGAACAGATCCATCATCCAATCCTTGCGTCCACGGTTCATACCGCCTCGGTAAGGAACAGCAGATAGGCCACGGTCACGGAAATAGTTCAGCAAATACTCCTGTGTGGCTCTGTATTCTGTAAAAATGATCACCTTTTCGTTCATCTGACGGATAAGCTCGAGCGCCTTTTCTGCTTTGGAATTGGCCTTGATCGCTTTAATGTGTGCAACCAAATCCCAGACACGATCGCGTAGGGGAGAGTCTGGAGCCATTTTTTTAGACAAATTGACCAGCGTCACGAACACAGCGTCCCGGCTGCTGCACACTTCCCGTTGAAGGGTAACGAGAGACAGCATGCTACTTAAATTTCCGCCATTCGCCTGGTATTGCTCTTTGACAAAAGAGGTTACCCCATCGTACAGCGCTTGCTCTTCCGGCGAAAGTTCCAAGTGAATATTGGAAACATTTCGTTTGGTGAATTGAACTGGGCCTTCTCCGCGACGATTGCGGATCATGACTTTAGACAGCTCATCCTTGAGCTGATCTTCATTTTTGGGCAGACGTTTATCTACAACAAAGTTGGCTGAAAAATCGCCATGTCTTCCCAATTGACCGGGCTTGAGCAGTGTAATCAGGTTAAACAGCTCAGACAGATCGTTTTGTACAGGTGTCGCTGTCAGGAGCAAACAATATTTTTTACGCAGCTTCATAATGAACTGGTAGTTGGATGTCTTTTTATTTTTCAGCTTATGGGCCTCGTCTATAATGAGCAGGTCATAATCGGTATCTAGCAGGATGTTACTATGGGGCTCTCGCTTGGCAGTATCCATAGAGGCCACGACAACCTCGGAAGACCAAGAATACGCTTTTTTCTGGGCGACAGCGGGAATACCGAATTTGCTGTTCAGCTCACGCACCCATTGTAGGACCAGGGATGCGGGTACAAGAATAAGCACTTTGGAAGCCAGCCCGCGAACCAGATATTCCTTTAGGATCATTCCAGCTTCGATCGTTTTGCCCAGGCCGACTTCATCGGCAAGAATGGCACGTCCGGACATTTGAAACAGTACCTTCCGAGCGGTATCCAGCTGATGGGGTAGTGGAGTGAGGTCTTGCAAATGCTGTAGACATTGAAGCTCATCGAAGTTCGGCACCAGTTTGACTTTTTCTGCCTCAATGGCCAGCTGATACAGATTCCAATCTCCCCAAGGGCCACCTTTGCGTAGGCGTTGGTCCAGCTCATCCTGCCAGCTTCGATCAAATTGCACCGGAACAGGCAGTGGCGCTTGATTGTGTATGTGCGGGGAACTTGTCGATTTGGCTTTCATGATGATTCCCTCCCTCCTGGTAGTAGCACAGTTGAAGCTCTTGGTTCTGTCACATACGTGGCATCTATTTTTGCACAGATCGTAGATGTAGTATGGACGGAAAATGATATCTTCATAACAGGAGGGATGAAATCCTTTAGCTGCCTTCCATTAACTTTTGGAGTTTGCTTTCCGTTGAGGTTTGCGCATTGGGGGTGTAGATACTGCAACGGAGATCAACACTGCCTTGTACCTGAAGAGAAGTTAGGTCAAATAGCATTTTGCCAGCCTTCGCATGACGAAATTCAATGAGCACCTCCGGTGCAGAGCTTACTTCGCTCTGATTCCAAAGCTCGTTAAACTCCGGGTAGGCCTGGCTCATATTTTGTATAAATTGTGCATACCAGGGATCTGTCACGTATTGCCCGTAATAAGCGCGGAAAATAGCAAGGAACCCCTTTACAAAGTGTTCCCAATTCACAGCTAGACTTTTAAACTCCTTTTTGGTGAATAGCAGTTCAATCATATTGCGTTGCTCATGTGGTAGCTCGGCAAAATCCATAAAAACATGAGCAGCAGCGGCGTTCCAGCCGACAATATGACAGCGCCGATCTGAAATAATAGCAGGGCAGTAGTGTAGCTCTTGTACGATCTTTTGCAGAGAGGGGGAAATGACGGCTTGCTCTGCAGGAGCAGGAAGGCTGTGAGACCCAGCCTCGATCGCCAAATCATACAAATATTTGCGCTCGTCTGTGTTCAACTGCAATGCGGCAGCAATAGCATCCAACACAGAGGCGGACACCTTAATATCTCGTCCTTGCTCCAGCCAGGTATACCAGGTCGTACTGACACCAGCCAGCTGAGCGACTTCTTCTCTGCGCAAGCCTGGTGTTCTCCGACGTGATCCTTGGGGGAGACCGACCATATGTGGGTGTAGGCGGGCTCTTTTTGTTTTTAGAAAAACAGATAGTGCTTCCAGACGTGCTTCCGTTTTCATAGGTATTTTCTCTCCATTCAATGGGTATATCCGAAGTGAGCCAATAAGGCGTGTACTATAGTAGTGTTCATTATACCAGGATAAACAAACACTTGTAATAGGATAAGACGAGGGTAAAATGAGGATTATAAGTAAGTCACCGAGCAGGAGGAATGAATAGCTTATGCAAAGAGTAGTGATAACAGGTATGGGTGTCGTTTCCCCACTGGGTAATGAAGTGGACACGTTGTGGAAGAATTTGCTGGAAGGCAATTCAGGTATACGTAAAATTGATACATTCGATGTGTCCGATTTGAAAGCACAAATTGCTGGACTGGTACAGGATTTTGATGCAGAAAAGCAATGGGGACGTAAAGATGCTAGACGAATGGATCGGTTTACTCAGTTTGCATTATATGCGGCAGAGCAAGCGCTCAAGGATTCCGGTCTGGAACTGGATCACACCGATTTGGAGCGTGTCGGTGTTTATGTGGGATCGGGAGTCGGCGGTTTGGATACGTTGGTGGACAATGTAGATGTACTGCTACAGCGTGGACCGGGCAGAGTTAGCCCGACGCTGGTACCCATGATGATCTCAAATATGGCTGCTGCTCAAATTAGTATCGCGTTTGGAGCGATGGGACCTACGCTTTCCCCCGTGACGGCTTGCTCTATTGGGAATACAGCAATTGGAGAGGCGTTTCGGACGATTCGTACAGGAGATGCGGATGTCATTTTTGCCGGTGGAGCTGAAGCAGCGGTGTCCCGATTGGCCTTGGCAAGTTTCGCTAATGCAACAGCCTTGTCCACACGTAACGAGGAGCCTTCGATAGCAAGCCGGCCGTTTGATCAAGATCGTGACGGTTTTGTCATGAGCGAAGGAGCAGGCATCCTAGTACTGGAGTCGCTGGAGCACGCTACCCGGAGGGGAGCGGAAATCTATGGTGAGGTCATCGGTTATGGAGCGAGTTCGGATGCTTATCACATGGTTGCACCGCATCCCGAAGGAACCGGAGCTTACTTGGCGATGAAAGCGGCCCTTCGTTCGGCTCACATCTCCCCGGAAGAAGTGGACGTGATCAGTGCCCACGCAACGAGTACAGCTGTAGGGGATACCGCTGAAACTTTGGCAATCCACAAACTGTTTGGCGACTATGCCTATCAGATTCCGGTTACTGCGAATAAGTCCATGCTGGGTCATATGCTGGGAGCTGCGGGCGGGGTCGAAGCGATTGCGCTTGTGCAAAGCCTACGGGAGGGCATCATTCCACCAACGATGCACCTGGACAATCCGGACCCGGCTTGCGATCTGGATTATGTACCTCACGAAGCGCGCAAGGCTCTACTAAATATTGGGCTATCTAATTCTTTCGGCTTCGGTGGTCATAATGCGGTCATTGTGCTGAAGCGCTACGAATCATAATTTGTAAGGAGTTATTGAAACCTCAGGCATTCTATTCGGCTGGATAGAGTACCTGAGGTTATTTTAATTGAAGAATAACAGATTCATTTTAGATCCGGATTTTGCAAAATTCGATACTAGTGGCTCTGAAGTGCAAGATATAGACGAACTAAACCATTTCGATCTATATCTTGTTTATTGAAAGTCGCTCAATGGATTTTTGCTAAATCCCAAGATAAGAGATAGAGTAAGATGAAGGAATACGATGAGGAGTTCATGGCTTATTTTTATTAATGGTGAAAGGTTTTGAAAAAATGAAAATTGACCGATTGCTTTCTATCGTCATTTTGCTACTAAAGAAAAATAGAATACAAGCGAAGGAACTGGCTGATTTATATGAGGTTTCGATCCGGACGATCTATAGAGATATTGAAGCGATTAGTATGGCAGGTATTCCGGTGGTGACTTATCAGGGAGCCAATGGGGGGATCGGCTTGATGGAAGGATACCGCCTGGATCGCAGTATGTTGACGGATCATGATGTCAAGGACATTGTAATGGGGCTGCAGAGTTTGTCCTCGTCGTTGGGTGGCCCGAATGTGTCGCGGTTACTTCATAAATTTGAAAGTATTATACCAGAGTCTGGGAAAGAGCAATTTAGTGTCCATACCACACAGTTTATCGTCGATCATTCGGGATGGGGAAATCGGGCTGCGCAGGAAGGCAAATTGATAAAGGTAAAAGAAGCAATGAGCCAAGCGCGCACTGTCGCCTTTACCTATCGAAATGCGGGGGGAGCCATTACAGAACGGAATGTTGAACCGCATACGCTCGTTCTGAAAGGACAACAATGGTTTGTATATGCATATTGTCCCGATAGGGAGCAGTTTCGTCTATTCAAGCTTTCCCGCATGAGTGACCTTGTGGTTACAGAGACCGTTTTTGCTCGCAGGGATCTTTCTTATGAAGTGTTGCCGTGGAATGAGGGGCGGATGGAGGTATCCAGGGCCGTACAACCATTTACGCTACAATTTAACCGTAACTCAAGGCATCTGGCGGAGGACTGGTTTGGCGTAGAAGCATTGACCGAGCAGGAGGAAGGGATCTATACGGTCTCGGTCCCGTTTCCTGAGGATGCATGGGCGTACGGATTTATTTTAAGCCTGGGACCGGATGTGGTTGTCAAAGAACCAGCCCATTTGCGGGATAAGATTCATAAGATGGCGCTGCGTATTGCGTCTAATTACGAAGAAGTTCGGGAATCATAAAGGAATTCTTAGATTAAAGTAAAACAAACCTGACCCATAGTTGTCAGGTTTGTTTCGTTATACTGGTGGCATACCTGATATCAGATAGCGAAAGGGGATTTACGAGGATGGATAAAGCTTGTCAAAGTTGTGGGATGCCGCTGGAGCATGAGGACCAATATGGAACGGATGCACAACATCATAAAACGGATGAGTATTGCAAGTATTGTTACAAGGAAGGCGAATTTGTACAGCCTGAATTGACTATGGAGGGGATGATTCAGCAGTGTGTGCCTATCCTGGTAGAAGAGGGGATGCAGGCAGAAGAAGCGACTTCGATGCTGCGTAATTACCTACCGCATTTGAAAAGGTGGAGGTCTTTAGAGGATACAGAGCTTCAACTTGATGGACCCATTCGGGAGGAATACCGAGGTGAAATCCATTTAATTGGACTAAAAGCACGTACAAATAATCAGAAGGAACAAACATCTCACGGGATCATTCCAAACATGTGGGAACGTTTTTGGAGCGAGAGTGTGCCAGGTCGGATCAGGGGGCATGAAGGATCTGCTTCCGTCTATGGTTGCTATACTGACTATGAAAATGGAGCTTTGGGCGAGTATACATTCTTTATCGGGAAGGAAGCGGCTGTTGATTTCCAAACTCCTGACGATCTTGAAGAACTTGTTATTCCGGCTGCACGCTACGCCATTTTTCAGACAACTCAGGAACCCTCTTCTATCTTCCGTGTATGGCAGACGATCTGGGAGTGGGCTGCCACGGGACAAGGGGAGCGGACATACACAGGTGATTTTGAAGTGTATGGCAGTCCTGATGAACCTGTTTTGATTTATATCGCAATCAAGTGATGATTTTGTCGTGACAGAAGAGAACCACCCGGTCATTGTCGTGGACCCGGCGGTTTTTTCTGATTCAATCCATAGCATTCTCCCCATCAAGTTGAACGTCGGGTCACAGCCCAAAAGATGAGAGCCAGAGCACTGACACCAGCTCCTAATAGACACACCCCGTTCCATCCGGCATAGATGTACATATGAGTGGAAGCAATAGCCCCGGTGGCGCTACCGATGGAATAAAATATCATGTAGCCTGCGGTAAGTCGGCTCCGTGCCTCAGGGCGAACATTGAAAATCAAGCTTTGGTTGGTGACATGTACAGCCTGTACGGCCAAATCCAAAAGTATTACGCCAAGAACTAAAGCGAACAAAGAATGCTCGGTGTAGCGGATAGGTAACCAGGACAGCAGCAATACAACGAGTGCGATACCTGTCGTCCGTTGTCCCAAGCCTTGATCAGCAAGACGCCCTGCTCGTGCTGCTGCTAATGCTCCGGCGACTCCAGCCAGGCCAAAGGCTCCGATGGCTGTATGTGAAAGAGATAGAGGCGGGGCACTGAGAGGTAACACAAGCGAAGTCCACAATATGCTGAATGCCATAAAAATGAGCAATGCAAGGACAGCGCGAATGCGTAGAATTCGTTCTTGCACGAACAACAAGATAACCGATCGGAGCAGCTGCGGATAGGAAAGTGTCGCACTCGTGGGTTCGTTCTTTGGCAACACCCGCAACAGAGCTACAGCCATAAACAGCGTAAGTATAGCAGAAACAAGGTAAACTGAACGCCAGCCTGCCAGATCAGTTAATACACCGGCCACGGTTCGTGCTAGCAGAATGCCGATAACGACTCCACTGGTCACCAGACCTACGACCTTCCCCCGTTCAGTCGGATTAGCCAAGGTAGAGGCGAAAGCCACGAGTGTTTGAGTAACTACAGCCAGCAGTCCAACCATTGCCATTCCCATAAGTAGTATTGTACGAGTAGGAGCAAAGCTAACCACGATTAATGCCAGCACGGACAGTAGCATTTGCCCAGCAATCAGCCGCCGTCGATTCAAAAGATCGCCAAGCGGGACGAGCAGCAATAAACCCAATGCATAACAAATTTGCGTGATGGTAATGACCATCCCTACCGATGAGTGCGTAATGCCAAATTCATTTGCCAGCGCATCCAGCAATGGCTGTGCATAGTAAATGTTAGCGACAGCCAGCCCGCAGGCTATGGCAAACAAGAGTGCCACAGATCGGGACAAGGAGGGAATGGGGGCTGTTTCGGCAGCATTTACTACCGTTTGATGGGATAGGAATGCTGCTTTTTCTTCAGACGTCTTCATTTTCACATACCACTTCACTTTCTATAATTTACATACCGATAAGTATAATATACTGATTGGTATGTAATGAATTTAGGTCAATATAACTCGTGTAAATATGAAATGTCAAGAGTTCATCATGTACATATTTGACAGTTTCATATCGTGATCATACAATCTTAATATACTGAACGATATGAAAAGAAGGAGCTGCTTATGGTTCGACCACGGGAATTTGATGAAGATCAAGCGTTGGATGCAGCGATGCGAATTTTTTGGGAAAAGGGATTCGAGGCTACATCTTTAAGCGATTTAACCTCCACAATGGGAATTCAGCGCCCTAGCATTTACGCTGCCTTTGGAGACAAGAAGCAATTATTCGAAGCCGCGCTGCGCAAATATACGCAATCTCACGCTGCTTATGTACGCTCTAGACTACAAAGCAATTCTTCTGTAAAAGAAGCGTTTTACAATTTTTTTGGAGGAGTCGTGGCAGAAGAGTACGAGGATGGGCCTAATAGGGGATGCTTTTGTATTAATACGATGGTAGAATTAGCTCCTCATGATGAGAAATTTGAAATTTTAACCAGAGAGCATCAGATGTATCTTTCTGCTGTCTTTCAGGAGACCCTCGAGCGTGGTATTCAATCTGGGGAGCTTGAGGCGACTATGGATGCACGGGCTTTGGCGCATATGTTGGTCTCTTTGTTAATCGGGATTACCGTGATGATGAAATCACGCCCAGAGCGTTCTTTTGTGGATCATGCGGTTGCGACCGCACTTATGTTGCTGGATGGGAAATAGAGATGAAGGGAGGTAGCGTGGATGCCACAGATAAAGGCCGTTCAAACCCCGATTGGAGTATTGTATGGACGAGATGCGATCTATTTGGACCATGTGCATATGAATTATTCGAAGAAGGAGCTGATTTTAAAGGGAGAGATTAATGGGGGGCTGACAACGGAAGCAGCAGATGATTTTGTGCCCTATGAACTAATATTTACAGAAGTCTACTACTTCAACATGATTGAATTGGACGTCGCTTTGCACATGTCTGAACGGGAATATACGCAGGGCAGCAGCTTTGATGAGCTTATAGATACGCCGTTATTAGCTACAATAGCAAGCGCACGGGGGAAAAATCTAAAGCACTATATGTTGAAAACCTATGACGATATAGTAGAAATTGCCTGTAGAGACTATAAGATGACTATATAAACGAGTTGATTTTTAGAAGAGAGAGAGGATCAATGGATACCCAAATTGAACTATTAAACGTGACAATACGTGTGATGCAAGGGGATATTACCCGTTATAAGGCGGATATTATTGTCAATGCAGCCAATACAAGCTTGCTGGGTGGCGGTGGCGTAGACGGCGCGATTCATAGGGCTGGCGGTCCGGCTATCTTAGAAGATTGTGTAAGTATCAGAAACAAGAAGGGTGGATGTCCCGTAGGAGAGGCAGTTTATACCACAGCTGGCAAGCTGGATGCCCAATATGTTATTCATACCGTCGGCCCTGTGTGGAATGGTGGCGACCATCGGGAAGAGGAGCTATTGGCGAAATGCTACCATAATGCACTCCAATTAGCTTTAAAACTGAATGCACGAAGCATTGCCTTTCCGAATATCAGCACAGGCATCTACCGTTTCCCGAAAGAAAAGGCGGCGGATATTGCTATACAGGAAGTGACACGTTTTGTACGTGAACATTCGGCTTTGAATGAGATTATTTTTGTTTGTTTTGATGCGGAAAATGCTCAGTTATACAGCCGTAAGTTACAAGATGGTGTTAAGGATATTCAAAAAGATACAGTTGAAGAGAGAATACATGAATAGAAATTAGGGGGTGATACCGGAAATCCTAAAAATTAGGACGACCGGTCATCCCGGGTTTTCAAATTGTTATTAAAAGGTAGTGTCGCTGGATAGCTCATATGCGGGGACTCTCTCGTCTGCATCCAGCCGCAACTTTCAACAGGAGGTGTACGATGCTGGCTAAGCTGGTAAATAAAATCCCACGGGATTGGCTTGTATTCATGTATAAGCACACGCCGTTCACTCGATTGAAAAATGCATTGGTGTATCGGGCGCAGCACAAATTTTTGATTGCTGTGTTGGGCATTTTTACGAATGATGCCGGGGAAGTGCTGCTATTAAAGCACGTATACCGGAAGCAGCCGTGGAGGATTCCCGGTGGCTGGATGGAGCTAGAGCAGCCGGAAATCGCACTACAGCGCGAAGTCCGGGAAGAAACCGGGCTGGAGGTAGAGATCACCTCATTAGCACAAGCCCAGTTTGGCCAGACGCCGAACCGTGTGGATATCATTTTCACAGGCCGGGTTATCCCGGGTACTTTCCGACCAAGCGCCGAAATCTCCGACATTTGTTATTGCCGTGTAGGGGAATGGCCGGAAGGCTTGCCAGCACACCAGAAAAAGCTTATTCAGAAGCTGCTACAGTAGGGTTCATCCAGTACTCATGTTCATTTCAAGATAGGAAAAATCGCATTTACAGGCGCTTCAAAAATGCGCTAATGCGCTCCAAAGCCATTTCCAACTGATCTCGCGATGATGCATACGAGCAGCGGATAAAGCCCTCGCCGCCTGGGCCAAATGCGGAACCGGGTACAGTAATGACTCCTTCTTCTTCCAGCAACCGCTTGGCAAACTGCTCTGAGTTTAACCCTGTGTGCATAATGGAGGGAAAAGCATAGAAGGCACCGTTTGGTTCGTGACATGGCAGTCCTGTCTGACATAGGCCTTCAACGAACCATTTTCTACGCAGATTGTAGGATTCCATCATACGATCTTTTTCCTCCAGCCCATTACGCAGGGATTCAATAGCGGCAATTTGCCCGATAATAGGAGCGCACATGGCGGTATATTGATGAATCTTCAGCATAGCTGAAATCAACTCTCTGGGGCCACACACATAGCCGACCCTCCAGCCTGTCATCGCAAATGCTTTGGAAAAGCCGCTGATGAGCAGGGTGCGCTCTTTCATTCCTGGCAGAGCAGCGAAGCTTACATGCTTCTGTCCATAGGTCAGTTCAGCATAAATTTCGTCTGATATGACGACAAGATTATGCTCCTCAACCAGGCGGGCAATCGGTAGCCAATCCTCATAGGTCATCACCCCACCCGTTGGATTATTCGGGTAACAGAGAATAAGCACTTTGGATCGTGGAGTCAGCTTGGCTCGAAGTGCCTCAGCTGTCAGCTTGAACTGCTGATTCGCAGAGGTTTCAACCGTTACGGTATGTCCTCCGTTCAGAAACGTGATGGGCGAATACGAAATATAACATGGAGCCGGAATGAGTATTTCATCGTGTGTTGAGATGAGGGCGCGTAGTGCCAAATCTAGGGCTTCACTGCTGCCAATGGTAACCATGATTTCATCTGTCGGGTTGTAGGATGTGTTGAAGTTGCTCTCCAGATACCCGGCAATCTCCTCACGAAGCTCAGGAAGACCGGCATTTGGTGTGTATGATGTTTTGCCATTTTCCAGTGCTGTGATACAGGCCTTTCTGACATGTTGAGGGGTTACAAAGTCGGGTTCACCGACACCAAGCGATACAATATCTTTTCTGCCTGTACTATATTCGAAAAACTTACGGATGCCTGAAGGCGGCATTTCCCGTACAGCTGGAGTCAAAAAATCGGTTATAGATACTACTGTCGATACATTTGTCATGATGATTTCCTCCTTTTTGAAAAACAAAAAAACCCGCCCCTGTAAAAGGGACGAGTTTATACCCGTGTTACCACCCTAGTTTCATTCCATAGGAAATGACACTCTGTTCACGTATCCATCAATACGTGTTCCGGTTAACGCTGGAAAGGCGGCAGAGCTTACTTCAGGTTCAGCCCGCTTCTCAGAGATGGCGTTCGGCTACCCTCGGAATGTTGGCTTTCACCTGCCCCAACTCTCTGCAAATCCGCTGTATAGCTTACTCGTTCTCGTCATTGAAATTTGTTACCGTATCAAGTTAGGTGTAATTATAAGCACAACATTTCAGGATGGCAAGTCTTTTTTTCATAAACTCTAAAGACATATCATCATTATTGACGACTGGAAAATAACGTATATAGTGGTATCAAGGGGATTGTGCCCCAGATTTCAATGTGTTATATAACTATATTGCCAGAGAGGAATGGTATCCATATGAACGTATTTGAACGCTTTAGCGGTGAAGTTTTGCCGGCGGATTGGAGCTGGATCAATGAGCCGACAGAATGGAGATTTGATGATACCAAGTCTTTGCAAATTTTTGCACCTTCACAGGCAGATTTCTTTAGGGATCCGTCCGGCGCAGCGACTAAATCGTCCGCACCTTTTTTGCATACAACGCTTCAAGGTGATTTTACAATATGGACGAGGGTTCGTGTTGATATGAAGCAGCCTTATGATTCAGGATGTTTGATGATAATGGCGGATGATACCCGCTGGGCTAAGCTGTGTTTTGAATATTTCGAAAGCATTCCATCTATTCTTAGTGTGGTCACACGGGATACATCTGATGATTGTATCTCTGGGGCGATGGACGTGTCCAATCCGTATTTACGAGTGGCACGAGCTGGAAATTGCTTTGCATTTCATTATTCATCAGATGGTCAGCATTGGAAGCTGGCGAGATATTTTGGGATGAATGTTCCTAACCAGCTAAAAGTCGGAGTTGTTGCTCAATCTCCCGTGGGGGAGGGCTGTGCTGTTACCTTTGATGCCTTGACGATAACAAACCATGTATCTGAGGACATACGAAACGTGGAGTAAACAGACAAAGACCCTCTTTCTTAATATGAAAGCGTTATAAAATTAGGATTAGAAAAGACGTATATACGCAACTCAGGCAGGAGGTAGATGGAAACTTGCTGTTAAGAAGGAAGGGTTACAAGCTGCCCAGTTTGTTGGGAGTGCTGCTTGTAGCTACGTTGGGCTGTTTCGGGCTCATTATGTATTTACAGTCCACAAGCGGAACGAGGATGTATCAATTTCTGTACTGGGATATATTCCTGGCCTGGGTTCCGGTCTTTATCACTCTCGGCATGATGGCTTTATCCAGACTGCGAAGTACAAAAGTGAGGAGTATTCTTTTATTTTTCTCTTTAATTGTATGGTTGTTTTTTCTGCCGAATGCTCTCTATTTGGTGACTGAGTTACTTCATGCGTTTCGTTTTTACGATGTGAATCCTGATACACGTTTTTGGTTGAACACCCAATTTTGGTTAATCTTATTTACGTCTTTTTCAGCAGCAGGGCTTGGCCTTTTTCTTACATCCCTTTGTGTGTTGGTGATCCATCATATGCTGAGGAGGATTTGTTCAAAGGGGCTCGCATGGGCTGTAGTTTTGGTGTTGTTGTGGCTGGACAGCATAGGCGTATATATAGGCAGATTTGCTCGCTGGAATAGCTGGGATGTGTTGTTGCAGCCACTGGTGCTCCTTACGGATATTTGGAGATGGGGAGTATATGCTGGACCTAGGCTTCATTTGCTGTCCTTTTGCTGGCTGGTGTTTGGGATAGCAGTCATTTTTTATTTATTGATCTATATCTCTTTAAGTGAGGATCAGGATGTTTAGGCCGAGGACATGTATTCCATGAATACAGGCTTCGGCCTATTTTTACATGTGGCGAGTCAGGAGTTGGCGTTGTCCTCCCCATGCACATCGTAAAGCACGCGCACAAGCAGATCCTGACTGAAATTCCCGAATCTTTTGCCAAAAATAGTGAGTCCTCCTTTGTTTTCTGATTCATCGGTTACAGATAAACGGAGTGTAATGTCGCTTTTATAATTAAGGTTAATATCATCTATTGTGACCTCGGAAATGCGGCACCCATCAATGAAGCTGCCTTGTTGATTGATGCGAATTAATTTGAGCATACCATATTGATTCAGATGCGGTGGCCACCAATCTGGATTGAGAACCCCCGGCACTTCTCCAAAATCTCCGGCGCTGGTCCAGTGCCCAATAGGGATACCGTTAATGTGAAAACAAATATCGGAGGGATATTCCTCACAATAGCAGGGTGCTTCTGAGCCCAGTTCTGCGGAGAATTGAATTTCTTTAAAGGATTGATTCGCTTTCAGATAGTTGGGGATACGGTATTCCAAAAAGCCCTCAGCCATCCAGATCATTTCCGACTCCAGCCGCCCGGGATCTGCAAAATAGCGTGGATCATCAAAATCGCCGATAATGCTGTCTCGGGTCACCAATCCACAAGTGGGGGACGCTTGATAGTTACTATAATGACCTACGCGAATCTCAACCTCATACACATTTTTTTGTTCTCTACTGCGCAAATCTACCATCAGTTTATCCTTGTTCAAATAGCACATTTTTCGGGTGCCGTGCTTGCCGCTCACGGTATTGATCTCCACAAGGCCGCATTCTTCCAATTTTCGAATATGCATTGTAATGGTACCGTTGCTCAAATTAAGTTTGTTAGCAATGTCATTCATACTTTGTCCCTGGTAGGCAAGTAACTCGAGAATTTGAATGCGGATTTCTGAACCCAGTGCTTTAAAAATATCTAATCCTGACATTAAGTCCTTAATATAAATCATAGCTATAGACCATCCTTATCTATAAAAATTGTGATGTAAGCGCTTATATATTTACTTTGATTTATGTTAAAATAAAATCAAAAAGAAGTAAACTGCTTTTTTGTAAATTTTTTTACTAAATAAAGAGGGGAGCAAATTAAACTCCGAATTAAGAATTACTTCAAAAATAAATCGTATTTAAGCTTTATCACTGATTATTTCGATAAAAGTTAACTTAAATACGATTTAATTTTGCTTTCCATGTTACTCTAATCTATGTTTTATAATTATTTAAAAAGATTGAAAAATACATTGACGAACCGAGGAAAGGCATGCTATATTTTGTTTGTAAACGAATTCATTATTGATAAAGTAAAATGTTAATTATATGGTACATGAGAGGGATGATAATCACAGCGGCAATCAACAACGGGTTGTGTACCGCACAGTTAAAGATTAGGCCGAGTGGTATAAAGTTATTTTAACACTAAATGTATGCGGTTTCATTTAAATTTAGGAGGGGTCGCGTTGATAAAGAAAAAAGGTTTTGCAATAACAATGGTTGTTCTGTTGTTAATGGTGGCTGCACTGGCTGGTTGTAGTGGGGGAAGTTCCAGTAGTGATGGAAGTAAGGAACTGACATTCATGTTCCGTGGTGGCACAGATGAACAAAAGGCTTATAAGGAAGTAATCAAGAAATTTGAAGAGGAACATCCTGGCGTAAAAGTTAAAATGGTCGTGACGGCAGCGGATCAATATGCTACAAAGCTAAGAGCTGCGATCACAGGAAATAATCTTCCAGATATCTTTTACTTTGCCCCTGGAGATGTGAAAGCTTATGTAAACAGTGGGGTATTGAAGAATCTCACTCCTTACATTGAGAAGAACAAGGATATTAAACTGGATAACATCTGGAAATACGGTATAGATTTGTATCGCTATGACGGTAAAATGGCCGGTCAAGGAGATATTTACGGTATGCCGAAGGACTTAGGTCCATTCGCACTTGGCTACAACAAAACGATGTTCGAAAAAGCGGGCGTTCCATTGCCTGACAAAGACAAACCGTATACATGGGATGAATTTATCAAGGTTAGCCAAGAGTTGACCAAAGATACCAATGGTGACGGCAAGCCAGATCAATACGGTACAGGTTTTAACGTTCAGTGGGCATTGCAAGCCTTTGTATGGAGTAATGGGGCTGATTGGCTGGATGAGAGCAAAACGAAAGTAACGATTGATGATCCGAAATTTGCGGAAGCTCTTCAGTACTTTGCTGACATGCAAAACAAATATAAAATCACACCTGGTATTGAACAATCACAAACATTGGACACATACCAACGTTGGATGAAGGGCGAAATGGCATTCTTCCCGGTTGGTCCTTGGGATATGAGTACATTTGAAAAACTGCCATTCGAATATGATTTACTGCCGTTCCCAGCCGGATCGACTGGCAAATCAGCAACATGGATCGGTTCTCTGGGTATCGGCGTTTCCTCTAAAACAAAATACCCGGATGAAGCTGTTGAACTGGTTAACTATCTGACGACTTCTAAAGAAGGAATGAAGCAGCTCGTAGATGCCAAGGTACAAATTCCGAATCTGCTGGACATGGCTGATGAATGGTCCAAAGATACGAAAACCAAGCCTAACAATAAACAAGAATTTATTGATATCGTAAATGACTATGGACGCTCATTACCAGGCAACTATACGTATAATGCAGAATGGTACGATATTTTCTTCACAGATATTCAACCTGTGCTGGATGGTAAAATTACGGCGGCAGATTATGTGAAACAAGAACAACCGAAGATGCAGAAACTGCTGGATAAAGCGGTGGAGCAAGAGAAAAAATCACAGAAATAATGCGTAAATAGAGGAAAAAAGGATGATGTTAGTGGCTGAATATCATGCTGCTAACATCATCTTCATTCCAAATTAGAAACAGAGGTGAGCCCTGTGATAACCAAATCTAATCTCTACCGCAAAGAGAAGGTATATGGATACTTATTTATTCTTCCACCTATTCTCGGTCTGCTAATCTTTACGTTATTCCCGTTTGTCTATTCATTATACGGCTCTTTTACAGACTGGGACGGATTGGGACAAATGAACTTTATTGGTCTCGACAATTTTAAAGATTTATTTAGCGATGAGCTCTTTTATAAATCGATGTACAATACTCTTTTCTTAATGCTAGGTATTCCAATCGGTCTTGTACTAGCTTTACTGCTGGCACTAGGTTTGAATCGCAAGATTCCAGGTACGACAACATTTCGTGTGATTTACTATATCCCGGTTATTTCTTCGTTGGCTGCCGTTTCTATTATGTGGAACTGGGCATACAACGGGGACTATGGTTTGGTGAACCAATTCCTCGAAATATTCGGTATTAAGGGTCCTAACTGGCTAATGGATAAGGATACGGTCAAACCGGCCTTGATCCTCATGACCGTCTGGAAGGGTCTCGGATATACGATGCTGCTATATTTGGCAGCCCTGCAAAGCGTATCTCGCTCTTATTATGAAGCAGCAGAGCTAGATGGAGCTAGCGGATTCCAAATGTTCCGCAATATTACATGGCCAATGGTGAAACCAGTAACTTTTTTCCTGGTCGTAACTAATATCATTGGTGGTTCGCAAATCTTTACTGAAATGAACATTATGACACCTACAGGGGGTCCGGAATACTCATCCGCCTCAATCGTCTTTTATATTTGGGATAAGGCATTTAAAAACCTGCAAATGGGATATGCCTCCGCGATGGCTATGATTCTCGGCATCTTCATTTTTATCGTAACTTTGATTCAATTCAAAATGAATGAAAAATCGTCCTTTGATGGGGATTGATTTTCGCGGAAAGGAGTGAGTCTGATTATGTCCCATAGTCAAAAAACGAAAGTTACCAATATCATTATCTTTATTGCACTAGCGATTGGAGCGATTGTGATGATCGCGCCGCTGCTTTGGATGCTGTCCACTTCAGTGAAAGAAAAGCAGGATGTCTTTGCTCTTCCACCAGTATGGATACCAGAGGTGTTCCAGTTTGGCAAGTATAAGGAAATTTGGGAAGCAGGGCCTTTGTTAAGCGGAATCAAGAACAGCGTGATTGTAGCTGTAAGTGTTACCGTTGTAGGTACCTTTACATCCAGTGTGGCGGCTTTTGCATTTGCTAAGCTGAGATTTCCCCATAAAAACAAACTGTTTTTGGCACTCATCGCATCTATGATGATTCCATACCCAACGGTTATGATTCCACAGTTTATGATGTTTTCCAAACTTGGCTGGGTTGATACACTTTTGCCTCTGATCGTTCCGGGTTTGTTCGGAAATGTAGTTATGATCTTTTTCCTGCGGCAGTACTTGCTTAGTGTACCGGATGCCATTATCGAAGCTGCGAAAATTGACGGAAGTTCTTATTTCCGACTCTATTCGTCGATTACGTTCCCGCTCATTAAGCCAGCAGTTGCGGCACAGCTTATTTTATGGTTCATGGGGATTTGGAACGATTATTTGGCACCGATTATTTACTTGAACTCACCAGAAACGCAGACATTGCAACTGGTTATCGCGAATTTTAATGCGACTTACGCCATTCAGACGGACTATCCGCTTATAATGGCAGCATCAATAATAGCCTTGTTACCTGTACTGATTATATTCTTGATCTTCCAGAAACAAATTATTGAATCGGTTGCTATTTCGGGTGTCAAAGGTTAATTGACACTTGGAGGGTACGCATGAATGATGTAAGGCAGTTACAATATGTAATGGGTAAAGGAAGGAGGAGAATAACAGTTATGGTTATGCTGCTCATGCTGGGTCTATCTGGCTGTGGGGATAACACTCCGGACCCTGTGTATCCGCAGGCTCCGCCTCCCGATCACTTGTATGATCAAAGTACGATTAACGATGAACAGCGCTGGACCATTAACAATGCACATGACCCGGCGATTATCAAAACAGATCAAGGCTATTATGTCTACTCAACGGATGTAAAGACAGGTGGAGAATTGAGACCCGGTGTCATGGTACGCAAATCGACTGATCTGATTCATTGGAATTGGGTGCAGTATGCACTCCCCGGCATTCCAAAGGAAGCAGAATCGTGGTCATCGGCAACCAATCTGTGGGCACCGGACGTCATCAAGATGGGTGATACCTATCGGATGTATTACTCTGCTTCTACCTTTGGCAGCACACGGTCTGCGATCGGATTGCAGACATCCAGCTCCCCGGAAGGCCCTTGGAAGGATGAGGGGCTGGTCGTTAAAACGAAAGAGCATGACAAGCTGAATGCGATTGATGCCAATCCGGTGCTGGATGCAGAGGGTAATCCATGGATGGTATACGGCTCTTTTTTCGGCGGTATTTATATTACACCGCTTGATCCCCAGACTGGAAAGCTCAAAGAATCTGGCTATGGTAAAAATATCGCTGCCAGAGATCGGGCAACTGAGGACGGTGCTGTAGAAGGACCATACATTGTGTACAATCCAATGTTCCGTAAATACTACTTGTTCGTCTCGTATGATTCTTTGTTTGAGGACTACAATGTTCGCGTTGCCCGTTCAGATTCTATCACAGGCCCTTATGTGGACATGAATGGACATGATATGGCAGATACCAACTATTTGCCTCAATACGAGATTGGAAACAAGGTATTGGGCGGTTATCGGTTCAGCGAAGGAGAAGGCTGGGTTGCGCCAGGTCACAATTCTGTCCTGAAGGACGGTGCGGATTATTATATTGTACATCATGCGCGAGGAGAAACGGACAAGAGCTGGCCGTACCTGCATGTACGCAGAATATTGTGGACGACAGAGGGCTGGCCGGTCGTCTCTCCAGAGCGCTATGCCGGCGAAAAGGAGCAGGATATACCCAAAAGGCTATTATCCGGCAACTGGGAGCGCATCGTGATAAAGCAGGAAGTAGACGGCCAGGTGGAAGCTGAACAGCTCCGTCTAGAAGATGGAGGGCGGGCAACCAGCGGTTCTCTTGAAGGTCACTGGAGCTTTGATGGCAAGCGTACTCTAACAATAGATTGGAGCAATACATCCGAAGGAACTAAGGAAGAATTGTTATTGCTTCCTTCATGGGACTGGGAGCTTGGTCGCCATACTTTAATTTTCACGGGTATGAATGAAAAGGGAATTTCCATTTGGGGAAAACGTATCAGCGATTAATTGTATGAACTACATACTACACATAGAGGAGAGAATAACCATGAATCAATCTGTACCCATTAATAATCCGGTCATTGAGCAACGGGCAGACCCTTGGATTTACAAGCATAGTGACGGATACTATTATTTCACCGGATCTGTGCCAGAGTATGACCGCATTGAGGTTCGACGAGCAAGTACTATTCAAGGCTTGAGTACAGCAGAGCCTATCGCAGTGTGGCACAAATATGAAACGGGCCCGTTAAGTGCGAACATTTGGGCACCGGAAATTCATTATATTAACGACAAATGGTACATTTATTTTGCAGCAGCTCGTACAACGGAAACGAAGGAAGGCCTGTTCGACCACCGGATGTTCGTGCTTGAAAATGATTCAGCTAATCCTCTGGAAGGGGAATGGGTGGAAAAAGGACAGATCAAAACCCGTTGGGAGACGTTCGCTCTCGATGCGACAACCTTCCAGCATAATGGAGTTTTGTATTATGTGTGGGCTCAGAAGGACCCTGACATCGTCGGTAATTCCAATCTGTATATTTCCAAAATGAGCAATCCATGGACGTTGCGCGGTGAGCAGGTGATGATCTCCACTCCTGAATATGATTGGGAAATCATCGGTTTTAAGGTGAATGAAGGAGCAGCGGTTCTGAAACGGAACGGGCGGATCTTTATCAGTTATTCAGCTAGCGCCACAGACCACAATTATTGCATGGGTCTGTTGACGGCAGATGAGAATGCGGATTTACTTGATCCGAAATCATGGACGAAATCACCTCAGCCGGTATTCTGCACCCATGAGGAAACAGGACAATTCGGGCCAGGTCATAACAGTTTTACGGTTGCTGCTGATGGTAGCGATGTAATCGTATATCACGCCCGGAATTACAAGGAAATTACAGGCGACCCGCTGTATGATCCGAATCGTCATACACGTGTGCAGCCGTTCTACTGGAAAGAAGATGGAACACCTGATTTTGGTATTCCAGTACCAGATGGCGTTTCTGTTGATAAATAAGCGAAATCTATTATAGATGGTTGCCGTGTTGCACAGCGGCACTTTAACTTTCTAGAAATCATAGGGGATTATGATTCGGCTGCGTATAACAAGAGTAATAAGATATCTTCTGAGCCTTCAGGCTGGAGGATATCTTTTTGCTTTTGGGACGGCATGAAGGACTCTTTTCAAAAACTTCGATTTCTGCTATATTTAAATCGTAATATTTACGAATTGATCAAGGGGTGGAAATCTCGTGAACGAACGGATCGATCCGTTTACCGTTAAAAAGGTTGAATACCTGCTGAATGGCTATATTGCGCTAAAGGTGCCAGGCTACGTACGTTCTGACGTGCGGCTCATTTATCAAATAGAGGATAACTGTTTGATCTTGATGGAGGAAAGGCCTTCTAATGAAACTGAGTTGTGGGATCGCACGGACATTGTCCAATTTCGCTGGGAAGAAAATCATTGGCATGTATATGCCCGGCAAGAAGCTGAAAGCTGGCAGTGTGTAAAAGAGATTGCACCTAATCCGTGCTTTGAAGAACAGCTCGAACAGGTAGAAATAGATCATGCAGGTATTTTTTGGACAGGTTAACGAAGTCCAGAATGATAAGTTCGGAAGATGGAGGTAGTGGGAGTCGTGTCGTTAAACTGTATATGGAAATAAACAGGCTGACCGTAATTCCTTATATGGAAGTTACGGTCATTTGTTTTGTCTGAAGTGGCACTGTCTAGTGCACTTGAGGGTTATGTATGCGTTTGGAAAGTATGTCAAGCGGTTGATTGATACAAATGTTTAATATTTTCCACGAGGTGGAAGTTACAAATGTATGGTAAAGTGTAGTATATACAAGGTTTTAATCCAAATGTCTTATTCAAAGTCTCCTGTGCATACCGAATCCGAATCACACGAGGTGAGAAAAATGTTGCAATCGTTAAAAGCCATTGCTAATTACAGGAAAGAAAATGATCTGGCCTGGGATACACCGACTTGGTTAAAGCTGCTTGTTTCGGCTGAGGAGCGTATTGTAAATTTGGAACGCATTCGATCTATAGGTGAGTTAAAGGATGCCAATCCTGTACTGGATTACGTGGAGCGTACGTTGCTTATTTTGGACGGACTTCCATTGTCATTCTGGGTTAAAGAGCTACTGGAGGATGTATTGGTATGGTCTGAGACAGCCAAAGGAGGCACAGTCCGCGAACGGCTACGCTGGCAGCATGAGGGTATTAATTTATTTGTACATAATATCGGATCCTCCCAACTGTATGTCAGACAGGCCCAAGCGGAGTCCCCTGCTTACCCGCGCAATAGCATGACCCGAATTCTGATTGAGACGCATGGATTGATCGGGCAATATATACGGGGGGAAATTCCTTTTGCTGAAAATCGACTGCTGCTTGAAATTACTCGTAAAGGCTGGCTAAGCCCTGAGGAACTGGAGCTTGTTTTACGGGCCCTGAACGAGTGTATTATCGCCGGGGTGGAACCTGCATTATGGGATCAAGTACGCAGTGAAGTGGAGCAGCTGATCGGCTGGATTGCATGGGATAACGCACCTGTAGTCTGGAGTGTAAAGGAGCGACTGGAAAGGTTACGGTCGGTTTCCATTCATGAAGGGGAGCCGTTCGAGCAGGCTTACACAGAACTAGAGCGGGAGTTGAATGTAGAGAAGGCGCTGGCTCCGTTGGAGAATCGGACACTTTGGTATGTAGAATCAGCTTTGCAGGATTTTTCACTTCAAGAACTGGTAAAGGTATTTTTACTCACATTAAGGGATGGCACAGGGCAGGAACAGCCTGCGACCGTTCGCCATATCAGTTTCGAATCGCTCATGAATACGATGTACTATGACTATCGTGGTGTCAAGAAAATTAACGTATATAAAAAACGAATGATAGAAAAATATTTAAGTGCACTGTCTTGGCAGGACATTTCAAAAGGAAAACGGAAGCATAATCCTCATTTGAGTGTGATCGTGGAGCATAAAGAAGAGCTGCCGAGTACTGTATTTTTTAATTTTGTATTTTCATCTGCGGCTGAGAAACTGATTGACTTTTGTATTGAGGCAGAAAAAACGCCTCTGTATGACAAAGCAGTCCTGCTGCTGTTCGATCTGTTCGGATTACGGCGCGATGCGTATGATCGCTTTCACAATGAGGAAACGTACCTTACAGATATGAACCAGACCGTAGATTACAAAAGGATCATTTTAGATTATGTGACTGGAACCCGCATACTGGATATTGGACCCGGCGGGGGTGTACTGCTGGATCTGATCGAACAGGAAAGACCAGATGCGAAGCCATTAGGTCTTGATATTTCTGTAAATGTCATTGAGGCACTTAAACGTAAAAAGCAATTGGAGCGCCATCGTTGGGATGTCATCAAAGGGGATGCGCTTCAGTTAGAGGAATATGTGGAAACGGGGAGTATGGACACGGTCATCTTCTCTTCAATTCTTCACGAGCTCTATTCCTACATTGAACGAGATGGGATTCGGTTCAATCCACAAACAGTGGAGGCAGCTCTGCAGAGCGCCTATCGTGTGCTTGCACCCGGCGGGCGTATCATCATTCGTGACGGGATTATGACCGAACCAGTAGAGCAGCGCAGACGAATTCGATTCTTGGAGCCGGATGGAATGGAATGGCTGATACGGTATGCGCAAGATTTTGCAGGTCGCCACATTGAAATAGAGCGTGTGGGGGAGCATGAGGCTGTTTTACCAGTGAACGATGCGATGGAATTTCTCTATACCTATACATGGGGAGCGGAAGCCTATGTGCATGAAGTGCAGGAGCAGTTTGGTTATTTTACCCCGTCACAGTATGAAGAGTGTATTCGTAGCACACTTGGATCACAAGCGATTATCCGCGTGAGCCGCCACTATTTACAGGAGGGCTATGCCGAGGCGCTGTCTAGACGTGTTGAGTTCATGGATGAGCAGGGCCAGCAGGTTTCTTTGCCAGACAGCACCTGTCTGATCGTGATTGAGAAGCCGAATAATAGGGTTGGAGTTGCTGAATGATTTTTAAATTGAACAAGAGAATGCCTTCTGATTTGTGCCAAGCACGATTAGAAGGCATTTTTTAGAAAGCTATGCATTCAAATATGACCGTGCAGCGTATACCGAAGCCAAAGGACCATTCATTCGGCAGGTGGTTGAGCGAGCGAAGCTTGAAAGATATAGGTAGGGACAGATGAATTCTTAGTACGCATGAACAAAGTGGGGGAATGATGAAGAATATGATGCTTGATGCACAGCTAACGCCGAATGGTTTAAAAGACAGAATGCTACTACTGTCAGCGCTGGACATTATATTGTCTCCAGAAGATTGGTTACGCACGTATCGTATGCAGTCTGAATGGTCTGGTGATGTGTGCCTGGGTGAGGTAAACAATGGCGCTGGAGATACGATTCATATGCTATGGACGGGTGAAGGTGTGCTGCTGAAGGGGTTTGACCATGAATCCCCTGTAAGTTCTCATGCGAGAGACGAATATGAAGTCTGGCCGGGCATATATGACGGTGTGCCTGATGATATGATGGAGCTTTTGGAAGATGAAGCACTGGAGAAAGAGGACGTTACCTTTTGTATGTGGAGGGAAGCGGGAGATAAAGAGTGGCGTATGGGCAACGCGAACTTTCCTGAGGGATATGACGATGGCTCATCCTTTTTGTTGGGGAAAATTATAGTTACACCGGAGGAATATCAGGATTGGGCTGAGAGTTACTATGAGTTGCCGATTTCTCTAGGGGTGGTAAGCCAGATTTTCAACGGCGTTCCGATCACTGCACAGATGATCTCTGCGCTTCATCCACAGCGTAACGTTACGGAAGCGATAAAGGAGCTAAAGCAGCTTGGCGTTCAAGTGCATGAAAGCTAAGAATACAGATTTGTTTTTCTTGACAAGTTTTGTATATAATACGGGAGAAATGCTGGGTTAACCACCTCGAATTAAAGGAGCTGTGTTGAAGATGTCCAAACGTTTGATTCCTTACATCACGATGGATGGAAATGCAAAAGAAGCAATCGAATTTTATAAAGAGGCATTGGATGCTCAACTGCTTTTTATTCAAACCTTTGGGGAAATGCCGGAAAACCCCGATTTTCCCATTCCCGCAGAGGTCAAGGAACGTGTGGGACATGCTACCCTTAAAGTGGGTGAGACAGAGCTCATGTTTTCTGATACCTTTCCCGGGTCACCGTTTAGCCGCGGGAATCAGGTGAGCATCTGTATTACAACCGATAGTGTGGAGCAAGCTCAAAAAATGTTTAATGCTCTACAGCAGGGAGGACAGGTGGGAATGCCTTTGCAGGAAACCCATTTTAATCCAGCTTATGGGAATGTAACAGACAAGTTTGGTGTCACTTTTCAAATGTTCACTGAGGCTCGGTCTTAAGAAATGTAAAACGGCTCGATTCCGCTACTTTAGCGATCTGGCCGTTTTTTTTTCGTGTATGCCCTCGTGCTCAATTCAATAATTATTTTAATATTGTTGAAATAGAAACAAAAATATACTATATTGTATTGTTAATGCACCAACTGGTGGGAGGACAGGCCATGAACAAAGAAGAACAGGTCATAGTGGGTTTCAGGGACTTATTTAACAAGATGGTTTGGCTTAATAAAGATAAGATGGAAGACAGCCTTAAGGGTTATAAGCCTTCTGAAGTACATTGCATCGAATACATTGAAAGAAATGCAGATTCCAACGTGACAAAACTTGCGGAGTCCCTTTATATGACTACCGGTGCCATAAGTAAAATAACTAAGAAGCTTATAAAAAAAGGCATTATCGAAAGCTACCAGAAGCTGGATAACAAGAAAGAAGTCTATTTTAGGCTTACTGAGGAAGGGAAAGTAATCTATAACATCCATGAGGAACTGCACAAAGAGTTTCAAGAGCGGGATAAAGCCGTATTTGAGCAGGTAACCGAAGAACAATTTAACAGTATGATTAGCTTCTTGGAAAAGTATAGTAGGCATTTGGATGCAGAAATAAAAAAACAGGGTATAGATATTAAGACGGAATAAATTTGAATAATGAAAATCAAACCATAGGCAGCCGGGCTCTATTGAGAACGGGCTGCATTTTTTTGTTATTATTTTGTTGCCGAGGAAGCAAAATTGTGATACGATATTTTTGCTTCCGAGGAAGTAAAAATTAACCTTTAAGGGGAGAAATGAAGTGTTCAAATGTAGATCACACAATGAACAGAACACAGAACAAACCGTAGATAAACACGCTTTAATATTCGGCCTTATCTCTGTATTTCTTTGCGGAATAGGCTTCAGTATCATAATACCTGTCGTCCCATTCTTAGTGCAGCCTTATACAAGCAGTCCGGGAGAACAAGCTATAGTTGTTACGCTGCTGACCTCTGTTTATGCATTCTGCGTGTTTTTTGCGGCTCCCGTACTTGGAGCTTTGAGCGACAAATATGGCCGTCGTCCATTGCTCTTAGTATGCCTTTTGGGTTCCGCAATTGGGTACTTGGTTTTTGGCATAGGAGGAGCTCTATGGGTACTATTTGCTGGGCGCATCATAGAAGGGTTAACAGGCGGGAGCATAAGCACGATCTTCGCCTATTTTGCAGACATCATTCCTCCAGAAGAGAGAACCAAATACTTTGGATGGGTGAGTGCGGTTGTAGGTGTAGGCACTGTCATTGGGCCAACTCTAGGCGGATTACTTGCCAAGTTTGGTTATTCTGTACCCATGTATTTTGGAGCAATCATAACTTTATTGAACGTTGTTTATGGATTCTTTTTTATGCCTGAGAGCCTTGACAAGAAACATAGACTGAAAGAGATTACCTTTGTAAGACTGAATCCATTTACACAGCTTGCAAATCTGCTTTCCATGAAAAACTTAAATAGGTTACTTGTCTCTGCGTTCTTACTTTGGATACCCAACGGATCTTTACAGGCCGTTTTTTCACAATTTACAATGGATACTTTCAGTTGGAGGCCTGCACTAATCGGACTTATGTTTTCAATTATGGGTTTCCAAGACATCATTTCACAAGGTTTCATCATGCCCAAGCTTTTGATAAAACTTAATGATAAACAGATAGCCATTCTTGGAATGGTTTCGGAGATTATAGGTTACAGTCTTATTGCGCTATCTACTTTGTTCTCATTCTATCCTCTTTTTATCGCTGGAATGTTTATATTTGGTTTTGGTGATTCGATCTTTGGACCTTCATTCAACGGGATGCTCTCCAAGTCTGTCGATTCTAGTGAACAAGGAAGGATTCAAGGAGGTAGTCAATCTATTCAGGCTTTAGCAAGAATGATTGGGCCTATTATTGGGGGTCAAATCTATGTATCACTTGGTCATGCCGCACCCGCTTTTATGGGTATAATCCTTATAACAGCGGCAATACCAGTTTTATATAAGCGAACGCATGCTACCTACTTTCTTTAGGCAATAGGGTTTCAGAACTCAGGGACAAGTTCTGAAACCCTATTTGTTTACAGTTTTACGTAATTGTACTTATACGCCAAAATTAAAATCATCATCTGTCAGCGGCTCTACATTCATCGCCCGCACATAGCCGTTTCCTTTTTTAGAAAAGAAATCATGCTGCTTAGTATGGGTGCTGATGCCGTTGAATACAATGGGATTAACTTCTTCTTCTTCAAACAGTGGATCAAAGCCCAAGTTCATCATGGCCTTGTTGGCATTATAGCGCAAAAAGACTTTCACATCGTCTACGAGTCCAATAGGGGTGTAAATTTGCTCGGTGTATTGTTCCTCGTTATTATGCAAGTAGCGCAGCAAGCCTACCAGCGTCTGGTAAAGATCACGTTGTTCTTCCTCGTCCAATTCTGCATAAATCTCCTGTGCCAGTACACCTACGTACACACCGTGAATACTTTCGTCCCGTAAGATCAAATCGATAATTTCTCCACTACATGTCAGCTTGCCCTGGCCCGCCAGATAAAGAGGATAGAAGAAGCCGCTATAAAACAAATAGCTTTCTAACAGCACCGACGCAGCCATCGCGAGATAGAGGTCTTTCGGTGTGTGGATATTCATATAATATTGACGAATGGTTTCTGCTTTGGTTTGGAGATGTGGATTTTCTTCCACCCAGCGGAATACACCGTCAATTTCTTCCGTGGAAGCTAGCGTTGTAAAGATGCTACTGTACGACTTGGCATGGATTTGTTCCATCATCGCCATAAAGCTTAGTACGGCTTTGCGTTGCAGTCCGTCCACATGCTCCATAATTTGCGGCATACCTACACCGCCTTGAATGGTATCCAGCAGTGTTAATCCGCCCAGCACCTTCATGTAGGCTTCTTTTTCGATATCACTGAGGGTTACCCAGGACATTTTATCGTCAGACAACGGGATTTCATCATCCGTCCAAAATTGCATGATGTTCTGGTTCCAGAACATCAGTGTAAAATCATCGTCCGAGCGATTCCAGTTTACGGCTTGTATACCTGTCATTGTTAGCATTCTCCCTTCAGCTTGCGAGATTCCCTAGAAACACACATTGAAATAGTGCAGGCGAATCATCGTATGCTTGACATACGGAAGCTGTATCCGCGAGGGTCTTGTCCAGCCCCGTAAAGGTCTGAACCACACGCTGGATACAGCTTCTAATGCAAAGCATCCATATCTATTTAAAATCTAATTTTTATACTACAGCTTGTTACCATTTATGCTTAGATGGAGCAGGTGAGGCACTCTTCCACAGACAGCTTTTTGGTGCGTGTGTAGTATAACGATTTAAGTCCTTTGTGTGCGGCGTACAGATAGCAACGTGCTAACTGACGCGTAGTCACGTCACTGTTCACATGAAGAACGGTCGAAATTCCTTGGTCCACATGCGGCTGGATTTCTGCAATCAGATCCAGCACTTTGAATTGGTCCATTTGATAAGCGGATTTATAGAAGAACACGTTATCCTTTTGCAAATAAGGCATTGGATAGTAGGTCGTCGAATTGGCATAGGTACGGGTTTCAATCTGCTCAACAATCGGCATGACGCTGGATGTTGCATTTTGAATGTACGAAATGCTGGCAGTCGGCGCAATTGCCATACGATAGGCGTGGTACAGGCCATTTTTCATCACATCTGCTTTTAATTTGTCCCAGTCCGCTGTAGTCGGAACATAGATGCCCTTGAACAGCTCTTGCACACGTGCAGTTGTTGGACGATAATCTGTGTTCAGGTATCGGTCAAAATATACGCCTGTCGCATAATCCGATTCCTCAAATCCATAAAAGCTTTGTCCAGCCGCTTTCGCGATTTCCATACTCTTTTCGATGGAATGATAGTTCATCGTCATGAAGAAGGTACGGACAAAATCTTTTGCTTCATTGCTTTCATACGCAATTTTGTTCTTGGCAAGGTAGCCGTGCAGATTCATGACACCCAAACCGACGGAATGCATTTCACGGTTCGCTTTCGCAACACCTGGCGCATTAGCTACTTGGGTCATATCGCTGACCGAGGTGAGCGCAATCATACCCTCGTGAACGGATTCGCGGATTTTGCCATGCTCCATCACATTTACAATGTTCAGAGAAGCCAGATTACAGCTCACGTCCCGGCGGATGGTATCCTGTTGGCCGTAATCTGTAATTTCGGAAGTTTCCTGCAACTGGAAGATTTCCGTGCATAGGTTCGACATCTTGACTTGACCCACGTTTTTAAGAGCATGTGCCTGGTTCGCGTTACTTTTGTTCATGATATATGGATAACCAGACTCCAACTGAATCATGGCAATTTTCGTCAGCATGTCACGTGCGCTCATCGCTATTTTTTTCTTCACCCGATCGTCGGCGAGCAGCGTGTCGTACATTTCATCCAAATCCATGTCGTCCAGATGTGTTCCATAGGCTTTGAACACACTGTAAGGAGCAAATACATGCAGCGGTTCATTATCTTGAGCCAGCTTGTAAAAACGGTTTGGCACCAGCAATCCAATCGAAAGTGTCTTAAGACGTACTCTTTCGTCAGCATTGATTTTTTTGCTATCCAGAAACTCCAGCACATCCCATCCGAAAATGTTGTAATAGGCTGCCCCAGAGCCTTTACGTTGCCCCATTTGATCCGCATAAGAGAAGCCGTCTTCCATCAGCTTCAGCACAGGCATAATGCCTTTTGCTGCGCCTTCTACGCCTTTAATCGCTTCGCCGCGTGCCCGCAGCTTCGACAGGTTAACGGCAACACCGCCGCCGATTTTGGACAACTGCATGCAAGTGTTTAGCACATAGTTGATCGAGTTCAGGGAGTCGTCCATTTCGAGCAAGAAGCAGGATACCAATTCCCCACGGCGGCTTTTGCCTGCATTCAGGAACGTTGGTGTCGCTGGCTGGAGACGTTGCTCCATCATCGAGCGGGACAACAGGCGTGCCGTATCCGCGTTACCGCGTCCCAAATGCAGGGCAACCGCGGCAACCCGATCAGGGTAATGTTCCAGATAGACTTTACGGTCATTACTCTTCATTGCATAATCGGTATAAAACTTGGATGCTGCCATATAGGAAGGGAATTTAAAATTATAGCTATGAGTGATATGGAAAATATCATTAATTTCGTCAGCCGTATAGCTGTTGTAGAAATTCTCATAATAATCATTCTCAATCATATACAGCACTTGAGCGGCTGTGTCAGCAAACTTCAAACTCCGTTCCTGAACTTCCTTCATAAATTCTGCTACAGCCTCTTGGTCCTTTTCCAATTGGAAAAAGCCGTCTGTATCGCGTTTCATCAACATGTTGTTCAATTCAATATGCCGCAACTCGGCTCACCTCCTGTTTAAAACGCTCTACATCTCCGAACGTTCCAGATAATTCAAATTTACTAATCACGGGGACATTATAGTGGTCGGCAATCAAATCCGCACTTTTGGCAAATTTCTCACCCCAGTTACGGTTGCCGCTTGCAGCTACACCAACAAGGTTTTGTGCGTTTTTTTTCAAAAAGGAAGATACCCTCTCAGGTATCTGCCCAAACCCGGTTGTATATGTAATAAGTACGTAAGGCTCTTCTATAGTCATTTGCTCCTCGATCTGAACCGCTGGAAGCTTGAGCTTGTTTATAAATCTTTTTACATTGCCGGTCTTGGAATCATAAGCAATCAGCATGGTATGCATCCTCCTTAACAATTAACGAAAAAAAGAAAACGGCATTGCCCGAGATCCATCATAGCTCTAATCCCTTGCTGGCTGTGCCATTTTAAATTTTTGACTCTATATTTACATGTATTTTCATACCTGTATCTTCAAGATATCGGTCATAAATACGTTTTTTACACTATATTTAGAGTACATTCTCTATTTTATATCTATATATAGTTTTGTCAATCGGTCTAGAGGGGATCAGAGGACCCAGATCGGGTAGAAGTCCAAGCGGGGTGCGGAAAAGAGCGAAAGAACTTTTTTTTCGTAAGTATGTTAAAAAAGTATTGGAGTTTTTGAGGGTGAAGATGTACGATTTGTCAATGGGCAATAGAATGGAAAATTTACATTTTACTGTAGAAAGGATGAAGTGAATGGGAAGTGATTCTATGGAAGTTCAATCGTTTAATACGATCTTTTTTATCGTATTTGGACTCATTGCTTTTGTAATGATTATGGGAATTGTCAAAACGATCGGAGCGGGCCTGTCCAATCAAGCAGCCGAACGGGTACAACGTTCATGTAAGGTTGTGGATAAACGGACGAGAGTGCGTGGGGGATCAGGCGATTTTTCAGCTTCGACCTATTATTATATCACCTTTGAGTTTGACGGGGGTGAGCGTAAGGAGCTGGAGGTGAAGGATAGGGACTTTGGTATGATTGTGATCGGGGATCGTGGGGAGCTTCATTATAAAGGTACACGTTTTCTGGAGTTTGTGAGAGTAATGGAAGCATAAAGGTGCTTAAACAAATACATAATCGGAGGGAAGATTACGATGCCGCATATCATTGGAAAACGAGTTGTATTGAGAGAATACCGTCAAGAGGATATACCAGATATCCGAAAATGGGTCAATGACCCGGAAATCACACGTGGTTTAAGCGACGTGTTTATCTATCCGCATTCACAGGTGAATAGTGAATCTTTTGTACAGATGATGATTGACGGCAACCCCGAGATCAAAGGTTTTGTCATTGCGCATAAAGACACCCTGGATTATATCGGACAATTGGACTTATTTAAAATCAACTGGGTGAATCGGCATGCCACCCTTGGAATTGTGATCGGGCGTGACGGTGATCTGGGCAAAGGTTATGGACGGGAAGCGATCCGGCTGTTACAAAAATTTGCATTTCATACGCTGAACCTACATCGACTGGAGCTGGAGGTCTATGCGTTCAATGAACGTGCACACCGTTGCTATTTGGCCAGCGGCTTCAAGGAGGAAGGGCGGCTGCGGGAAAAGCTATTCAGGGAAGGGCGATACTATGACATTATTCAGATGGGGATTTTGCGAAGTGAATATGAGGCTGCACAGCAATCGACGGAATCCTGAGAGTGCAACCTCATAAGCTATATTACTCCGTCAGCTTTCTTCAATTTTTTATGAGTGAAATCACGGGGACTACGCTCATCCTTTTTTTATTAGCTAAAGGACTTTCTTTGCAGAGTGCGAACTTCTTACTGGTTGTATTCTTTATAAGTATTTTTCTGTTTGAGATACCTACTGGGGCTATTGCAGACAAGTATGGAAGAAAAATCTCTGTTATTTTGGGACTTTGTTGTTTTCTAGCCTATAGTGTATTGTTCGTTTCGACAGATCATATCGGGGTGCTTGTGTTTGCACAAGTCTTTGGAGGTCTGGCTATATGTTTACAATCAGGTTCGTTGGAATCATGGGTTGTGGAAAATAGTGATAAGCCCATGGAAGTTCTTTTTACAACCTCTAACAGTATACAGTACATTTCAGGATTTATTTGTGGTCTGTTGGGGGCCTTTCTCGCAACTTTTAACTATTCACTTCCATGGGCGGTTAGTATTTTATCTATTATTGTATGCATTTTTCTATGTTTCTTTTATATGGATGAGGAGAATGTTGCACATCGAAAGACGTCTACTACTCGTATTAAAACGATTATCAGAGAAAGTGTCCGTATCGGTTTTGAAAATAAGTTTATCTGGATTGTGTTTATGATTGGCTTATTTATCAGCTTTTCGAACTCGGCGGGGAATACATTCCAACAGCCACGTCTGGTTGGCCTTTCTGAACAAGGGATTTGGATTATGGGGTTTATCAAGGCAGGGTATTCACTATGTATGACTTTGGGAAGTTACCTGGTTCGAAAGCTAGGCGCACGATTCAGTGATGTACATATACTCATGTATGCCTGCGGCATGATTGGGATATGGCTCATTTTAGCCGGTGCATTCAACACATTTTATCCTGTACTGCTTACCTTTTTGATCTATGAAATTGGGCGCGGCATGTACCCGGTTGCGAAACAAATTTTTCTGAACAAAAGAATCTCTAATGAGTATCGTTCTACACTACTCTCTCTGGATTCTGCGATTTCACAATTAGGCATGTGCATAGGTTTAATCGTGACAGGGACCATCAGTCGTAATTTTACGGATTTGTCTTCCGATCAAACACCTATTCAAATATCTTGGGTGATGTGTGGCGGGATTGCGTTGATTCCTATCATTTTATTGTTTTACGTCAATCGTGTATCAGGGAAAAGTAATTCTTGAAAAGAAAAAGAAACCAAACAGAATATGTAACAATAGTTAATGTAGAAGGGCTGAACAGCATGGTCTGTCAGCCCTGTAATATTTCATTAAAAAGGCAAACCCTATTTTTCGCCGTACCACAGTTTCAGCCGATTTTGAATTAGGCCAGTGTAGATTTCTTCAGCCTTTGGCACACCCGCCTGATCCAGCTCTTGGAGCATGCGGTCATACACAGCGTCGAACTGATCTGGCTTGGCGAGTACGGCCTCAGGAATGCGTTTGCGTACAATGTCCTGCGACTTTTGATAAATAACATTGTAATTCGTATTGGTCGGAACAGGCATGTTGTAGGCAGCCCCCCACTCTTTTACCGGAAAATCTTTTTCGTTCGGGAACAGGTCTTTCCACGTATGGGCTTTGTATGCCTGAAGGGACTCTTTTTCGGCTTGACTATAATTTTCGGTAATCATCTCCGGATAATTGGTTGTGTAATAGTTGCCAGAGGGGTCTTTCACGCTATCGCCATAATGTGGCCCCCATATCCAGTACAAACCGATACCTGACTCTCTGCTAAAAGAAGCGTTATCGGTGTTCTTACGTTGTTGCACATCCGCTGGAATGACTCGTTTGCCGTTCTCTTTGTTGTAATGCTGGCC
The DNA here is from genome assembly GCF_011066155.1 of Paenibacillus sp. EKM206P. Taxonomy (NCBI): domain Bacteria; kingdom Bacillati; phylum Bacillota; class Bacilli; order Caryophanales; family Paenibacillaceae; genus Paenibacillus; species Paenibacillus sp. EKM206P. The sequence continues at coordinate 418,808 of NZ_JAAMNQ010000004.1, read as the reverse complement.
TTCAATTCCCCAATTGCGTAAAATTTGTCCTTCGTCGGAGGCCAGAAAATCCAGAAACTTGATAGCCCGCACCGGATTTTCACATGAGGTTGTAATTCCGATCCCGGATGCGGTATCGAAGCCAATGGGCTGAAGGGAATGATCCTCGTATTTCTCATTTAAAGTGACTGGAAAATGGGCGTAAGTGAATTCATCCTTACCTGCTGCCTTGAGCGCATTTTCGGCATCTTGATAGTTCCATTCCTGATCAATGAGTCCGATGACACGGCCTGCGGCAATTTTGGACTTGTACTGATCACTTTTTTGCACAAAAGTATCCTTATCCAACAGTCCTTCATTGTACATATGGTTCAACCAACGGAAATATTCACGTTCTTCTGGGCGCTTGTAGTGAAGAATGGCTTTGTGTGTTTTAGGATCAATATAATATTCGCCATCGTCGGGTCCACCTGTAGCAGTAACAGCCGGGTTTGTCACTGTAATTTGAATTTTCCAGTCCTCGGCATCGAGTGATAGGGGGATGGTTCGCTGTCCATTGGTGGTTGGATATTTGGCGACATAATCTTTAAGTGCTTTTTCAAAATCTTGAACGGTGCGGATTTTAGGGTATCCGAGCTTCTTAAGTGCCTGGTGCTGGATTTCGAAGCCGGCTTGTGCATCAAACGCAATGTGATCCACACCCAGATTGGTCGGGATCGTGTAGATGGCTGGATCTTCACTACTATATTTAATACGATTAAAATAGTCTCCATACACTTTCTTAATGTTAGGGCCGTATTTGTCAATGAGGTCGGTTAAGTCAATGAGTGCCCCGGCATCGACTAACTTGCCAATGTCTGATTTAGGGTACACGAGATCTGGATACTCTCCGCTCGCTGCCATTAAAGCAAACTTTTCCTCGCCTCGACCATTGACAGCATGTTCGGCATTTAGCGTAACGCCCGTTTTCTTGATAATTTCCTGTCCGACAGCATCCTTCATGTTGTTCCAGTTAGAGCTGGAATCACCGCCAAAGAAAGTAAATGTAATGGGACTGGTGTCATTAGGATCTTCCTTTTCTGCCTTACCGTCTGTTCCATTCGCACAGCCCGTTGTAACGAGCAGCAGCAAAGACAGGAGTAGAATAGAGCTCTGTCGTACCGACCTGTTCATGAACATTTGCAAATCCCCCTTAATAAGTATGATTTACACAATGTAAGTGCTTTCAATAGTAAATTGTAGGAAATAAAGAACCTCACGTCAAGTCATTTATAATTGTTTGTTATGCAGTTTGTTTTTTTATTAAGCAAACATATTTTAATGAAAAGTGTGGATTTGTGTAAATCCATCGTTTGATGATCTAAAACAAAGTATGCTACGATGGTACCAGTTTATAGGCATACCTGTATATTTAGAAGACTAAGGTAGAAAAAGATTTCGAATAGGGTTGGGTGAGGAGATGCGTGGAAAAGTAACATTACAGGAAATTGCGGATGCGGCGGGTGTTTCAAAGTTTGCTGTTTCGCGTGCACTGTCAGGCAAACCCGGTGTAAGTGAAGAGACGAGGGCGCTGCTGGTTAAGCTTGCTGCCCAGATGGGCTATTTTCGCAGTCATCCCAAAATGACTGGGATAGAGCCTCGGGACACAGATGCCAGAGAATGGTCGGGTACGGTGCTGGTGTTATTTCCAAATATTCGGCACCAGAACAGGGAATCCAGGTACTGGGGACCTGTATTTGAAGGGATTTCCGAGCGTCTGAACCGTAAGGGGATGGATATGATCACGTTAACGGAGCCCTCGACTGAGGATATGTTTTCTCTACTGAACCCGGAGGCGATTAAAGGGATTATCACAGTAGGGACAATTTCAACTTCGTTGTTGCTGAACATTTATCGGATGGGTATTCCGGTCGTCATGGTAGATCATTGGGATTCTGCATTTTTAAGTGATACGGTGTTTACAGATAATCGCACATGCATGAGTGAATTAATGAAGGATTTGCTGTGTAGGGGCTATACCCGCTTTCAGTTTGTGGGTCATATTGATGACGCTCACAGTTTCTACGAACGCTGGGAAGCTTGTCGTTCTACACTGGAAATGAGCGGAGTAGAATTGCGACAAAATAAAGCCCTTCTTCACGGAGGAGCGCAGGCGCTTGCTGAGGAAATGGACAAGTTGTCTGAGGACAAACTGCCTGAGGTTTTTGTGTGTGCTAATGATGTGACTGCTGCGCAGGTCGTGGATGTGCTGAAAGAAAAGGGGATTGACGTTCCGAGGCGTTGCGGAGTGACCGGGTTTGACGATACGAATGAACAAATGCCAATTTATGCCACGGTGAGAGTGGATAAGGAATTGCTGGGAATGCGTGCAGTGGACCAATTGTTGTGGCGCATAACGAACCCGAACTCGCCTGTCGAGAAAAAGTTGCTACATGCTGAGCTATTCATACGGGAAGTTCATGCACCCCGGATCAGTCGGGAAAATGATGACCGTGAGCGTCCCATCAGCACAATCACATATAGTTAATGTCCAGATACGTGTGTGACACCATACATCGTGAAGACAAAGGAGGTCGCTTTTAGCCTGTTTGGGGCAGAGGGCGACTTTTATTTTGTATTTTGTCACTTGTTCCAAAAAAACAATTGACTACTTTGTTAGCTTAATGTTATTTTTGTTATGTTACTGACGAATCCAGATGTTCCCAATCATGCTTATAGGGAGGCTTGTGACGATGGTTAATGTGATAGGGTTGGATGGCTGGAGGTTTAGAGAAGCACAAAGTGATGAGTGGCTCAGCGCGAAAGTGCCGGGTTGTGTGCATACCGATCTTTTACGACATGGCAAAATTCCTGATCCGTTTATGGGTATGAACGAGATGGAGGTACAGTGGATTGATAAGCAGGATTGGATATATGAAGCCCATTTTGAGATAAATGCAGATCAGCTTCAATGTCAATGTGTAGAGTTGGTGTTGGAAGGTCTGGACACATACGCAGATGTAAAAGTGAATGATCAATCTGTCTTGTCAGCCAATAATATGTTTCGAGTATGGAGACAGGATGTGAAGGCATTGGTTCAGCAAGGGGAAAATCGGCTAGAAATCAGTTTTCGTTCTCCGATTGCTGAAGATGTACCCAAGCTGGAAAGCTTAGGTTATGGACTCCCTGCACCCAATGATCAGTCCGAAATAGGTGGTTTGTCCGATAAAAAGGTAAGCGTTTTCGCACGTAAAGCTCCTTACCACTATGGTTGGGATTGGGGACCGAGGCTGGTGACGAGCGGTATCTGGAGAGAGGTTCGGATCGAGGCTTGGTCCGGTCTGCTCGTGAAAGACTTGTTTATTCGACAGGACGAAGTGAGTTCGGCAGGGGCTAAACTCATGGCAGTGGTAGAGATCGAAAATGCAGATGAGATTAGAGATGCCGAGTTGCGTATTTCTGCTGACGGCAAAGTGTGGTCCAAGCCAGTTCGGCTGCTGAAGGGGAAGCAGACAGTGGAGCTGGAGCTGGAGATGAAGAAGCCCAAGCTGTGGTGGTGCCGTGGACTGGGGGAGCCGCATCTATATACGTTTGTGGCCGAATTAGTGGAACAAGAACAAGGAGCTGTAATCGCGGAAAAATCAGTAAAAACGGGACTGCGTTCCATCCGTCTTGTACGGGAACGGGATGCAGCAGGAGAGAGCTTTTATTTTGAGCTGAACGGAATTCCGGTGTTTGCAAAAGGGGCTAACCATATTCCGAATGACAGCTTTGTCACTGAAGTTACGATGGAACGATATCGGTATGAAATTGCCAGCGCAGCCGCCTCGAATATGAATATGTTGCGAGTGTGGGGTGGCGGTATATATGAACAAGACGTATTTTATGAGCTTTGTGATGAATACGGTTTGCTCGTGTGGCAAGATTTTATGTTCGCTTGCAGTATGTACCCAGGCGATGAAGATTTCATAGACAATGTGGCACAGGAAGCCGAGGACAATATCAAGCGGCTGCGTAATCATCCCTGTATTTCCTTATGGTGCGGCAACAATGAGATCGATTCTGCGTGGGCGCATTATGAAGAGAATGGAGGCTGGGGCTGGAAAAAGAACTACACACCTGAGCAACGGGAACGCCTGTGGGATGATTATGAAATGCTCTTTCATCGGATTCTACCGGAGGTGGTACGCACCTGGTCAGCGCAGACAGCATATTGGCCCTCCTCCCCGCTAATTGACCTGACGAGGGATCGGAACCAGCATGCCCATCGGTCTTCAACTGCAGGCGATGTTCATTATTGGGGTGTATGGCACGCGTCTGAGCCGTTTGAGAATTATCATGTACATGTGGGCCGTTTTATGAGTGAATATGGTTTTCAGTCTTTTCCTGAATACAAGTCCGTTCGTACTTATGCGGAAGAGAAGGATTTGGAACTGGAATCTGCGGTGATGCTGGCACATCAGAAGAACGGTGCGGGCAATCGTCTGATTAAAGAATATATGGAGCGGTACATGCGAGAACCAAAGGATTTTACGAGTTTTCTTCCCATGAGCCAAATTTTACAGGCAGAAGCAATGAAAGCAGCTATAGAGGCGCATCGTCGTCACAAGCCTTATTGCATGGGAACATTATACTGGCAAATGAATGATTGCTGGCCCGTTGCCTCCTGGTCGAGTATGGACTATTTTGGTCGTTGGAAAGCGCTCCAATATACGGCTAAGCGTAGCTTTGCCGATGTGTTGTTGAGTGCAACAGATACAGAACAGGGGAATAAGGCACTACATCTGGTCAACGATACACTAGAGCCGATATCAGGTACGTTGCGGCTGACGCTTTTGCATATCCGAAGCAGCCAGGCTGTTCGTGAAGAGAATGTTAAGGTAAAGCAACCAGCAGGTGGTGCAGGAATTGTACATATACTGCCTATCGACAAATGGCTGAGTGGCCTGAACCGTGCGGAGCATATGCTGGTCGCGCGTCTGACGCAGAATGGTGAACAGGTGACCTCCAGTGAAATTTATTTTGCAGACACGAAAGAGATGTATTTACCGCAGGCAAAAATTGAAGTGACAGAGATTCAGGGAAGCGATGCTAGCAGATTCATGCTGTGTTCAGATGTACTTGCCAGACACGTGTGGCTATCGGCAGAGCAGGAAGGTATTTTCAGCGACAACCATCTGGATCTGGCTCCCGGTATTCCAAAAACAGTGGAATTTTTGGCTTTGCACAACGGTTCATCAGCATTTGTGGCAGCTGCGCCGGGTACATTGGCAGTACATTCATTAGTCAATTGGATACAAGGTTAGACAACAGTAAAAGCTTATCCGTCTTTAAGTAGATGATGGATAGGCTTTTTTTTATAATATAAATTTATTTTTGTGATATGTGGAGCGATTTCATAATGTTCATATACATAACAAAAGAAGGCTTGGGAGCTGAGTGATAACAGATCATTTGTAAGAAATTTATCTATTCAGCATCTAACTGTTGGAATATAAAAAAACATATGGGCGGCCGAGAACTTGTAGAGGAAATCCGTCAGTTGGACTTTAGCAGGGTGGAGCTGAATTATAACATTACCCGGGAAATGCTAACGACGATTGAGCCTATGATTGAGCGGGGGAAAATCGGCATATCGAGTGTGTACAATACATTTCCTCATACACCAGATCCGAATTAGCACGAATTCCGTTCTGCTCGGGTTTGACGATGAGACCAAGCGACAACGTGCGATAGAACTGCTGGTGCAATCTGTGGAATATGCGCATCAGTACGGAGCAAAAGCGGGAATTGTGCATCCCGGACGACAGATGGCGAATGGACAGAGCGCAGCAACGGAATTTATAATGCCGTTAGCGGTATTATGCTAATTCATGCTGCCCGAATATTAAAACTACCGGAGCTACGCCTTTACCTGTGAGTGAAGTCTAAAACACAGTAAGCATCTATTTTTCGGGATGGGGTCGATTCCCAAAGAATAGATGTCTTTTTAGTTCATTTATGCAGAGGTGGAGCGCTTCCATTGAGCTTGAAGCCATTGTGGTGTACACTGTCCAGAACAGGTGTAAATTGGAACGTCAGGAAGGCAGGACGGTTACAAGGAGGGAAAGACACGTATGTATGCCCGTTTAAGATCGTTAAATTATCCAGTAAAACTTTATGTTTTTTTAACACTGGCCTTATGCTCCGTAATCAGTACATTGTGGATCATTAACGTGCGACTGCCCTCAGGGGGCCGCCCTTATCTTTTTATTTGGTGGAATATGATGCTGGCCTGGATTCCTATGCTGTTGACGCTGCTGCTTGATGTAGTGTATAGCTCGTGGAGGCGAGGAACGAGGACTTTTTTACTCTGGGTCACGGGGGCGGCATGGCTTTTCTTTTATCCCAATACACCCTATTTGATCACAGATTTGCTGCATGTATTCGCCAGATATCCGTTTCTCGGGGAGCAACGTTTCTGGGGAAATCCGTACTTTTGGAATCATGTATTGGGGATGCTGCTGGTAGCCATACTTGGCCTGACAATGGGATTTGTATCACTCGAATCCGTACGACAGTTGGTACAACGTGCACGTGGTGGGCTTGTTAGTTGGCTGTTTATGATGGCGGTACTCTTGTTGAGCAGCCTGGGTATTTATATTGGCCGTTTCTTTCGAGGGAACACATGGGATATTGTTTCTGCGCCTTCTCAACTGTATGCACAGGTATCTTCCATATGGGCAGACTCCTTGCAACGTACTCATTTTGTGGAGTTTAGCGGGATGGTATTCGTTATTTTGCTCGTCAGCTATGTATCCACGATGTGCGTAGTCTGGATGGGGAACAGCCGCCGGGACGAATGGCGTCGTTGGTGATTTTGTTGTAACTGAGTGGCTGAATATCATTATAAATATAAAAACAAAGGAGGAATAGCTATAATGAACGGACAGAATCGATCCGACATCCGCACTGGTCTTCAGGTAGATATTGTACTTAAAAAGGATCAGCCTACCGGTAAGTTGACGCGAGGAACGGTGAAAGATATTTTGACCAATTCCCCACGTCATCCGCATGGAATCAAAGTGCGTTTGGCAGACGGACAGGTTGGGCGTGTCAAACATATCGTAACGAACGAAGGCTAGAGCTTTGGGCTGAGGAGGAATGACGATGAACCAGGCAACGGCATGGTCTAAAAATGATCGCTACCCGCTTGTTTTACTTGTATTGCTGGCGCTTGCCCTCATTTGGTCTTTGATTCGCCCGGCGGATTATTTTACATGGGTACTGGAAGTTCTCCCAGCAGTTTTGGGAGCTGTACTGCTGGCGGCTCTGTACCGAAGATTTCGGTTTACCAATCTGGTATATACCCTAATCTGGCTGCACGCATTGATCCTGATTGTGGGCGGACATTATACCTATGCCGAAATGCCACTGTTCAACTGGATTCGGGACACGTTCGGACTGGAGCGCAATTATTATGATCGACTTGGGCACTTTGTACAAGGTTTTGTACCCGCACTCATTGTCAGGGAAGTGCTGTTGCGTAAAACGGCCTTGGGAAGCGGGAGCTGGCTCACTTTCCTCACGGTTAGTGTGTGTCTTGCGATCAGCGCTGTATACGAGTTGATTGAGTTTGCTGTAGCCAAGGCAACGGGAACAGCAGCAGAAGCTTTTCTGGGCACACAGGGGGATGTATGGGACACCCAATGGGATATGCTTCTTGCGTTCATCGGCGCTTTGACCGCAGTGATTTTGTTGAGTGGGGTACATAACAAGCTGCTGAAACAATTAAGGTATTAGCAAAGGCTTTTCTTCTTTTATCTGCAATTGTAGTTAGACGGGGAAATAGTTAAGCTGATGAAGGGTGGTTACAGAATGCGTGAAGGAGCATTTTCTAACCACCCTTTAGCATCTGTAGCTATGAAGTCCTCAGAGTTACATTCGCCTCATGGGATGGCTGTCAAGATGGAGGGTCGCTGAGTCCATGTAGCTGTCCAGTAGCCGTTCAAAAATACGGTCCCATGTCTGCTCCAGACTGTAGGCTCTACCAGTTCTGGATATAGCATCGCGAAGTGAGGCGTCCTCATACAACAGGTGTACAGCTTTGGCAAAGGCAGAGGCGTCCCCAGCAGGACACAATAGCCCCGTTTTTCCATGGATTAGATTATCTTTTACCCCGCCTTCATTGGCACCGACCACAGGTGTACCGCTCGCCATAGCCTCCAGTACTACGTTGCCGAAGGTTTCCGTGGTGGAAGGGAAGAGAAATACGTCGGCTGCGGCGTAGAGTTCAGCTAATTCCGGCCCTTTCACAAAACCAAGCCAGTGGAGTGCATGCTCCGGCACCCCTATATCCGCTGCAGTTTTGACCTTATATAATGGACCATCTCCTGCAATGACCAGCACAGAGGCTGCGCGGACGTCGTCAGGTAACTGGAGGTAGGAATCCAGTAACGTGTCTATCCCCTTTTCTGGTGCAAGCCTGCCCACATACAAAATAACAAATGCATCTGCATGAACGTCCCATTTCTTCCATACTGCATGACGGTCCACCTTTGGTTGAAATCGGTCGGTATCAATGCCTCTGCTCCAGATTTCGAGCTGCCCCATTCCTTTATTGCGCAACAATTCCATGGTTGATTGAGAGGGGACATATACCCTTTCGCAATGTCTATGAAACCAGAGCATGTATTTCCATAACGCAGGTTCAAGCCAGCGAAGCTTGTAATATTCAAGGTATTTATCAAAGTGGGTGTGATATGAGGCAACGAGTGGAATATGGTGTTTGGCTGCGTAGCTTGTTCCATACAGGCCAAGGTTAAACGGAGTAGCGACATGAATCAAATGCGGGGAAAAGGCTGACAGACGCTCGTTGATCTGTTTGGCGTTGGGGATCGCAAGTCTGCATTCCCGGTACAACAAAAAGGGAATACTTCGAAATCGCTCTACACCCGGCCCAGAGGGCAGATGATGGTCTGCCTCCGGTGCGAAGACGAGCGTAGATACTCCATGTGTCTCCAGATAGCCAATCCATCGTTCCAGGGTCAGAGCAGCGCCATTCACGTCAGGCGTATACGTGTCCGTAAATAATGCAACTCGAAGCATGCCTTCATTCCTCCTCCGCCATTCTCATTTATCCTATGACGTTCCAAGGGAGTCCGCTTGGAGGCTCCGGCTTTTATTGTGTCATGATTTTGTTTACGGGCCTGCCGGGTTTTGTAAAAGCTGGTTCGCGGACGGACGCTTTTCTCGAAACATCCTGTAATAGACGAGGGAGGACAAAATATAGAAAACACCTGTCATGCTAAATGTGATGGCATAGCCCCAGTAGTTGCCATAAGTTGTAACCAGATAGGCTTGTACAGGTCCCATACCTGCGGTGCCTAGCATCCAGGTCGTCTGGAGAATGGAGTTGGCAATGCCACGATTTTTATCTGACACACGTTCGACGAGAATGGCGGTTTGCAGCGGATTAGCTGCATTCATGAGCGCTTGCCTGAATAGAAAGCTGATCGAAGCGATCCATAGCACGTTCGTAAAGCCTGTAATGAGAAGGAACGGTAGCGAAAGCAGTTGGAAGCCAACTACAGCTCTGACCAGACCAATTCGGCTGCCGAGGGTAGGTCCGATCAACATGGAGAGGATGGTCATGAGCTGGCCGAGTGCAATCAGTAAACTCATTGCGCTGAGCGATACGGAGAAGCGGTTCGTAAAATACAAATTAAGATACGGGATGACCAGACCTGAACCCAGTCCAAGAAAAAACTGGGCCAGAACAAATTGTCCGATAACCCGGCGATCAGAAGAAGCAGTAGGTGTCTCCGAGGCAGGGATATCGGATGTACTGTACGGCGTCTGTACTTGTTCTGTTTGAGGTGAAGATTCGGCAGGAACGGGTGCTTCTAAGTTAGCCGTAGTTTTTGTGATGAACAATAGAGGAATAAAAGCAGTCAATGTTGCCATTCCTCCAAGGAACAGAGCAACCCGCAGACTGGATAGCGGTGTGATTCCCCACGTCTGCAGCCCATCTGCGAGTGCGCCACCCCCGAAGCTGCCCAGGACTTGGGCTGCCAGTACAAGAGCTGAGTAATAGCTGAATATTTTTAAACGTTGGGCTTTGCTTATGCTTTCTGCTAAAAAAGGCACGGCCAGCACCTGAATAAAGGCAGCGAATACACCTGAGATTACGGCAAATACCAACATGCTTCCGCTGGTATCTGTAAAGGTACGGGCGAGAAAGGCCAGGCCGCTGAATAATGCACCGATGACCAGCATATTTTTGCGGCTTATCCGATCCCCCAAAAATCCGACCGGAATGAACAGCAACGCCGTCGCCAGCGCCTGCATGCTGACCACTTGGCCGTTCATATCATCGTCAAAGCCAAGCTTTTGGATATACAGATTGTACAGCACAGAAAACATTCCTGTACCCATCTGGTACAGCAGATTGGCCATAAAAAACAATCGGATATTGCGTGGCCACTTTCGGGGCTCTTCTAACATTTTGCTAATCCATGACACGATGAGTTCCTCCTGTGACGTTGTTGCAAATAAGTTAATTCTGTTGATATGTATTCTATCAGGAACTGTACATTTCATAAATATTCCTGATCTTCGCTTGTTTTGGGTAATAATAAAGCATGGACTTTACATTGAATTTTCATTATAGTAATTCGGTATGAATAAATTTGAAAGGTAAGCAGGAGGGATGGCTTTGGCTTTTGGAGCACGGGTGTTGAAAACGGGAATTGCAGTGACGCTCGCCCTTTTTCTGAGCACGCTTTTGAACACCCATTCGCCTGTGGGGGCAGCGATAGCCGCTATTTTTGCCATGCAACCGTCGATATATAGGTCGTGGCGTTATTTCTTGGATCAACTCCAAACAAGCACACTAGGTGCAATCATGGCATTGCTGGGCGGAATGGTATTTTCGAATGAGCCGATTGCAGTCGGACTCGTATGTGTATTGGTACTTATGATATGTCTGAAAATAAATATGGCTGATACGGTTGGATTGACACTCGTGACCGTTGTTTCTGTAATGGAAGCCTCAGGGGACTGGAAATTTGCGGTGACTCGATTTGCGCTCACTTTGATTGGAATTGTGTCTGCTTTTGTCATCAATGTTAGCGTTTTTCCCCCGAAACCGAAAAGGCAGTTTATTAATCAGATTCAAAATGTCTTTAACAGCATGTCCTTGCTGCTGCGTACTGCTATTTCCGATGAGATTAAGGAGTCTGTCTTTAAAGAGGAAAAAGGAAATCTAGAGGGAGCCATTAAATCGCTGTCGGACAAATATCATTTGTTCGAGGAAGAGCAGAAGAAGCTCAAGCGCTCCAAGTTTAGTCAAACGAGACAAATGGTAGTATACAAACAAATGCTCGGAAGTTTACACAAAGGATATGAGGTACTGGATGCGGTGGAAAGGCACTACTTCCAGTCTTTACGGCCAAAGGGAACGGATGCTTTTTTTGACAGTCACCTGGAGTTGCTGATTCGTTTTCACGAGCACGCTCTACTGAAATTCGAAAATAAGCTAAAACCGAATGAGGACGAAAGTGAATTGTTCCAGCAGGCGAACGGCGAATTTATGAAGCATGCGATTACACGTTTTGACCATTGTCAGGAAGGAATGCTGCGGCTTTCTATTGTGGCTGCGGCCATGTACGACTATGGTCATCAGCTGGAGAGGTTGAGCAGATTGGCCGATCATATTCATCCTGTGGAAGAGAGCAGATAGGCGAATTTCCTAAAAGAAAAGCGACCGCATTCATCAATCAGATGAACGGTCGCTTTTTTATGTAATGAATTCAAGTATGTCAGAACAGGTTAATAGAAGGTTGCCAGAACGCACAAAAAAAGCCCGCTGGTTGCGAACAGGGACTGAACTTGCTACAATAGAGAATGCTCTGTTTTATGGTAAAACCATATGCATAAATTGTGAGTTACACTTCTTTTTACATTATAGCATGCTTCAAAGGATTAGTCAATTTTCCCGGAGCAGGGGGATGCCGCGGGTATGTCCGGGTCCATAATAGAGCATAGTTTGTACGCAAAGGAGCCCTGCGTGGAGCAGGAGGAAACGGAACAGGAGCGATGCCAGTGACTACTGAACAGCAATGGAATGAAGAACAACGAAGAGTAGAAGATGTGACCGCAGTAATTAGCGGGCGTATTCGGAAGCTAGAGACAGAGGTTGGTTCTGTGCGCGGAGATGTCGTCGATATGCGTAAAGACTTCTGGGATGAGGTAACGATCAATTTCAGTGAGGCGGATGATGTGGGCGAGACGTCCACCAGTTTGCGTCAGCAGTCTGAGATTTTGTCTGAGCGGGAACGAAGACACAAGCATTCCACTGAGGCGTTAGGTCGTTTGAAAAAGTTGCTTGATTCACCGTATTTTGCACGCATTGATTTTGCTGAGGAAGGGCAGACTGCGGAACGTGTTTATCTGGGGATTGCCTCCCTGCTTGATAATCAAGATGAGGAATTTCTGATCTATGACTGGCGCGCGCCTATTTCCAATCTTTATTACGATAACATGCCGGGTCCCGCTTCTTATAAAACTCCGGCAGGGGAGATGGATGGAGAGCTCACGCTTAAGCGTCAATTCTCGATCCGTGATGGACAAATTCGTTTTATGTTCGATACAGGGGTGACGATTGGAGACGAACTTCTTCAAGCCGTATTGAGCCGCAGCTCGGATGCCCAAATGAAAAGTATTGTCGCTACCATCCAAAGGGAGCAGAATCGCATTATCCGTGATGACCGAAGCCGTATGCTTATTGTTCAGGGAGCGGCAGGAAGTGGCAAAACCTCTGCTGCGCTTCAGAGAGTAGCGTATTTGCTGTATAAGTACCGGGATCGCTTACGAGCGGATCAGGTCGTGTTATTTTCGCCTAATCCGATGTTTAACAGTTATGTATCGACAGTATTGCCTGAATTAGGTGAGGAAAATATGCTTCAGGCCACGTTTCAGGAATATTTGGAGCGGCGTTTGGGCCGGGAGTTTCAGTTAGAAGATCCATTTGAACAGCTGGAATATGTGCTTTCAGCGTCGTTACTGCCTGGGTATGAAGCCAGGATGGAAGGTATCCGTTTTAAATCGTCTAAGACGTTCCTACATGTGATTACAGGCTACAAGGCGTATTTGGAGCAGGAGGGCATGCGTTTTAAACCCATCCGCTTTCAGGGACGTGAGGTGGTTTCAGTAGAGCAGATGGCACGCAAGTTTTATGAATTCGACTCTACGGTGCGACTGGCGAATCGATTGGAACTGCTGCGGGATTGGATGCTTAAAGAGCTGGCCCGCTTTGGTAAGGAGGAATGCTCCGCTCCATGGGTGGATCAACAGATGGATCTGATGGAGCCGGAGGATTATCAGCGTGCCTATAACCGTATGCGCCGTAAATCCAAGAATAAGGGCGATACTTTCGACGATTTTGCACGTGAAAGAGAAATATTGGCGCGTATGGTGGTCAGTGACCGCTTAAAGCCTCTGCGCAAATGGATTAAGGCGCTTCGCTTCGTAGATACGACCCGGCTCTACAGCGAGCTGTTTATGAATGAGGCATTGTTGAGCCAACTGGCGAATCATGCAGAGCTGCCCGTCAGCTGGAGTGAAATTAGTCGGCAAACCCTGCAACGAATTCAGGCTGGGGAGTTAGCGTATGAGGATGTGACGCCCTTTTTATATTTGCGTGAGCTGATGCTGGGCTTTCGTTCCAATAGCAACATTCGTCACGTGTTTATTGATGAGGCACAGGACTATTCCCCATTCCAACTGGCGTTCTTCAAGCGTTTATTTCCACAGGCTAAAATGACGGCACTGGGTGATTTTAATCAGGCCATCTATGCCCATGCCTCGGTGCTTCAGGATGCAGAGCCATTGTATGACTTGTATGGGGCAGATCAGACCGAGATGATTTCCCTGACACGCAGCTATCGCTCGACACAGGAGATTGTGGAATTTACCCGGGGGATGGTCGCTGGGGGAGAGCACATTGTACCGTTTAACCGTAAGGGTGAGAAGCCTCTGGTAACCGAGGTGCGTTCACGTGAAAAGTTGCATCAACGGATAGCTGGGAATGTCACTGAATTGTTGGCAGAAGGCTATGAGTCCATCGCGGTGATTTGTAAAAATGCTGACGAAAGCGCGGCAGCCTACGAAGCGCTGGAAGGACAGCTGTCAGTGAAGCCAAAATTAATTAAGAAAACAACCCCCGCTTTTGAAAAGGGGATTCATATCATTCCAGCCTACCTGGCAAAAGGCGTGGAATTCGATGCGGTCCTGATTTATGACGGATCAGCGAAACATTACCAGCGTGAGAGTGAGCGTAAGTTGTTCTACACCGCCTGTACGCGAGCGATGCATTTGCTGCATATTTATAGCATAGGGGAGATTACACCATTCGTGAGTTTACGGGATTCGGATACGTATACCCGCAATGTGGAAGAAAGTGATCGTGTTCTGTAGAGAGGATATTGGCAATCAGCTGGGGACAAATGCCACAGGAACCTTTGCGATGTTTGAATAGATATAGAGTTGGCTGGCATTATGGAGCGTATTCCAGTAACATAAGCAAATAAGCAAAACAGGTAAGAAGCATAAACGGAGGTTACAAACGTAATGGACATGAAGAGTGTATTTCAACGCCCGCCACTGGCGGAGTGTGTACCCGAGTTAGTAGCTACAGCTAGAGGGGAGCGCAAGGCATCACTGGTGATCCGCGGAGGAACACTGGTCAATGTGGTATCGGGCGAGTTGCTGCCGGGCATGTCTATTGCTGTGCAAGGTTCTCGTATCGCTTACGTCGGTAGGGACGTCAGTCATACGATTGGAGAAGACACCATAATCATTGAAGCGGAAGGCCGCTATATGGCACCGGGGTTACTGGACGGACATTGTCATATCGAAAGCACGCAGCTTACGGTAACTGAGTTTGCTAAGGCTGTACTGCCGCTGGGAGTGACGGGTGGTTTTTTTGACCCGCATGAAATTTCTAATGTACTGGGTCTAAAAGGGCTTCGTCTGATGTTGGACGAAGCCCGCACGACACCGCTGGCAGCTTACATGCAGGTGGCTTCTTGCGTGCCGTCCACAGGTCCGGAGCTGGAAACGACGGGGGCCTCCTTCGGCCCGGCAGAAGTCGCAGAAGCGTTAAGCTGGGGCCCGGATATGATCGGGCTGGGCGAAGTCATGAATTTCCCTGGTGTCGTCTATGGAGACGATGTGATGATCGGGGAAATTCAGGCCACGCTGCGCGCGGGCAAGGTGGCGGATGGCCATTTTACATGGGCCTCCGATGATTGGCGACTGCCGGTCTATGCAGCCGCGGGAATTTCGGGCGACCACGAGTGTGTCACGCCCGAGGATGTAGCCGAGCGTATCCGGCTCGGCATGTATGCCAAGATGCGGCAAGGTTCCGCATGGCATGATGTGGCCGAGACGATCCGCGCCAGCACGGAAATGGGTCTCGACACGCGCCGCATGATGCTGGTAACGGATGACCGCAGCGCAGAATCCTTGCTCCATGAAGGGCAGATGGACTTCGTTGTGCGTCATGCCATTGCACAGGGCGTCAAGCCCGTAACCGCGTTTCAGATGGCTACGCTGAATACGGCAGAGCGCTTCGGCGTGGCACGGGACATCGGCTCGATCATTCCGGGTGCGATTGCCGACATTATTTTGCTTGATGGCCGATTGGCCGAAGTGAATGTGACGGCTACCATCGCAGCGGGCCAGCTGGTGGCCGAGCACGGTCAAATGGTCGCCGATTGGGACGGATTCGTTTATCCTGCGGAAGTAATGGACACGGTCCATCTGGGACGAGAGCTGAGTGCAGCAGATTTCCGCATTGCGGCTCCAGTACAGGAGGGGAACGTACCCGTACGGGTGATTCGTGTTACGGAAAATCATGTGGACACGAAGGAAGTGCGGATGACCGTTCCGGTGCGTGATGGTGAAGTTGCATCAGATCCTGCGCAGGATTTGTGCAAAATCGCCGTTTTCGAGCGCCATCATGCCAGTGGCAGTCACGCGGTCGCACTTGTGACAGGTGTCGGCTTCACCGAGCCGGCTGCGATTGCCATGACCGTCGCGCATGATAGTCACAACCTGCTCGTCATTGGTAATGATGACGAGCTCATGACCCAGGCGGCGAAGCAGGCTGTTGGTCTGCGTGGTGGCGTGGTGGTTGTATCCGCCTCGGGTGAGACACGCTTCCCGCTGCCTATTGCCGGGCTGATGTCCCCAGCTCCGTTTGCAGAGGTGGCAGCGCAGTCCGAAAGTATCAGCCGCGCGCTTCAGCAAGCCGGCTGCATGCTGAACAACGCGCTGATGACACTGTCACTGCTCGCACTGGTCGTTATCCCTGAAATCCGTCTGTCGGATCAGGGGCTTGTCGTCATCGGAGCGGATGGCATCCGCAAGGTATCTCTTTTCGTGGAAGAGGATGCTGCGGAAGTCTGATAGAACACGTCGCTGGGGGTTGTCCTGCAGGTCTGTCCAGACCTAAGGGATAACCCCTGTTTTTCATATACGAAGCCATAAAAGTTATCTTCGATTCCTTTATAAAAGTCAAGAAGAGGTGGGCAGATGCATCCCTATTATCGTTCACTAGAAAAAATGGCTCATCATGCCTCGATTATAGAGCAGGATTGGAACCGGTTTGTAGAGCAAACCCGTGTGAAGCATGTTCAGCAGGGAACGGTTCTCATTGAAACGGGTGAGCTTGTGAAACATGCCTATTTTTGTTCAGAGGGATTATTCCGTTTATTCTATACATTAGCAGATGGCAGAGAATACAATGTTGGTTTTTCGCCAGAAGATGATTTCGTAACCTCTTATGGGGCTATGATCCAAGAAGAAGCCTCCACTTTTTCGATTGAGGCAATGGAAGATTCGGTTGTCATTGAAATTCCATATCACGTATTGAAGGAGCTTATGGATACAAGCCATATGTGGGAAAGATTCGTGCGCAAGAGTGTAGAGAGACTTTACATTCGAAAAGAGGAGCGGGAACGCGAATTATTATACCTCTCCGCTAAGGAACGTTATCACGCTTTTCTCCTCAAATACCCCGGATTGGACAAGCGAGTTGCCCAATATCATATAGCTTCTTACATAGGCGTCTCCCCTGTGTCACTTAGTCGTTTGCTGCGTAGTGATCCGCATTAACCTATGTTAATGCGAATTTGTAGACAAGCAGCGTACAATAACGATACATCATTCAAGCTTCACCAAAAAAAGGAGATAGGCATATGCGTTATATGATGATTGTATTATTGGAATTCTACCCTTCCTGGTTGGCTCTTCCTCGGGAGGAACGTCGAAAACATGCGGGGACCTTGCAGGCTACCATTCAAAAGTATAACGAACAGGTTCAGGTTCGGTTTTTTGATGCAGAAGCATTGCCTGGAAAGGACTACACCGATTTCGTCGTATGCGAAACGGAGGACATGAAGCAATATCACTATATGTGGGAAGAAATTCGCGATTCTGAGCCGTATACCAAAGGATACATGAAGATTAAAGATGTAGTGATGGGTATGGAAAATGCATTTCAGTCCTATGAGTCAGAAATGCTACAGATGGAAAAATAACCGTCATTCCGCTTTCTATGTAAAATGAAGTGTTCATCTTATATACGGTTAATAAAGGCGAATTCCTGTGCTGCTTATGTTCAGCTGGGAATTCGCCTTTTATCTTTTGGAGACGAAAAAGTGTAATAAGAAAAAATCGCATTATACAACTGTATTACTTATAACCTTCAGAAAACCGTTCTTTCCGGCGGTATCCATTAACTGATTTATAGATTTTGTTGCGCTTTCGCTAAACAAATACCACTCATCTTTCGATACGTCATGAATCAAAAACTTGGGATATCCGATTAAAACTTCGGATGGAAAGGACTGGATTAAAGAATACACATCAAAACGAGCTAAGTTTTTCCCCTTTTGGTCTAAAAAATCGTATTGTGCATTTTTATAATAAGACCCGGGTGTGTCAATAGTGAAGCTCCAAGAATAGTTTTCAGGTGCTTCGACCTTTTCACCTTTGTTTTTTGTGAAAATATTATAAATGGTTTTGTTATATGCATTGCCATGAATTTGCTGAACTACGCCGCCCAAAGTCATATGGTATTCCTGTTGAAGCGCCTTTACTTGTACACCGTTGATGAGCAATGGTTTAGTATCCACAGTCACTGTAAAGTTGCTGTAATTGACATTGCAGCCAAACGCCTCTGCTAAAAAACGAAGTGGAACATATATGCGATTATTTTTCGTATATGGTTTTACATCTAGCAGTATCTTTTTACCGTTTTTCTCCGCTGTGCTTTTGTTTATTGCTAACTTTACTTTCACATCACTCTTAGCGAGAATAACCTCGGAATCGGACCATTCGACGTTGGCCCCCAAACTTTCGCTAATAACACGTAGAGGCACCATGGCGCGCTTATTTTTCATTTCGGGCGTCACATCGGATGTAACCGTCACACCGTCAACTTTGATTTGATTTTGTGCTGCATAAGTAGTGGATGATGAAATAAATAAAAAGATTGCAAGAAAAACCCAAAAGAATGCTTTGTTCATAAATGATTGCCCCTTTTTTGATTAAATTTGTTGTGAAGTAACTTTTCCCCATATTAAGACGCGACTGGATAAAATTTGTTGTGCTGTCTTGTCTGTTAACTTAACGTAACAACCTGTTTGTACTATTATTTAACTTCCGGTATTTACCAACGAAAAACTTCTAACCTTCGCGAAGGATTATGTCGATAACATTGAATATTGTTCATAAATTTTATGAAAGCAAATCCTTAGGGGGGGAAGTTAATGAGAAAACAGCTAAAAGTTGCGATTTCTCTAGCATGTTTAATTATGTTTATAGGTTGTTCAGCTTCACCATTATCACAGCAGACGACCAAGATTACACTTTTGAATTCTAAATCTGAAATAAAAACCCAGTTAGAGGAAGTAGCAAAACAATACAATCAAGAGCACCCTGAAGTATCTTTAGAGATTATAACCGCTCCTGAGGGGACGTCTGCATATCAAAAGCTGATGTCGATGTATGGCTCAGGAAGTCCAGCTACCATGTCGATGCTTGATCCAGGCGACACGCAGACATTCTTGGATAAAGCTATTGATTTAAGTAAAGAGAAGTGGGTAGCCGATACGATAGAAAATGGACTTGACACCGTCAAGAAAAATGATGCTGTGCTGGGGTTTCCATTTGCAGTAGAAGGCTACGGATTAATTTACAATAAGAAAGTACTGGACAAAGCAACAGGGGGGGCTTTTGATGTTTCCTCGGTAAAAAGTAGAAGTAGCCTGAATTCATTAATGGCTAAAATTCAGAAGTCGGGAGTAGCACCGGACATGCTTTCACCAATGGACTGGTCTCTCGGCTCTCATCTTTTAGCTCTGTCTTATTCTGTTCAACCTGGGGGCTTTCCGGAGTTTGTTAAAGGTATGCAGAATAACTCCATTGATATGTCCCAGAACAATGTAATGTCTGGATGGGTACAAACTTTAGATCTGCTCAAGGATAACAACATTAATAAGCACTTGCCTTTGGACAGTACGTATGAAGATGGAGCCAAAGCTTTGGGAGAGGGCAAGGTAGGGCTTTGGTTTATGGGCAACTGGGCTTGGAATGGAATAAAGAGCAATGATACGGCAAATGAGGAATACGGTTTCTTGCCTCTTCCGCTAAACGATAATACGGATGATCCTAACAATGCTAAGATCACTGTCGGTGTGACAAAGTATATATTCATCGACTCCACAACTACCACACCTCAGCAGCAAGAGGAAGCAAAGAAGTTTTTGAACTGGCTGGTATATGAAAAATCCGGACAAGAACTTTTGGTTAACAAGGCCAATGTTATACCGGCGTTCAAGAATATTGACATGGTGCCTTCAGATCCTTTGAGTAAATCGATCAAGTCATATATGTCGAGCGGAAAGACGCTGCCGTTCATGGCAACCCTTCCACCTGATCATGGGGGCATCACAGGAGCATCTATCCAAAGCTACATCAGTGGAAAGATAGATAAGGCAGAGCTGTTGCGCCAAATACGTATATATTGGAAAGCTCAGCAGTGATGATACGAGACCAGTCACGGGAGGAAGATAAGGGTGTTTAAATTAACGTTAAAGAAAAAGATAATTAGTGCAGCGCTCATACTGGTGATCGTGCTGTCCCTTTCAAGTGTTATAGGCGTTATTAAGATGTCGGAAATGGGGGAGGCTTCTGATAAGGTAAATAACAGGTCTTTACCTGCAGTCATTCTTCTTCAAGGTATGGATAAGCAGATTACAGAAATCGATAGGCTCACCGTTCGAATGATACTCGAAGAGGATGCAGCCGTCCGCAGCACTTATCAAGAAGAACTAACCAAAGCTACAGCGTCAATGGATAAGAGTGTAAATAAATATCAAAGTTTAGCCTCCACGGCAGAGGAAAAAGAACTATTCACCGACTTTTATGGTCAGTGGGCAATGTATCTCCGCCATCTAAAGGTGGTTTCCGCGGCCATGGAAGAAAACGACAAGGTGATGGCCTACATGATCATCCATGGGAATTCTTCTATTTATAAGGCAGCCTTGGACGATGTGAATAAACTGAAGCTGCTTAATGAGCAGTACGCTACTGATGCCGCTAATCAATCGAGTCAATCTTACCATTCAGGTAGACTTTTGATGATTTCTCTGACTATCATATGTACGATCCTTGGAATTATCGGTTCTTTTTTACTGGCTCAATCGTTCACTAAGCCCATATTAAAGATAGCGGAACAGATAAAGCTGGTAACGAGAGGGGACCTGCAAGTGGAACCCCTTAGTATCCGATCCAAAGATGAGGTCGGGGAGCTGGCATCCGATTTTAATGAAATGTGCGATTCACTTCGCAATCTTTTAAAGGAAGTTGTGGATAATTCCTTACTGGTTGCCTCTACGGCTGAACAGTTAACGGCTAGTGCGGAACAGACAAGCATTGCTACCGAGCAGATAGCTATAAGTGCCACTCAGGTTGCGGAGGGATCTCAGACACAGCTTGTAGACATAGCTGAAACGCTGAATTACACGGTAGACGTTTCTAAAAGTGTAGAGAACATAACCAATCGCTTTGTGAATGTGGCAAATCTCACAACCCAAGCACAAGAAAAAGCAAACAACGGAAAAACCCAAATGTCTTCGACTGTTTCTCAAATAAGAGATGTGCATACCAAGGTAACTCAATCCGCTGAAGTAGTAAATATTCTAGGAGAAAAGTCTGCGGAGATCAGACAGATCACAGCTATGATCCGTGATATAGCAGCTCGAACCAATTTGCTTTCACTAAATGCGAGTATAGAAGCTGCGAGGGCGGGAGAGCAGGGAAAAGGGTTTGCGGTTGTTGCTTTTGAAGTACGCAATCTGTCGGCACAAGCAAGTGAAGCAACAGGCAAGATCTCTTCTCTGGTTAACGAAATTGCCTTAAGAACAGATGAAGTTGTGATTTCAATGAATGAAGGTGTTCAATCTCTAAATGAAGGCATGATGCTTGTCGAAGGCGTAGGTAACGTTTTTTCTGAGATTGTAGGTGCCGTTGAAGAAGTGAGCGGTGAGGTGGACACTGCGGCTGTAGAAGCAAGATCCGTAAATGAAGGGACCGTTTCTATGGTGGAATCGATGAAGAAAATTGCTGAAATCTCCGAACGTGCAGCAGATTCTACTCAAACAGTCGCAAGCGTAGTCGAGGAAACTACTGCATCCATGCAGGAAGTGTCTGCGGGTGCTAACATGCTTGCCAAGAGGGCGGAAGAGATGAATCAGACGGTGTCGGTATTCAAGATTTAAAATAAGCTTCAAATCAACTGGAGTTAAGAGCGGCAGCCTTGGACGAGAAAAAAGTCCTAGACTGCCGCTGTTTTGTTAAGCTTAAACCATTAGATTACGAATGAACTGCTTCAGCTTTTTTGGTTGCTCTTTTCAGATCCTGTTTACGGCGTTCTTCCAGATACCGCTCTCCATTCTTCTTGTCTGCTGTCAGTGTAAAACAGGATAGGATGGTGAATAGACCTGCAATGGAACCCAGAATTACATAAGTAATCGGGAAATTTAATACTTCATACATATGCCCGACAATGGGTGAGAAAATGGAAACCACCAGGGAGCCCATAAACAAATACAGCAGGTACATGGTGGAGGACAAGCGCTGGTCAAAGTTAACGGTAATGTACTTGAAGATGGCTACCAGAATAAGTGGTTTCTCCAGGGAGTGAATCATCTTCATCGCAGCCACCCATATAGAACCGAATGGCAGCGAAGAGCCGATAATACGCAAAGACATAATCGACCCGGCAATAATTAATGCCCATTTGGCGGTCGTTTTGTTCACAAACCAAGGGGTAACGAAAAGGAACACAAATTCCAGAAAAACCTGCACAGCGCTCAAATCGCCAAGGAATTGATTTCCTTCCGCTTTGGAACTGAACTGCGATACGAAGTATGTGGCAAACTGTTGGTCATATACCTCATAAATTTGGGTCACGCCAACCATGAATAGCATAAGAAACCAGAACTTTGTGGTACGTACGAGATGCAGCACATCAATGAGCTTCAACGATTCTGTTTTCTGCTGCTCCTGTCCAGAAATTTCGACTTTGGTCAGGAAGATGCAGATCATGGCAACAATGGCAGATACGGAGGCAATCCAGAAGGTCAGATTTACATTGATATTGATGACCCGTCCCGCAACAAAAGTAGCCGCCGCCCACCCGAGTGAACCCCACATACGAACCCGTCCGTATTCAAAGCCATATTTACGCGAAACTTTGTCCATATACGAATCGACGACACCGTTACCTGCATTAAATACCAGGCCGATAAATAGCGCACCAACAATGGCACCAATGACGAACTGCGTTTGAAGCAATGGACCGTATACATAGATAAAAAAGGGCCCGACGAGCAAAAGGATTGTAAAGAGTATGTACAGCAGGTGTTTTCTCAAGCCCAGCTTGTCAGATAAGTAACCGAACAAAGGCTGCATGATCAAGGCGACGATTGAATTAGCCGCGTATAAAAATCCCGTGTAGGTTTCTGAAATTTCCAGGCTTTGTCCCAGCCAAATGACAAAAAAAGACATGGCGGCAGACCATGTAAATAGATAAGCGAAGTTAAAAATACTCAGAGACCAATAGTTGCGTTTTGCCAAATTCGTCATGTTTAAGCACCCCTTCAATTGTAGCCGCTCAAATTGTATTCAACGTTAATATGCATTGTTGTACTATTAATTGTAAGGATTATTCGCTTGCTTCCATAGGGCATTTTCCCAAGATTTCCTGTGCTTATTACAATCAGTTGATGATTCGATTAAACCGCAGATTATGTAGTAATTTAAAACTTTTACGAGACCTACCGGGTGTGTGTAACTACATCTATGTCTTGTAAGAAATAAGTCCTACGTGTAAAATTCTCTTATAGTTCATTAAGCTCACTAAGTAGGAGGAGAAATATAGGGTAGCCTCATAATTGCAAAAGCAAGGGGATGAAATGATTCATTTTTGCAAGTACAAAGTTACTTGAAACGATGATCGTATATAGAGTAACATACTCTAGGCAATCAGATGCCGTTCTTTGAATGCAACAATTGGCTACGTTCCTATTAACATATAGTATACAAAATTAAAAGAAAACGAATAAAAACAAAATGTTGTGAGTTCGTGGTTGGAGGATTTATTATGTCTAAAAGTGTTTCTACGTCCTTTATTATCATTATAGGATCAATGCTATTTGCCTTATTTTTTGGTGCGGGGAATCTAATCTTTCCACCTATGCTTGGGCAAATGGCCGGAAAGAATGTATGGATAGCCAATGCGGGTTTCTTGGTTACCGGTGTCGGCTTACCATTACTAGCCGTCACAGCCTTTGTTTTTTCGGGCAAAAGCAATTTGCAAACTTTAGCGAGTCGTGTACATCCTGTATTCGGTCTTGTCTTTACAACAATCCTTTATCTAGCCATCGGGCCTTTGTATGCAATTCCTAGAACCGGTAGTGTGTCATTTGAAATTGGAGTAAAGCCTTTTTTTTCAGACAATGCAGATCATCCTGTCGCACTTTTTGTATTTACTATCCTTTTTTTTGCAGTTGCATGTTTGTTGTCACTTAATCCTACAAAAATTATTGATGTCATCGGAAAGTTCCTAACACCCATTAAATTGACATTCATTGGATTACTTGTGATTGTAGCTATTATTCACCCAATAGGAAAATTCCAAGAACCTGCGGAGGGTTATACATCCAATGTCTTTTTTAAAGGCTTTCAAGAGGGTTATTTAACATTGGACGCTCTTGTAGCCTTTATTTTTGGAATTATCATTGTGAATGCGATTAAGGATAGAGGGGTTACTACAAAAAAAGAGCTGATGATCATTTGTGGCAAAGCGATAGCAATTGCGGTTATACTCTTAGCTTTTATCTATACGTCTCTTTCATACATGGGAGCTTCTAGTGTTGAAAAACTGGGCATTTTAGGAAATGGTGCTGAGGTGTTAGCTAAGGTTTCCTCCTATTATTTTGGATCTTATGGATCTATTCTATTAGGCTTAATGATTACAGTAGCGTGTTTAACGACAAGTGTGGGGCTTATCACTTCCTGCTCTTCCTTTTTTCATGGATTATTTCCAAAAGTCTCTTACAAAAGAGTCGCTCTCATGTTATCTATATTTAGTACCCTTGTAGCCAACATAGGTTTAACACAGCTCATTAAGGTTTCAACGCCAGTATTAATGGCAATATATCCTATTGCTATTTCTCTAATATTTTTAACTTTTTTACATCCCGTATTTAAAGGAAAGTCAGAAGTATATCAAGGCAGTTTGATATTAACCTTTATCATTAGTTTATTTGATGGCTTAAATGCTGCTGGAATAAAAATTAATGTAATTAATGATTTCTTCACCCATTTTCTCCCATTATATAATGTAGGGTTAGGGTGGTTAATTCCCTCTGTTTTAGGAGGTGTAGCTGGCTACATATTTACTAAATTAAGAGGAAGAAAAATAATTTTAGTACTTATGAAGCCCAAAAAAAACAAATAATTTATCCTATGCATATCAGTCTGTTATATAAGGGACAGCAAGCGCCTGATCTGCTTCGTGCTGCTTACGGTACTGCGAAGGGGTCAGGCCTTTCCATTTTTTAAAGGTCGCAATAAAGTAGCTTAGATTGTCAAATCCAACATCCAGCGCAATATCAACCACTTTTCGATCACTTTGCTCCAACAACCTGCAAGCCTTTTGAATCCGATGATAGTTGATATATTCTACCGGGCTTTTCTGAACCATCTGCTTAAAAAAACGGCAGAAATGTCCCTCGCTCATTCCAATCTCATCTGCGATTTCCCGTAAACGTATAGGCTCATGAGCATGACTGTTGATATACGCCAACGCTTTTTTGATCCGTTCAACTTTGTTGCGCTGACCCGCCATAATCACATCCTCTCCGTTAGCGGGAGTCATGTGTGGGTACAGGCAGGCGATCATGCTATAGAGCTGTGCCTTGGTCGCCAGTTCACGGGCAGGCGCATTCTGTTCATGGCTGGTGATAATGTATCGCAATGCAGCCAGCACCTCTCGCTCCCAGAGCTGCACGCCGCGAATGTGGGGGGGAGGGACAAGCTTTTTACTGATAAATGGGTCAATAAACTGCGTCTGCACCGTATCCTGCGTGCGGCTGTGCAGTATGTCGGGGTGAAACACCACCGCAGAAAATACACAGCGAGGACTTTTTTGTAAATAACCGGCGTGAAGCTCGCCACTGTTTACAAAAAGGGCTTCACCTTCGCTAACCTCCGTATAGACCATATCCGTCTGAAATACAGCGGTCCCTTGTTCCACTACGATAAACTCCATTTCCTCATGCCAATGGGACTCCAATATACTATTTCCGTTCAATTGCTCTACGCTCGGATATACGCTGACTGGATACATGGGATTGCCGTGAATGCGGTTTTCTCGTAACATTTCCCTTTGCATTTCAATGATTCCTTTCGGCAAACTGATTTATATAGAAAACATCAAAATATTGATACAATACGTCAAAATAAAAGAAGTAAACCCTTACATAAATCAATATTATTATAGTGAGGATTTCGAGAAAATCCAACAAGCGATTTGGAATCAAGAATATAAAGATTGAGACGGAGGACGGAACAGATGAAATTTACAGATGGCTATTGGTTGGTTCGCAAGGGCTATGAAATACAAAATCCTGCTGAAATCCGTGATATCGTGACGGACGATGCTTCCATGACGGTATATGCAGCAACCCACCGGATCGAGCATAAAGGAGATACACTGAACGGAGCGTTGCTGAAAGCGACCTACAGCTCGCCTATGCCGAATGTCATTCGGGTACGTCTAAACCACCATAAGGGACGGGTGCATCAGGGACCGGATTTTGAAATTCACACCTTGCCAACAGAGGTAGGCATTACGGTGGATGAGGACGCAGCGGTACTGAAAAGCGGCGATCTGAGTGTGCGAGTCGGTCGTGGAAAGAGCTGGGACGTAGGCTTTTATGTCGAGGATCGCAGAGTCACAGGTAGCGGACATCGGGGACCAGGCTATATTACAGACCCGCAGGATCAGCCTTTTTTTCGGGAACAGCTGGAGCTGGGCATCGGTGAGTACGTATACGGACTCGGAGAGCGTTTCACTCCGTTCGTAAAAAATGGCCAAGTGGTCGATATCTGGAATGAAGATGGCGGGACCAGCAGTGAGCAGGCCTATAAAAACATTCCATTTTATCTATCTAATAAAGGGTATGGTGTGTTCGTCAACCATCCGGAAAAGGTATCCTATGAGATTGCATCGGAAAATGTATCAAAGGTTCAGTTTAGCGTCTCCGGCGAATCGTTAGAGTATTTTATTATTGGAGGAGCTAACCCTAAAGAGGTACTGGACAATTACACCAAGCTGACGGGTAAGCCTGCATTACCACCAGCCTGGACTTTTGGTTTGTGGCTGACCACTTCGTTCACAACAGATTACGATGAAGCCACAGTGAATCATTTTGTGGACGGGATGGCTGAGCGAGATCTGCCACTCTCGGTATTCCATTTTGACTGCTTCTGGATGAAGGAATACCAATGGTGCGATTTCCAGTGGGATCAAGACATGTTCCCAGACCCGGAAGGCATGCTGCAAAGATTGAAGGCAAAGGGGCTCAAAATTTGTGCATGGATCAATCCGTATATTGCTGAGAAATCCATTTTGTTTGATGAAGGCATGGAGAATGGTTATCTGGTCAAAACCGCCGATGGTGGCGTGTGGCAATGGGATATGTGGCAGGCGGGGATGGGGCTGGTTGACTTCACGAATCCGGCTGCAGTCGCCTGGTACCAGGATAAGCTGAAGGTGTTAGTAGATCAGGGGGTAGATTGCTTCAAAACTGATTTTGGCGAGCGCATCCCTACCCATGTGGTATATCATGACGGATCTGATCCGATGAAAATGCATAACTATTATACGCATTTGTACAACAAGGCTGTATTTGATGTGCTGGAGGAAAAGCTGGGTAAAAATGAAGCCGCGTTATTTGCACGTTCCGCTACAGCCGGGGGGCAACAGTTCCCGGTTCACTGGGGAGGAGACTGCTCGTCGACGTATGAGTCGATGGCGGAATCCTTACGAGGCGGTTTGTCGCTTGGTTTGAGCGGCTTCGGCTTCTGGAGCCATGATATTAGCGGCTTTGAGTTAACGGCTGCGCCGGACGTATACAAACGGTGGGTACAATTTGGACTTCTGTCCTCCCATAGCCGTCTGCACGGAAACGAATCCTATCGCGTGCCTTGGCTATTTGACGAAGAATCAGTGGATGTGGTGCGTAGCTTTACAAAACTCAAATGCTCGCTAATGCCATACCTGTATCCTTCTGCTGTGGAATCCTCGGTAAAGGGACTGCCGATGATGCGGGCTATGGTATTGGAATTCCCGCAGGACCCAACCTGTGCAACACTGGATCTGCAATACATGCTGGGGGATTCCATTTTGGTAGCCCCAATCTTTAATAAAGAAGGCAATGTACAGTATTATGTACCAGAAGGTCAGTGGACAAATTTACTTACGAATGAGAGAGTGTCAGGTGGTCGTTGGGTCAACGAGCATCATGATTTTACAACTTTGCCTGTGCTCGTGAAGCCGAACACACTGTTGGCAATCGGTCATGAGGACAGTCGTCCGGATTATGATTATGCTGATCAAGTGGCGCTTCATTTGTTTGAGCTTGGTGAGGGGCAACAGGCTCGAACGGTTATCGTGAATACGTCAGGTGAAGAAGAGTTAACGGTTATTGCCAGCCGCAAGGATTCTGTCATTACAGTGAAGGCAGAAGGTGCTGTTAAACCATGGTCGATCGTCCTGCGCGGTATCCACGAGGTTGTTCAAGTGGAGCAAGGCAGCAGCCAGTCGGGAGAACAGGGTGTAATTATTACACCAGCTTCCAGTGGACAGCAAGAGCTTACGATTCACTTGGGCTAGGTAAGGCGCTAGAAAGTGGATGAAGTATGTCACAATGTAGCGATTATATGTAAAGAAAGGGCTTGCTTGATCCAACAGGCAAGCCCTTTTTGATGCAGATTTTTGATAGAATCAGTTGCAACTTTTAGCATTGGTTATCTACTCCTATCCATTCTGCTGGAGTAGTAGCGGTACAATATACTGCCGGAAAATATCCACAGGAGTCCGTTTCTTTTTGAATTTATCGGCGGTAACGACAACAACCATGTCATACGACGGGACGACAACAATATATTGCCCACCAAAGCCGAGAGCGTAAAAATAGTCCGTTTCACTTCCTGTATCTGTTCCATCTGAAAAGGAAGAAGTCCACCAGTGCCATCCGTAAAATGCTTTTTGTGGTTTGGCAGCAGGGAGAAACGGACGGGTTGAATATCGAACCGTCTCTGCTTGGATGATCTGCCGTCCTTCCCAGCCTCCTTCATTCAGGTAAAGCTGCCCGAATTTGAGCATGTCCATTGGCCTGAGATGCAGTCCGAAGCCTCCCGTATGAGTGCCCTGAGGATCGGTTTCCCAATGGTAGCTTTCGATACCGAGCGGTTGGAATAATTGCTGTTCGGCAAATTCAGCAACTGTTTGTCCAGAAACATGACGTAGTATGGTGGCCAAAAGTTGAGAACAGCCAGAACTGTACTCCATTCGCGTGCCTGGCACATCCGATAATGGCTGTGAAAGTACAAATTGCACCCAGTCTGACGTTTTGCTCATGGTAGGAAAAGAGTTTTGTCCGCCAAACTCCGTCCAGTTAAAGCCTGCGGACATCGTCAGCAGATGTTCAATCGTAATATCATGTTTTCGAGAATCACTATCTGTGGCCAACTGGGGAAAGAATTCGAGGATCGGCGTCTCCGGTTTCGGTCCCTGTTGCTGGTTCATAGCGATACTAACTAATGCAGAAATCACGCTTTTGGTGCAGGAATTTATTTTATAGAGTTCGTTAGCAATTTGAGGTTCACGATAGTAATTCAAGATCATGTTACCCTGCTGCTCAATAAGGCAGCTGCGGGTTTCCAACTCGTTAAGCACGTGAATAAGCGGTTTGAGCTCCAGACTGTTCATGCAGATCCTCCTTGAGGCTTATGCTATACCAATACATAGTATATCATTTAAATAGTCTGAAATTCGAAGAGTACAAACTGAAAACAGTTCATTTACCTAATTTTGAATTTTTTTGTTTTTTGATATTAAAAAAGATATATATGTTCACTGAATAGACATAAATATATTTAAAAATCTATACACTATTTTCTATTTCATTCAAAAAAACAATCGAATAAAACGATATATAGTAAGTTGGACATTTTATTCAGAAATAACTGGGGGACCGATTCATGAATTTAACGATTAAGGCCAAAATGATTCTTAGCGCGATACTGATCCCGAGTGTGATTGCAGCAATGCTGCTGACCAATTACATTTTAAGCGTACATAGTGAGAATGAGTACAAGGATATTATGAATCGTGAAGAGGCTATTGCGTATAACTCGAAGTCTCTTCAATTTTTGTTAAACGGCATATCTAATGATGAGCGGGCATATTTGCTAACTCGTGACGAACAGTATGGGAAAGAGATCGGAAACAAGCAAAGTGAAGTTGCAAAGTTGCTACAGGAGACAGAAGCTCTGCTTAGTACAGGCAATGAGGATTCTAGTAAAAAGATGACTGATCTCAAGACGGGGATTAATACCTATATGAATCAAGTTCATCGTTTACTGACTACAGCGGGGTATCAGAGTACAAGAGATGACGCTTTCCCGCCATTTTCTGATTTGCTCGATGATTTTGAAAACGAACGGGTGTTGCGCAAGCAACTTGATACCAAGGTAGTAGCCTTCGTCAAAGCTCAAGAGGATATGGTGACGGTGAAAGTACAGCAAGCGCACCAAACGATGACGAATACATCCTTGATTACGAGTATTGTAGGGCTTCTGGTTATCATTTACAGTATTTTTCAATCCATCGTTCTGATTCGTTCAATTCGTCCATTACACCATATGAATGAGCAACTGTTGGAAATGTCTGAAGGTGGGGGAGATTTGCGTAGCCGACTGGATATTACGTCCAAAGACGAAATCGGTATGATTGCAAGCTCCTACAACAAGCTTATTGAGGGATTCCGCAGTATTATAGTGGATGCTCAGGATACGGCGCGTACATTAACCGTAACCGCAGAACGGGTTAGCGTAAGTACAGAGGAAATGAATCAGGCCAATCGTCATACTTCCGGTGTAATGGAAGAATTAGCGGCTGGTATGGAGCATCAGGTCGACGATATTACACAAACTACAGATACTGTGAAAGAGCTTGCCCACGAACTGGAGCATATTGCAGCTACGAGCCAGCAGGTATATGAGTTGTCTGATACAGCCGCTAAAGATGCAGAAGCAGGGGAACAATCTATAGGTCAGGCTATGCGTCAGATGGAGAAGGTAAGCGAAAGTGTAGACAGCTCTGCACGTGCTGTACGTTCACTTAGTGAACAGGCCGAACAGATTGGCATGATTGGAGCTGTTATTACTGGAATTGCTAAACAGACAGGAATGCTGGCGCTCAACGCGTCGATTGAAGCGGCAAGAGCCGGAGAGCAGGGCAAAGGATTTGCAGTTGTAGCCTCTGAGGTAAGAAGATTGGCCGAGCAGGTATCGGTTTCAGCAGCAGAAATCACACAATTTGTGCAAAATATTCAGGAGCATGTTGGAAATGTCGCTTCCAGTATGCAGACAGGGACGGTTGAAGTGCAGTCTGGCGTAAAGGTCATGCAATCCGCAGAAACCGCATTTCGTCAGATTGGAAGTTCCATTCAACAGGTCAGCGAACAGATTCACAGTGTAAACCGGTCCGTAGAACAAATGTCCGGCGGATCAGAGCGAATGGTGGAAGCAGTAGAACGTATTCGTGAAGTAGCAGAGCAGTCGGCAGGGGGAACCCAGAGCGTCAGTGCGGCGGCAGAAGAGCAACTGGCTTCCATGGAGGAAATTGCATCATCTATTCATACACTGGCGGATATGTCGCAGCTACTAAATGCAAGGGTCGGTGGATTTAAAGTGTAGCCGTATAAATCCCCACCAATGTAAACACAATAACATCTGTAGAACAAATCTGAACAGCTGTGTTATTACTTTTGCAAAGGTGGTAACGGGATGCAACAAAATAAGGGGAATCTGCTTGCGTTAGGTTCCATCCCGCTGATGATGACGCTGGGTAATTCCATGCTGATTCCTGTGTTACCGGAAATCGGACGTAAGCTACATGTAAGCTCTTTTCGGATTAGCATGTTGATTACAGTATATGCGGTGGTGGCCATTTTACTGATACCGATTGCGGGCTATCTCTCCGACCGATTTGGCCGTAAGGCGGTGATTGTTCCCTGTCTGATTCTGACGGTGATTGGTGGGGGGATTTCTGCAGCGGGAGCATGGCTGCTTCACGATTCGGCAGCATACTGGACCATTATTGCAGGCCGTCTACTTCAGGGTGCGGGAGCGGCAGGGGCTTTTCCTATAGTTATTCCGCTTGTGGGTGATCTGTACGAGAATGAGGATGAGGCCAGTAAGAACCTGGGGGTCGTCGAGACTTACAACACATTTGGCAAAGTGCTAAGTCCGATACTCGGTGCCGCATTGGGAGCTGTTCTATGGTTTTTGCCACTGGCCGTAATTCCAGGCCTCTGTCTGATTTCGCTCATTTTGGTGCTTTGGCTGATCCATGTGCCTAAGCGTAAGAACCAACCGATTATGTTTCGGGAGTTTGTGGGAAATGTGAAGCGGGTGCTTGCCGAAAAAGGACGTTGGCTCTATGCTATTTTCGCTATGGGCGGCATTTGTATGTTTGTCATTTTTGGCGTCTTGTTCTACTTATCCGACATCTTGGAAAGTCGTTACAACCTCCATGGAGTGTGGAAAGGTTTTGTGTTAGCCATTCCGCTGATTTCCCTCTGTCTGTGTTCTTATGTAGGAGGCAAGATCATCGGCAAGCACAAAAAGCGTATGAAGTGGATCGGTTTTAGTGGTTTGGCCATATTGACGATCAGCTTTGCCATTCTCGGATTTATCCAAAATATTTATGCGGTGATCGGACTGTTTACGTTAGGGGGCGGCGGAATTGGGCTTGCGCTGCCTTGTTTGGATTCTCTCATTACAAAGGGAATTGAAAAAGAGGAACGCGGAACCATTACTGCCCTGTATAGCAGCATGCGCTTTGTCGGGGTGTCACTAGGCCCTCCGGTTGTATCCTTGCTGCTGGGCAGCAGTGGACATGGTCTGCTCTTTGGCGTGATGACCGCAGTGGGAGGCATTGCAGCTCTGCTGATGCTGTTTGCGGTCAGACCCAAGCAGGATGAACCCACAGATGACAAATCCACGGACCGTATGAGTGTAAATGAGGAGCAAACAAGCGTGTCCCGGGAAAAGCCTCGTTCTCCCAAGCTAAGACGCAAAACTCCTGCGAAATAAATGAAAAAGCACCCATTGTCCATGAAACCATGGCAACGGGTGTTTTTGATAACTAAGCAAGTAAGAGCTAATGTTCATTTGTAAATATAGTCTACCCTTCTAAAGGGAGATGCGTCTTAGGCTTGCGGCTCACAACGATTTGTATGACATAGATTAGTAAGAACAGTACAACAAACAGCGAGGAAAGACGGTACATCCACGCATAATCACTTGCTTTGGCGATAATGCCAAGTATAAGCGCTCCGGCTGCAACCCCGAAATCGAGGGAATTGAGAAACATACCGTTTGCCATGCCCCTCTGTTTAGGAGACACGACCTGAATCATCCAGGTTTGGAGGGTCGGCTGCATGACACCAAACCCGATACCGTAGCAAAGAGCAGACATATACATGAAGACATCACTGTGTGCGTAGGAAAGCAGGATCAGACCGCCAATTAAAAACAGGGAGCCAGGGATGAGCAGTGCTTTTGCCCCTTTTTTGTCATAAATACGGCCCGAGAAGGGACGCACGATCAGCACGGATACCGCATTAAACAGGAAAAAGTAGGCCGGATGTGCCAGATTTGCTTCATCCCCGTAAAGCGCCATAAAGCCGAGTAATCCACCATATGTGATAGACATCAGCATGTTCAACAAGGCGGGAACCCACAATTTACGGTTAAATGCCGGTTTTCGCCCTTCTTCCAAAGGAACCATAGGTGGTTCGATGTGCCCTTTGGGTAGTGTACGAATCAGCCAGTAAGCCAACGGGAATATCACAACAATTACAGCTGCTGTCGTATAGGCAAGCAGGTTGAAACTCCCGTATTGAAGCATCGAAATGCCGATGGTCGGCCCAATCGACATCGCTAGACTAGTGGACAGACTAAAGAAGCCCATTCCTTCACCGAGACGTTTGGGCGGGATGACGTCAGAGGCCATCGTTGGAAAGGCCGTGCTACTCATACCGAAGCCAATCCCAAATAACATCCGCATGAGCAGAAGCACTGTAATCGTTGGCGAAACACTGTACCCCAGCGTTCCTGCCAATGCAAACAGCAGTCCCACGAAGATCAGGGTACTGCGATGTCCCTTTTCCAGCATACGGGCTGAAAAGAGTCGTGCTGCAATCGCACTTAAAGCGAATAAGGTGGTAACGAGACTCACCTGAACGGAACTAGCGTGGAATGTATTTTTCACATAAGAAGGAATGGAAGATAGAATCATCTGTAATTCCAGAAACAAAAATAAATTGGAAACCGTAAGAACGATAAATTCCTTGGTCCAAAGAGGTTGCTTGCCTTGTTGCATATTAATCGTTCTCTCCTTGTTTTTCTGATTCGGTCATGTTGGCGTGAATTTGTAAAAGAGTCCGGCGGAATTGCTTCAGATCGGCCGAGGAAATTCCTTTTACAAAATCGTGATTGGTATCAAGTTCGACAGGAAGAGTCTTCTCCACAAGCTGTCGGCCTGTTTCAGTCAGATGAAGCAAATAGGCCCGACGATCCTGTGGGCTATTTACACGCCGTACCCAGCCCTTCTTGTCCAACAAATCAATAATTCGAGTCGTGGTAGGCTGGTCCTTCACGGCCTTAGCTGCAATTTCTTTCTGATTTAAACCCTCAGCCTGATAGATTTGGAACAGAACCGACCATTGCTCTGGGGAAATATCATAAGGTTTGAGGCGCTGCAAGAGCTGCTGACTCATTTTGCGGTGAGTAATCCCGAGCAACATCCCAATGGAACAATCGGGAGGCAAGTTATTCATAGGTACTCCTTTCTGTTTCCCGTACATAAATTACTTTGAAATTAATTAGTTGT
The DNA here is from genome assembly GCF_011066155.1 of Paenibacillus sp. EKM206P. Classification (NCBI taxonomy): domain Bacteria; kingdom Bacillati; phylum Bacillota; class Bacilli; order Caryophanales; family Paenibacillaceae; genus Paenibacillus; species Paenibacillus sp. EKM206P. Next base: position 384,043 of record NZ_JAAMNQ010000004.1, on the reverse strand, counting down.
TATAACAATTATATGAACAACAAGTTATTTTGTCAAAAAAAGTTGTTCAGCGTTTTGGGTTCTGCTATCTCTACAGCAAAAAAAACAGCCCGTAAAATACGGGCTGTTTGGGTTGATATAATATCGTTTGCCATGACTGGCGAATTAAGCTTTAGGTACGGTTTCCCAGTCCTTCAGGAAGCGTTCGATACCACTGTCTGTCAGTGGGTGTTTCCACAGAGAAGGGAGCAAGGAACCTGGAATGGTGGCAATATGTGCACCAGACAGAGCAGCATCTTCTACATGCTTAATATTGCGGATGGATGCGGCGATGATTTCGGATTTCAGACCATGAATGTCCAAAATTTGTCTCAGCTCACGAATCAGCTTCATACCATCAACAGCGATATCATCCAGACGTCCTACGAACGGGCTGATAAAAGTAGCGCCAGCTTTGGCTGCCATCAAACCTTGAGCCGCGGAGAAAATCAGTGTTACATTCGTTTTGATTCCGTTCTTGGTCAGCTCGTTACAAGCATACAAGCCATCTTCAGTCATAGGAAGCTTGATAACCACGTTCGGTGCCCACTTGGCGATATCATAAGCTTCTTTGAGCATATCTTCAGCCTTCAGACCAATAACCTCAGCACTTACGGGACCTTCAACGATACTGCAAATCTCCTGAATGACTTCCTTGAACACTCGACCTTCCTTAGCGATCAGTGAAGGGTTCGTTGTTACACCATCAACCAGACCCAAACGTTCAATACGTTTGATTTCTTCAATGTTACCAGTATCCAAGAAAAATTTCATTTGATTTCCTCCTCAGGTTTATATAATACATAATACATATCACATGCGATGTACAATAGTTCATTGATAAATGTAGCATATTGCACACGTTAAACTTATAATTAGTATGTATTACATTCTTAATTGTGACACATTTTAAATTTGAAAACAAGCGGTGTATGATTAAAATTTGATGAATTGTCGGAAGATGCTGAAATTTACCGATCTACGCTCTTTATAATGTATTCTACCCCACTCCATAAGGAGGTAATCATTATTCAACTGTCTGAAAGACAGCGGGAAATTGTTGATATTGTCCAGCGTCTGGCACCTGTTACGGGGGATAAAATTGCTGAAACACTGGGATTGACGCGTCCGACTCTCCGTTCTGACCTTGCTCTGCTCGTTATGCTCGGACTGGTGGATGCCAAGCCGAAGGTAGGCTACCTGCCAGGGCGTCATCCTAAATATGATAGTCATATCGGCAACATGCTCAAAAAGCTGACGGTGGCGGATATACTTAGTGATCCGATTTTGATTTCCGGTGACACTACCGCCTATGATGCGGTGCTGATGCTGTTTCAGCAAAATACAGGTACCCTGATGGTCACAGGAGAGGAGCAGGAGCTCATTGGAATTGTTACCCGCAAGGATTTGCTGAAGGTCATGCTGGGGCATACCGATCTTCACACCGTCCCGGTGACCATGGCAATGACGCGCCGGGCCCAAATGACGACGCTTGCTCCAGAAGACACTTTACTGGAAGCGATATCGAAACTGATTCGGCATCAGGTCAATTGTCTTCCAGTTTTGGACGAGCAATGTAGCTCCTCAACTCCAATTCGGGAGTTGGTAGGACGGGTTACGAAAACGGACATCATGAACGCCATTCTGAGCTTGACAGAAGATAAAACGTAAAACATAAATAAGGGGGCCTTGTATGTACTGGTTGGCCATGCTGACGATGCTGATTGACCATGTCGGACTTGTGTTTTTTCCGACGGATCCGGCTTGGAGAATTGCCGGCAGGCTTGCTTTTCCAATCTACGCGTACGCGCTGTATGCGGGATATACTCATACCCGAGACATGCAGAGCTATATGCTCCGTCTACTCGGACTGGCTCTGATTTCTCAGGTGCCCTATATGCTGGCGTTTGATGTGCTTAGACCGAACGTAATCTGGACGCTATTGACCTCGTTGCTTGCGTTGACTGCTGCATCCCGCTTGAAGCATTGGACGGCTGTAACGTGCCTGTACGTCGTCTCAGCTCTGGTTATGGAGCTCAGCCAGATGGATTACGGAGCCTATGGACTGCTGTTGGTTCTGATTTATCGATACACCCGTTCATATATGATGATTGCAGCCCATTTTGTTTTGAACGTAGTGTATGACATGGTGCATCACGCGAATCTTCAGCACTTTAGTCTGCTGTCCAGTATTCTGATCGTATGTTTTGCAACTGGAGAAAGCGGATTTTATAGTCGGGTACCGCGTTGGTTGTGGCGTAGCTTTTACCCGGTACATCTGGCTGTTATCGCGGCAATTCGCATCTGGCCCTAATCTACATCTCATACATTAAAAGAACCTTTAAAACCACGACATAAAATGGTTTTAAAGGTTCTTTTTTATCCTTCAATAAGCTAGCCAACGTTTAGGATACCTTGTTGGGACCTTGAGCAAAAGGAAGTGGGCGAAGGGGAGCACCTTCCTTCATGTATTGCACCAATACTTCGGGAATATTGTGTATTCCACCTGCATTGACGCGATAGCCGTTCGTTTGCCCTGGCGAGTTAATCCCGCGTTTCACCGTAAACGTAACGTCAATACCCAAGGAACGGCAAATTTCCATCGTCTCCTTGGTATACCCACCATAAGGGAAGGCAAGTACATTCTGATCATTGTGTAGATGCTTGAACAGCTTCTTGTCAGCCATGTCCAAATCGGTAGAAACTCGCTGTTTGAACTCATTCTCGGTTTCCATTCGCCCCAGCTTTTTCGAATACACTGGAGCCATCAGAAGCGGCTTTTGTTGGGTGCGCGCTGTGTTGGAGTATCCGTAAGCATGCTGGTCATTGGTATGATTGTAGAAATCAATGCCTTCAGCATGCATCTGATGAATTTGATCCCATGTCAGCTTTGGAATACCAATATGTTTGGGATTGCTGATCGTGGACGTGATGAGAAAATTGGTTGCCGGTACCTGGTACTTTTTCAACACAGGAAAAGTGTCCGTATAAAAGGACTCGTAGCCATCGTCGAATGTCATAAGTACCGCATTATCAGGAACCTTGGCTTTATGTAAAATAAAATCCGTATACTCTTTCATCGTGATCCAGTGGAAGCCGTTAGCTTTCATTTCGTCCAACTGCCTCGTTAAATTACTAAGCTTGAGAGCACCGGGATCAGGTGGAGTCTTGGTCACCTCATGATACATCAGGACAATTACTTTGTTTTGGTAATATACTTTATCTGGTGTAGGCGTCATTGAAAATAAATGGCGTACCAGTCGATCTGCATTAGCTGTGCGTGTACGATGAGCCCCTTTAACTGTAGGTGTGTGGTATATGCTACGTGCTTCATACACCAAAATTCCTAAAATAGCCAACAAACTTATGATTAGCAACGTTCTTTTAAAAAAAGTGTGTTTCATTGAATGACATCCCCCGCATGCAAAAAAATTCTGAAAGTATAGAGGTTTATACTAGATATGAAACTAGCAAAATCTAGTCTATCATACCGAAAACACGCGGGGGAAATATCACAACTTTGTTACCTCTGTGTAGCTTTTACAGATACCGGTGAAGAGGTCGGGAAGTAACCGATCTCGACGGCATGCTGGATCATGTTCCGAATAAAATTCAGGTCGGTTGCCGGGCATTGAACGCCAGCTTGTTCCAGCAGAGCTGTGGTTACAGAGCATCCGTAACGGTAAGCTGAATCCTTGGCTCCGTCACCTTCTAGTTGTCCCATAGCAAGGTGAAGTGCATCCTCCTGAATGCCGGAAGACGGATTTAGCAACCAGGCGCTGTAATCGTCAAAAGGCAGGGTTTCTACTGCGTAACCGAGTTGGTTTACCATAGCGATCAGTTCATCATATGGCAGTGGGTTCGGATTGCAGATATGGAAAATACGGTTTGCGCTTTTTTGATGAACAGACAGCTCTACGATAGCACGGCTGGCGTAATCAATCGGTGTGAAGTCCGTATGCCAATCGGCTTGTGGCGCTTTGCCCAGCAGCAGCATCGCCTTCATCATACGATAATAAGCATTGCTATCAATATTTCGCTGGAAGCGTCCGTTGGCCGAATGGGCTGTCAAATTACCCGCGCGATAGATCGAGACAGGCGTACCCGCTTGAGCTGCTTGGAACAACAGCTTCTCCGCAGCCAGTTTACTATTCGTGTACAGGTTGTCCACATTCAGTTCGTCTGGGAAGGCAGAAAGCTCCAATGCCGACTCCCATTTTCCTTCGTTAGCAAGATCCTCCGGTATTCCCATAGTGGAGACATGATGGAAGGATACTCCTGGCTTGGCTTGAGCGATTTTCAACAGTTCCAGTGTTCCGGTCACATTCGTGCGATCGAAGGCTGCCGAATCACCAAAATGACGTACGTCAGCGGCGCTGTGAATAATGCCGTCGATTTGGTGCTCCAGCATATGGCGGTCGACAGAAGAGAGACCCAGATCAGCTTGCTCCAGATCCCCATAGACAGCCTTCACTCGTCCTTCGATCAAGCTGGAGATATCATGTCCAAAATATCCCGTCAATACGGACTGAATACGCTCGATACCAGATGGACCGTCCTGAGAAGGGCGTACCATCGCGTATATTTTGGCTTCTGTCCGTTGAAGCAGGTCATACAAAATGTGCGAGCCCAGATAGCCTGTAGCTCCAGTCAACAAAATCACGCGCAAGTCGCGGACTTCAGCTAAGTCAGAAGCATCAGACAGCTCAATAGGATGCTCATTCAAATCCATTTTTTCTTGAGGAATCGCGAGTGGCTTGCGTTGCTGCGTTTGTTCCGTACCTAATTGTTCCACGTATTCAGCAAGCTCACGAACGGTTTTGTAGCGGAAAAAATCTCCGATGCGCAGCGCGCCATAACGTGGCTTCAGAATAGCCAGCACATGAATGACACGAAGCGAGTCGCCCCCGATCAGGAAGAAATCATCGGTAGCGCCAATGTTATTTTTACCAAGCACTTGAGTCCATGCTTCGGCAATGAGTGTTTCGGTTCCTTCGCGAAGAGGTTCCCCGCCAAATGAAAGATCAGACGCTTCCGGCAGTGGCCGCAGGGCCAGCTTTTTGCGATCGATCTTGCCAGTTGGTGAAATTGGCATAGCTTCCAAATGAACGACATGGCTCGGTACAAAATAAGAAGGTAGCTTGCCCCCAATATAAGACTGAATAACGTCCTGTGGAATGGATTGTCCATCCGAAGTGGTGAAATAGCCAACTAGCATGTTCTGATCTGTGTGATCTTTGACGGCTACCACAGCAACGTCCTGAACACCTGGATGTTTGGAAAAATGATCTTCAATTTCTCCGATTTCAATCCGATTTCCACGAATTTTGAGCTGCGAATCCTTGCGGCTTACGTATTCAATCGTACCGTCTGGCAGCAGCTTGGCGATATCACCCGAGCGGTACATTTTTTCACCCGGAACAAAAGGATTGTCCACGAACGATTGCGCTGTACGTTCTGGCTGATGGAGATAACCATGGGCCAATGCAGGAGTAGCAATACATACTTCACCCGGAATATTGACTGGGCAGAGCTTGTTATCATCGTTAACGATATACACTTTGTAATTGTAAATCGGCTTGCCGATCGGGATATTGACGACATGCTCAGGCACGGCACCACGGACCCGATGGGTCGTTGTCGCTACGGTGCATTCGGTCGGTCCGTATACGTTTACGATGTCGGTATCTGTACCGAATTTGCTTTGGAACGCTCGAACTTGGGAGCCGTACAGCGCTTCGCCTGCTACAGTAACAATCCGTACATTAGCGAGTTTGCGATAGCCTTCGTCTGACAAGTACGTAGATAGCTGATTAAAGAATACAGTTGGCAAAATGGTAATAATCGTCGTGCCTGTACGTGCAATGGCTTCAGCGAATTCTTCAACAGATACACGCTCTTCAGAAGACAGCAAGTACAATTTTGCACCGTAAAACAAGGCTCCAATGGTATCCCAAACGGATGCATCAAAGCTGTAGGTTGCAAATTGGGTCAATACATCCTGAGGTGTAATGTCGCAATCGCGTTGCACGACAGCTCCTAGGTTAACAACACCGCGGTGAGCGATCAGGGCACCTTTCGGTTTGCCTGTAGAGCCGGATGTATAGATGACATAAGCTAGATCATCCGGACTTACACGAACGTTCGGATTGCTTGCAGCATAGCCTGCCAGCGGCCCGTTAATAGCTAAAATTTCTTTTACCGTTTCAATAGAACCGCACAGTTCAGTCGCTTGTTCCATAAGTGCGGAAGTTGTTAATACAAAAGGAGAACGCGTGTCTTCGACAATGTAGCTACTCCGGTCAGCGGGGTGGGCGGGATCAACAGGTACATATACGCCTCCGGCTTTTAGGATACCAAGCAGTGAAATAACGGTCTCTAAGCTCCGTTCCATGAAGATGGTCACGAATTCACCTTTGGTAAGACCTTTGGATAACAAGACACGTGCGACTTGGTTAGCGCGTTCGTTCAACTCACGGTACGTGTACTCTCCAGTGTGGGAAGCAATAGCCGGACGATCAGGGTATTGTGAAGCCGCCTCCTCAAACATTCCATGAATAGTTTGATGCTCAGGATATTTCACGACTGTATTATTTAAAGCTTCGTGAGCAGCTCGATCTGCATCCGATAATATATCAATTGAATTCACAGGTGCATGGCTGTTGGTTAGCGCGCCACGCAAAAGGGTTTCAAAGTATTCTGCGTATCGGACAACCGTTGTTTCCAGCAAGAGTGATTGATCATATCGTATCTGTATTTGATAAGCGCCATTGTGTTCACTGACAGCCCAATCCATAATACGGGATTCTACACCGCTGTCCGTAGGCAGATTTGTCGAAAATGAAGTATCGGCTTGTGGTTCCGCAAGGTATGCACTTGGCTCACGGAGCATCTCCTGAAATAAGTCTGCTAGTTCATGAAAAGTCGTTTCCTTTTCGACTGTCAGCGAAGCTGTAAGCAGACCAGTTTGTGGCACGAAAGTAGAAAAAGAAACTTCTTCTTCTGCGGAAAGGCGATATACCCATGCAGTATATGCTGATAAGAGCAACGCTTGTTTGTCTCCCGCAGTTTTTTGCTGATTTAATTGTTCCGAGATGGACGCTTCTAACTCTACTTGATAAGTAGAGGATGTATGCTTGCGTTGTATACGTGCATAATCCAAGGGAACTAGGAATGGGGAAGGGGTTGTCTGTGTACTGTTTTGTAGTAATGAAGCCATTACGCTAACCTCCTGAATGTATGATGTCTTAATATAAATGGTAAACTCAGTAAATGCCTCCGATCCCTTCAAATGCATGAACAGGAGGGAGGCATTACCGAATGAATGATTTACTTATGAAATTAACTTTAAGTCGATAAATGGCTATTATGATTTGCTACGGTTGGTGTCTGCAATTTTGAAATAAGATGTAATTTCTTGAAGCTCTTCAGACATGGATGTCAATTTATGGGATGAATCAATAATCGAATCCAAAGAAGCTTTTTGTTCCTCCACCGTTTGCACAATGTGAACACTGTTATTGGCTGTTTTGGTTACAGTGGAAGAAAGATCGTCTGCTGTCGCTGTCATTTCCTGTGTACCCGCAGATATTTGCTCAGTAGCGCTGGATACTTCTTGGATTTGCCATGCTACATTTTTAGTTGCTTGAAGAATATCATTGAACAGCACGCCTGCTTGTCCAGCAACGACGATTCCGTTTTGAACTTCAACGTTTCCTTGCTCCATCGACTTCACAGCTTGTCCGATTTCATTTTGAATTTCTTCAATCAGTGATGTAATCTGTTTGGTTGCCTCCGCAGATTGTTCTGCCAGCTTACGTACTTCACTGGCAACGACGGCAAAGCCTTTACCTTCTTCACCAACGCGCGCAGCTTCAATAGAAGCGTTCAGAGCGAGCAGGTTGGTTTGACTGGAGATGCCTGAAATGGTACTGATGATATTGCCAATTTCCTGCGAACGACTGTCCAGCAACTTGATGATACGGGAAGTATTGGTTACTGTATCGGTAATCAAGTGCATTTGGGATGATACCTTACTTACAATCTCGTTGCCTTCGTTAGAGCGTTTCTCTACCGAATTAGCTTCTTCCGCAACATTGGAAGAACTCGTGGCAATATTTTGAATGACCGAAGCCATTTCAGCCATGGCACGTGCACTATCGCCTGTTGCTTTTTCCTGCGAACGGATATTCTCCGTGATTTCACTGATATTTTGATTGATGATGTTGGAATTGATTCCGTTTTGTTCGCAGATTGCGAGTAATTCTTTGGCGGATTCATTGACTTCATCAGTTGTCTGCTTCACCTTGGTCATAATGCTGTTAATATGACTTACCATATCGTTGAAATTCTGATTTACGAGTCCTAAATCATCATGACCTGCATGAATTTGAACATCCAGATTTCCTCTGCTTACTTCGCTGATACCGTACATCAATTGCTTAATCGGGGACAGCGTACGTTTCACAACCCAATATTGAAGCGCCAGGCAGATCAGTAGGAAAATCACTAAAATGGTAGCGCCGCTAATGAGCAGCTTGGTCAATCCTGCAGGTACGGCACCGGCATCTGCATCGACTGCAAAATATGCAAAGATTTTGCCACTTGGATCTTTAATCGGAGTCATCAAAGTCGTCCATGTACCAAAAGTATCATCGTAGAAGCTGGTGAATGTTGGTTTGCCACTGTCCAGCATACCGGTTACGCCTACTGCCACGACATTGGGTTGCTCATACATAGAGCCAACGAGCATCTTATCTTTTTCAAATGCTTCTCTGAGATCCGTTGGCATCGCCACAATAGATGTCAGATTGCCATTTTCGAGCTCCGTCCCGAAAATATAGGCATGAGAGATATTCGGATTCGTCGCCATGATGTTATCTAGGTACGCGCGAAGTTTGGTTTGAATGGGTCCATCATAATTTTTCTCTTGAACCGCTTGGGTTACTTCATCGGAATTAATGCCCTGGGCCCACTTCAATGTGATTTTTTCCACTTGCCCATGCAATTGGTCTATCAAAATCGTACGTTGGATCAAATAGCTGGACACAATAAGAACTAGCCCAATCAATACGATGTTGAAGAAGGATAATAATAGGTTTTTGGTGAAGAATGATAAGCTACTCCACTTTTTCAAAATGTTCCACTCCCTGGTTGTATTTTTTGTATATGGTGTTGAACCGCTTATCGAATGAGATAATCAAGTCCCCCTTACAAACAAAATAATCGAGATCATAGACCCTTGAATTTTATGTAATAGGTCTTAAGTCCTTTTACAGACAAGTATGATATCCCTATATATATGTCGTACGAAAAGCCCTTGAAATGAATACCTTACACAATAAAAAATTAATTTTTAATAGGTAAACGCTGTCTGTGTTTCAGTATATTCCAATTTATACTTCAACTTGAAATTTGAATTCATTACAGTCCATAAGCAACTATTCAACAGAAACCATCATACTTTATAATAGAGTCAAATGCACTTATCAATTTGGGACATTTTTCATATTTAACGTTGGAAATGCTTGATTTATCGCGGTTTTTGTGAATTGTTTGCAAATGAGTCTTTATATCCATGCAAAGAGAAGAGGGATAAGAAGAATGTCCAAGCTTACGATTTTAAAGGTTGAGAGTAATCACGAGGATCTGCATAAGTTGATTCAAAGGCTGGATGAGGACTTGCTGGAAAGGTATCCTGCCGATGAAATTTACTTGGTTGATTTTTCCAATCCGAAAGTTAAAGAAATGTTTTTCGCTGTTGTGTATGTGGACGAAAAACCGGTGGCTTGTGGAGGGCTTAGGCCTATAGGTGCGGAAGAAATGGAACTTAAAAGATTTTATGTCGATTCCTCTTATCGCAGACAAGGAATTGCGGTGAACCTATTATCTTTTTTGGAAGAGGAAGCCAGCAAACGGGGAGTGGTAAGGATTAAACTGGAGACCGGAGCGGCTCAACCTGAAGCGATTGCTCTCTATACCAGGCGGGGATACGAACCTATTGAACGATTTGGGGAGTATGAACACGATGAAAACAGCCTTTGTTATGGTAAAAAGCTGTCTCTGTTAATATAAAGCGTTCTCTTATAAAATGGATGATGATCAATACTAGCCTATATAGCGGGAGAGATGATAATGAATTTGAAGCAAAAAGCGGCTGAAAAAGCAGTTGAGGCGATTCAGGACGGTATGAAAGTAGGACTTGGTACAGGCTCGACAGCCTTTTGGGCTATTCAAAAAATTGGTGAGCGTGTAGCGCAAGGATTACATATACAGGCTGTAGCTACATCCCAAGCCTCGGAAGATCAGGCCAGGGAGCTGGGAATTCCCATCATTCCGTTTGATCAGATTGGAAGGCTTGATGTTACCATCGACGGTGCAGATGAAGTGAACGAGCAACTGGTACTGGTGAAAGGTGGAGGCGGAGCCCTGCTGAGAGAGAAAATTGTGGAAAGCAATAGCGACCGATTAATTATTATTGTCGATGAGTCCAAGGATGTGAAGGTACTGGGTGCATTTCCTTTACCCGTTGAGGTCGTACCCTTTGCCAGTGAATGGACGTTGGAGGCCTTGCGGCAGACGGGCTGCAAAGCGGAGTGGCGTATGAAAGACGGCGAGCGCTTCCTTACGGATAACGGTAATTATATTGCCGATTGTCGCTATGGTACGATTGAGAATCCGCAGGAGTTGGAAATCCGCTTGAACCAAATTCCGGGAGTAGTCGATAACGGACTGTTCATTAATATGGCGGACCAGGTGATTATCGCACGGGCCAATGGACAGATCGACGTCCGTAACAAGTAATGTCTAGGACCCGTCTGCTTCATCATGTGGCATTGGTGTTATTGATTTTATATACAGGACTTCTATTATATTGGATGTTTCTCGGTTTTGGTCGTACATTACGGCCAGGACCCCCGTATTCGTATAATATTGTGCCGTTTGATACGATCAGGCAATACTGGCGGGCAATGGAGTCGTTTCCTTTTCGGGTATGGGGTGTTAATTTGCTCGGTAATATTGGCGTATTCATTCCCTTCGGTATCCTTGTGCCTATCATTTGGGTGTCCATGCGAAGTATAGGCAGCCTGTTGTTAACGATAGTGATCGCACTGGTCATTCTTGAGGTGTCCCAAATGCTGCTGGGCGCAGGTACAATGGATGTGGATGACATCATACTGAATGTTCTGGGAGTATTATGCGGCCGTATTGCCTACGTATTTTTACGTAAGAAGTTAGGGATTGCAATATAATCGTCCTGCTCTCTGAATCAGTGTGTTAAGACTGGCTGAGAGCGGACTTTTTTTACATAATGAACTGTAATCTTCACATAATAGACGACAATTCCTCCATTTTTAGGCCGTAGGAGTAGGGGGAGGAACGCTTAAACTTGACAAAAGCGCACAATTAAGATATCTTGGAATAAAGATATGAGTAACGGAGGCTGTTAATATGTCTGTAAAACCAGATGATCAGGACCTAGCACTTAACTTGTTCGTTGTTCTGGCTCGTGCTTATAATTCGGTCACGTCTCGTACGAATCGGGACATTCATAGTCATGGATTAAATACAACAGAATTTGGTGTGCTTGATCTGCTGTATTATCGGGGGCCACAGCCTTTACAGAAAATTGGAGAAAAGGTACTAATCTCTAGTGGGAATATTACGTACGTGGTCGATAAACTTCAGAAGAAAAACTTGCTTACCCGTCGTGCTTCGCAAGATGATCGGCGTGTGATTTATGCAGAATTGACTGATGAGGGACGTCACTTCTTTGAGCAAATATTCCCGCAGCATCATCGTGTCATTATGGAGACCGTGGATGGCTTATCTGTGGAAGAGAAGGAGCAGGCTATTCATCTGTTAAAAAAGCTTGGACTAACGGCTGAGGGGCAGAAGAGTAACGGATCATAAATGGTGCATGTACAGGTTAAATCTGCTTTAGATAAAATACCGACTTTTCGGTATTTTATTTTTTTGTCGTATTATGGGGGAGTAGGGTTAATGTAGGGACGCAAATCAGGTATAATTGTCTAATAGTCACGTCCGGAACAAATCCCCAGTACCTGTTCCACATACAAAACCTTGTCGGGGAAGGAGCTGTACATGAGTATACAGCAATATACCGCAGGTGAATCGCTATTGATGCAAGCAGGAGCTTTGGCTGAATTAGTTACCCATAAGCAATACGAATTACAGCCCGATCTTTTGCAGCGTTTTGGGGATAACGGTAAAATAAAGACAAAACAAGATTCCATATATAGTTTGAACTATTTGGCTGAAAGTGTAATCATGAACAGCCCTATTTTATTTACACAGTATGTTTCCTGGTTAAAAAAGCTTCTGGAGGGTTTCGGCATAACCCAAGAAGATTTGAGCATTAATTTCAGATTAATTCAGGAGACGTTGGTAGAGCACTTCGACCATACGGATAAAACCATGGTGCTGGAGCATCTGGATTTGGGGATACAGCAAATTGGAAAGAAAGAGGAGTATGCCTCTTTTATTACAGGTAATAATCCCTATGCTACTGACGTGGCTCAATATTTGGAATATTTACTCTCAGGTAATCGCAGACAGGCTTTGGATTGGATCGTTCGTTTGCTGGATGAGGGTATCTCTATTCAACATACTTATAAATATATTTTTCAAATTTCGCAATATGAAATAGGCCGTCTATGGCATGAAGGCAAAATCACCGTCGGTCAAGAGCATTTTTGCACTGCCGTGACTCAATTTATTATTTCCAGCCTGTACCCTAGATGGATGGGGAGTGGAAGTGAGGAACGCTGCCTAGTGGCGGCGTGTGTAGGCAGCGAGCAGCATGAAATTGGAGTGCGTATGCTGGCTGATATATTTGAAATGGATGGTTGGGATACGTATTATTTAGGCGCCAATGTACCTAACCGGAGTCTGCTTCAGGCCATTGTGAGTTACAAGGCGGATGTAGTGGCTATCTCAGCTACCATGGCTTACCATGTCCATCTAGTGAAAGAGTTAATTGCTCTCATTCGGCAAGACCCAACGACTAGCCATGTGAAAATTATGGTCGGAGGCTTGCCTTTTAATCTCGATTCCCTCTTGTGGCAAGAAGTAGGGGCGGACGGATACGCGCCAGATGCGGAAGAAGCGCTGGAGGTTGCGGGTGACTTACTTTCGCTCAGGAAATAAGGTTAGTTTTGTGAACCTGTAAGTCATTTTGTAAAGGGGGCCTTTTAATATGAAGGAACCGACAGCAGAAATGGCTGTCCTGCGGAAAACGGTCGAACAATTAACGGATGAGATAGTGAAAAGCAAGGCTGAGGAAGAAAAGCTGCTGAATGAATTTTCAGCGATGAACAACGAGCTGGTTAATCTGCAGCGTCAGCTTGCCAAAAGCAATGCGGAATTATCACGGACGAAGGAAGAAGCGGTACGGGCTAATGACCTAAAGAGCACTTTTCTGGCTGTGGTTAGTCATGAATTCAGAACGCCAATGAACGGAATACTTGGAATGATCGAAATGTTAGGTTCATCCAAACTTTCCCCGGATCAACGGCAGGCCATCGGTGTGATACGTGAGTCAGCCTCCCTGTTATTGAACATGATTAATAATCTGCTTGATATATCCAAAGTGGAAGCAGGACAGATGGAACTGGAGATCGGAAACGTCAGAGTTCAGGCGATTATGAGCCATGTTGCTCAGTTGTTGGAGCCGCAAATCTATCAGATGGGTAACCGGTTGAGTATAGAGACCGATACCGGTGTGGCAGAGCATCTGGAGGGAGATTCGGCAAGGATCATGCAGATCTTGCTCAATCTGTTGAACAATGCGAATAAATTTACGAGTGAAGGATTGCTCATCATTCGAACAAAATTAGTGGAGGAAACAAAAGACTCCCAACGTGTTCGGTTTGAGGTGCAGGATTCGGGTATTGGGATTTCACCGGAGGATCAGAATAAGCTGTTTCAGCCTTATGTACAAGCCGGTGAAGGCAGCGCCTCCCAATATGGAGGAACGGGTCTAGGGCTATGGATATGCAGTTCATTTGTGGAACTCATGCAGGGAGAAATTGGGGTCGTCAGTACAGAAGGCCAAGGCTCCACGTTCTGGTTTGAAATTCCCCTCATGAAAGGATTGGAGCAGGCAGGCGAAATGGAGAAGCGTGAAAATGGTGATTTAAAGGTATTTAGCGAGTTGCTGCGTGAGCATAGTCATTCTCTAACTATTTTGGTGGCTGAGGATAATCGGGTAAATCGTCAGGTGGTGCAATTACAGCTTAACCATTTGGGATTCCAGCATATTGATTTTGCTGAGGATGGACAAGCTGCTGTAAAAGCGGCCTCCGAACGATCCTACGCTTGTATTCTAATGGATCATTACATGCCTCTGCTAAATGGTCATGATGCGGCAAAAGCGATCCGCCAGCGGGAAGCAGAAAACCAGCAACCACCTGTACCGATCATTTCTTTGACCGGGAATGTGTCTGAGGAGGATCAGGCACGGGGCCGGGAGGTTGGAGTGAACGATTACTTGATAAAGCCAGTAACGATTGAAAAGCTCTCTGAAAAGCTTGTCAAATGGCTTCCAAAGCCGGAAACCGAGCCGATTTTGGATAAGGAAGTTATACGTGAAATTATGCTGCTGGACGAGGATGGCAGCACGGCACTACTGGAGTCATTGGTCGAAATGTATACAAGTGATACACCTGCCAAAATCAATAAGTTAAGAGAACTGGCTGCTGTGGGCGAAGTCACAAAAGTAGTAGAGGCTGCTCATGAGTTGAAATCAGGCAGCGTGAGTCTGGGTGTCGGGCGTTTGTCCTCGTTGCTGTCGGATATTGAACAGCTTGCACGGGAGAACCGACTCGAGAATGCGAAAGCGAAGTTGTCTGCGCTCCAATCTGTCTATCAAGCAACGTGTTTAGAACTGGAACGCTATATTCACCAGTGCTAGACCGTTTTCCCCCCCCTTATTAGACTTGCACGCGGAAGGAGAACGTAAGAGGCATATATGAAAGAACAGTTGCGTTCCATTCACCCGCTGGCCTGGACGATTATTGTCGGTACTATTTTCGGGCGGATGGCGACATCCATGAGTATCCCGTTTTTGTCAATTTACCTTACCACCCGTTTAGGAGTGTCCCCCTTTCATACGGGGGTGATCGTGTCGGTAAGCTCGTTGGTCGGCATTTTTGCCAGCTTTTACGGTGGATATATTTCAGATCGAATCGGACGGCGTAAGGTGATGTTGGTGTCCATTGCGAGCTGGGCGCTTGTATTCGTTGCTTTTGCGTTGGCGGAAGCGGCCTGGGCCTTTTTTGTCATTAATGCTCTAAATGGACTGTGCAGGTCCTTGTTCGAGCCAACCTCGCGGGCGCTGTTATCAGATGTAACCCCCAAGGAGAAAAGACTGCTTATCTATAATATGAGATATGCGGCCATTAATGTTGGGGTAGTGGCAGGGCCGTTGCTTGGTTTGATGTTAGGATCTGCATCCAATGGTACGCCGTTCATGGTAGCTGCTGGTGTGTACGCACTATACGGAGTACTGTTGTTGATCCAATTTGCCCGTTATGCATCGGATCTGCATATAGGTACAACGGCGAGAGAGGCTCCACTGCGAATGGCTGAGGCATTCCGTACAGCCAGCCGTGATCCGGTGTTTATGCCGATTTTGCTGGGAACGGTATTTTGTGTGATGGGCTATGCGCATTCCAATTCCACAATGCCTCAATTCTTGTCCTTATCCTTCGCGGAAGGAACTCGATGGTTTACATATATGCTGACGGTCAACGCGGTTTGTGTATTGGCATTTCAATATCCGCTGGTGCGGCTGGCAAGCCGATTTTCCCCGGTGAATTCTCTGATTGCAGGGAATATATGTATTGCGGTCAGCTTGTTGCTGTGCGGTATGCTAAACTCAGGCTGGATGTTTATACTGGATATGGTGCTGTTTACGGTTGGTGAAGTGTTATTGTTCACGATGCTGGACGTATTGATTGACCAAATTGCAGATGCTCAATATAAAGGGACCTACTTCGGTACAATCGGATTTAATAATTTGGGAAGCGTGCTGGCTCCTTTATTTGGTGGCTGGTTGCTGGATATCTATGGTCAAACGGCGCCGCTTGTTGTTTTTGTTCCGGTTGCCCTGTCGGTTGTGATTGGCATTCCGTTCCTTCTGGTCGCACGCCGCCGCCTGGTGCAGCGTACAGCACGGATCGCGGCTCAAGGAGGAGAATCGGTGCAGCAACTGTCATCATAAAAGGGAGTTGAGTGCAGGATGAAGTCGGAAGAAGATGTGCTACGAGTCATACAATATATGAATGATCCGCAGGTAATGGAAGACTTGCGCTATGTGCGAGAGCTGAAGTTGCCGCAAGGATGTATTGCCGCAGGCTATGTACGTAACCGCGTTTGGGACAAGCTCCATGGGTATACAACGGCTACACCTTTAAACGATATAGATGTTATCTATTTTGACCCGAAAAACACGCTAGAGGAACGAGATGAGTATCTAGAGTTGTCCTTGAACCGTAAGCAGGCCGGACGTAATTGGTCTGTCAAAAATCAGGCTCGGATGCATTTTCGCAACGGGGAGGCTCCTTATTCCTCGGTAGAGGATGCGATGAGCCGCTGGCCAGAGACGGCAACGGCGGTGGCGGTTAGATTGAATGACAAGGATCAAATAGAGGTCATTTGTCCGCATGGATTGGAAGATCTGCTGGATATGCGGGTACGACAAAGCCCTTTGTTTCGTCACACAACGGCTTATCGTCAGCGTGTATTTGAGAAGCAATGGCTTGATAACTGGCCGTTGCTTATTATGGAGAATTAGAGTGAAATCCTAATTTTAGGATATTAAGGAGAGACGACAAACAATGTTTAAAAATATAAAAATAGATTCAGATCGTGAGGAAGTTCTGGAGCTGTTAACCTACGCCGTGCTGGATCACCCTGAACGCGGAGAAGCAGTTTTACGTACCTATCAAGCCTCGGATGACTGGAAGCTGTTCGGTGTAGAAGATGAAGGACTTATTGTAGGTATTGTCGGCTTTGAGGACCAGGAGGATGGAACAACTGTAATTCGCCATCTGGCCGTGTTGCCTGAAAACCGTCATAGAGGATATGCCAGAGGTATGCTACTTACGCTCATTCAGGAGCGTAATCCAAAACGGCTTACTGTGGACACGGATGCGGAGGGGGCAGATTTTTTCCGCAACGTGGGCTTTGCCGTGTATGGATCAGAGGATTTGCCGGATGGTGGGCAATTCCATTGTGTATATGAAATAGACGAAGAATAAGCGAATCTCCGGGTCCCGCGTCCCTCTTTCTACATAAGATATGTTATGCAGAAAGAGGGAGGTGGGTTTCATTGGCGTACCACTACACAGCGATTGGAGATTCTTTAACAACAGGTGCAGGGACGTTGCTGAGCGGCGGATTTGTACCTATCTATCGGCGAATGGCAGAAAGACATCTGCGTACGCCAGTCAGTTACGAGAATCTGGGAATTAACGGGCTGACATCGCAGGAGTTGCTGTCCATGGTCCGCAACAATCCACTTTTTCGGTCGGCGATCAGCCGGGCTGAACTTATAACGGTAACGATCGGCGGGAATGATCTGCGCCCATACATCAGCGCCCTTGCTGGAGGGTCCGGCTTATCGGGTTCTTCCATTCCACAAGCGTTGAATCACACAAAAGAACATGTACGCCAAATTGTACATGCCCTGTATCAGATAAAGTCCGGTCAGCGTGAGCCATTTATCATTCGAATGGTGGGATTATATAATCCTTTTCCAGAAGTAAGGGAGGCGGGAGTATATGTGCGTCAGTACAACTCGTTTCTCTATACATTAGGCGGACCGAATTACCGGGTGGCGAATATTTATCCCGCATTTGAGGGCTATGAACGGGCACTACTTTCGTTAGACCGGGTGCATCCGAACAGTCGTGGTTATCGCGTGATTGCGGAAGAGTTGAATCGGCTTGGTTATGCGCCATTAAGGCGAGCGTGAGAGGATGCTTTGGATCAGACAAAGTATATTAAAGAAAGAGGTTCATGATGACAGTAGAAACTGACCATTATGAACCTCTTTGTTTGCGTTAGTAGGCGCTGTTTAGCCGATTGATTTACGAAATAAGCTACGCGCAGCCCACTTGCGCTCACTTCGTTTGCGGTATTTGGGTAGAGAGCGATAGACGGCAATGGACTGGTTAAAGGCTATAGTGGCTTCATCCTTGCGTCCCAGCATACGGTACATCAAGCCTGTCAGATAATAACCCTCGCTGGAAGAAGACTGAATCTCCTGAAATTGCTGCAGATAATGAAGCGACTTATTGACGTCACGTTCCTTGAAAGCAGCGGCTAAATGCAAATAAGGCTCACCGTACTGTACCCGCGGGTTAATATCCAGTGCTTTTAGTAAATGTTGTTCTCCATCCTCCAGATGGTTTGTATGTACTTCAGCCGTTCCCCGTGCGTTCCAATAGTCTGCTGAGTCTTCATAACGGGATTGAATTTCCAATAAGAGCTCCAAAGCCTGCGGATATTTCTTGCTTTCGATCCAGATACGAGCCAAATCGAACCTAGCAGCCACATCGTTGGTGTTTAGCGCAATCTGTTGGCGCAATCGAGCGGCATTGCGTCTTCTTTTCCATGGTTTGCTGATGCTGGGCAATACACCGACAAAGCTACGATCCAATATATAGATCACGATTAAGAGTACGAGCAGTGCCAGAAACGGGTTGCCGAGCAAACTCCATAGTAGAGAGAAAATTAAAAATTTCCCAATCATTTTTCTCCAATCCTCCTGTGCATGTAACAATCCATACTTTCCACATTATAGCATAAGGCCGCTTTAAGGGGCATTAGCCTGATGAGATTTCGAAGGATGGTAGAGGGGGTGAGAAGAAAAACACTTATTTGTGATGCTCGGTGTATAGTTTTACGAGAAAAGGAACCTTTTTTTATTCCCGCCAAAAGGTTGAACAGTCTGCCTTATCCAAAATATTAAACTCGATCATTTTCTCAAGTAATGAGAAATCAACTGGACTATCCCACTGGATACGTACCAACTGCTTGGTGTGATCATAGCCAGCCTGCACAATTAACTCAGAAAAATGATTAATCCCTGCCTTTTCAGGGGCAACGGCCAAATGATGTTTGGCTACGCTAAAGCCAATAATAAATGTGCTGTGATCCGTAAACATAGGCTGATTCCACGCAATTTTTGGCATTAAATTTGGAAATTTCTTGGTTACCCAAGCCAATACTTCTTGCGTTCGAGCCCGATGTTGGGGGTTATCAATATGCGCTAAATATTCTGCAAAAGCTTCCATGTTGTTCCCTCCTTAATTAAAAATTGTATCGTTCAGAGAAGTTCCTCGAACCTATTTGTCGTTAAAACTCCTCATAGAATGGCTCAGACACGTTCTTAACAACACCTATTTCCAACGATATATATTTTCAAACTAGATAGTCAAAATGGTTTACTATCAATTTATCGCAGCAACATGCTTCCCAAGATGTAAACAATACCTTTTATGTCCTGTTATATTCCTCAGAAAGAATAGAGTACAAATATGAATCGTGAAATTCGCCTTTGTAGTACCAGTGTTCTCGCATTATACCTTCACGTTGCATTCCGATCTGTTGCATAATCTTCTCAGAAGCCTTATTTTCTGGACGACATGTTGCATAAATACGATGGACATCAAGTGTGCTAAATCCAAAGCCTAGCAGGGCTCGTGCCACTTCTGTTGCATAACCCTTTCCTTGATAATCTGGGTTTAGAATATAGCCCATTTCTGCATTAGTATCTTTGACATGAATACCAACACCGCCGATCAGGATTCCAGTGTTTTTCAGACATATGGCTAGTTCGTAGTCTTGTCGTGGCATTTCCTGCTGTGAGGCTAGAACTTGTTCTATATATGCCTTTGTATCTTCTTCTGTATTGGGTCCCCATGCTGTGTGCCTAGTAACTTCAGGCAATGACGTGTAGGTATGTATACTTCCCCAATCGGATGTACAAATATCACGAATGATGAGCCGTTTTGTCTCAAATTGCATAACGATTCCTCCTGTCTATAATTAGCATACATATTCGTGTTTTTTGCACATTCTATTAATCCTATTTAAGCAGATCTGATGGGGAAGATCCAAGATTTTGAGAGAAAGTGCTAGAGAAGAGGATCGAATTACGTGTTGAACAATGGGAACGAATCAATACCTTTTGCCACCTGAACGCAAACCGCAAGGGAGGCGTCCGGCAAAAATGCAAACAGAAAATATTGAATGTGGTACTGGAATAGCCCGCTATTATTAGCCATCCAGTTTGTCTTAAAACAGCCTGCGGGCTGTTACGAAACGATTCTGCCATTTACCATCAAGCGTGTCAAAATGAACGCCACGTTCTTTGGAGAATGTATGCAACAATTTGTTGTTCCCTGCATAGATCGCCACATGGCCGATCTCCAGGTCGCGTGCGCTGAAGAACAGCAGGTCGCCTTTACGTAGCTCGTTTAGCCCGACCTTCTGGCCTTCTTTAGCCTGATCGTAAGAGACACGGGGGAGGTCGATGGAGAGCGTATGTCGGAACACTTCCCCCACAAAAGAAGAACAATCAAAGGTCGATGTCTGGCCGCTTGCTGCGCCGAATTCATAAGGAGTACCAAGGAATTTCTCTCCGTAGGCGATGAGTTCATCTCCCTGCCGTTCCACCAGGGATGAGCTGGTATAATCGCTGTATTTGGGTTTAGCCGATATGTATCCGGTCAGGTTGTCTTTAGTGCGCACTTCCAACCAGAGGGCATTGATCTCACGGATGACATGAACCTTTTCGTTGGCTGGAATAAGCCGCAGGGAAGGGGAAGCTCCCGACGAATCCGGTTTGCTGCGCAGGTTGACTCCCGAAAGAACCGTTGTAAAAAAATCGTTACTGGAGACAATCCGAATCGCTCGGGTCAGGGCATCCCACTTCACTGTGCTCCCAAGTGCCTCGCTCACAAAACGTAGTGGAATCATTGTGTTGCCCTCAACAATTTGTCCAGGAACATTCAGGGACAGCGTTTTGCCGTTTAAGGTGGCAGCAAGTTCCCCCATACGGTAGGTCAGCACCGCTTCATTTTTGGTAGCTGTTACGGTTTTGCTGGATTCGTTCCAGGAAAGCTCGGCTCCTTGTGCCTCAAACAACTGGCGCATCGGGACGAGCGCTGTTCCTTCTAGCAGCAGCGGCTGGGCAGCAAGCTGAAGTGGGCGGTCATCTACATAAACGGTCGTCACCGGAGTCAGCGGCACCGACTTCGCATACGACGGGTTTGCTTGGAGCAGCGATACTGCCAGTAGAGCCAGCAATACTCCCTTGTTGATTGTCATGCTGTCATCACCTCGTTGTTAATGTGTTCATCTAAGTTGTACGAGGCTGTCTCCGATTAGTTGTATACCAAATATTGGACTGATTCGAAAAACGTAAACAAACAAAAATAAAACCAATAAATATCTGTGTTTAATTGTTGACATCAAAATAAAATAAAGATAACATTATACATGTGAAATATTTCACTTTTGAGAAATACCCTTATGATTTAGCGAGGCAACAAGAAGTGAATCCTTTAGGAGGCCGATTTTATATGAGCGCACATGTATTTTTTGTACCATCTATCAATCTTATGGGAACAGGCTGTTTGCAAGAAGTTGGGCCGTATATAAAAGAACTGGATTTAAATAAAGCTCTAGTCGTGACGGATAAATTTTTGATGAAGAGTGGTATTGCAGGCAAGGTTACATCTTTGCTGGATTATATTGGATTGAACTATGCGGTATACGATGAAGTAAAACCAAATCCGACCTGTAAAAATGTACATGATGGTGTTCAGTTTCTGCAAGAAAATGAATGTGACTTTTTAATTTCGATTGGCGGAGGATCACCACAGGATACGGCTAAGGGAATCGGCATTATTGCTACCAATGGGGGACATATAACCGAGTATGAGGGCGTCCATAAATCCAAGCATAAATCGCTTCCTATTGTCGCCATTAATACCACAGCAGGAACATCTGCTGAAATCACGATCAATTATGTCATTACGGACGAAGACCGCAAGGTCAAGATGGTTATGGTTGATAAGAATAGTGTAGCTACGATTTCAGTAAATGATCCTGAACTGATGGTAGACAAACCGGCCGCGTTAACGGCAGCTACAGGACTAGATGCTTTGACCCATGCCATTGAAGCTTTGGTTACGCCAGGTGCTTATCCTGTAACGGATGCAACTGCGTTGGCAGCAGTAGAAATTATTTTTAAACATTTAGCTCGTACAGTGAGAAACGGTCATGATATAGAAGCGCGTGAGCAAATGGTATACGCTATTTTCCTGGGAGGACTTGCATTTAATAATGCCGGATTGGGTTACGTCCATGCGATGGCCCATCAGCTAGGCGGGGTATACGATTTGCCTCATGGTGTTTGTAATGCCATGCTGCTGCCAATCGTGGAGGAGGAGAATGCCAAGCACGTACCAGAGAAGTTTCGTGCCATCGCTAAGGTCATCGGTTTTGAAGATAAGGGGAAAACGGATAAGGAATGCGCAGACTATGTAATCCAAAGAATCAAAGACCTGTCGAAGGAAGTGGGGATTCCTTCCAAACTTTCTGAACTAGGTGTAAATGAAGTGGATTTGGATCTGCTTGCCGAGAACTCAATGAAGGATGCTTGCGCTCCGGGCAATCCGTTTATACCTAGCAAAGAACAAGTTATCGAGATGTTTAAGAAAATTCTTTAAATAAAAGATGCAATTATTTTACTAAATACTATAAGGGCTGTCCCAGGAACTGATCGAAGTATACTGGGAACGGCCCTTTTTATTCGCATTTTCTGCTAAGAGATTTGTGAGACTAGAGATAAGACAACCCCATTGAAGATTAAAGGCACAGCTCTCTCGGCTAAATCTGTAGGAGACTCTTTTTTTCCTTCCACATTCCAGCGAAAGGTTACACCATAAATGGACCAGCTTAAAATGGTTGCGGCAAGTTCTAACGTTCTTTGGTCTGTATTATTGGCTTCTCTTGTTATGAGTTGAAGTATGAATTGCTGTAATTGATTCTTAATATGTTCTTCCAGGATCGGTGCCACTGAATTATATTTATGAACGCATTGGTTACTTGAGTCGTGATAGTCACATAACGAAAGAATAAGTTTCTGAATGATCTCCTCCGACAAACGTGCCTCAGCATCAATCCTCTTGATAACATACTCCAAAAATGCATCTGACAAAAGGGTTTCAAGCAGTGCATATTTATCTTGAAAATGTGCATAGAACGTGGCGCGGTTAATGGTGGCTTTTTGGGTAATGTCATTGATCGTAATCGTGTAGAAGTCTTTCTTATTTAATTGGTCAACGAATGCGTCGAGAATTAATCTACGTGTTCGAATGACGCGAGGATCGTTTGGGTTGGGTGAAGTTACACCAGGCATCCTAAAGACACTCCTTTCAGGTAAATCAAATGATTCCCCCATTATAAACATGTGTTGTTTTGTCAACAAGTGAATTTAGATATACAACAATTTCATAACCCTTTTGGTTAAGCAACAGAATGAACATTTTGTCGGTTGAATGATAAATTAAACATTGCTAACATTTCACTTGCACCCCGTTTGAAGATGCACGAGCCTTATATATAATCCTTTAAAAGAATAAAAGAAAATGAGGAGGGACAATCCTTGAGTAATCAACCGCAAAATGTTCATTCAACAGAAGCTTTATTTCAACCTTATACCATTCATAATCTAACCCTACAGACTCGTATTGTAATGCCGTCAATGGGCCGCGCTTTTTCACCAAATGGTGTGCCAGGACCGGATGTAGCCGCTTATTATCGCCGTCGCGCAGAGAATGATGTAGGTCTTATTATTACTGAAGGCGCAGTGATTGACCATCCGGCTGGAACAAGTGAGCCGAGGATACCTAATTTTTATGGGGAAGCGGCTTTAAACGGTTGGGCTGAAGTGGTCAGACAGGTTCATGAAGCTGGTAGTAAAATTTTCCCACAGCTTTGGCATATGGGGATGGCTCGTCCTTTGGGATCTCAGCCGAATCCCGAAGCGCTATCGATTGGTCCATCGGGGCTGGATCTGGAAGGCAATAAAGTGACCGAGCCGATGACAGAAGAAGAAATTGTCAAGGTCATTCGCGCCTATGTCGATGCAGCTGCGAATGCAAAACGACTGGGTTTTGACGGCGTTGAAATTCACGGAGCACACGGCTATCTGGTTGATCAATTCTTTTGGGAGAGGACGAACCAACGTACGGATCGCTATGGTGGCGATATCATAAAACGTGCTCAATTCGCCATTGAGCTTGTGGAAGCTATTCGTGCTGAGGTTGGCCCTGACTACCCTATTGCCATGCGCCTATCCCAATGGAAAATGAATGATTACAACGCAAAGCCGTTCGATACACCGGATAAACTGGAGCAATTCCTGAATGTATTAGTAGAAGCGGGCGTGGACATCTTCCATTGCTCGACACGTCGCTTTTGGGTACCTGAATTTGAAGGCTCCGATTTGAGCTTTGCCGGATGGGTGAAGAAGCTGACTGGAAAAACTACGATTACGGTTGGCTCTGTAGGTCTGGATGAGGATTTTGTAAGTTATATCGAAGGGAAAGGGGCAGGACACCAAGATATTAATGAACTTCTGGAACGGCTCGACAACAATGAATTTGATCTGGTAGCTGTTGGGCGTGCGCTTCTGGGCGATCCTGCATGGGCTACGAAAATACGTGAAGGCCGAATTCATGATCTTCAAACCTTTACACCTGAGATACTTCAAACGCTCAACTAAAACATATCATACTTTGAACATCTCTTCATTTCATAAATAAATACTGTAAGCCAAAATACTCAAAGTCAGGTAAGGAACTTGGGTATTTTGGCTTTTTTATGCGTCTGCGATAGTAATCCACCATGAACCATTATAGATTAAGTCATATTTGCTTTTAGTTCAGACTGACACCAACACTTGATATATATAGATGTCTATGTAATAATGCTTGTATGTTAAAAAATAATGCAGCTGCACTGATAGGAACCATTAGAGACTCGATCAATAAATTGATTGTGTCTGAGCTCGAATCGAATGGAATTGAAGGGATTGTTCCTACTCATGGCGGAATCCTAATGTTCCTTTATCAAAACGACGGGCTTTCTATTAAGGAATTGACGCAAAAAATTTCTCGTCAGCAACCCACGGTCACTGTTTTGATCGACAAGCTAGTGAAGTTGGGATATGTCGAAAGAAAAAAAGAAAGGGAGGATAGCCGAGTTACCCTGATATTTCTGACCGATAAGGGAAGAGAGATAGAGCCTGTATTTGAGGTGATCTCCAATAGATTACAAGAAACCATCTATGGTGGTCTCAAAGATGAAGAAAAAGAACAACTGGAATATTTGCTGGAGCATGTCAAAAACAGATTATAAATTTTTTTAAGTAAATGTATAGATATCTATATTAATATCAAAATAACAATAAAACATCTGGAGGTTATTAAAATGAAACATCTTATTATCTATGCTCACTCAAACGCAGAAAGCTTCAATCACGCGATACTCGAAACGGTTGTAAATACCTTGAAAGAAAAAGGTGATGAAGTCGTTGTACGCGATCTTTATGCCCTTAATTTTCAACCTGTATTAAAACCTGAGGATACTGCCGCTATGAGAGCAGGGCAAACTCCGGCTGATATCAAAGTGGAGCAGGAATACATCTCACAATCGGATACGATTACTTTTATTTCTCCCATTTGGTGGACAGGTCTTCCGGCTATCCTGAAAGGTTACGTTGATCGTGTATTTGCATACGGCTTTGCATATACGGCTGGTGCGGAAGGGATTAATAAGCTGCTTACAGGTAAAAAAGGTTTTATCGTGAATACACATGGTACTCCCAACGCGATCTACGATGAAATCGGTATGACTGCAGGATTGAAGCTCACATCCGATACGGGAATTTTTGATTTCGTTGGAATTGAATCCGTCGGTCACTTGCTGCTTGGAAGTATTGGTTATCTTGATGAAGATGGCTATAAAGGGTTGTTGAAGCAAGTACAAGACACGGTTAAAACGGTGCTGTAAATTCAGTTCATATTCTTTTAGAAACGTAAGACATTCTTTAAATAATGAGGTCAACCCGTATTTAGTGGTTGGCCTTTTCTTGTAAATGTTAATACTTCTCTAATATAGTCCAAACAACAATCTCATTTGGAGCTGCTCAAATCCCCCTTTTCCTTGAAATTCTATGATATAACACGTTTCCAGAACCTCATAAAATAAAACCCTCCTTGTTGTCTCACGTTATGGGGTCAGTCCCTCTCCTCTGGGTGTCTCACAGTCCAAGGTATAAAACCTCCTGTTATTGGACATTCAAGGGGGGGATAAAGTATAAAAATTCACAAATATTTCATTGTTATTATCGTGGGCAATTCATTATAGTACATAGTATTAATAGTTAACTGTATGTATTATGTGTGTTGCGGAGGTTCACTATGAAAGATTATGAACTAAGGGACGAATTGAGAGAATCCGTTAACCGGATTTATGACATGGAATTATTCAGTAGCCTGACGGAGCTTGTTCAGGGGGAAAACCATGTGCTTCAATATTTAGTTCAGCACCGGGATGATGAAATTAATCCTTCCTTGCTCAGCGATGATCTGCATGTATCCAGATCAAGAATTACGGCAGCGCTTACGGGATTAAGGAAAAAAGGCTACGTGACTATGGAAATGTCTGAGCATGACAGACGACGAATGTGTGTAAGGCTCACAGTAAATGGTGAATCCTTGATCAGACAGAAGCAAGAGAGAATTGAAGGTTATTTTGAAGCGCTTGTAGTAGGTTTGGGTGAGAAGAATGTGAAGGAATTTATACGGTTAATTGAGCTTTCTTTGAGTATTATGAATGCGCGTTCTATTGAAAAATAACATAATGTGAGGGTGTACCGGGTGAGATATAAAATAATAGCAGATAGTTGCTGTGATTTAACGAGAGAGCTTAGAGAAGAGATGCAAGTTACTACGATTCCGTTAAATATGACGCTGGGAGATAAATGCTTCGTAGATGATGACACATTGGACTTGCCTCAGTTTATGGAAGAAATGAAAGCCTGTACAACCAAAATTGGATCCGCATCACCGTCACCTATGCTATATAAGGAAGCCTTTCAAGGTGCGCATACTTCTTTTGCCATTACATTATCCAGCAACCTGTCCAGTTCGTATTCCAGTGCATTGGTAGGAAAAGATATGGCGGAAGAAGAGGGGGCGGATGTTCATGTATTTGATTCGAAAAGCGCTTCGGCTGGACAGCTCTTGTTAGCTCTAAAACTGCGCAAGTTGATTGACGAGGGATATCATAAAAGCGAAATTATTTCATCCTTGGAGAGCTTTATCAGCAAGATGAAAACCTACTTTGTTTTAGAAAATCTGGATAATCTGGTTAAGAACGGGCGGATGAATAAAATCACTGGAAAGATACTTTCACTCTTGCATATCAGGCCTATTTTAGGCTCGGATGGTGACGGTAATATCGCATTTTTTACTCAAGCACGCGGTCAGAATCAAATTATCGAAAAGCTCGCAGATACTATTGAAAAAAGTGGCAGGGCTACCGAAGGAGAAAGCATTGTCATTACTCACTGCAATAATCCTGGGCTGGCGGAAAAATTAATGAATGCGCTGAGGAAACGCTATCAATTTAAAGATATTCATATTGTGTCCACCAGAGGGATTAGTTCAATGTATGCCAATGACAAAGGGATCATTATGGCCTTTTAAAAATATTCAGGGTTTATCCTCGCTGTATGGATAAACCCTTTTTTAGTACACTGAGGCTTTGCGGGAGTTCAAGCCTATCCCAATTTTCTAATGAGGACAGAAGCGTTTATGCTGGCTTGAGTTCCTCCGGCTTGTGTTTGCAGGGTAACAGCAGTAGTAGAGCTATGGTTTCGCAGAGTAAGGACGTCACCGCATGCCAGAGCAAGGATGGCTTGCCCTGTGTTCTGTTGTGTCCCGGCTCCTGAGCCGTATACAGTTCCCACAGCCAGTGCGCCATTAATAAAGATGGCGAATTGGTTAGGTTCCACACCGGACACCGAAAAGTGAACTTCATATTTTCCAGCATCGGATACAGCAATCTGTGTAGTTCCTGGAACATGAGCAATTCCAGGTGTAAGTATACCGTTCGTATCCCAAATGACATCCCCTTCAATCGGAACAACTTGGGGCTTTACATTGTAAATATAACCGAACTGCGCTAAATCACCTATGGTTCCAGAATCCCCTTCAGGTCCTAAAGCACCCTGATTAATATTCACACTTACAAGTTGCTTTTTGACGATGATGTCTTTCCCAAACCCTTTCCGTTTCGAGCGGCTTTTTCTCTTTGGGGGTTTCTCCTCAAACTTTTTTTCTAACTTATCAAACCAGGCACGGACAAAAACATTTTTTTTACGGCCTTTTTTTCGTTTTAATTCAGGATGACCCAATACAAACACCTCCATATGGTTTGTTGTATACTACTCCATTCATCTAGAGGAGGCATGGATATCTGTCCTGTGATTCATAGGAAACGATCTATTTTGACTAAAAACAGGCTACTGTACAAGGTACATTCGTCTAGTATGTAAAAAAAGCACCTTTGAATGTGCACTTGGATGACAACCAAGGAACAGACAAAGGCACCAGTAGAGGTGTATATCATGATGAGGCGGTTTGAAGCCGCTTTTTGCGCACATATAGGGCGTACAAGATGCCCCCAAGCAGGCACAGGATACATGTGAAGCCTGCCAGCAACCACGCCGATGAGACTGCTCCACCACGATCCATGCTATTTCCGAGCCATAAAGGCAGCAGAGCTCCCCCAACTCCACCTGCGCCTATAAGCAGGCTGGTGGTAGATTCTTCGGTGCCTGGCATCATTTTGCTGGCAAAAACAAGTGCGATGGAAAAAATGCCCGACATGCCCAGCCCCAGCAGTGTGATAAGGACAAAGGCAACGGTAGTTCCCTTGATCAGTGGGAACACGCATAGCAGCACGGTCGCCGCCAGCGAGCTTAGGGCTACAAAGACACCATAGCCGTACCGATCAGCAATACTTCCTGCGAACAACCGTCCGGTAGCCATTGCTAGCCAGAAGCAGGTAACACTGAGTGCTGCCTCGGCTTGAGTGAGGCCCAGCCGTTCGATGAACATGGAGGGCAGGAAATTAGCTAGGCTCATCTCTGTTCCTACATAGATAAAGAAAAAGATGATAAATAGTGTAAGTAGCTTCCGATTGCCAATAGGGTTACCTTCAGAAGCCTTCTCCGTGGGTGACTTCAGTGAATTAGTCGAACGCTTAAGGCTGTTATCTCGGTGTTCCTGTGGGTCCAATACAGCGTCCAGCGGGCCGAAGGACCCGCGCAACCAAGCTATAATGGTCACGGCTGCAAACATGGAAATGATGGGAAAGGCCAATCGCCACCAACCGAGAGCGATAAGTTGGCTGGCGATAGCGGGCATAGCCAAAGCGCCAATCCCAAAAAAGACTTCCAGACGGCTCATCGCCGCGCCCGTTCCTTGAGTAATACCGCTGATAATAATCGTGCCAATGAGTGTTTCTACCATGCCGAAGCCAAACCCCGCTGCTGCACCGACGACATATAGCCAATCCCAAGGCGGCAGCAATGAGTATAGCACTTCAGCCGCGCACAGCAAAAGCAGGGCGAATACCAGACTTCGGCGTTTGCCGAAACTTCGGGCAAGCCACGGTGACAGCAGGACTCCAACCAGAAAACCGGAAAATTGAGCGAAGATTAGACTACCGCCATCCGTATAGTTTCTACCGTAATGCTCTAACAACACAGGCAGTAGGGAGCCTACAACCACGTGTGCCAGGCCGATTAAAAAATAAGACAAGCTGCCGATCCATAGCAGTCGTTTCATGATGAACTCCTTTGATACCTAGATTATACTCATGCAGCAAAGTGAACTGTATGTGTCAAATCTGAGTGATTATGATAGCTCCAGTACTTGAAAGCCGTAGCCTTCAATAGAAATATCTCCTTCCAGGTATTTACCGCTGATTAGCTCATTCCCTTTCTGATCATCCAGATGATATTGCTGCGTCTGGGCGTTATGATTCAGAATGAACAGATATGATTTTCCATCTTTGGTCCGTACAGTGGTTTCTACACCCGCAGGAGCGCGCAGC
Organism: Paenibacillus sp. EKM206P; assembly: GCF_011066155.1. NCBI lineage: Bacteria > Bacillati > Bacillota > Bacilli > Caryophanales > Paenibacillaceae > Paenibacillus > Paenibacillus sp. EKM206P. The sequence goes on along the minus strand of NZ_JAAMNQ010000004.1, from coordinate 353,791 downwards.
AGGGATGGAATCCCTTTTTGCTCACAAATGTAGCCCAGCAGGCCATCAAGGAAAGTCTCTTCAGGATCTGAAGCAACGTACCATGCCTCGCCTTGACCGAAACGATTGCGTGTCAGCACTGGCATGCCCTGATAGAAATCATCGCCGTATTCCGCCAGCACCTCGGCACCTTCGCTATGCAACAGGTCGCAGAGCAGACCACATTGATATTCACCTTGTAATACGCCCACCTTTTCTTTTAATACAATGCGATTGTATGATTCCGGCAGAAGCGCGTCAATTTCCTCCACCCAGATCCCGAGCAAGTTACGCAGTTTACCAGGATATCCTCCGGTTGTGACCAAATCGTTTTCATTTACAATGCCACTGAAAAAGGTCGTTACGAAGGTGCCTCCATGCTCTGTGAATTGTTCCAGCTTCTCGGCGGTACCTGGCTTGACCATGTAGAGTACAGGCGCGATAATGAGATCATATTTCTGGAAATTTGCATCAACGGAAATCAGGTCTATCTGTACGTTGCGCCGGAAGAGGGTCGCATAATACTTATGCACCTGATCCACATATTTCAAGGCGACAGAAGGACCGCTTGATTTTTCCAATGCCCACCAATTATCCCAATCAAACAAAATGGCTACTTTGGCATTGACGGTCGCGTCAAATAGCGTGTTGCCTAATGCGCCAAGCTCACTGCCAAGCTGTGCCACCTCGCGAAATACACGTGTGTTCTCATGCCCGGCATGCTCAATAACAGCCCCGTGGAATTTCTCACATGCGCCGATTGAGCGGCGAAGCTGGAAGAACATGACCGTGTCCGCGCCATGCGCGACTGCCTGATAACTCCATAACCGCATAACGCCGGGCCGTTTAAGCGAATTATACGCCTGCCAGTTCTGCTGGCTCGGTGTTTGCTCCATCAGCATAAAGGGTTGCCCATCCTTCAAGCCGCGCATCAGATCGTGTGCCATCGCGGTATAGCTTGGCGGGGTATTAGCCGCAGGATAACTATCCCAAGATACAATATCCATGTGCTTAGCCCATTTAAAATAGTCCAGTTGTTTGAAAAATCCCATCAGATTGGTCGTTATCACGGCATGGGGAATATGTTTTTTAATCGCGTTGTATTCCAGCAGATAGCAATCCAGCATACTGTCTGAATTAAAACGTGCATAATCGAGGGATATGCCCTGAAAGGAGGAGTGATTTTCTCCCCAATGCTCGCTCAAATTATTTGGTGGCACGATTTCATCCCAATCATAGAAGGTATGACCCCAGAAGGAAGTATTCCACACCCGGTTTAGCTCTTCCAGTGATCCGTATTTTTGCTTGAGCCACACCCGGAATGCGGCCGCACAGTTATCACAATAGCAATCCCCACCGTACTCATTGGACACGTGCCACACGAGGATCGCGGGATGGTTTTTGTATCGTTCTGCAAGTTGGCCAGCCATCTGCTCCGCAAATTTTCGATACGTAGGACTGTTCGGACAAGAATTGTGGCGACCACCGAACTTCCGCTTCCGTCCGTCAGCGTCCACCCGGAGAACGTCGGGGTAGCGAGTAGCCATCCAAGCAGGATGCGCTGCCGTGCTAGTAGCTAGACAAACGAAGATATCGCTTTCATAAAGACTGTCAATCAATTGATCCAGCCATTCAAAATGATATGTGATTTCGTCGGATTGAATTTTGGCCCATGAGAATACGTTGACCGTGGCGATATCAATCCCTGCCTGCCTGAACATCCGTAAATCTTCCTGATGCGTGGCCTCATCCCATTGTTCAGGATTATAATCTCCACCGTAAAATACTTTAGGTAGTTTACTGCTTATCATGCCAATCACCTCTGTATATAAGAATAATTCTATCTTATAATACAAATAACTGCTTTTAAATATAATAAAATGAACGTGTATATAACAATATGGATCTACATGAGAAATACATACCCGCATACGCCGGAGGTGCTTTTTATGATTTTAACTCCCCATCATTTGCGATTTTTCCTGACTACGCGTGAGCACTCTTTACCCCTTTTTATTGAAAGTATCGGATTTAACAGCAGGCAGGAAGATGTGTCCCGTCCAGAGGGCTATCCGTGCTTTCACTGGATTCAGACGGTGTCTGGTGAAGGGATGTTTACATTTAAAGGGGGGACCTTTCGTCTGGGGGAGCAGTCTGGAGTTCTGCTGCTACCTGGGGAATCCCATGCATACAGACGGGCGACCAAGGTATGGCGAACGTTATACATTACATTTGACGGCCCCATCGCCGCTGCTGTACTGACTGCACTGGGGTTGAAGCATACGCGTGGGTATCATTGGGACCCGGATAGCGAGCTGCACAGTTTTGGGGAAACGATGCTTCATTCCATGGTTAGTGAACGTGATTTGTCTGGATTAGATGCTTCGGCCAATATGTATCGTTTTCTGACTCTGCTGCGTAAACATGGACAACATAGCTCGATGCCTTCCCTATCCCATAATGTGGAACGATTAACCCCTGTACTGGCCTTTATGGAGCAAAATTATGCCAGTCCAGATGTGGGTCTAGGCGATATGGCAGTTATGATGAATGTCAGCTCCCGTCATTTAAATACATTATTTAAGCAAGCGTTTGGTGTGACTTCGTATGCTTATCTGATTGTGATTCGGCTGCGGAAGGCCAAGGAAATGATGGCGGAATATCCGCAATTAACAGTAAAGGAGATTTCGGAGCGAGTGGGCTTCCGAGATACCAGTCATTTTGTGGCAACTTTTCGCCGAGCTGAAGGAATTACCCCGGAAAGGTTCAAATTACTGTATACATAAAGGTATTTTATCGAAATGCTCTTTCTTACTCGGGAATGCTCTTTTTAGGGAGCATTCCTTATTGTTTTTTTCAGGAAGAGGGAGTATAAAATAATAGTTCATTTGTTTCATCAATCTGATGTGCAGGTGACATAATAAACATAAGATCCATAATTCTTTTGCAAAACCCTCATCCAAAGAAGGAGTCAACGAAATGCTGAGCAAAGTCAAAAGATTATTAATCGGTCGTCCGCGAAAGTCGACGGCCCTTGAAGATGAGAAGCTGAATAAGCTCAAGGCACTGGCCATTCTGTCCTCAGATGCCTTATCCTCTGTAGCTTATGGAACGGAGCAAATTCTGCTGGTTTTAATTACAGCCGGCTTTGCTGCCCTATGGTATTCCATTCCTATATCCATTGCGGTATTGGGTTTGCTGATCATTCTGATCCTGTCTTATAGACAGACCATTTTTTCCTATCCTGGTGGCGGAGGAGCGTACATTGTTGCACAGGACAATTTGGGAAAGAGTCCGAGTCTGATTGCAGGCGGTTCTTTGCTGGTCGATTATATTCTGACGGTAGCAGTTAGCTCATCAGCAGGTACAGATGCCATTACATCGGCGTTCCCATCGTTACATGATCATCGGATCGCCATTGCTCTAATTATGATCATCTTTTTGACGATTATGAACTTGCGCGGAGTAACAGAATCTGCCTCAGTGCTGGCTGTACCGATTTACTTATTTGTTGTTGCCATATTTGTTTTGATTATTAGCGGTATCATTCATTACGTGGCAGGGGGAGCTCATGCTGCAGCACCGCAATTTGGAGCTACGGTATCCAACGTCAGCCTGTTCCTGTTACTGAAGGCGTTCAGCTCGGGTTGCTCGGCGTTAACTGGGGTAGAAGCTGTCTCGAATGCCATTCCGAACTTCCGCAAGCCAGCTGCCAAAAATGCAGCAACTACACTAATGATGATGGGTTTGATTCTCGGGTGTATGTTTATCGGAATCAGTTTGCTGGCTTATTGGTACGGTGTTCGTCCTAATCCGCATGAAACGGTCATTTCGCAAATTGCGAACGCCACTTTCGGGCGCGGTGTGATGTATTACATCATTCAGGGCGTGACGGCGCTCATCTTGTTTTTGGCGGCGAATACAGCCTATTCGGCCTTTCCATTGCTTGCTTTTATGCTCGCGAAGGACAAATACATGCCGCACATGTTCATGGTTCGTGGAGATCGGCTCGGATACTCTAATGGTATTTTGTTTCTGAGTATCTTCTCGGCATTGCTGGTCATCGTATTTGGCGGCAACACAGAAAATCTGATCCCGCTTTATGCGGTAGGGGTATTTATCCCGTTTACCCTTTCACAGCTTGGTATGATGATTCGCTGGATCAAGCTCAAACCGCCAGGCTGGATCGTCAAACTTGCTATTAATACGGTTGGGATGCTGACCACGCTGTCGATTACGCTCATCTTTATCTTCACCAAGTTTAGCCAGGTGTGGGTAGTCTTTATCTTCCTGCCTTTGGTTCTGTATTTCTTTATGAAGATCAACAGGCATTACAAAAATACGGCTGAACAACTGCGCATTGATATTACCAAGGATAAACCTATGGTGAAAGGCAATACGATTATTATTCCGGTGGCAGGCATTACGCGAGTCGTCATGAATACGATCAGCTATGCCAAAACCTTGTCGGACAATGTGGTAGCCGTATATGTGGGTGTGGATGATGATGCAATTCGCAAAATGGAACAGAAATGGGAAGAGTGGGATGTCGGTATACGTTTGGTCGTACTGAAATCCCGTTATCGCAGCATTATTAATCCGCTTCGCAAGTTCATCGATACAGTAGAGTGGAAAAAAGCAGACGAGGACCATATCACTGTTCTCATTCCACAATTCATCACCAAGCACTGGTGGGAAAATATTCTACACAATCAGACCAGCTTACTGATGAGGGCTTATTTAATTAATTATAAAGACGTGATCGTAACGACCGTACCTTTTCATTTAAACAAATGACAAAATGAACATCTTTTGGCCGCATTTCTTTGCGGTCAGAAGGTGTTTTTTTGCATAACGAGGATATTTACTTTAGTGATACATTTTGTGTATTATAGATACAAAATGTATCATTTGAGGCTGTTATGGAGGGATACGATGCCCGAAGCTAAGGGGAAAATGGAAGATGACAAGCTGCAATTTGTAGATACGCTAAGGGCGCTGGCTATTATTGGAGTTTTACTTGTGCATGTCAGCCAGCATGTGGACGGATTAAACGGTTGGTTGCAAAAAGGCTTGAGTATAGGAGCCAAAGGTGTCGCTTTATTTTATATGGCCAGCGCTTTTACGCTATTTTTGTCCTTAAGCAGACGTTCGGGTAACAAGAGTGAAAGAATTTCAGCTTACCTGATGCGTCGTTTTTTTCGGATTGCTCCTTTGTATTACGTGATGTTAGGAATCTATTTAGTTGTGAACGGGACAGGTCCACGATTTTGGCTTGGGGATCAGGAGGGAGTCACTGCCGCCAATATCGCAGCTCATGTCCTGTTTTTGAATGGTCTGAATCCGTACTGGATCAACAGCATTATCGGTGTGGAATGGTCCATTGCGGTGGAATGTATGTTTTATCTGTTTATCCCTCTATTATTTAAGCTGATCCGATCCGTCCGCCATGCGACGTGGTTTGTCGTGATGGCGCTTGTGGTAAGCTTGGGGCTAAATACGGTAAGTGTTCAATATCCATGGATTAGTGATCACTCTTTATGGGGGCACTATCTGTATTTATGGTTTCCGAATCAATTGCCTGTCTTTGGGCTAGGTATATTGTTGTTTTTCATTTGGAAAGACGAGCGGCATTGGAAAAGTATAGACCGAGTCAGTGGAGGTTTGCTGCTTGTTTCTGTGCTATTTTCATTTTTAGAAGGCATGACCGATGTTCTCATAGGTGTCGGGTTGCTGCTGGGAGCGTATGCTTTGTATCACTGGCAGCCGATATGGCTGCTTAATCGGGTATGGTCATGGATCGGCCGCCTTAGCTACAGCATGTATTTAACGCATATGCTGGCTCTGGGACTAATCGTACAGGTTAAAATACCTTTTGCTCCCCTAGTCAGCCTCACACTTATGTTTATCATGACGTTGCTAGTCACCATCGGACTATCTTGGTTTACCTACTCGTGGATTGAACAGCCCGGTATCCGTTGGGGGAAAAAGCTTATATCACGTATGAAGCCTGTGCGCAAGCAGGGAGATTCGGTCAAAGAAAGTGTTGCCTAAGCTACAACTTGAAGTGGCATCCGATAACATTTGGTTGAAGTGCTTGAATAAATTTATGAAATAATTGAAAAGACCTCTTGAAAAGTAGCTCCCAGCCCTTTATATTCGATGTACATCCAAGTTTTTGAATACACCGATGAGGTTTGTTGGAATTGTAAAGGAGATGCACGCATGCTTTTGAAGCCAATCGGCTTTTTGCTTTTCTCCACACTTGAGGGAGTCGCTGTTTTTGCGCTTATTTTGAGTATTTTTAAAGTTAAAATGACCCCTTATCTATGGCAGGCCATTTTTGTTAACCTGATTATGAATATGCAAAGTTATATGCTTAGAGAAGAGTTTTCCCTTTCGTATTTGGTGCCTGTCGTAAATATGCTGCTTTTTATTTTTTTACTCGCTACGGTCGTGAAGATTCCGATTGTGTGGTCCGGTATTATGACGGTTACAGGTTATTTTGCATATGCCGTTGTTCAGTCGGTACTCTTAAAAGTCATGTTCGGCAATCTTCCGGTTTCTGAGCTGCAGGATGGGTCCTTGAAGGGCTATCTGCTACAAGTGGTAAGCGCAGCAGTAGGACTGCTTATTTCATTGATGTTGTCTCGAAAAGGGATCGGCTTTTCCCCTAATTTCAAGAAGCTTAAGTTCAAAGAGGAATATGGCATTGTCATCACGCTGATTATCCTGTCTCTCATTTCAACTTCTATTGTGCTCTACTATAACGAGGTATGGTTAAGTATGATATTTTTTGCACTGGTTTCGGGATTTTTCATCTATTATGCAATCGGAAAGGAATACCGGGATGATTGAAGCGATGGCTTTCAAACTTGCTAACCAGATCAAACGTACTGTGCCTGATCATCCGGCCTCTGTCGCGGTACTTAAATACGCACTTGCTCTCATTCTGAATGCGTCCCTGATCATTGTGTTGACACTATTCGCCTCATTCTTCACGGGGCGTATGGTAGAGGCTGTTACGATTCTCGTCGCTTTCGCCCTACTGCGCCAAATGTCAGGAGGCATTCATTTGAAAACGGGCATGACATGTGTGTTGGTGACCTCAGCAGCTTTTACTTACATATCCTGCATTGCCTTAAATAGTGGGTGGACAAACCTGTTTACCGGAATAGCTCTCATTTTCGTTTTATGTTTTGCCCCGTCCAGAATTGAAAAGCAGTCGCGCATTCCAGTACGGTTTTATCCCTTCTTGCGGCTGTTATCCTCCTTGCTTGTATGTACTAATTTTGTAATCGGTTCCTCTGTAGTGGCTGTTGCTTTTTTGGTCCAAAGCCTAACATTGATCCGGGGAAGGAGGTGAGTGGAATGATGAGAAAAATGGTATATGGGTTAGCCACATCGTTGTCTATGTTTGCTACATTTGCTGTATCAGTGGCGAGTTACGTGTATGTTTATCAAGGGGATACACCCGAGGAACTACTGAAATAAACAAAATGCCGAGATAGAAAAATGATACATAGAGCTGCTATTAAGCAGCTTCTTTTTATGCAAAAAAAATCAGGCGCTCCATTTAAAGAGCGCCCGAATGGGAGAGGAGAAACCGGACGAAGAGCTTATGGGGAAACGTAAGTCTTCTCCGCGGTTGTCTACGACATTGGTTGAATGCCGATATCCTAAGGATGCCCAGGGAATGGTTTTTTATACCTGCCTCATCCTAAGTTTTTCAAACGGCGGTGCATGTGGTACGATAGCGTCATAATCTATGGTTATGAACACATATAGAAAATAGGTGAGTTTCAGCGTGAGAGTGGTATCAGGTAGTGCCAAAGGAAGGCCGTTAAAGGCAGTTCCCGGCACAGGGACGCGGCCAACCACGGATAAGGTCAAGGAAGCGCTATTTAGCATGATAGGTCCTTATTTTGATGGGGGAGTCGCACTTGATCTGTTTGCTGGCAGTGGCGGCCTGGGTATAGAGGCGCTTAGCCGGGGGATGGACAAGGCTGTTTTTATTGATATGGAATCCAAAAGCATTGATGTCATTAAAGAAAATTTGCGAAAAACTGGATTGGAAGGACAGGCTGAAGTGTTCCGCAATGATGCCGGACGAGCGCTCAAGGCGCTGGCAAAACGTGGAGCTCTTTTTGATGCTGTTTTTCTGGATCCGCCCTATCGTCTCAAACACGGAGATGAATTGATGAGCCGTATGGTTGAATTGAACTTGCTTCGTTCAGATGCAATCATCGTGCTGGAGTATGAATCGGGACATGAATATCCGGAAAGCTTCGGGCCGTTCGAACAGGTTAGAAAAGCAGTCTATGGGGAAACGGCGTTATCCATTTATCATTTTGCAGCCGATGCTTTATCGGATGTCGAAGAACATACAGAAGCCGGAGTGGTCAAGTTCGGCATCATCGAATCAGACGGGGAGGACCATCATGATTGAGCACAAACCACGTATTGCCGTATATCCGGGAACCTTTGATCCTGTGACAATGGGGCACCAGGATATTATTCAAAGAGCAGCCAGACAGTTTGATCTATTGATTGTCGCGGTTCTTAACAATATTAGTAAAAATCCGCTGTTTTCACTTGAGGAACGAATGGAGCTGCTGCGAACGGTAACTCGCAATATCCCGAACGTTGAGGTGGACAGCTTCCGTGATTTGACAGCTAATTATGTACGTCAAAAAGGGGCCCAAGTTATTGTCAGAGGAATCCGGTCGGTGACTGATTTTGAATATGAGCTGCAATTAGCCTCTACAAATCATAAGCTGAACCCGGATGCGGAAACGATCTTTATGATGACCAATCCGGCTTATTCATATCTGAGTTCCAGTATGGTGAAGGAAATTGCGCATTTTGATGGCAAGGTTGTAGATCTGGTGGCACCGGAGGTGGAAGACGCGCTGCGTGCAAAGGTCAACGCAAATCGCGGCGGCTCCACCATGAAGTCATAAAGGAAAAGGCCAGCAGGGTAACTATAATTGTACCCAGCAGCGCAATGGACAGTACGGTTAGTTGCCAGGGGTACATAGATGTTCCTTCTATTTGTGTTAGTAAGCTGCTGGCTTCGGCCATGACAGGATGCGTGGCGGATTCATTTACGCTTTCCGCAAAAGAAGACACAGAACTGCGACTGACGTAAGCGGGAATTGTATTGCTGACGATGCGGTTAAGCGGGACCCATGTCGCCAAGGTAAGTCCAAAAGCAATGATCCCATGGAGCACTCGTGACAAGGTGAAGGTGATACCCTTGTCGGAAGGTCTGGTGACGGCGGTAATTTGAAGCCAGCCGCACAGGCCGCCCCAGCCCAACACAGCACTGATCAGCGCTGCTTGTGTACGGAGATCGTAGGGCAGACGGCTGATTTCATAGGAACCCAGATGGATTTCCATCCAAGCAGGCCATATGAAAGAAAGCGATCCTTGGCCTGTGTATATGGACAGCAGTCGAATCAGTACGGAAAAGAAAATAATGAATCCACCTGTCACCATCAGCGTCTGTACAGCATGGGATACGGTTTCGCCCAACAGTTTTCCGAAGCTGCGGCCGTCCCGTTCTCTGGCAGAACGGGTAGCTTCCCATGCGGATCGGATCAGGGAGGGAGAAGTACGGGAAACTGAGGTGCGCCGAAGGGCAGCTGGCGTTTCCCGTTTTTGCAATTCTTTGGACGGTACAGGTAGTCTGGCGGTGATCCAGCCTGCCAGCAGCCCGGAAATCCAGTGAACGGCAAGTAACATCACGCCTACGGCAGCATTGTGCAGTAGCCCTGTCCCGATGACGAGCAGGATGGTAATCGGATTGCAGAAATGAGCGATGGCGGTTAGACGTCGAAGCTGAAGCGCGGTCATATCTTCCTGTTGTGACCATTGGCGTACTGCTTCCGCAGCAGCCGGGAATCCCGCGGTCAGGCCGAGGGCCAACACCCAGCCGCTTCGTCCGGGTAGACGGAACCAGAATCGCATAAACGGTTCCAGCAGGACACCTAGTCCATGTACTAGACCAAAGGCGATGAGCATTTCGGACAGCATCAAAAAAGGTAGCATAGCTGGGAAAATAATATTCCACCATAGCTTAAGGCCTTGAGTAGAGGCTTGAAATACTTTTTCTGGTGAGGCGACAACAGCCAGTACAAGCAAAATGGCTCCGAGGCCAAGCAGTACGGTTGTCCAATAAGGAGCGGAATGGGCTTCCTTTTGCATCAAAAAATTCACCTCTCATAAATATGCTAAGGAGAGTCGGATGCTATCTCCAGCGTTTATTCACGTTCGCTGTCTTGGGATAGGTTGTTCGTATACGTTGTCGTAAATAATGTATGCTTTTTTGAAAGGCTTGAGAACAGGTGCACAGAGGCACTTGGATAAGATGGGAGAAGTTAGGCTGGAAGGGGGGAGAAGCAATGAAACGAATAAACCGGAAAAGAGCTTTTTTTACAACCGGTTATGTCTTAATGCTGGCTGCAATGGTCTATGTGCTGGTCTATATGCCAACCCCTTATCTGATCTACGGACCAGGTGGGGCAAATGAGATTAAACCGATGGTTAGAGTTCGGGAGGGTGACAGCATCGAACGGGGGGCCTTTATGATGACGACGGTATCGGCGCGTTATGCCAATGTTATCATGTTGGGCCTGTCCAAGTTGGACCGCAATTCGGAGATTCAGCGCAAAGAGGATCGTCTGCATGGAAGAAGTGAAGACGAATATGCGGCAGAACAGGTATGGTATATGGGGGATTCCCAGTCTTCCGCGATGGAGGCTGCCTACACCCGTGCCCATGTCCCCTATCGCATTGTGCCGGATTACGTGTATGTATTTAAGGTCCCGGGATCGAGCAGCGTGTTTGACCCCGGGGATGAAATATTGGAGCTGAACGGCGTGAGGGTGACCGATAATCGTTCCATTCGGAAGGCTTTGGAGGACGAAAAACCGGGAATAATGGCTAAAGTGAAGCTAAAGCGCGATGGAAAGTTGCTGTCCGTGCAAGCTCCTTTAACGACCATTACGGACAGTGAGACGGGCAAGCAACGTTCCGGATTTGGCGTCAGTATTGCCACGGTACAGAAGGTAGAGCCGAAGGATGGACGTAAAACGATTCATTTTACATCTACGGATGTTGGCGGTCCTTCGGCAGGTTTGATGTTTACCATGGAAATCTATAACCAACTGACACCAGGTGATTTGAGTAAGGGATATCGTGTAGCCGGTACGGGTACCATTGATAAGGACGGTCAGGTTGGAGCGATTGGTGGTGCAAAGTATAAAATAGTTGCTGCTGACCGTCAGGGTGCGGATTTGTTTTTCGTCCCTGCGGATAATTATAAAGAGGCCAAGACCAAAGCTGAGCAAATTGGAACCCGGATGAAGCTTGTTCCGGTTCGCAAACTTGGCGATGCGCTGAATTATATGGAAAAGCTGCCCATCAAACCATAATGGGCGGTCGCAAGTAATCAGCATACATGTCGCGGATGGCGGGGCGTGGCATCCCGGCTGCATGTATGGCGGCTGCGGCTGTATCCCAGTCCAGATGAGGATGTGATCCGGCAGACAGCTTGACCCATACCGGAAGGGTGGCTGTCTGCTTCATACGTGCCAGCAGTTCGCGTCCAGCCCTGTTAAAGCCAAGCACGCGCATATAGCCCGGACCTTTCGCCAGCTCAGCCGGAGTCATATCGGCTTTGGCATGATTTAGCAAAATATGTGCACACATCCGCTGGAGCTTCGTACGAGTATAGCGCCTTGTCTTGATCGCGGCGAGCAGGGCCTCCACAGAGGGCTGGGGCAGCGTGTAAAGCGATTGTCGCAGACGATGCTCCAGCCCTTCGGTGACCTCGTGCAGCTCCGCCAGCTGCTGCGAGCTACGTGTGATCAGGGCGTTCAGCAGCGGCTGGCTGAACGCTTCCCAATGCAGCGGAGCGCGTTCGGCTTGCCACTCGCGCCGCAAAATCCCCAGTGTCGCCGCAGGTATGTATGGCGACGCGGCCTCCGGCCCGCCGTCCAGCAGCAGACGGCGAATGGCCGTGGCACTGGCGATGACTCCGTCCGCAGGGGCCACGGCTTCATGGTAGCCCGATCCCGTGCGGGCTACCGTGAAGGGCTTGATTGTGCTGCCCAGCCGTTCCAGCGCAATCAAGTAATGCAACCCCAACGTATTGTTGGGCTGCTGCATGAGGGCGGCGAGCGCAGCGCCGTCCGCTCCTTCGGCCGCGAGCGCGGCTGCGGCTCCCGCGTAGGCAGCGGGATAGCTCGCGCCGCTACTCAGGCGCTGCGCGATGCCGGCCTTGAGCTCGGCCGGCTCTGCCGCCAGCACGCGGGCCAGCGCGCGCAGCGGGGCGATGTCTCCGCTCTCGCTGCCGAAGCAGAGCGCGTCTACGATGCCTGTCGCATGGAGCAGGGCGATTGCTCCGCGGGCAAACCATTCTGCAGGCTGGACGGCATAGGCCACAGGCAGCTCCAGAACGAGGTCCACACCCATGGCGAGTGCCATTTCGGTGCGGGACCATTTGTCTGTAATCGCGGGTTCACCTCGCTGAAGGAAAGGACCACTCATCACAGCCACTGTGCGCTGTGCACCAGTGATGCGAAGAGATTCCTCCCAGTGATGGACATGTCCGTTATGCAGGGGATTGTACTCTACAATCATACCGAGTGTTTTCAAGACCGTATGTCGGCTCCTTTCTTATAGTAGCTTATTGGATAACTATTTTGACAATAATGGTTAAGTACCCGTGAATGATTGTTTTCAGGGCAGCTATACTGATTTTTCAGCATCGGCATGAACAAGACTATTGAGACCTGGACGAAAAAGCTTTATACTCGCATTATTGTACACGAAGAGTGGCGGGGGTACGAATACTCATCAGTACATGTTTAGCACAATGCATTTTTGCTTCTGCATAAAACTTGTCGAACCATTGGAAAACCGGTGGATTTGTGAGTGGTGTAAAGTGAAAGGTGTTGACAAACGACTCGATCAGTCGGTATAATAATTTTTGTTTGTTTGGAGTGATAGTGATGCAACTATTTTTTCGCAAAGTAGCAACAAGTGACGGTCCTTTTCCTATCCGTGAATCTCTTAATGTGAGTGAATTGGTGGATGATCGTGCTGATGTTACGGCCGTTTCCCCGCTGGAGACCGACTTGGTCGCCGTTAGTCTGGGTCAAGGGTTGATGAGCGTGGAAGGCACGTTGACCGCAGGTCTGGACATGCTCTGCTCACGCTGTTTAAGCCCGATGCACGAGGATTTAAAGATTGAATTCCGTGAACGGTTCAAGCAAACCTCTTCGAGTGTTGAAGAGGAGGATGAAGATGGCGATTTTATCGCAGTGACGGAGGACTCCTTCGACATTGCACCGTATTGTGAAGAACTGTTTGTACTGCATGTGCCGTTTGCGCCTTTGTGCAGTGAGGATTGTCAGGGAATCGCACCAAAGACCGGACAAAACTGGAGTATTGGCTCCGATGACAGTAGCGATGGCGATACGGAAAAGATTGATCCGCGTCTGGCAGGGCTTAAGGATTTTTTTAAATGAGAATTGAGTTCAATTCTGAAAAATCATCATCCGCTTGTGCCGGAAAGTTACAGAACCGATGCGTGGATGTTGCAGGCTTGATTCACCGGCTGTAAGATAATTGCTTCTGGCATTTTCTTCAGTCTTGAATGAGATAAGAAGTCATACCCGTTATGCGGGGTTGATCTGGTTAAGGAGGTGGGAATAATGGCAGTACCTCAACGGAGAACATCCAAAACTCGTCGCGACAAACGTCGTACTCACTTTAAACTGGCAGTACCAGGTATGGTGAAATGCTCCGAATGCGGCGAATTGAAACTTGCTCACCATGTGTGCAAAGTTTGCGGAACGTACAAAGCTAGAGAGATCATCTCTCAATAATGTCCGATAAGCGGATTCTTTGGAATCTTCGCAGAAAAAGTAGCGCTTCACTTCAGTGAGGCGCTACTTTTTTTGTCTGCATGCTTCCTTTTTACGTCAGCATGCTATATACTGTTTTAGTACCAGGTTCTAAGAAAGAAGGGCCGAAGGGGTTCCTTTATACATACAAGAAGACAAATCGGCTTGAAGTTTCGCCGTTAGAAAGTGAAGTAAAGTAACCCGAACTGTCGTCTGAACGATGGTTTATTGTAGGGAAAGGAGGCGTCACTGACATCGAACGTTTGCCGAAGAGACAGAGACAGCAGCGGCTGACTCAATTAATTGATGATAATCCATTCGTAACGGATCAGGAATTGACAAGACAGCTGAAGGTGAGTATTCAGACTATTCGGCTGGACCGGATGGAGCTGGGAATCCCGGAATTGCGGGAACGGCTAAAGCTGATGGCTGAGCGCTCCTACGACCAGGTTCGTTCCTTGCCTTTGCATGAAGTGATCGGGGATATCGTTGATCTGCAGTTGGATCGAAGCGGTATTTCGATTTTTGAGATTAAAGAGGAACATGTTTTTTCGCGTACTGGCATTGCGCGGGGGCATTATGTATTTGCTCAGGCCAATTCATTGGCCGTTGCTGTGATTAATGATGAGATAGCATTGACTGCATCAGCGGATATACGCTTTGTCCGCCCGGTTCATTTAGGTGAAAAGTGCATTGCCAAGGCATATGTACGTTCAAATCCAGAACAAAAAGGGAAGGCTAAAGTGGAAGTTTTCGCCTACGTAGGAGAAGAAATGGTGTTCCAAGGCAACTTTGTCATTTATCGCTCCACGGAGGAAGAGTATAGCGAAGGAGGAAGTCAGCATGCGGATCGCCATTGATGCCATGGGGGGAGATAATGCTCCTGAGGCGACAGTAGAGGGCGCGCTATCTGCGGCGGCGGAATGGAAGGATACGGACATTACGCTGGTTGGTGACCGGGAACGAATTGAATCGGTTCTGAATGGTAGAGCGTTGCCGACGAACCTCAGCATTCGCCATGCATCCGAAACGATAGATGCGCAGGACGAGCCTGTAAAGGCAGTGCGCCGCAAAAAGGATGCTTCAATGGTCGTAGCTGGTCGAATGGTCAGAGAAGGCGAAGCGGATGCCATGATATCTGCAGGTAATACAGGCGCGCTAATGACCACGGGGTTGCTGGTGGTTGGAAGAATGGAGGGCATTGAACGTCCGGCTCTCGCGCCGATGATACCGACGATTGACGATCAGGGTATTCTGGCGCTTGACTTGGGAGCCAATATGGATGCCAAGCCTGAGCATCTTGCCCAGTATGCACTGATGGGGAGCTTGTATCGTCAGAAAGTTCACGGTGTGGCTTCTCCAAGGGTGGGTCTGCTGAATGTGGGGACCGAAGCTGGGAAGGGCAATGAACTGACGAAGTTGGCATTTCCACTTATTGAGCAGTTACCTGTCCATTTTGTGGGTAATGTTGAATCGAGAGATGTGTTAACTGGGAATTGCGACGTACTGGTGTGTGATGGATTTGCTGGAAATATCATGCTAAAATCACTAGAGGGTACAGCGGGGGCCATATTTTCTCTCTTAAAAGAGCAATTCACCAAATCCTTGAAGACCAAGCTTGCGGCAGCCTTGATTATGCCTGAGCTCCGCAGTCTGAAAGGTAAATTGGATTATAAAGAGCATGGCGGGGCTCCTTTGCTGGGTTTGAGTGGACTCGTCCTGAAAAGTCACGGTTCGTCTGACGGCGTTGCCGTCAAAAATGCGGTAAGGCAGGCTCGTACGGCCTTGCAAAACCGGTTGGTGGAAAGTATATCCAAGGAAATCAGCAGGAAGTGAGTGACGATATGAATAAATTACGGCCGGTTGGTGTTATCGGAACAGGGAAATACGTACCTGAGAAAATTCTGACCAATAAAGATTTGGAAGCAATCGTAGAAACAAGTGATGAATGGATTGTCAGCCGTACAGGGATTCAGGAGCGCCATATTGCAGCTCCAGAGCAGGCTACATCTGATTTAGCTTATGAAGCAGCAATTAAGGCGTTGGAGTCCGCGGGTATGACGGCACAGGATCTGGATTTAATTATTGTAGCTACGGTTACACCGGATATGGCGTTTCCGTCAACTGCCTGCATTCTTCAGGACAAACTGGGAGCCAAAGGCGCAGCGGCTTTCGATTTGTCTGCGGCATGCTCGGGTTTTGTATACGGACTGGCTACGGCAACGAGCTTCATTAAGACAGGTATTTATAATAATGCGTTAATCATTGGGGCAGACTGTCTTTCTCGGATTACAGATTATACCGACCGCAATACCTGTGTCCTATTCGGAGATGGTGCAGGAGCTGTAGTGATTGGCGAAGTGCCTGAAGGCAGAGGATTCCAATCCTTTGATCTCGGGGCTGAAGGCGCAGGTGGAACCTTGCTTAAGCTGGAAGCTGGTGGCTCGCGTTTGCCTGCGAGTGCAGACACACTGGAGAATAAACAGCACTATATTTACATGAACGGACGCGAAGTGTTCAAGTTCGCGGTTCGTGTTATGGGAACGGCAACGGTTGATGTGTTGGAAAAAGCAGGGCTGTCCAAAGATGATATTGATCTGTTCGTTCCACATCAAGCCAATGTTCGCATCATCCAATCGGCGATGCAACGTCTGGATTTGCCAGAGGAAAAGGTAGTTGTTAATGTTCATAAATATGCGAATACATCCGCAGCATCAATCCCTCTCGCCCTAGTAGAAGCAGCTGAGGAAGGCCGCATGAAGGAAGGCGACCGTGTATTAATGGTGGGCTTTGGCGGTGGCTTGACCTGGGGAGCGTCGGTTCTTGTCTGGTAATAAGATGGAATTTTTGATATAATATTGAATTTGTGTAGTGTTTTACAGGACAAGCATTGGATATAGAGAGGTGCATACACGATGGGCAAAACGGCATTTATATTCCCCGGTCAGGGTTCACAAGCTGTAGGTATGGCTAAAGATGCTTATGAAGCAGTTCCAGCTGCAACAGAAGTATTTCGCCAAGCGGACGAACGGTTAGGGTTCGCACTAAGCACACTGGTTTTTGAAGGGCCAGACACAGCTTTGAAGCAAACATCCAATACGCAGCCTGCACTGTTAACGGCGAGCATTGCGCTGTATGAAGCGTTCAAGGAAAAAATGGACATTCATCCCGATTATGTAGCTGGACACAGTCTAGGAGAGTACAGCGCGCTAGTTGCTTCAGGTGTCCTTGCATTTGCGGATGCGGTTGAGACTGTTCGTGCACGTGGTCAGTTTATGGAACAGGCTATTCCTGATGGACAAGGCGGTATGGCTGCTGTGTTGGGAGCTGATCGTGAAGCATTGACAGCATTGTGCCGTGATATTACGGAGTCTGGTCAACTGGTCGAACTAGCTAATATCAATTGTCCTGGACAAATTGTTGTATCTGGTACGAAGGAGGGCGTAGCTGCTGTCGCTGAACGTGTGAAGGAAGCAGGCGGCAAGCGTGCTATTACTCTGGAGGTTAGCGGTCCTTTCCACTCGTCATTGATGAAGGAAGCAGCGACCAAGCTCTCAGACAAGTTGGGGACTGTAACTTTCTCTGAAGCTCAGATTCCGGTGGTGGCTAATGTAACAGCTAAACCTGTACGTGAGGGGAGTGAAATCCGCCAACTGTTGGTGGATCAGGTCTATTCTCCGGTACTGTGGGAAGACAGTGTAGCATGGCTACTGGAACAAGGTGTTGACACTTTTGTTGAGTTTGGACCGGGAAGTGTTTTGACTGGACTGGTTAAAAAAATCGACAAAACGGTTAAGCTGTATAATATAAGTAGCCTGGAGTCGATTGCTTCTGTAACGGAAGCCTTGGAGGCCCGTTAAAAGTATAATCATTGCCTTAACGGGTTATATACTTGCAAGGGAGGACTATGATGTCTAAGCCATTAAGTGGAAAAACGGCGCTCGTTACGGGAGCGTCGCGCGGAATTGGCCGTAGTATCGCGCTGGCGCTGGCTGATGCAGGCGCTAATGTGGCGGTAAACTATGCTGGCAGTGAAGCGGCTGCGACTGAGGTAGCTGAGCAGATTCGTGCCAAAGGTGTGGAGGCTATTACAGTTCAGGCTAATGTCGGTCGCGCTGACGAAGCAGATCAGTTGATCAAGGATGTGATTGGCGCTTGGGGCAAGATTGACATCCTGGTGAATAATGCCGGCATAACAAGAGATAATTTAATCATGCGCATGAAGGAAGAGGAATTCGATCAGGTGATCGAAACGAATCTGAAGGGTGTGTTTAATTGTCTTAAGGCGGCAACACGTCCAATGATGAAACAGCGTTCTGGCCGAATTATCAATATCTCCTCCGTGGTTGGTGTCCTTGGCAACGCAGGACAAGCCAACTACGTTGCTGCTAAAGCAGGGGTGATTGGTCTTACCAAATCCTCTGCTCGAGAGCTTGCATCGAGAGGTATTACAGTGAACTGTGTAGCTCCCGGATTCATCGATACTGAGATGACACAGGTACTGGCTGATGATTTGCGTGACAATATGCTTAGCGGTATTCCGCTGGCCCGTCTTGGACGGCCTGAGGAAATTGCTGACGTGGTGCTGTTCTTGGCCTCGGATGCTTCCTCATATATGACGGGCCAGACTTTGCATGTGGATGGCGGCATGTATATGTAGTAGCATGTTGCCAATCTGCATGCCCCGATGAAGAGTTGTCAAAGAAAACTCTCTTCTATGGCATTTTAATTGTAATTTTCGTATAATACCTAAGAGGAGGTGAGCCGGATGTCCGATGTATTGGAGCGCGTAAAACGCATTGTCGTTGACCGTTTGGGAGCCGACGAAGCCGAAGTTACACTTGAAGCATCTTTTAAAGATGATTTAGGCGCTGATTCTCTCGATGTAGTTGAATTGGTAATGGAATTGGAAGATGAGTTTGATATGGAAATCTCTGATGAAGATGCAGAGAAAATTACAACTGTAGGTGAAGTTGTGAAGTACATACAATCTCATACCTAATTCATGTCATCAAAAGTCCCGTTCTGTTACAGGCGGGACTTTCTCCTAATTATACAGATTGAACTAAAGGCGGAATTGCTGCGTGTTTTTGAGTTTGGTTCAGCTTAACTTAGTCAAAGGCTGAGAAGTATGCCGCATTACTAACTTTAGTTGATTCTATATTATTTTTACGCACAAAAGTGTGCGGTCTTAAAATACAATATGCAGTAGACATAGAGGTGATTATCTTTGAAACAACGTGTTGTCATAACAGGAATGGGTGTAATCACTTCGCTGGGACAGGATTTGAACACACTATGGGATAATCTGATGGCCGGAAAATCCGGCGTCAGTGAAATCGAAGCTTTCGATACAAGTGAGTACACTACGAAAATAGCCGCTTCCATTAAAGATTTTAATCCAGAGGATTATATTGAACGTAAGGATGCGCGTAAAATGGACCGCTTTGTGCAGTTTGCGGTTGCTGCTAGTAAATTGGCGCTTGAGGACAGCGGACTTGTAATCGGAGAAAATGCGGAAGCTGAGCGTGTTGGTGTATCTGTCGGTTCCGGTATTGGCGGATTGGGAACTTGGGAAGATCAGCACAACGCACTGATTGAAAAAGGACCTAAACGCGTAAGCCCTTTCTTCATCCCGATGATGATTGCTAATATGGGTTCCGGTCAAGTGTCGATTTCGCTCGGTGCTAAAGGCCCAAATACATCACCAGTTACGGCTTGTGCCACGGGCAGTCATGCTATTGGCGATTCCTTCCGCATGATTCAGCGCGGTGACGCAGACGCCATGATTTGCGGAGGAGCTGAGGCGACTATCCGTCCGATTGGTATGGCTGGATTTTGTTCCATGCGAGCGATGTCCACGCGTAACGACGAGCCTGAAAAGGCAAGCCGCCCTTTTGATACCGAAAGAGACGGGTTTGTTATGGGCGAAGGCTCTGGTGTTCTTATTCTGGAATCGTTGGATCATGCTTTGAAGCGTGGTGCGCGTATTTACGGTGAAGTGATTGGCTACGGTCTTTCTGGCGATGCTCATCATATGACAGAGCCTGATCCAGAGGGAGCAGCACGCTGCATTAGAATGGCGATCCGTGACGCTGGATTGAATCCTGAAGAGATTGATTATATCAATGCACATGGTACGTCTACGCCAGTCGGTGATAAATCCGAAACGGAAGCAGTTAAGAAAACGCTTGGAGATCATGCCTATAAGGTAGCGATCAGCTCAACTAAGTCGATGACAGGGCATTTATTGGGTGCAGCGGGCGGCGTTGAAGCCGTGATCTGTGGTCTCGCCCTTCAGCATCAGACGATTCCGCCAACGATTAATTTGGATAATCAAGACCCGGCATGCGATCTTGATTATGTACCTAATAAGCCGAGAAAAGCGGAACTGAATGTGGTTATGTCCAATTCCTTTGGTTTTGGCGGTCACAATGCTACGGTTATTCTAAAAAAATATGAAGCATAAGGGGTCAGTTCGTTGAGTGGAGACTTGAAGCAATTACAGCAGAAACTTCATATTCAATTCAACAATCGGCAGCTTCTGAAGCAGGCCTTTACGCACGCTTCCTACGTAAACGAACATCGGTTCAGTCAGCATGCAGACAATGAGCGTCTTGAATTTTTAGGTGACGCTGTTCTGGAATTGACGGTGTCCGAGCAATTGTACAATCAGTACCCTAACCGACCCGAAGGCGAACTCACCAAGCTGCGTGCAGCTATTGTCTGTGAGCCTTCTCTGGTGAAGTTTGCTGTCGGGCTTGAGTTCGGGCAATATGTGCTGCTTGGAAAAGGTGAAGAGTTGACAGGTGGACGTACTCGTCCGGCTCTGTTGGCTGATGTATTCGAAGCGTTCGTAGGTGCGCTTTATTTGGATCAGGGTCTGGAGGCCGTCCGTTCGTTTCTGGAACATTATATTTTTCCTCAAATTGTATTAAATGGTAAACTTCAGATGAGTGATTTCAAAACAGAGCTTCAGGAACTGACACAGCATCATAACATGGGGATGCTTGAATACAAGATTGTAGAGGAGCGCGGACCAGCCCATGAGCGCGAGTTTGTAGCCGAGGTATATATGGACAGCGAACGGCTAGGGGCAGGTACGGGGCGCTCCAAAAAAGAAGCAGAGCAGCAAGCGGCGGCAGTAGCTTTAAACCGTTTGAAGCTGGCAGAATCGTAATCGGTACCTGAGCAGCCCGGACGGGTTACGCAAGCAGGGGGCACAAAGTAAGAGCAAAGGGCAGTCCGCGGGGAGTCCCGGCCCGTAATGGCGAATGGACTGCGTTTTGCTCTTTTTTCGTGGCTTGCTGGTGTAATGTGAGTGTTGGTACTGTGCTTTAAACAAGCTAGTTTATGCTACAATAGGGATAATTCATATCAATCAGGTAAACGGTGTTGTACAAGCATATTTGAAATGTTAGAGGTGAGATTGAGCATGTTTTTAAAGCGCATTGAGCTGGCGGGCTTCAAATCGTTTGCAGATAAAACGGAAATGGAATTTGTCCGCGGCATTACGGCAGTCGTCGGACCCAACGGAAGCGGAAAAAGTAATATTTCCGACGGGATTCGTTGGGTGCTGGGCGAACAGAGTGCCAAATCACTGCGTGGCGGCAAAATGGAGGACATTATTTTTGCAGGTAGTGATGCTCGTAAGGCTGTTAATTACGGTGAAGTATCGCTTACGTTGGATAATGAAGATCAGGCGTTGCCTCTGGATTTTGGTGAAGTTACGGTAACGCGACGTGTACATCGAAGTGGGGATAGTGAATATTTCATTAATCGGCAATCATGCAGACTCCGAGATATTACAGAGCTGTTTATGGATACAGGGATTGGTAAAGAAGCTTATTCCATTATTGGGCAGGGACGCATTGAAGAAATCCTAAGTACTCGATCTGAGGATCGTCGAGGTATTTTTGAGGAAGCCTCGGGTATCGTAAAATATAAATCCCGTAAAAAAGATGCGGTTCGCAAGCTGGATGAGACGGAGCAAAATTTGCTGCGTATTCACGATTTAGTTAGTGAACTGGAGGATCAGATTGGACCGCTTAAGGAGCAGTCTGAAAAGGCGATTCATTTTAAAGAGCTACGCGGTGAATTGAAATCAAAAGAAATCTCTATGTACGTCCATCAAATTGAACAAATTCATACTTCGTGGAGCGATGCGACTTCCAAATTAGCTTTGCTGCAGCAGGAGCAACTTCAGTTGTCCACGGTGGTATCCCGCCATGATGCGATGCTGGAAAGCGACCGCAACGAATTACGCCAGCTGGAAGAGCAAGTAGAACAGTTGCAAAGGGATCTGCTGCAATACAGTGAAGCGACGGAGAAAAGTGAAGGCTACGGCGAATTGCTCAAAGAGCGCACACGCAATCTGGCGGCTAATCGGGAACAACTGATCTTATCACTTAGTACAAGCGAATCACGGCATTCCGAGCGCAAGAGTGAACTGGATCAGCTGAACGAAAAGCTGTCTGCACTGAATGTAGAGCTTGACGAGTTGCGTGCGCGGCTGTCTGACGAAGAGGCCAAACTGATTGGAGTTACAGGCGGAATCAGCCAGGAGCAGGAAGAAAGTCTAAAGGGTGGTCTGCTGGAGCTGATGAATCAGATGGCGCAGGCGCGTAACGAAATCCGTTATACAGACCAACAGAAGGAAGCATTGGAACGGCGTGTGACTCGCGTAAGTGACGAATCCGGCAAATGGGAAGCCCAGAAAGTACAACTTGAACAGCGCAAAAAGGGATTGGAAGCTGCGGTTCAGAAGCTGGGGCAGGAAATCAGTAGTTTGCGTAGTGGCTATATTCAGGGAAGTGAAAAGTACCAGGCCCTGCAAAAACTTTTGGAAGAAAACCAGGGTACAGTTCGTAAATGGGAACAAAAACGTGAGGCTCAAATTTCACGGCGAGATACAATGAAGGAAATGCAGGATGACTTTGACGGCTTCATGCTTGGAGTTAAAGAGGTATTGAAGGCTGCACGAAAAGAAACCTTGCACGGTGTGCATGGAGCGGTAGCAGAGCTGATTCGGGTGCCTGAGCATTTAGAGCAGGCAATGGAAACTGCTTTGGGTGCTTCAGTTCAGCATATCGTGATGGAAAATGAATCCGTATCCAGACAGGCAATCAGTTTTCTAAAGCAACGTCAACTGGGCAGAGCGACATTTTTGCCTATGGATGTTATCCGCCCGCGTCAAATCGGCGCAGGGGAACGCCAAATTGCAGAAGGAGCTGAAGGCTTTGTCGGGATCGGTGCAGATCTTGTTCAGTATGATGATCGATATGCCGGAATTGTAGGCAGTCTTTTGGGGAATGTGGTCATTGCTCGTACGTTGGAAGACGCAAACCGTATTGCGGCTCGTTGCCAATATAGATACCGCGTTGTCACTTTGGAAGGCGATGTTGTCAATGCAGGGGGTTCCATGACTGGTGGAAGCCAGTTCAAGAAAAATGCTAATCTGCTTGGACGCAAACGTCAGTTGGATCAGTTGGATCAAGACATTGTAGATACGGAGCAGCAAATTGCAAGGTTGCGCCAGAGTGCAATAGATACCAAACGCCAGTTGGAGGAGACACAGACCCGTCTGGACGAGCTGCGTCAGGGCGGCGATGTGAAGCGCGGTGAAGAGCAACAGATGGCAATGGAACTTAAGCAACTGGAGCATGAACTTCGTCATGTTCTGGAGCAGGTCGCTGCGTCTGGTCAGGAGAAAAAGGGCTTTGATCAGGAAATCAAGGAGTTGGAAACTTCCCGGGAAGAAGCGTTGGTAAAGTTAGCTGCGCTGGAGGAAGAAGAAAAGAAAACGCATCAGGCCATTCACGCTGCTGAATTCGCCCGTAAAGCCAACGAATCTGCCAAAGAGCAGTTGCAGGGAGAGCTCACGAATCTCAAAGTAAGAGAAGGAAAGCTGGACCAGGAACGCTTTTCATTGGAAGAGCAGTTGCGCAGATTGCGTGGGGATTATGATACTCTTGGTAAGGATTCAAGACAAAACAAAACGTTGCTTGCTTCCATCGAAGCAGATTTGCTGACCAATGAGCAGGAGACCGTGAAACAGATTGAAAATCTCAATCAATACCGTTTGAAAAAGGAAGAAGCCGCACAGCAACTGGAATTCAAGCGGGCTGCACGCAGCAGCTTGTCCAAAAAGCTTGAAGTGGCTGAAAACGATACAAAAGAACAGCGAATTCAGCTCAAGTCAGTGGAGGAGTTGCTTCGTCAAACGGAAATTGGAGTAAATCGACTTGATGTGGAACTGGAAAACGTTCTGAAAAAATTAAGTGATGATTATGAACTCAGCTATGAGTTAGCCAAGCAGCGTTACCCTATACCGGAAGATATTGAAGGTACGCAGAGCGAGGTGGAAAGGCTCAAACGTGGTATTTCCGCGTTGGGTGAGGTGAACCTGGGCGCCATTGATGAATACCAGCGTGTGCATGAGCGTTATACGTTTCTTGATGAGCAAAAGTCTGATTTGGTGGAGGCCAAGACAACACTTTATCAGGTTATTCGTGAAATGGATGAAGAAATGTCCAAACGCTTTAAGACTACGTTCGATGCTATTCGGCGCGAATTTGGAACGGTATTCTCCAAGCTGTTCGGAGGCGGACGTGCTGATCTCGTGTTACTTGACCCGGAACGCTTATTGGAGACGGGAATTGACATCGTAGCTCAGCCACCGGGCAAAAAACTGCAAAATTTGCAGCTACTGTCGGGCGGTGAGCGTGCGTTAACAGCGATGGCGTTACTATTTGCCATTTTACACGTTAAACCTGTTCCATTCTGTGTACTCGATGAAGTAGAGGCTGCATTGGACGAAGCAAACGTGGTGCGTTTTGCCCAGTATTTACGAGAATTCTCGGAGCAGACACAGTTCATTGTAGTCACACACCGCAAGGGCACAATGGAAGAATCTGATGTGCTGTACGGGGTTACGATGGAGGAAGGCGGGGTTTCCAAACTCGTATCTGTCAAGCTGGACAACGATGAAGCTGAGATTGCCTGACATTAAATAACATACTTTCAGACCAACGGAGGGAATCCATGAGTTTCTTTAGGAAATTGAAGGAAAGCATTGCAAACAAAACTGAATCGGTCACAAAACAGTTCAAAGATGGATTGGAAAAAACACGTAAAGGTTTTGTTGAAAAAGTAACGGACTTGATGATTCGCCGTAAAAAGATTGATGAGGAATTTTATGAGGAACTGGAAGAAATTCTGATCGGAGCGGACGTAGGCGTCAACACGGTTATGAACCTCATTGAAGACCTGCGAGAAGAAGTGAAAAAGCGCAAAATTGAGGATGCATCCGAATTACAGCCTGTATTGTCGGAAAAGCTGTCCGAGTTGCTGCGGGGGAATGACAACAGTCAGCTCAAAATGAGTCCTGACGGAATTACAGTCATTCTATTCGTGGGAGTCAATGGCGTCGGCAAAACGACAACCATTGGCAAGTTAGCTCATCGTTTTAAACAAGAGGGCAAAAAAGTATTATTGGCTGCCGGAGATACGTTCCGGGCGGGTGCGATCGAACAGTTGGAGGTATGGGGCGAGCGGGCAGGTGTAGAGGTTATTAAGCAGCAATCCGGTTCCGATCCGGCTGCAGTTATGTTTGATGCCGTACAGGCTGCCAAGCAGCGACAAGTGGATGTTTTGTTGTGTGATACCGCAGGACGTCTTCAGAATAAAAGCAATCTGATGGAGGAACTGAACAAAATTTTCCGTGTGATTCAACGCGAAATTCCAGATGCTCCTCATGAAGTGTTGTTGGTACTTGATGCGACGACTGGACAAAATGCACTTAACCAAGCCAAGCTGTTTGGTGAGAAAAGCGGTGTAACCGGGCTGGTACTAACGAAGTTGGATGGTACAGCGAAGGGCGGGATTGTTGTGGCCATCCGTCAGGAGCTGAATTTGCCTGTTAAGCTGGTGGGCTTAGGTGAAAAAGTGAATGATCTTCAACCGTTTGATTCCGAGCAATTCGTTCATGCGTTGTTCGCGGGGTTGATTCAGGAAGAGACGGTCGAAGCAACTGCTACAGGCGAGGAAGAACAGAACTGATACGTTTAAAGTGGGCTTTCATGCTACGTTTGGGATAACTAAGTAGCCATCCTGTTGCTGTTCAAGTTTGCCCAGATGTATAATGAAAGCAAGAGGTCTGTCGATGTCGTATATGTAATGTATCTTGTATGTAAAATATAAATCAGGAAGCCGGGTGAAAAACCGATGGCAAACACCTATACCTACTCCCGACGGGAAGAAGTAGCCAACGCCATTACACATGGAATTGGAGCCGTTTTAAGCGTGGCAGCGCTTGTGTTGCTTATTGTTTTTGCTAGCATGAAAGGAACCACTTGGCATGTCGTCAGCTTTACGATTTACGGGATTACGATGCTGCTGTTGTACACCAATTCAACGTTGCTTCATAGCCTGCGTGAAGGAAAAATGAAGGATTTGTTCGAAATATTCGATCATTCTTGCATTTACCTGTTCATTGCAGGTAGCTACACCCCGTTTATGCTCGTTGCACTGCGAGGTACTCTGGGATGGACACTATTTGGAGTGATTTGGGGGATTGCACTGTTCGGTGTGTTGTTCAAGGCTTTCTTCACCAAGCGCTTCCTATTTATGTCTACCGTGTTTTACATTGTGATGGGCTGGCTCATCACCATTGCCTGGAATCCTCTGGTTGCGACTGTTCCCGCCGGAGGGATGACGTTATTGTTCGTAGGTGGCCTTATGTATACGTTGGGCACGATTTTCTATGTGTGGCGGGCATTTCCATATCACCATGCGATCTGGCATCTGTTTGTTCTGGCAGGCAGCATACTTCATTTTCTGGCTGTTCTGCTGTATCTTACTCCAGTAAGGGTTTAAGTAACAATGGGTAAAAAGTCGATCCGTACTTCCGTTTAAGGACAGTGGATCGGCTTTTTTTTGTATGACAAGGGATAACGCTTGACATCTTCTTTTCTTTTAGGTATCATAAGGAACGTTGAAAAGAACTGTAAAGTGTTTTTCCTTGACGATGGAGGTATACAAGATGAGTCAGGAGAATCGGCTGGAAAAGACAAACCGGATTAACCGACTGTTTGACTTCTATGAACCTCTGCTTACAGAGAAGCAACAGATGTTTTTAAAATATTACTTCCATGATGATTTTTCTTTAGGGGAAATTGCATCGGAATTTCAAATTAGCCGTCAGGCAGTATATGAACATATTAAACGTGCTGAACAGGTATTGGAAATGTACGAGGTAAAGCTTGGTTTGCTAAGTAAGTATGAGCGCAGAATCCAAGATCTCGATGAATTAAATAAGACGTTGTATGAGGCATTCGGTAAAATCGGTGAATCCGATGAAGGCACTCTGCAACATGTCCATCAAATTGTAAATCGCCTGCAGGAACTGTAGGACATATAGATTAAGAACAAACAACCCTGGTAGACAAGGAGGTGCGAAAGTATGGCATTTGAAGGATTATCGACTCGCTTGCAAAATGTATTCAGTAAACTGCGCGGTAAAGGAAAAGTGTCTGAGGATGATGTAGCTCAGGCGATGCGCGAAGTACGATTAGCTTTGCTTGAGGCGGACGTTAACTTCAAGGTTGTAAAGGACTTTATTGCCAAGGTAAAGGAGAAATCCGTTGGTAAGGAAGTGATGGACAGCTTTACGCCAGGCATGGTCATCATCGACATCGTGAACAAGGAACTGACCGAATTGATGGGTGGCAGTCAGGCCAAGCTTGCCAAAGCAAACAAACCGCCTACGGTCATTATGATGGTGGGTCTCCAGGGCGCAGGTAAAACGACGACATCTGGTAAACTGGCGAAATTGCTGCAAAAGCAAAATCATCGCCCATTGCTTGTAGCTGGTGATATTTATAGACCAGCCGCGATCAAGCAGCTTCAGGTTCTTGGGGAGCAGATTAATACTCCTGTATTTACTCTGGGAGATCAGACAAGCCCAGTGGAAATCGCAAAACAGGGTTTGCAGCATGCTAAGGATAATGGAAATGACTACGTTATTATAGATACTGCCGGTCGTCTTCATGTTGATGAAGAACTCATGGAAGAGTTGCGCCAGATTCATACCAACGTCAACCCGGATGAAGTTCTACTGGTTGTAGATAGCATGACGGGGCAGGACGCGGTTAACGTTGCGGAGCACTTTAATACTAGCCTAGAGTTGACGGGAGTTGTACTGACGAAGCTGGATGGCGACACTCGTGGTGGCGCAGCTTTATCGGTTAAAGCTGTAACGGGATGTCCGATCAAGTTTGCTACATTGGGTGAAAAGCTGGATGCGATGGAGCCGTTTCATCCTGAACGGATGGCTTCACGGATTTTAGGTATGGGTGACATGTTGTCCCTGATTGAAAAAGCGCAGTCCAATATCGACGCCGATAAGGCGAAGGAAATGGAACGGAAAATGCGTAATGCCGAGTTTACTTTCGAAGATTTTCTGGAGCAAATGGATCAAGTTAAGAAGCTTGGCCCAATCGACCAGATTCTTGATATGATTCCCGGTATGGGCAATATGAAGCAAATGAAAGATATCAAAGTGGATGACAAACAGATGGGCCGAATTGAGGCTATCGTTCATTCTATGACCACACAGGAGAAGCAAAACCCAGACATGATTAATCATAGCCGTCGCAAACGTATTTCTGTAGGCAGTGGAACATCACTGGCTGAGGTAAATCGTCTGATAAAGCAATTTGACGAAATGCGTCGCATGATGAAGCAGTTCTCAGATATGATGGGACCTAAGGGTGGCAAAAACAAGGCTATGAAGCAGTTAAAGAGTATGGGTAAAGGTATGAAGTTTCCTTTCCGCTAAGGCCAATAGGCCCTTGGAATTATGGATAACAATATACAGTCTACTTTTTGAAGGAGGTGAATTTTCGTGGCAGTTCGTATTCGTCTGAAACGTATGGGTGCACATAAAGCTCCTTTCTATCGCGTCGTGGTATCTGATTCTCGTTCCCCGCGTGACGGTCGTTTTATCGAAGAAATCGGTTACTACAACCCAATCACAGTACCAGCGGTTGTAAAAATTGATGAAGATAAAGCGCTGAAATGGTTGCAAGATGGTGCACAAGCATCCGACACAGTCCGTAACTTGCTTAGCAAAGCGGGCGTAATGAAAAAGTTTCATGAGTCTAAACTACAGAAATAAGGTGCTGATACGGAGGGTCAACCATGGAAGAATTAGTGATAATCATTGCTAAGGCTTTAGTCGATCATCCGGAAGATGTAACCGTGAAGACCTTGGAGAAGGATCGGCTTGTTGTATATGAGCTTAGTGTACATCCTGAGGATGTAGGCAAGATCATTGGTAAGCAGGGTCGTATCGCCAAGGCGCTTCGCACTGTGGTTGCATCAGCAGCCGTTAAGATGGATAAACGGGTTACCGTAGACATCATATCTTAAAGATATACGAAAGTGGGTTAGGATGTATGTCCTAACCCTTTTTCGTACATGATGAAGATGATATGGAGCGGGACCGATTACAAGCAGGAGGAACACGATGCAACAATTGTTTAATGTCGGAAAAATTGTGAACACCCATGGAATCCGTGGGGAGCTAAAAATATTAACGACGACAGATTTTCCAGAGGATCGCTTTGCAAAAGGCAGTGAGCTTTTGATTGTTCCGGCTGAAGGTAAAGCACCGATCCCCGTAACTGTTGAAACAGCGCGTTTTCAAAAAAATATGGTTGTCGCTAAATTTAAGGAATATCACAATATTAATGAAGTTGAAAAATATAAAGGTACATTGTTGAAGGTATCTGCTGAGCGGTTAGGCGAATTGGAAGAAAATGAATTCTATTTTCATGAAGTAGTCGGCATGGAAGTGGTGACCGAGGACGGAAATGAGCTCGGCGTGGTCAAGGAAATTTTGACTCCGGGAGCCAATGACGTATGGGTAGTCAAAATGCCTAAAGGCAAGGAACTGCTATTGCCGTATATAGAAGATGTTATTTTGGATGTAAACGTGCGTGAAAAACGAGTTACGGTACGGTTAATGGAAGGTCTGCTGTAATGCGGGTGGATGTGCTGACCCTGTTTCCAGAGATGTTTGATGGAGTATTTAATGCAAGCATTCTGGGAAAAGCAAGGGATAAGGGAATTGTATCACTGCAAGCGGTTAATTTTCGTCAGTATGCCGGCAACAAACACGGACAAGTGGATGATACGCCCTATGGCGGTGGGGGCGGCATGGTTTTGAAGCCTGACCCTATTTTTGCTGCTGTGGAAGCGCTGTTGGATAAATCAGAGCAACCAACATTAGAGACTGCCGATGAAGTTAACCAACTTGAAGGGGTAGAACGTAACACAGACATAAAATCTCCGCGTATCATTTTGATGTGTCCACAAGGCGAGACTTTTACGCAAAAGAAAGCGGAAGAGCTGGCTAAAGAGGACCATCTTATTTTTATATGTGGGCATTACGAGGGTTATGATGAGCGTATTCGAGAGCATTTGGTGACGGATGAGCTTTCTATCGGAGATTATGTATTGACTGGTGGTGAGCTTCCAGCCATGACCGTCATTGACAGTGTGACACGGTTGCTTCCAGGAGTTCTGGGGAACGAAACGAGTGCGGTAACGGACTCGTTTAGTACGGGGCTGCTGGAGTACCCCCATTATACCCGGCCTGCGGAGTTTCGGGGCTGGAAAGTCCCCGATGTACTCCTGTCAGGGCATCACGTCAATATTGATTCTTGGAGACGACAAGAGGCGTTACGTCGCACGATGGAACGCCGACCGGATCTATTGGAACAAGCTGAACTGACAGGCAAGGAGCGCGTGTGGATTGAGGAGCAACGCAAAGCTGACTTTTTGGAAGACAAGCATTAAAACGCTTTAAACATGAGTGGATTTGAAAGCAGGCAGTGACCTGTTCTATAATAAAGTCAATTAAATAATGTTTGGTCAAATCCCTTTTTGTTGTTGCAATGCGGTATCCTCCATGATACAATACATCTGTTGTGTGTAATACGGTGGTCCTCTGTGGATGATGAAGGAAACGGTTGTGTTTCCAGAAGAAGCATGAACACCTGTACGGAAGGAGGGAGTCATAGATGAATATCGTCCAAGCGATCACTGAAGAACAACTGCGTAAAGATTTGCCTAACTTTCGTCCTGGTGACACTTTGAAAGTGCACGTGAAAGTTATTGAGGGAACTCGTGAGCGTATCCAGTTGTTTGAAGGTGTTGTAATTAAACGCCGTGGTGGTGGAATCAGTGAGACTTTTACAGTTCGTAAAATTTCTTACGGTGTAGGTGTGGAAAGAACTTTCCCGCTTCATTCCCCGAAAATCGATAAAATCGACGTGGCTCGCCGTGGTAAAGTGCGTCGTGCGAAGCTTTATTATCTTCGTGAACTGCGCGGTAAAGCAGCGAGAATTAAAGAAATTCGTCGTTAATACAACGAATAACGAAAGGGGCTTGGTTACAAGCTCCTTTCGTTTTTTCTAAGTACATAGGGAACTGTGGATTATTGACCGTAAAGAGAGGACAGTGAGCTATGGAGCAAGAAGTAGGACAAGGAGCTGTACAGCAGCCAACTGATCAGGATGGTACGCCCAAGCGTAAACCAAAAAATGAGATTTTTGAGTGGCTCAAGGCCATCATTATTGCGTTAGTGCTTGTCTTTTTAATCCGCTGGCTTCTCTTTAAGCCGTTTATTGTGGATGGCCCGTCGATGCAGCCTAACTTTCATACCGGAGAACGCGTCATTGTGAATGAGATTTTGTATGATTTCCGTGCCCCTAAACCAGGAGAAGTGATCGTGTTTCATGTGCCGGAGGAAGGAAGAGACTTTATCAAACGCGTCATTGCCGTTGAAGGAGATACGGTCAAGGTAGAAGGTGACACAATTACAGTAAATGGCAAGCCGATTCAGGAATCTTACCTGAAAGCTCCTTTGGAAGAAGCGCATCAAAATGGCGAGCTTTACAACAAGTTTACAAATTTTCCAAATGAGAAGTTTAAGGATGGAAAAGTTCCGGCTGGGCATATTTTTGTAATGGGAGATAACCGTTCCAATAGTACAGACAGTCGGATGATCGGATATATTGATTTGAAAGAAGTCGTGGGTCGGGCTGACGTTATTTTCTGGCCGGCGAAAGATATGCAGTGGATTAACCACTAGAATAACTAATAAGCAGCATAGCTGCCGTAATCCTAACTAAGAGCCTAAGGGTAAAAGTTGGAGTTACGCACAATGGGGTGATGACGGTGACGATTCAATGGTTTCCTGGTCACATGACCAGAGCGCGCCGCCAAATTGAAGCAAAATTAAAGCTGATTGATTTGGTTATTGAGCTGATTGATGCTCGATTGCCGCTCTCCAGCCGAAATCCAATGATTGATGATATTTTGCAAGGCAAGCCGCGAATGATTATATTGAATAAAGCAGATTTGGCGGACCCCGTAGTATCACAGCAATGGATTGCCTACTTTAAGGAGCAGGGGCATGTGGCCTTACCAGTAGATGCCACAACTGGAACGGGGCTAAAAGAAATCCCGATTCAGGCTAAGCTGTTGCTTAAGGAAAAGATAGATCGGCAGATTCGGAAGGGAATGAACCCGCGTCCTATGCGTGGTTTGATTGTTGGTATTCCGAATGTCGGTAAATCGACATTGATCAACCGAATGGCGGGACGTAATATTGCAGCTACGGGTGACCGTCCAGGGGTAACGAAGGCACAGCAGTGGATCAAGATCGGTGAAATTGAATTGCTGGATACACCAGGTATTCTATGGCCTAAATTCGAGGATCAGAATGTAGGCTATCGTCTGGCTGTTACAGGTGCGATCAAGGAAGAAATTCTGAATGTCGAGGATATTGCTTTTTTTGCGACTAAATATTTGGTCCAGTACTATTGGGATGTAATGGCAGAGCGCTTTGAGCTCACCAAACGTCCTGAAGATACAGAAAATCCTGATGAAATTGTCAACGTCATGGAAGCGATCGGACGTAAACGCGGCTGTATTGTTAGTGGCGGACGTGTGGATCTCGAAAAGGCGTCAAAAATCATTTTGCGTGAGCTGCGTGCAGGGAAGCTGGGACGGTTCAGTCTGGAAGCTCCTTACTGATTCTACAGGTACACCGATACAGAACACAGCATTTTGTGGCAAGGAAGAACCTTCCCCATCTCTCCGGAGAGGAGGAAGGTTTTTTTGGTATTTGAAGGCAGTTAGAAAAGGGTTTTGGACGGTGAAGGTCTGTGGTAAGCTGAATTCAATCGCTAGAGCTACGGCATGAATGACGCGTTAAACTACATATAGATGGGAAGGTATTGAATATGGAAGATAAAGAGATTGTAGTGAAGGACATGCTACATTATGAAAAAAAATGCTGGGAGCAGTCTTGTGAGCGGATTGCAGGAATTGACGAGGTAGGTCGCGGATGTCTGTTTGGTGATGTTGTGGCCGCAGCAGTCATTTTACCAGTGGGTGAGTTACTGGAAGGTGTGGATGATTCCAAAAAATTGACGGATAAGAAGAGAGAAGCGTACTACGAGCTGATTATGGAGAAGGCCATTGCTGTAGGAGTTGGCTATGTAGATGCGCAGACGATTGATGATATCAATATTAAGCAAGCAGCTCGTTTGGCTATGAAGCAGGCTATTGAGGCTTTACATGTGTCTCCTGATTATTTACTGGTGGATGCAGAAAAGGTAGAAGTGCCTATTCCTCAGCTCTCTATTATTAAAGGAGATGCGAACAGTCAGTCTATTGCGGCGGCCTCTATCATCGCCAAGGTAACCCGTGATCGGCTGTGCAAAGGTGAATGGGATGCGAAGTATCCGGAATATGGGATCGGTATACATAAAGGTTACGCTACCAAGTTGCATAGGGAACAAATTTTGGCGCTAGGACCTACAAAGATGCATAGACGCAGCTTTCTGGGAAATCTGTTGACGGAGCAACCGACGCTGTTTGATCTGTGATTACTTATTATGAATCGGGACAATGCCGATATAAAGGATAACTAATACCATAAGCCCCTTTTGAGTAGGGGGAGAGTGAGAGGAGGGGCGATATGAACATCGGATCTGTATTTCGGGGATTACTTGGAGATGTGAAGGCGGGAGAGGCAAAAAAACTTGATATGCAGCCAGGCCAGGTCGTAAGAGGAGTCGTATTAAAGGTGTCTGAGGACGGCGACGAGGCTGTATTGCAAATACAAGGTTCTCAGGTCAGGGCAAAGCTGGAGACCCCTCTTCAACCTGGGCAGACTACAACGTTTCAGGTTCAACCGGCTTCCCCCAGCGGAATGACGGTGCTTAAACCTTTGAACGATGTGGCCAATACACCACAGCAAACCGTAGCGCTGACAGATGTATTGGAATCGGTGGGACTGCCGGATACAGCTCAGAACAGGAAGCTTATACAGGCAATGCAAAAGAATGGTGTGCCGTTGACATCTGAAAATGCGGCTTCTTTGCGAGAAGCTATGGCGAAGCAAAGTGGCAATGTACAGTTGGGAACGTTTGTGCAGGCGGCGGCAGTTGCTTTTCAGCGGGGACTTCCATTGACGGCAGAAAGCATAAACGGATTGCGTCAAGCGATGTTTGGGCCTCCTTTAAATGATCTGTTGTCTTCGCTGGAGCAAGAACTTGAAGCGGTGTTAAAGCAGCAAGGACAGGGAACGCCTACTGACCGTTCAGTAGGGGAAGCAGCCACAATAAAAAGCACTGACCGAACGTCAGTTAGTCCAACAGGCACTTCTTCTGTGGTGATTGCAGATGGACAGGAAGGCCAAGCTTTAACATTGTCCAAGGATGCTTCTGCCTCTGCTGCTACAAAACAGGCAGAAACAGGACAACAAGTCACAGGTGGCAAGGAATTGTTAAAAGGGACTCAGGCAGCCAATCTCGCTGCTACAGTAAGCAAAGCGAGTGTTTTGGCTACAGATTCGGATACTTCGGCGGGATCTACTGCATTTGCATCCAACGGGACTGCTTCAGAAGAACCGCAAGCAGTTAGCGGGCGAGGAGCGCCAGTGGTATTGGATGCTGGTGCCAATGCGTCTGAATCGGGCGCTGCTGATGCATTAAACGGCTCCCGCGTCAAAGCGGAGCAACAACAGCAAGCTACTGCGGCAGGTACGCAGCTTAAGGATGCCGATGGTGCTCCAACTCCGGCCACGGCAGAGCCTACGGGGACGAAGTCTGCCTTAAACGCAGTCATGGCAGACCGTCCTTCCGCACAGCAAGCCGCTGGCTCTACGCTACCATCCGCGGCGAACAACGTTACTGCGCCAGAGGCGCCGCTCCAGCGGCTGCGCCTCCTGCTGCAAGAGCTGCGTGCAGCCGTGCCACCCGAACTGAGCACGGCTGCACCAGACCAGTCCACGGGAGAGGTAGCGCAGCCGGCGGCTGGCGCCTCGCGGACTGCGGATGCCGCTGCTTCACAGCCTGCGGCATCCAGCCCGCAGCTCACCCCCACGGAGGATCCGTGGGTGGGCCGCGTACTGAAGCTGCTCGGTGCAGAGCATGAGCAGCAAGTGCACCGCGCGACTACACAGGTCGCGCAAGGGGCGACGGCACGTATGGGGTCGCCAGAGGGAATGCCCCAGACACTGCCGGGATTAGCGGCTACGTCAGGCGACACAGTGTCAGCAGACGCAGCCACCGTAAAAGGTGCGCTGCTCCAGCTGATGAGCAGTGACGACCTGCCGCCCGCTTTGAAAGAGGCGGCTCAGCAGGTTGTACAGCACCTGACAGGTCAGCAGTTGCTGCTCAATACAGACCGAACGGCGCCTTTTGCACAAGTACACATGTTTATACCGTTCGTTGGACCGGACGGTCGTGAAACAGCTACGATCCAGATTCAGTCTCGCCGCGGCAAACGGGGAGAACTGGACGCCTCCAACTGTCGTCTTTGGTTTGATTTGGACATGAAGGGGCTTGGACGGACCCTGGTAGATGTCCAGGTTGTAGATCGGATTGTAAGTGTCAAGCTCCATAATGATCATGAATGGGCGGCATCGTTGTTAACCAGTGGGCGTGAGTCCATTCACACAGCATTGGAGTCACTAGGATACCAACTTCTATCGCTTCGTACCGAGCCCATGCCTATAAGGACTGAACAGAACAGCCTCGTCTCTTCTGAAGTACAAAGCTATGTACCTCAGCCGTATAAAGGAGTCGATCTTAAAATATGAAAGAGCCGTTGGAGCCTCCTTCTCCTTCCATAAAGAAGGCGGTCGCCCTTAAATATACGCCTGGTGAGAGCGAAGCACCGATTGTCGTTGCCAAAGGGAGCGGCCGTATTGCGGATAGCATTTTAGAAAAAGCTAAAGAACATGGTGTTCCGGTACAGGAGGACGCTGCGCTGGTTGAAGTACTATCCAAACTTGATTTGGACGAACAAATCCCTGCTGAGCTCTATCAGTTGGTGGCAGAGGTGCTTACCTATATTTATCAAATGGATCGACTTGCATCAAGGGATGACTGGTGATGAGGAATGAGATGAAGGCTGGAGGCAAGGATCAACGGAAAGCCAAAGGAGCGATGGGCGAAGAGGCAGCGGCTTTGTTTTTAGAAAACTTGGGTTACCGTATCATAGAGCGTAATTGGCGATGCCGCAGTGGTGAAATAGATCTGATTGCCAAGCAGGAGCATACATTCGTGTTTATTGAGGTACGTAGTCGTAGTAGCTCCAAATATGGAACGCCAGCAGAATCAGTTACTGCGCGTAAAATAGCCCAAGTTCGCCAAACAGCTGCTGTATATTTGCATATGAATGGGATTGGAGATGCTCCAATCCGCTTTGACATGATTTCTGTACAATTAACTGACGAAAAGGCAGTTGTTACGGACCATTTAATAGGTGCATTTTAAAAGAGTAAGAGCTTTTGCGAAGGTAAGAGTGCGGGACTGAATTCAAATGTGCAGGTTGACAGAAAGGAAAGCTACAGGTATATTTTATTGAGAATAGTTATCATTTTCATCTTAAAATGAATATCGAGAAGTTGTACCTGTGAAGGAGGATTTACGTGACAAAGCATACCTTTAGTGAACATGTCATAGATGTAATTCAGGAACGTCGAACGATTAAACGATTTAAATCCGACTCCATTCCGGTAGATACAATTAAAGAACTGTTGGACGTCGCTGTGTGGGCTCCTAATCATAAAATGCGTGAACCGTGGCGTTTTTTGTTGTTTGCTGGCGAAGGACGGAAAAAGCTTGCAAAAGCCATTGCAGCCGATATTGGTAAAGACAACAAGTTTGAGAGTGGAATTCTGCACAACCCGATTCAGCTTTTAGTGGTGATGGAAGAAGATCCGCGTCAAGCGGTTTGGGATGAGGATTTTGCAGCAGTCAGCGCGCTTGTTCAAAACTTTATGCTTGCTGCATGGAGCAAAGGGATCGGAACGTTTTGGGTGACAAAGCCATTTTTATACTCGCCTAAGTTCCGTGAACATTTGGGAATCCAACCGGGTGAGAAGGTAATAGGAATGATATATGCAGGCTATCCTGACGTTATCCCAGAATCAAGGCCACGTACTCCGGCAGCCGATAAGCTGACCTTGTTTGACAAATAATCTTTCGTTAGATAAACTTAGTCAAGAATTTTGAAAGCATGTTCGGAGCTAAAATTAGAACATTATATTTGCAATAAATGAAAATTTGGAAGCACCTTTTTTCATATAGGCAATGATTCCCGAGAGGGACATTTCAATATGAGGAGAGGTGCTTTTTTGATATGTATGGAAAATTACATGGAGCTTGCCTATATGGGATAGATGGCGTTCTGATCGAAGTTGAGACTGATTTGTCCAATGGCTTGCCTCAGACCGCAATTATCGGATTGCCAGATTCAGCGATTCGAGAGGCAGTAGAGCGTGTGAGAGCAGCAATCAAAAACTGCGGTTTCAAATATCCGTCCCAGCGTGTCACGATTAACTTAGCTCCTGCAGATTTGCGTAAGGAAGGCTCATCTTTTGATCTTGCTATCGCTTTAGGCTTGCTGACAACCAGCGGACAGGTTGTTTTACCAGTAGGGGAACGAACGCTGTTTATTGGCGAGCTGGCACTGGATGGCAGCATTCGTCCTGTAAATGGGGTGTTGTCTATGGTTGATCTGGCCAAGCGAGAAGGATTCGATTCCGTGCTGCTTCCTCAAGAAAACGCAAGCGAGGCTCGTCTAATTGCGGATATACGTATTTACGCTATACGCCATCTGGTGGATCTTATCCCGGTTAATGAGCATGTACAAGACACCCCGGACGGCCAAGTGACCAATCAAAATTGTACTGCCAGTAAACAAGTTATAATCCATTCCTATGACCATTTATCCCAAGCAGAGCATATAGCGTTGTGCGAGCAAGAGGAACTAGCCAGTAATATGGAGGATTACAGCGATGTGCTGGGTCAGCTACACGCCAAACGTGCGTTAGTTATTGCTGCAGCAGGAATGCATAATATTTTGCTTATGGGGCCGCCGGGTGCTGGAAAAACGATGCTCATCCGCAGATTGTCCTCTATCCTGCCGCCTTTGACTGAAAAGGAGTCGCTAGAAGTGACCAAGGTATACAGCGCAGCAGGAAAATGGAAGGAGTCATCGCCCCATCTCATGCATGTTCGTCCCTTCCGTTCGCCTCATCATACGATCTCTGCTGCTGGATTGGTAGGCGGAGGAGGCATACCCAAACCAGGAGAAATCAGTCTTGCACACCGAGGGATTTTATTTCTGGATGAACTGCCTGAGTTTAGCCGTCATGTGCTAGAAGTGCTGCGGCAGCCTCTGGAAGACCACCATGTTACAATCAGTCGTTCACGTGCAGTGTTTAAGTATCCGGCGCATTTTTTACTTGCTGCCTCTTTAAATCCGTGCCACTGTGGCTTTTTCGGAAATGATACGGAACATCAGCGCTGTACCTGTTCACCTGCAGCAGTCGCTCGATACCGTTCACGTATTTCCGGTCCACTGCTGGATCGGATCGATCTTCAGCTTGAAGTATCGCAGCCGAAGGATTGGCGGGAGGAAAAAGAATCATTGTCGTCCGCTGAAATGCGAAGGCAGGTGTTGGCTGCTCGAGCAATACAAATCCGCAGATACAGCAAGCTTCCTTTTTCATGGAATAGTGAGCTGTCCGGTCAGCTGCTGCGTAAATATGCGGTATTAGAACAAAATGCAGCGGAGTTGCTTGACCAGACGATGGATGCACTTGGTTTAAGCATGCGTGCGTATGATCGAATTCTCAAGCTGTCCCGCACCATTGCAGACTTACATGAGTCAGAGAAAATTACGACTTCACATGTGGCTGAAGCTATTCAATACCGCCAGATGGATAGAGCAAATTCCAATTTTCCCGAAATGTAAAGAGGCGATAAAATTAGCAGATACAGCACGATCATTTTTATGAAAAAGTTTTTCCCGAAGGGTATGTATACGAGAGAAAACGGAAATAAGGACAAAAAAAGCTCCAGGCAAAAAGACCTGGAGAAGCAAAAAAAGATTATGACAATAGTGATTATACTATGAGTATATCAATTTCGTATATACGATTATGCATCATCTCCCATGTTACTTGATGGAAAAACAACAAGCCCCTCGACCAATACGGTTCAGGGGCTTGTTGTGAAATTCATTCTAACTCTATGTTACAAAACGTTCAGCTTCACTTCAATATTACCGCGGGTAGCGCGGGAGTATGGACATTGTTCATGTGCGCCTTCCACCAGTTTTACCGCAGTTTCATGATCAACGCCTTTGACCAGAACGTCGAGGTTTACTCCGATTCCGAAGCCGCCGTCTTCGACTTTGCCAAAATGGACCGTAGCTGTGACTTCGGTACCTTCATGTTTAACACGTTGCATGCGAGCGACCATATTTAAAGCACTGTCAAAGCAAGCAGAATAACCTGCTGCGAATAGCTGCTCTGGATTCGTACCTGTACCGCCGGCGCCACCCATTTCTTTTGGAGTATCAATATCTAAACGAAGTTCAGGGGAAGAAGACTCGATATAACCGTTACGTCCACCAACTGCTTTTACTGTTGTTTCATACATTTTTTGTTGAATGGTCATCATAATCCAATCACTGCCTCTCGCTCAATTTATATTTTACACAATTTAATTTATCAAAATAATTATTGTTTGTAAAGTATTTTATGCAATTAGAATGTACTTTGCTATATAATGTGCTAAAATAATGACGAAAGTAGGTGACTAGACAGTATGGAAAATAATTCCAATGAACACGCAGCGTTGAAACTTGATAATCAGTTATGCTTTGCCATATATGCATGCTCCAGAGAGATTACGAAGCTATACCAGCCTTATCTGGAAAAGCTCGGTGTGACGTACTCACAATATTTGGTGCTTATCGTGCTCTGGGAGCGTGAAGAGTGTACAGTGAAGGAATTAGGTGAGGCACTATATTTGGACTCCGGCACACTAACTCCGCTATTGAAGAGATTGCAGAACGCCGGGCTTATCGATCGAAAGCGTTCCACTCAGGATGAGCGTAAGGTGCTGATTTCTTTGACGACAGAGGGAATCGCATTACGGGAAAAAGCTCTGTCTGTACCTGGATGCATCCAGGAAAAAACAAGTATGACCCATGATCAATTTGGGTCGCTTCTGCTCCAATTCAATGATCTGCTCGATCGTGTTCATCAAGCGAATGTACAAATCGAAAAATCATAAGGTATTTTCAGTTGCTCTGCGAATCTTACGGCATGAGTTAATCTCCACTGAAAGAAAAAATACCTAATCATGCTTGAAGAAATAAAGTGCCTCTTAATGCGGATTAGTAATCCCATATTGTAGAGGTGCTTTTTTTGTGTGAATTTGTATTATATATGATATCCAATAATATCCAAACATTCGATTTTGGGAATGATAATGATATCAAAATACTGTAATTCATAAGGTTAAATTATAAGGAAAGCGTTTTAAAAACATGTTACAATGATGTAGGTTTAGTATAGATTTCCTTGTGAACCGCCCTTGTTGCAGTCATGTTGATAGGAGGATTCCAGAATGAATATCCATGAATATCAGGGTAAAGAAGTATTGAAACAGTACGGAGTGGCTGTACCGAACGGTAAGGTTGCCTATACGGTGGAGGAAGCCGTTGCTGCGGCAGAATCGCTTGGGAGCGCTGTTACGGTGGTAAAAGCACAAATTCATGCTGGTGGACGCGGTAAAGCGGGTGGCGTGAAAGTTGCCAAAGGTTTGGATGAGGTGCGGACTTTTGCTGCTGAAATTTTGGGTAAGGTGCTGGTGACGCATCAGACCGGACCTGAAGGTAAAGAGGTCAAACGCCTTTTGGTTGAGGAAGGCTGCGATATTCGTAAAGAATATTACGTCGGTGTTGTCGTAGATCGTGCGACTGGACGTATCGTAATGATGGCCTCAGAAGAAGGTGGTACGGAAATCGAAGAGGTAGCTGCAGCTACTCCGGAGAAGATTTTTAAAGCGGTTGTTGATCCAGCGATTGGGCTTCAGGTGTATCAGGCCCGTAAGTTGGCGTATGACATTAATATTCCTAATGAACTGGTAAACAAAGCGGTCAAGTTTATGTTGGCACTATACGAAGCTTTTGTGGACAAGGACTGTTCGATTGCAGAAATCAATCCCTTAGTCGTTACGGGTGATGGGAATGTACTGGCGTTGGATGCCAAACTGAATTTTGATTCTAATGCATTGTTCCGTCACAAGGATATTTTGGAACTGCGTGATTTGGATGAAGAGGATGAGAAGGAAATTGAGGCATCTAAATACGATCTAAGCTATATCGCTCTGGACGGAAATATTGGTTGTATGGTCAATGGTGCGGGTTTGGCGATGGCAACCATGGATATTATCAAATATTACGGTGGCGATCCGGCCAACTTCCTGGACGTGGGAGGCGGTGCGACGACGGAAAAGGTAACCGAAGCGTTCAAAATCATTTTGTCCGATCCGAAGGTAGAAGGTATTTTCGTGAACATTTTCGGCGGAATTATGCAGTGTGACATCATTGCGAACGGCGTCGTGGAGGCTGCCAAACAGTTGGGGCTGACTCGTCCGCTTGTTGTCCGTCTTGAAGGGACGAATGTTGGGCTCGGTAAACAGATTTTAGCGGAATCCGGTTTGAATATCGTGGCAGCCGATTCTATGGCGGATGGCGCCCAAAAAATCGTCGAACTTGTTCAATAGCCTGTTTGCATTCCGATATGCCGAATAAACGATAGGGGATGTGAAGATCGTGAGTATTTTGGTCGATAAGCATACAAAGGTGATTACACAGGGGATTACGGGAAAAACGGCGTTGTTTCATGCCAAGGGTGCACTTGATTACGGTACACAAATGGTAGGTGGCACCTCTCCAGGTAAGGGGGGCACCGAGGTAGAAATTACACTGGAGAACGGACAACAGGTCAAATTGCCAGTGTTTAACACAGTGAGCGAAGCCAAGGAAGCTACTGGCGCAACAGCGAGCGTGATTTACGTGCCACCGGCTTTTGCAGCAGATTCCATTTTGGAGGCTGTAGATGCGGATTTAGATCTCGTGATTTGTATCACGGAGGGCATTCCGGTGCTTGATATGATCAGGGTCAAACGTTTTATGGAAGGTAAAAAGACCGTTCTGATTGGCCCTAACTGTCCAGGTGTTATTACACCAGGAGAATGTAAAATCGGTATTATGCCAGGTTACATTCATCTACCAGGTCATGTAGGCGTTGTGT
Organism: Paenibacillus sp. EKM206P; assembly: GCF_011066155.1. Classification (NCBI taxonomy): domain Bacteria; kingdom Bacillati; phylum Bacillota; class Bacilli; order Caryophanales; family Paenibacillaceae; genus Paenibacillus; species Paenibacillus sp. EKM206P. The sequence goes on along the minus strand of NZ_JAAMNQ010000004.1, from coordinate 311,152 downwards.
CACGTAGTGGCACTTTGACCTATGAAGCAGTGCATCAGTTAACGACCCGGGGTATAGGACAATCTTCCGCTGTTGGTATTGGCGGTGACCCCGTTAAAGGTTCGGAATTCATTGATATTTTGCAACGTTTCAATGAGGACCCCAACACTCACGCTGTCATTATGATTGGAGAAATTGGGGGTACAGCCGAGGAAGAGGCTGCTGAGTGGATTAAGGACAATATGACGAAGCCGGTGGTTGGTTTTATCGGCGGTGTGACTGCGCCTCCGGGCAAACGGATGGGGCATGCTGGTGCCATTATTTCTGGCGGAAAAGGAACGGCTAAAGAGAAAATCGCCACGCTTGAAGCCTGCGGGATCCAGGTGGCACCGACTCCTTCCGAAATGGGCTCGACACTGGTAAGTGTGCTGGAAGCACGTGGTATTTTGAATTTGTGCACGACACATTAAATCGTGTTCCTTCATTAATATACAGGCCATAAAACGCATCGAAATTTGCCGCAGGCTAGTGTATAATGAAAGAAAGGTAAGCAACCTTTTTATCTTCTGAAACAGGGGATGAAAAGGTTGCTTTTTTTGCGTTAAGACAGGCTTATCAGGGAAACGCTTGCAAAATGACTCATTGTGCCACAAAATAAGGGAGGGTTCACTCTTCCGTGAATGGGGGAACCATAGTTTGGAAGAAAGATGGCTTTTGTTAGGCTTACATGAGTTAGAGGGAATCGGAAGAAAAACAATCCAGCGTATTTGGTCGAGTGACTATCAATTGCATGAGCTACTGCATTTTAGCGAACAAAAATGGATTGAGATAGGGTTAAGCCCTGCTCAGGCACGCATTGCGGCCCAGTGTTACGATGAAGAATGGGTGCATGAACGATATCAGCGAGTCCAATCCGGTGATATTGGAACGGTAACTTATGTGGACGAGGATTATCCCCTATTAATGAAGGAAACAGTTGATCCACCCTGGGTAATGTATACAATAGGGGATAAATCACTTTTGCATACATGTTCTGTAGCCATGGTAGGAACTCGCGTTCCCACCGCTTATGGACGTAGAGCAGCGGAGATACTAACAGAGGGATTATGTAATGCAGGGATTACAATAGTTAGCGGATTGGCGAGAGGCATTGACAGTATTTGTCACGAAACAGCCCTGCGCCGGGGAGGAAACACGATTGGTGTACTGGGAACAGCGATCGATCAAATTTATCCTCCCCAAAATGCGTCTTTATTTGCAGAGCTGGCTAGCAAAGGCTTGATCGTATCAGAGTATCCTCCAGGCACAAGGTCGCATCCGGGAATGTTTCCACAACGTAATCGGATTATAGCCGGCCTAACGAAGGGAACGCTTGTCGTCGAAGCAGATGCAAGAAGCGGTTCTTTGATTACAGCTGATGCTGCGCTAGAGGCAAATCGAGATGTGTTTGCTGTTCCCGGACCCATTACGTCACCGAAGAGTAGAGGCACGCTGAGCTTGATTAAGCAAGGAGCCAAAACAGTCACTGAAGCTTCGGATATTATTGAGGAGTATGAAGCGGATTTGCGTACAAGGGAGGTTTCTTCATACAATAGAGAGCAGAGTCCTAATCTGAAGGAGGTCTCCAAATTGCCAGAAAGTGAGACTTCTGAGGAAAACCGTGTCATACTGTTGCTCGAACAGGGAACCATGACTCTGGATGAACTGCTCGATGCTACGGCATGGGATTTTGGACTTTTACACGCAGTTCTGTTATCGTTAATCATAAAAAAAAGGATCGCCCAGCTAGCGGGCACAAAATACAAGCTTATTTAGTAGTTGTTTTTGCAAAGTCCTTAGTAAATGCACAAATTCAATTTTAAACATCAGGTGGAGGGCAGTATGGCATTTATCCGCGCCGCGGATTCCTACTCCTTCCCCACTTCCTGAAATGTGTTGAATTTATAGCTCGTACTAGTGAAGCGTTGGATTTGAACTTGGAAAAGCGACAGCGTTCGCCTTTGTAATGGAATTCTAACTTTATCGAAGGTTTATAAAATCTAAGAATTCCGTTACAAACAGCAATTGTAAGATCAATTCCATCGTGTAGCTTCTCTACGAACTATAGCTCACCACATTTCAGGAAGTCTATCATACTCATGTGTGTAATTGAGAGGAGGAAGAGCCTATGGCGGATTCACTCGTCATCGTGGAATCGCCTTCCAAGGCGAAGACGATCGGCAAATACTTAGGCAGCAAATATATCGTCAAGGCTTCCATGGGTCATATCAGGGATTTACCGAAGAGTCAGATCGGCGTAGAGGTCGAAAATGATTTTAATCCCAAATACATTACCATTCGAGGTAAAGGCTCAATTCTAAAAGAATTAAAGGATGCCCGAAAAAAAGTGAAAAAAGTATATCTGGCGGCTGACCCGGATCGCGAAGGTGAGGCTATTGCCTGGCATCTAGCGCATGCGCTGGAACTGGACGATACGGCAGATTGCCGTGTTGTATTTAATGAAATTACAAAGCAGGCTGTCAAAGATGCTTTTAAAACACCCCGTAAAATCAATATGGATTTGGTCAATGCTCAACAGGCACGACGGATACTGGATCGACTTGTAGGCTACAAAATCAGCCCGTTGCTCTGGAAAAAGGTAAAGAAGGGCCTATCCGCTGGGCGTGTGCAGTCGGTTGCGGTGAAAATTATTCTGGACCGGGAAAACGAGATTAGTGAGTTTGTACCGGAAGAATACTGGACGATTACAGCTAAACTAGCTATTAAAGACAGCACCTTTGAAGCGAAATTTCATAAGCTGCGTGGTGAAAAGAAAGAACTCTCCAGCGAAGCGGATGTACAAGAAGTGTTGGAAGCTATCGGAAAATCGCCTTACAAGGTGCGCGATGTGAAAGAGAAAGAGCGTTTACGCAATCCTTCTCCTCCATTCACAACAAGTTCCTTGCAGCAGGAGGCGGCTCGTAAGCTCAACTTCCGTGCTTCTAAAACGATGTCTGTAGCTCAGCAGCTATATGAGGGTGTGGATTTAGGTAAAGAAGGGACCGTGGGTCTAATTACGTATATGCGTACGGATTCCACACGGATCGCCGCTTCAGCACAAGAGGAAGCGAAAGAATTAATTATTCAAAAATATGGCGAAGCTTTTGTACCTGAAACTCCTCGTCAATATTCAAAAAAAGCGGCCAACGCCCAAGATGCGCATGAAGCGATTCGCCCAACCTCTGCGTTACGCGAACCGGAAACAGTTAAACCGTTTATGAGTCGGGATCAGTTCCGTTTGTACAAATTGGTATGGGAACGTTTTATGGCCAGCCAGATGGCTTCTGCTATTATGGATACTTTGTCCGTAGATATTGAAGCGGGTGAGACGATATTCCGGGCAGCAGGTTCGAAGGTTCGTTTTCCAGGTTTCATGAAAGTGTATGTAGAGGGAAATGACGACGGTAAAACAGAAGAAGATAAACTGCTGCCACCACTTCAACCAGGCGATAAATTAAAAAAAGAAGCAGTTGAGCCGAAGCAGCATTTTACACAACCGCCTCCCCGTTATACGGAAGCGCGACTGGTTAAGACGCTGGAAGAACTGGGTATAGGACGTCCAAGTACGTATGCGCCGACGCTGGAAACCATTCAGAAACGTGGGTACGTTGCTATTGAAGAGAAGAAGTTTTTCCCTACAGAGCTGGGCGAATTGGTCATCGAACAGATGGAGGAGTTCTTTCCAGAGATTTTGAATGTGGAGTTTACAGCTCATATGGAAGGTGATCTTGACCACGTCGAAGAAGGCGAAGGTAATTGGGTCAAGGTGTTGAGTGACTTTTACGAGTCATTCGAGAAGCGACTTGAAGTGGCTGAAGAAGAAATGAAAGAAATTGAAATAAAAGATGAAGTATCCGATGTCATTTGTGATAAGTGTGGCAGCCAAATGGTCTATAAGCTTGGCCGATTTGGTAAATTCCTGGCCTGTTCTGCTTTTCCAGATTGCCGTAACACAAAGCCAATTGTTAAGGATATCGGGATTAATTGTCCTACATGCGGTGAGGGACATGTTGTCGAACGACGAAGTAAAAAGGGACGTATCTTTTACGGATGTGACCGCTACCCGGAATGTGATTTTGTATCCTGGGATAAACCGTCCATTAAGCCTTGCCCAAGTTGCAGTAGCCTAATGGTTGAAAAACGTACGAAACAAGGAACGAAGCTCAACTGTACTGTCTGCGATCACAGCGAAATGCTGGAAGAGAGCGATGAGAGTGTAGAGACTTCTTAAGAACAACATTAGCAGGGGGATTTAAACGTGAGTGAACTACAAAAGGTAACGGTCATCGGAGCAGGCTTGGCGGGCAGCGAAGCTGCCTGGCAAATTGCAAGCCGTGGAGTGCCAGTCAAGTTATATGAAATGAGGCCGGTTGTAAAAACACCAGCACATCATACAGATAAATTTGCCGAACTGGTATGCAGTAATTCCTTGAGGGCAAACGGCCTAACGAATGCAGTAGGCGTACTGAAGGAAGAGATGAGAATACTGAACTCCTTGATTCTGAGCGCAGCAGATCGTCATGCTGTTCCGGCTGGCGGTGCATTGGCAGTAGATCGTGACGGATTTTCCGGTCATATTACTGATACGCTTCATCAACATCCTTTGATCGAGGTTGTTAATGAAGAGCTTCAGGAAATCCCACAGGACGGTATTGTGGTTATTGCGACGGGGCCTTTAACTTCTCCAGCTTTGTCGGAACAGATTAAATCACTGATGGGAGAGGAGTATTTTTATTTTTACGATGCGGCGGCCCCGATTGTGGAAAAGGACTCTATCGACATGAGCAAGGTTTATCTGGCTTCCCGTTATGATAAGGGAGAAGCAGCGTACTTGAATTGTCCGATGAACGAAGCGGAATTTGATGCTTTTTATGAGGCTCTGATTACGGCTGAGGTAGCGCAAGTCAAGGAATTCGAAAAAGAAATTTATTTTGAAGGCTGTATGCCCATCGAAGTGATGATGCAACGTGGGAAACAAACGGCATTGTTCGGACCTATGAAACCTGTGGGTCTCGTAAATCCGCATACAGGTGAACTGCCTCACGCAGTTGTTCAGCTTCGGCAGGACAACGCTGCAGGAACGCTGTATAATCTGGTTGGTTTCCAGACTCACCTCAAATGGGGGGAGCAAAAGCGTGTATTTTCAATGATTCCGGGTCTTGAAGAGGCAGAGTTTGTACGTTATGGTGTGATGCATCGCAATACCTTTATTAATTCACCGCAGCAACTTCATCCAACCTATCAGTTCAAGGGAAGAAGTAATCTATTCTTCGCCGGACAAATGACCGGTGTAGAGGGATATGTGGAGTCGGCAGCTTCTGGTCTGCTGGCCGGGATGAATGCGGCACGAGCAGCACGTGGACAGGAAATGTTTGTATTTCCTGCAGAAACGACATTAGGCAGCATGGCGCGGTATATTACGACCGCTGATTTTAAACATTTTCAACCGATGAATGCAAACTTTGGTTTGCTTCCAAAGTTGGAAAAACGGATTCGTAACAAAAAGGAAAAGAATGAAGCTCTCGCTAGTCGCGCGTTGGAAAGTTTGCGCGGTTATATCAATGAAACGGGAGTTATATCAGCTGAAGTACAGGCATAGGGATGAAGGAAAAGGAGGAGCGCGTTATGGATATGTCCTTTCATGCTACCACCATCTGCGCTGTACGCCACAATGGCAAAGGAGCTATTGCGGGTGATGGACAGGTAACGTTCGGTAACAGTGTTGTAATGAAGCAGACGGCAAAAAAAGTACGCAGATTGTATCGTGGTCAGGTCGTTGCAGGATTTGCGGGTTCGGTGGCCGATGCTATCACGTTATTTGAAAAGTTTGAAAATAAGCTAGAGGAACACCACGGAAATCTTCAAAGAGCAGCCGTGGAACTGGCCAAGGACTGGCGTCAGGATCGTATCCTGCGTAAACTGGAAGCGCTTATGATTGTGATGGACTCTTCCGGGATGCTGCTCATTTCTGGAGGCGGCGAAATTATCGAGCCGGATGATGATGTGCTTGCCATTGGCTCAGGTGGCAATTTTGCATTGGCTGCTGCCCGTGCTTTCAAACGCCATGGCTCTGGCATGGAAGCAAAGGACATGGCACGGGAAGCGCTAGAGGTTGCTTCGGAAATATGTGTGTATACGAACAATCAGATTATCGTGGAAGAACTGTAAATCGGCTCTGAGTATTCAAGGGTGGAGGAGTGCAAAATGAATAATCAATCGTTGACGCCCAGACAAGTGGTATCCGAGCTGGATAAGTATATTGTCGGACAAAAGGAAGCAAAAAAATCTGTTGCTGTTGCCTTGCGCAACCGCTATCGGCGTAGCAAGCTGCCGGATGACATACGGGATGAAATTGTGCCTAAAAATATTTTGATGATCGGACCGACTGGTGTGGGTAAAACTGAAATTGCACGTAGACTTGCACGGCTCGTGGGGGCTCCTTTTGTCAAGGTAGAGGCGACCAAATTTACAGAAGTAGGTTACGTCGGTCGTGATGTGGAATCCATGGTGCGTGATCTGATGGAAACCTCCATTCGCATCGTCAAGTCGGAACGAACAGAGAATGTGAAGGACAAAGCGGAGGACATGGCAAATGAACGGATTGTCAGCATCCTTGTACCTGCAGAAAAGTCAAACAAATCGCAACGTAATCCCTTTGAAATGCTGTTTGGCAATAACACGGGAACTTCGGTAGAAGAAGAACCACCACAACAGGATGGATCTTTGGCAGAAAAGCGCCGTAAGGTTAAATTCGATCTGTTGTCCGGTAAGCTTGAGGATGATGTCATAGAGATTGATGTGGAGGATACTGCACCCAATATGCTCGATATGTTTGCTGGGCAAGGGAATGAACAAATGGGTATGAATATGCAGGAGATGTTCGGAAGTTTTCTGCCCAAGCGGACGAAGAAGCGCAAGCTGCCAGTCAAGGAAGCTCGCAAGGTGTTGATTCAAGATGAAGCCGCCAAATTGATCGATATGGACGATGTGATTCAGGAGTCTGTGAAGCGTGCTGAGCAATCGGGTATTATTTTTATCGATGAAATAGATAAGATTGCCAGCCAGGGTAAGGGGAGTGGCCCCGATGTGTCGAGAGAAGGCGTCCAGCGCGATATTTTACCTATTGTCGAGGGATCTACCATCATGACCAAATACGGTCCGGTAAGAACAGATTACATTCTGTTTATTGCTGCAGGAGCTTTTCATGTTGCAAAACCATCTGACCTGATCCCTGAGCTTCAGGGCCGTTTTCCAATCCGTGTGGAATTAAGTAGCCTGACTTTGGATGAGTTTGTGTCGATACTGACGGAGCCTAAAAATGCGCTGACCAAGCAATACACTGATCTACTCCGTACCGAGGAGATTGAAGTCGAATTTTCTGCGGAAGCGATTCGTGAGATTGCCAGTATTGCTGAGTCTGTAAATCGCAACACCGAAAATATTGGCGCACGTCGTTTGCATACCATTCTAGAAAAGCTGCTGGAGGATCTGTCGTTTGAAGCACCAGAGCTTACATTGGATCGTATGATCATTACCCCGGAATATGTACGTGAGAAGCTGGGAGATATTGCCCAAAACAGGGACCTTAGTCAGTATATTTTATGAATAGGGTTTTCTAAAAATAGGGTGTGTGGTCCAGAATAACACTATCTTGCACCGTCATTTAGACCTAGATAATGGTCAAGTTGATGATTTTTCTGTCTATTCCAAAAGTAGGACGTATAATCTTTTACAGGTGTAAAGTGCTAAGAAAACATTCATTTTCTTGAAAAAAACCTGAAAAATTTAACAATTTATGCATCTAAAGCCCTCTTTTTTTAAAAAGATAGGGCTTTTTTCTTATTGTAATTAGGTCCCAACTCTACGAAACTTAGAATATATGACAGAAAGTTATTATTTTCTACTTAAGACCTAAAAGAAATGTATAATTATGAAATTTTATTGTCGAAAAAAAGTGAAAAATCTTGTTTTATTGAATCTTACTTTGGAGTAGACGCTGGGAGGGAGGAGCTAAATGAATCTGCTGGGTGATATGAGCTTTCAAAAGCTTCAGGCAGGTGTACAGGCGGCAAATACGAGACAACGTGTGATGGCTGACAATATTTCCAATGCGGATACCCCGTATTTTAAGCGTTCGGAGGTTTCATTTGAAGAACTGCTTCAGCAGCAAATGGACGGGAACGTCACACCACTACGTGGAAAAGTAACCAATTCAAGACATTTTCAAATAGGACCTGTGAACTCCATTCCAGATGCCACGGTCACCAAAGATGGGTACTCAGTCATGAATAACAATATGAACAACGTAGATATCGACAGAGAAATGAGTCTTATGGCTGAAAATCAACTAAGATATAATACCTACATCCAAGAAATTAATGAGCGCATCAAGATGATGAGAACAGCGGTAGAAGGGAGATAGGAATAGGTGAAGATTAACAACGGCTTTGATATTAGTGCGTCTGCTCTTACGGCCCAACGGTTGCGGATGGACGTTATATCTAGCAACATTGCCAACGCAGAGACAACTCGGGCGAAAGTGGAGAATGGACAAGCAGTTCCATATCGGAGAAAAACGGTTGTTTTGGAGCCGAACCAATCTGGCTTTGCCGATGTTTTGAAGGCTCAAATGGAAGGAAGTAGAACTAGCGCTGCTGGCGTTAAGGTTTCGCAAATTCAGGAAGATCAGTCACCTTTGAAGCCTGTGTACAATCCGGGTCACCCGGATGCTGATAAAGATGGCTATGTATATATGCCTAATGTAGACATTATGAAAGAAATGGTCGACATGATTTCCGCAACACGCTCATACGAAGCCAATGTAACAGCTCTGAATGCATCAAAGGCTATGGTTTCCAAAGCGCTTGAAATCGGTCGCTAAGCTCTAGGACTACTAATTACTTAATAGGGAGAGTAAAACATGATTCAGAACGCCATGTTTAATGTACAGACACCGGTAATACAGCAGATTCAATCGCCTAACAATGAGTTGGCGAAAGCGACGCCTTCCGAATCCTTGAAGGACTTTGGTTCCTTCCTAAAGGATGCTCTCAATGAAGTAGGGCAGCAGGAAGCCGCTACGCACCAGATGTCCGACCAATTCATGGCAGGCAAAGTTGATGTAGATCAGGTCATGATCACTTCCCAACAAGCGCTGCTTTCCCTGCAGCTTACTACACAGGTCCGAAACAAAGCGATCGAAGCCTATCAGGAGATCATGCGTACACAGATGTAAAGAGGGTTTAGCAAAGTTTCGGATGGGGTGACGGAGTGAACGAGAGAATCGCCCAATATCGGGATAAGATTTCCGGGTATTGGAATAATTTTAGCAAAAAACAGAAGATATTACTTGTTTCGACATTAGCATTCATCATTATCGCTGTTGTAGTGCTAACGATGCAGTTTACCAAAACCGAGTATGAAGTGGCTTTCCGAGATTTAAATGCTAACGATGCTGCCGGAGTCATTAAATATCTCGATTCTGCGGGTATACCGTATCAACTTAATGCTGGTGGGACACAAATCTCAGTCCCAACCGCTAATGCGGATAAGGCGAAGGTAGATGTTGGGTCTCAAGGCCTGATTCAGAAGGGTTCAATCGGCATGAGCGCTTTTGACCAGTCCTCCTCTGCCATTGGCATGACGGAGAACGAGTTCAATGTGAAGTACAATAATGCATTGAACGGCGAAATACAGCAACTGTTGGAACGGATGGATGGTGTCCAAAGCTCCAAAGCTGTCATTAATATGCCAAAGGAAAACATTTTTGCCGGACTTGAGGAAAAGGACAAAGCCTCCGCTTCGATTCAAATGGAATTCGAGCCTGGCTTTACTCCAAATCAGCAGGCGATCGATGGATACTTTAATCTGGTAAAAACGGCCGTACCGAATCTTCCAGTGGAAAACATTACGATCACTAATAAGGAATATGAGTTGATTCCAACGGCCAAGGGCGGCCAAGGTGGGCTCACTAGTGGTGTTCAAGAAAACATGGCTCTACAGAAGAAGTTTGAGAGCGATGTAAGGAATAATGTTCAACAATTTTTGTCGAAAATTGTTGGAGACGACAAGGTAAATGTGCTGGTGATGTCCCAGCTAAATTTCGACAAAGTAACATCAAAGGAACAAATGGTTACACCTGTTGATCAAACAAAAATGAAGGGTATTGAAATTAGCGCCCAACAAATTCAGGAAAGCTATACAGGTAGTAGTGGACAAACCGGAGGAGTTGCAGGAACAGGAACACAGGATGTTCCGGGCTACCCCGGAGGAGCTAATTCCGGCAATACCAGCTCAGATAAGAGCTCAAGTACGATTAACTACGAAGTTAACCGAATTGCAAGGGATATTATCCAAAGTCCGTACACTGTAAAAGATTTAACCATTAATGTAGCAGTTGAACCACCAACAGGTCAGCAAACGTTGGATACTGCAACTCAGACAGCAATTCAAAATATTTTGGTTAATATCGTAAGAGCGTCGTTGGCGAATTCTGGTACTACAATTACAGACGCTGATTTGGCTAAGAAGGTTTCGGTGTTCTCACAAGCAGTTCCGGCGCCTGCGAGCACAAATACATTCTTCTCAGCTTCCAACCCTTGGCTATGGGGCATCGGAGCTGCTGTTCTGGCACTGCTGGCGGGTGTAATCTTCCTCATCGTACGCGGTCGTCGTAAGCAGGAAGAAGAGTTGGATGAAGAATTGCAACTTATGCCAACGCCGACGGAGTTCCCGTCTATTACCATGGAAAGTGTGACAAATGAAAGTCAAGTGCGTAAACAGCTTGAAAGTCTGGCGAAAAAGAAACCCGACGAATTCGTCAATCTGCTTCGTACATGGCTGGCTGACGAATAGAGGTGAGTTCATTGGCAAAGGCAAGCAGTCAAGGTTTAACGGGAAGACAGAAAGCAGCTATACTTCTGATCACAATGGGACCAGAGGTATCTGCTCAAATATTCAAGCATTTGCGTGATGAGGAGATCGAGCAACTTACATTGGAAATTGCCAATGTGCGGAAGGTCGATGCCATTGAGAAGGACTCCATCATGGCCGAGTTTCATCAAATTTGTTTGGCTCAGGAGTACATTTCCCAAGGCGGTATTAATTACGCTAAAGAAATATTGGAAAAAGCACTCGGATCGCAAAAAGCAGTTGAGGTCATTAACCGTCTAACAGCGACGTTACAGGTAAGACCCTTCGATTTTGCCCGCAAAGCTGATCCAAACCAGATATTGAATTTTATACAGAATGAGAATCCGCAAACGATTGCTCTCGTGCTTTCGTACTTGCAATTCGAGCAGGCGGCTGCAATTCTGTCGTCTCTGCCACAGGAAAAGCAGGCAGATGTGGCCCGGCGTGTCGCTGTCATGGACAGTACATCTCCGGAAGTTATTTCCCAGGTGGAACGAGTGTTGGAGCAAAAGCTGTCTGCAACCGCGACGCAGGATTATACGAATGCAGGTGGTATTGAGTCCATTGTTCAGATTTTGAATGGCGTAGACCGCGGAACCGAACGTACGATTCTCGACTCGCTTGAAATTCAAGATCCAGAACTGGCTGAGGAAATTAAGAAAAGAATGTTCGTGTTCGAGGATATCGTCAATGTGGACAACCGTTCCATTCAGCGCATTGTCCGCGATATCGACAATGCAGATTTGCAATTGGCGCTTAAAGTATCCAGTGAAGAAGTACGTGATGTGATTTTCCGAAATATGTCGAAACGTATGGCAGAAACCTTCAAAGAGGAAATGGAGTACATGGGACCGGTGCGGTTGCGTGATGTGGAAGAAGCACAGACACGTATCGTATCGACGATCCGCAGATTGGAAGAGGCCGGTGAGATTATAATCGCACGCGGCGGAGGAGATGACATCATTGTCTAACTTGATCAAATCTTTCCAATATATTCCTGTAGAGGCTTTGAAAACAATTGATGTGGCACATACGTATGCGCCAGAAACGACGGACGAAGAAATCACAACTGAATATACGGAGCCGGAGCCTCAGCGAGATCATGAGGCTGAACGGCTACGGGATGAAATGCTGAAAGATGCTAAGGATTTTGCCGAACGTCAGGTTCGCGAGGCAGCTGAAGAAGCGGAACGGATGCTTCAGGAGGCGCAGCAGCAGATTGAAGCCTGGTGGCAGGAGCGACGCGAGCATGACGATCAGCTGACTCAGTCGTTAAAGGCTGATGGGTTTCAGCAAGGATATGAAGAAGGTCAGAAGCTGGCTGAGGCCGAGCTTCAGACGAAATCAGAGCAGATGATGGAAGAAGCACAGGATATTCTACGTCAGGCCTATGAGATAAAGGAACAACTAATTCAGGAAGCTGAGCCTTTTCTGGTTGAACTGAGTAGTGCTATTGCTGAGAAGGTCATTGAGAAACAGCTTAGCCTTGAGCCGGACTACACAATTGAATTAATTCGTAAAAATTTGGCTCGTAAGCGGGAAAAAGGAACCATTACATTGTGTGTGTCGCCTCAGCATTTCGCATTTGTGCAAGGTGCACGAGAAGAATTGTCATTAACTGTCGATTCGCAGGCAGAACTGCAAATTATTCCTGATGGTACCGTGAAAGATCGCGGTTGTGTTATCCGTTCTTCTTTTGGGAGCGTGGATGCGCGGATTGATACGCAATTAGCTGAGATCAAAAAGGAACTACTGCGTCTGGCACATGAGAATGAGGAGCGAAGACATGAAGGGGCTTAATACGCAGCGCTACATGGATCATTTGCGCCAGCTGGACCCGGTTCGGGTAAATGGCAAGGTTACGCAGGTTATCGGCCTGATGGTTGAATCGGAAGGTCCAGATGCCAGTATCGGGGATGTTTGTTACATTTATCCGGGTAAAACGGCAAAGCCGTTGCAAGCGGAGGTTGTAGGCTTCAGGGACAATAAAGTGCTTCTAATGCCACTTGGAGAACTGCAATCCATTGGTCCCGGTTGTGATGTAGTAGGAACAGGGAAGCCGTTGAATGTGCAGGTCGGGTCGGAACTGTTAGGCAAGGTGCTGGACGGCTTGGGTCAGCCTCTGGATGGCTCATTGATTCCCTCGCGAATGGCGAGATATTCAACCTTCAATATTCCGTCCAATCCGCTGAATCGTCCGCGTGTGCAGGAACCAATCAGTATCGGGGTGCGCGCTATTGACGGGTTGCTTACTATCGGTAAAGGACAACGGGTTGGTATTTTTGCAGGTTCGGGTGTAGGTAAAAGTACCTTGATGGGAATGATTGCCCGTAATACGGAAGCTGATGTGAATGTAATCGCCTTGATCGGGGAACGTGGACGCGAGGTGCTGGACTTTATTGAACGGGATTTAGGTCCGGAGGGACTAGAACGTTCCGTGGTCATTGTGGCAACTTCCGACCAACCTGCGTTAATCCGTATTAAGGGTGCACTTATTGCAACGACGATCGCGGAATATTTTCGGGACCGCGGGTTGAATGTCATGCTGATGATGGATTCAGTTACCCGGTATGCGATGGCCCAACGTGAAGTCGGCCTAGCCGTAGGGGAGCCACCGGCAATGAGAGGGTACACACCTTCCGTGTTTGCTAGTCTACCTAAGCTTCTAGAACGTGCAGGGACAGGCCCTACTGGCTCCATAACCGCTTTCTATACGGTACTGGTCGATGGTGATGATATGAACGAGCCCATCGCGGATGCGGTGCGCGGGATTTTGGATGGACACATTGTCTTGAATCGTGGAATTGCGAACAAAGGACATTTTCCGGCAATCGATGTGTTAGCGAGTATTAGCCGGGTTATGAAGGATATCGCACCACGAGATCAGATAGACGCTGCCGAGAACATTAAGCGCTTGATGGCCATTTACAAAGATTCGGAGGACCTGATTAATATTGGGGCCTATCAGCAGGGTTCAAATGCAGAAATTGACGAATCCATGGAGCGTATACGGGATATATGGGATTTTACAAGACAAAGAACAGATGAAAAGGCTGAGCTGGACGAGGTAAGAGAGCGTTTGATTTCTGAATTTACGAGGAGATGAAGGTTGAACGATGAGATTTCAGTATTCCTTTCAGAAAGTTGTAGACTTGAAAACCAACGAAAAGTCACAGGCCGAATGGTTGCTTTCCAGTGCTGTTGGACAATTGCAGGCTGAGGAGCAGACATTAACACAGCTTGTAGGCGAAAGGAATCGAGTCATATCAGCCATCCAAAAGGCTGCCGAGGATTGCGCACCACTCTCTACCATTCAGGAATTACAGGCTTATGTTAATCATCTGGACCAATGTATTACACGCAAGCATAGGGATGTTCAATATGCGCAGCAAAATGTGCAAAGCAAACAAACCGTTTTGACCGATAAAATGCTGGATGAACAGGTTTGGCTGAAAGCGAGAGAGAAGGCCAACGTGAAATTCCAACAGGAAGTGCTCCTGCGCGAGCAGAACGAGCTGGATGAAATGGCTTCCGTGCGATTTGCCATGAAAGCCCGGTAAGCGGAAAGTCATAGGATACGCATATCAGCTGCCTGAGGAGGAAGACGATGGCACAGAAGTTAGCAGAAAATGAACTGGATATGGATTTAGGAAAAGAATCAGGCGGGGGATTTGAACGGTTTATGTTTTTCCTGATTCCGATTGTGTTCACAATCGTTCTGGTCGGGGTCCTGCTTACATTGTTCAATATGGACTTCAGAAGCGAAATGATTTCATTAGGGAACAAAATACCAGTTGTTAAAAATTGGGTACCTGAACCGAAAGATAAGGCTACACAGACGAAAGAGGCAGATCAAAAGGCTCAGTCCGAAAGTTCTGAAGCAACCATTCAGCAGTTAAAGGCAGATCTAGCCAAGCAGACGGAGGAGCTTAAAAAGGCTACCGCTGCTAAGACGACACAAGATAAAAAGGTTACTGAACTGCAGAATCAGGTCAATACGCTCCAAACGCAACAGGAACAGCAGCCACAGGCCAGTCAGCAGGGACAGGCTGGTACGCAAACTACAGGTGGAACAACAAATGAAGATCCTTATGTAAAACAGGCCAGAGATCTTGCTAGCATGTATGAAGGAATGACAGCTAGTAAAGCGGCACCGATTATGGAGAATCTGACTACGGAAGAGACTGTGCAGCTGTTAAGCTACATGGACCCTGCCAACAGTGCGAAGATTTTGCAAAAGATGGACGCTAAAAAAGCAGCCGATATTACTATGGCTCTGAAAAACGTAACGCCATCTACGGATTTGTCAGTTGCAGCGTTGCAGTCTCGTCTGAAAAAGGATCAAGGTACCACAGCTGGCACGACGAGTAAGAGTTTGCAAAGCACTCAAATCAGTAGCACATTTGCTTCCATGGACAAGAAGAGCGGTGCCGAACTTATTTTGCAAACTTACAAAATCAGTCCAGACAAGGCATTAAACATATTAAATACAGTAGATGATTCGACACGTGGTTCTTTACTACAAAATATGTCTGCCAAGGATGCGGCTCAGACCGCAAAAATTTTAAACAAATTGATGGGCAGTAAGTAATTTAAATGAAGGGAGGTGAAAAATAAATGACCCTTATTTCTCAAAGTGTATCGCTCGGCTCCAGTCAGACAGCTAGCAGTACAACGGCCTCAACAACGACTACAGCCACAGCTGCTGGAGCAACCACGGGTGCTTTTAATCAAACACTTACGCAAATGATGACAGGCGGGCAAACGGGCTCAGCAGGCACAGATGCGAACGGTTCTCCATTAGTTATGGTACTCCCGCTTATTGCGACTGGAGAATCCACGGAAGCTCCAACCGAGTCGCTGGTCGAAACACTGGCTCCTTTGCTGCAGAATCTCGAAAAGTTGGATGATCAAGTAGCTGCCGATCCTGCTCTGCTTGCAACTCTGCAAGCTTGGATTCAGCAAGTACAACAGTTTTTGCAAGGCGACGGAACAAATCAACAGTTAAACGGTGGAGAAACGACAGAGGCGACAGGCTTAACAGCCTTGGCAGCCAACCCGGCTACTCTTCGATTTGCATTGCAGGACGCTTTGTCACAACTTGCCAATGTAGCAGAGCAGGCTTCTGGAGACCAAAAGTCCCAGGTGACACAGTTGCTACAATCGCTCCAAAGCGCAACGGCAGGTACGGGAGCAATTTCCGATGAGCAGTGGAATGGTGTAATGAAAGCTGTGGAACTTGCTGATGGTGGGGATTCACAAGCAGTTCAGCCTTCTGCAAATCGAACAAATGGTACTCAGACCGTAGCTACAGCCACTACAGACAAACAGGTTGTTGCTTCTCAGCAGCAAGCTAGTCAAGGCGAAACTAATCAACAAGGTTCAGAAGGGCAACGTTCATCAACTAATATTCTCGTTCAGTCTGCAGTTAAGACGACTGCAACGGATGAAGCGAGTGCATTCGTAGATGCAACTGAGCAAGCGGATTCGACAGCAACTGACAATCAGACTCCAGTGATCACGACTGCGGGACAGCTTTCGGTACAAACGCAAGGAACAACGCCTTCGGCTCCGGCCCAACCAGTCGTACATGTGCGGCAATTTGCCAAGGAGATGACCGAATTTGTAGTGCAGAAACTTGACATTGTAAAACACACTGGCTTGACGGAAGCGACTATCATGCTTCGTCCAGATCATCTGGGCCAGCTGGAGGTTAAGCTGACAATGCAAAATGGTCATCTGGTTGCCCAGTTCATGACTGAGCATAGCGGAGCGAAGGATTTGCTGGAACAGCAAATGTCGCAGCTGCGTTCGAGTCTCCAGAGCCAAGGTATCCAGGTAGATAAGGTAGAAGTAACGCACAATGAGTCGCTTTCCTCCCATATGTATCAGGATGGACGCGGATCTGGAGCTAATCAGCAGCAGCAATCCAATCAACGTTCCAAAGCTCGAGGTAGAGAAGAGAGCGAGGATGCTTTGAAGGTAGCTGAAATGGCAGAAGAGCTTCGTAACTGGACAGCTGAACAACGCGCAGATGATATGAATCGGACAGGCTCCTTTACAGCACAAGCGTAATGATGGAGGTGAGAACACAATGACGACTACAGACAACAATGTATCCACCAGTAACGTCTGGCCGAATTACAATGTGAATAATGTCAAAACAGCAAGTGCCAAGGATACTAAAACGATGGGTAAAGATCAGTTTTTGAAAATTTTGATCACCCAGCTACAAAATCAGGATCCGATGCAGCCTTTGGAGGATAAAGAATTTATCGCTCAAATGGCCCAGTTTTCCTCGGTGGAACAACTGATGAACATTTCTACGCAGTTGAATGCATTGGGACAGTCTTTAGGTACAGCCTCCGGTTTGATAGGAAAAGAAGTCAGCTGGATTGAGGCAGGTAAAAAAGACTCCATTACAGGTGAAACAGGTGCGGGTACAGTGAAAAGTGGAATCGTGGATTCCATCGTTATTCGTGACGGTGTGCAGTATGCCAAAATGGGAGCGGCTGAGGTGGCATTAAAAGATGTAACATCAGTGAGCCAGGCTAACAAAACGACTCCCGCTACAGATACATCGGATACTTCATCTTCTTCCTCTACTGGAAGCGGTGAGAACTCATGAATGACAGAATAACGGTCGGACGCCTTTTTCCCGCCAATGTGCCCCCAGCAGCAATCTCACAAAACCGAGTAAATTCGGTATCGAAGAGTGCCAGACCGTTCGGTCAGGTGTTGCAGGATCAGGTGCTCAAGCTGAGCAACCATGCAGCCAAGCGTCTGGAGCAGCGGGGAATAGAGTTGAGAAGTGACCAAATGGCGAAAATCAACTCTGCTGTGGATAAAGCAGCTGCCAAAGGCGCCAAAGAATCACTGATCTTAATGCAGGATATGGCTTTGATTGTAAGTGTACCTAATCGAACAGTTGTTACCGCGATGGATAAGAAATCCATGGAGGATAACGTATTTACGCAGATAGATAGTGCTGTAATTATTTCATAAAAATGTATACGAAGTGGCTGGCCCGAATAGGAAAGCCATGAAAAAGCCGCGGATCGACTGATGCGGTCAACTAAGCAACCAATCAGAGGAGGATTTATACTCAATGTTGAGATCAATGTATTCAGGTGTATCGGGCATGAAGGGCTTTCAAACGAAGCTGGACGTTATCGGTAACAACATTGCAAACGTAAATACTACAGGCTTCAAGTCCAGCCGAGTGATGTTCAAGGATATCTTGAGCCAAACGAGTTCAGGTGCAAGTGCGTCTGGAGAAGAAACGGCAGGAAGTAACGCAAAGCAAATTGGATTGGGTTCGACTGTGGCTTCCATTGACACGCTTCATTTACCAGGAAGTGCCATGACGACGAATAATCCAACAGATTTACGCCTTAATGGTGATGGTTTCTTTTTGGTTAAAATGAATGCGGATCAAGAAGCTCCATACTTGACTAGAGCAGGAGATTTTCACATTGACGGAAATAGGCATTTGGTAACTTCGGACGGTTTTTTTGTTGCTGATTCAGGTGGTGGAGTTCCCATTACGTTAGCAGACGATGTTACTGCTTTCTCAATCTCTCAGGATGGAACCATTGTACAAACTTTGGCATCTGGTGGAACAGATAATGCTACCAAAATTGGAGTAACTAAAGTAATCAATCCAGAAGGATTAGAAAAAATCGGGGGTAGTCTGTATCGTGCTACAGTTAACTCTGGAAACGAGGGTGAAATCACTGCTATGGAAGCAAACAGCACTGATGATGGCACCGGTGCTATTATCTCAGGTCAGCTGGAAATGTCTAACGTTGATCTGACAGGCGAATTTACCGAAATGATCGTAGCTCAGCGCGGATTCCAAGCGAACTCGCGTATCATTACGACCTCGGATGAAGTGCTTCAGGAAGTTGTAAACTTGAAACGATAATCTTATTTAAACGCGGAGGAGTAGAGGCTCCTCCGCACCTATCAGGAGGTTGGTATTACGATGATCCCGTTAACGCGGCTGAACGGCTCGCCTATGTGGCTTAATGCGCTGCTCATTGAGACTGTGGAGGAAACACCGGATACATACGTCACTTTGGTGACGGGGAAACGGTTGATTGTATTGGAAAAAGCGGCAGATGTCGTCTCCTTGATCAAGGGTTACAGCCGTGAAATCGGCATGCATGCCGCCACGATAAAAGTGCAACAAATGGAGGAAGACGAATGAAGAAGATGCTGCCATGGCTCATTACAATTTTACTCGCGATTACTTTGATTGCAGGCGCGGCCTTTGTACTTATACCAGCGCTTAGCGGGAAGAAGTCGGAAGTCATACCGAATGCGCAAGCTGCTCAGGCAGAACAACTCCCAAGATTGTCAGCAGATGAATTGGTGGAAGTGAGTTCTGAAATTACCGGTATCAAAACAAATCTGGCAGACGCAGATTACATTGTTCAGATGAACCTATCTTTTCAATTGAACGATGCCAAAGCAAAAGAATCTTTTGAAAAAATCAAAGACATCAGTATTAAGCCCATCGTTATTCAATTACTTGCAGACACCAAACCTGATGAGCTCAGAACGGCTAAAGGCCGGGACCAGTTCAGTGACAAGCTGACGGATCTCATCAACAAGTCGCTCCCTGAAGGTCACCTGGGGAACGCCAAAATTACAGACTTTTTGCTGGCAGCCATTTGATTCCAGGTGAACTTGTCAGGAACACGTAAGGGGGTGAATAACATTGGTGGATGTACTGTCACAAGGGGAAATTGATGCCCTTTTAGCAGCTCTTTCGTCCGGTGAAATGGATGCGGAAGAACTTAAAAAGGAAGATACCCAAAAGAAAGTTCGCGCTTATGATTTCAAAAGAGCGCTTAGGTTTTCCAAGGATCATATACGGAGTCTGACGCGGATACACGAGAACTTTGCTCGGTATCTGACCACATATTTTTCAGCGCAGCTTCGTACTTTTGTCCAAATTAATGTCGTTCAGGTGGAGCAACTTCCTTATGATGAATTCATTCGCTCCATTCCGAAAATGACCATTCTAAACATTTTTGAAGCTGAACCGCTGGAAGGCCGTATGGTGCTTGAGGTTCACCCGAACGTTGCTTATGCCATGTTGGACAGGCTTCTCGGAGGAACAGGTTCGGCACCGTCAAAGGTTACTGCGTTGACCGAAATCGAGACGACGATTATGGAGCGAATTTTCAGTCGTACCTTTGATAGCCTGCAAGAGGCTTGGAAAACGGTACTGGACATTGAACCGCGTCTAGAGGCGATGGAAACAAATCCGCAGTTCATGCAGATTGTCTCGCCGAATGAAACGATTGCTCTGATTTCGCTTAGTACCAAAATTGGTGATACCACAGGGATGATTAACCTCTGTATCCCGCATGTGGTATTGGAACCCATTATGGCTAGACTGTCCACGCACCAGTGGTTTACATCCGAAAAGAAATCAAGGGCGCCCGAAGAGATTGACGCCTTGAGATTACGGGTCACCAAAGCAGAGCTCCCTATTATTGCGGAGTTGGGTGAATCCCGGATAAATGTAGCCGAGTTTCTGGGTCTTTCGGTCGGGGATGTCATTTCATTGAACAAACCTGTCAAAGAAGGACTATCCATCCGGGTAGGCGAGAAATTGAAGTTTATGGGAAGTCCCGGCATGGTAAGAGATCGTGTTGCCGTACAAATTGATGAAATTGTCAACGAAGGAGTTGAAGAAATTGACGAGTAAAGACTATTTGTCCCAGGAGGAAATCGATGCCTTGCTGAAACAGTCTGAAGCGGGGACGGATTCTACTCCCGCAGGCAAGACCGTTGACGATTTTCTGACTCCTCTGGAGCAGGATGCTCTCGGGGAAATCGGTAATATAACGTTCGGCAGCGCAGCTACGGCTCTTTCCACACTGCTCGGTCAAAAGGTGGATATTACGACACCTAAAGTTTCAATTATTACCCGTTCTGAATTTGAAACTGCATTTCCAAAGCCACACGTAGCTGTACATGTAAATTATGTCGATGGATTCGAGGGTATTAACTCACTCGTAATCAAAAAGCGTGATGCACAAGTGATAGCGGACTTAATGCTTGGTGGTGAAGGAAACCCAGCAGATGAAGAATTGAATGAGATCCACATTAGTGCTGTGCAGGAAGCGATGAACCAGATGATGGGATCGTCGGCGACCTCAATGTCTACTATGTTTAATCGTTTTGTTAATATCTCTCCACCGGGGATTGATATTTTGGATCCTATGCACGGTGATGGAGTATCCAGTCTGCCGGATGAAGAGACGCTCATCACAGTCTCCTTCCGGTTATTGATCGGGGATCTTATTGACTCTACGCTGATGCAACTGTTACCTGTTAATTTCGCCAAAAAAATGGTGAGCATCCTAATGAATGGCGGAGAGGATGAGGAACAACCGCAAGCGTCCGCACAGCAGGTAGCTGCAACAGCTGCTCCCGAAGCGCCGCAACAAGCTAGCGTTCCGCAGCAACCGCCTGCACCAGCCTATCAACAGCCACCTGCAGCCGCGCAGGCGCCGCAAGACGCAGGCTATGGTCAACAACCGCCAATGTATCCTCAAGACCCGGGATATGGGCAGCAGGGCGCTCCAGGCTATGGAACACCGGGTTATGGAATGCCAGCTGGTGTACCGCCGCAAGCTCCTTACGGAACGCCTCATCATTACGGCGCAGTACCGGGACGTAATGTAAATGTACAACCTGTACAATTTTCTAACTTGCAGTCCGGTGCATTTGCGCAAGTGGATGAAAACAATTTAAATTTATTGATGGACATTCCCCTTAGAGTCACCGTAGAATTAGGAAGGACCCAAAAGCAAATTAAAGATATTCTGGAGCTCTCACAAGGTTCAATTATTGAACTAGACAAGCTTGCTGGGGAGCCGGTGGACATTTTGGTTAACAACAAACTGATTGCCAAGGGCGAGGTTGTCGTAATCGACGAGAACTTTGGTGTGCGCGTAACAGATATTGTAAGTCAATGGGACCGTATTCAAAAATTACAATAAAAGCATAATTTAGGGAGGATTTATTTCAGATGGCAAACCGTATTTTGATCGTGGACGATGCTGCATTTATGAGAATGATGATTCGGGACATCCTGTCCAAAAATGGATTTGAGGTAGTAGGAGAGGCCCAAGATGGATCACAGGCCATTGAAAAATTCAAGGAGCTTCGTCCGGACCTGATTACGATGGATATCACGATGCCTGAAATGGACGGCATTGCCGCTCTGAAGGAAATCAAACAAATTGACGCGAATGCAAAGGTTATCATGTGTTCCGCGATGGGTCAGCAAGCAATGGTTATTGATGCCATTCAAGCTGGCGCAAAAGATTTTATCGTTAAGCCTTTCCAATCGGATCGGGTTATCGAAGCCATCAACAAAACACTGGGTGTGTAAGGCGCACCCAGTATGGATACACAACAGGGTGCCTCTGACGCATTGAGTACATCCAGCAATATAGGCAACATTGCCTGGGTCCTTTTCGTGCTAATCTTTATCATCGTACTGATCGTGTACTTGATACGGTTTTTGAGTAAAAGAAATCAGAGCTGGTTCAGCAACCGCTCCGTTCGCATACTGGGAGGCGTGGGACTGGGTCCCAATAAATCCCTTCAGCTTGTTGAAGTAGGTAGCAGTGTGTACCTCATTGGTGTGGGAGAAGATATCCAGCTTGTTGACAAAGTATCCGATCCTGAAGAAGTGGAGCAAATTTTGGCCGCACTGGAGCAGGAAGCTTCTCTGCAGCGCGGCCCGATTGCCCCGCTATTCGCTAAAATTGCGGATAAGCTTCGCCGGAACAACGCGGCACAGCAGCAGCCTGAAGAGGAGACATCTTTTCACGAGATGTTTGAATCCAAGCTTCGGCAAATGCCGAATCGCAAGGATAAACTTGAAAAGCTGCGCAATGAGGAGAATACTACAGATCGGTCGGGAGATTCATGAGAAAAAAGATTATACTTGCATGTTTGCTGCTTGTCTTGTTCAGCTTCATTTCGGTGACGGCGGCCTCTGCGGAACCGATTCCGAACATTGATATTCAAGTCGGCAATTCGGACAAAGGACAGCCCGGTGCCACCTCGCTGTCTATTATTTTACTTATTACTGTCATTAGTGTAGCGCCCGCGTTGCTTGTACTTATGACAAGTTTTACGCGAATTGTGATTGTGCTTGGCTTTGTGCGAACTTCGCTGGGAACCCAGCAGATGCCGCCTAATCAGGTGCTTGTTGGACTGGCTTTGTTTCTCACTTTATTCATTATGGCACCGACGTTCTCAGCTATGAATGAAACTGCGCTTCAGCCGTATCTCAAGGGGGATATAACACAGTCTCAGGCGCTGGACAAGGCATCGGTACCGATCAAGACCTTTATGTTCTCTCATACACGTGAGAAGGATCTACTGCTCTTTATGAAATACACCAAGATGGAAAAACCAAAGAATTATCAGGATATTCCACTAACGGTGATGGTTCCGGCTTATGCAATCAGTGAGTTGAAAACGGCCTTTCAGATGGGCTTTATGATTTTCATACCATTTTTAGTTATAGACATTGTAGTAGCGAGTACACTCATGGCTATGGGGATGATGATGCTACCACCGGTAATGATTTCACTTCCTTTTAAAATACTGCTATTTGTACTTGTAGATGGTTGGTATTTGGTAGTCAAATCATTGCTTCTGAGTTTTAACACATGAATATTTCATGCAGGGACAGCAATCAAGGAGGACGGCAATGACTTCGGAGTTTATTTTTTCCCTAGCTGGGCAAGCGGTGTATATTGTACTCAAGGTGAGCGCTCCGATGCTGATTTTGGGGCTAGTCGTGGGTTTGATTATCAGCATTTTTCAGGCGACAACCCAGATTCAGGAGCAGACACTGGCCTTTGTTCCGAAGATTGTTGCCGTATTGCTGGCATTGCTTTTGTTCGGGCCCTGGATATTGACCACATTAGTGGACTTTACGTATAACATTCTGGACAATTTGTACAAATATATAGGTTAGGCTGAATGTTATGAGCATATTGTTACAGAGTTTTCCTGTTTTTTTGCTGATTTTTTGTCGGATTACCTCATTTTTTGTAGTAGCACCTATTTTTTCAACCCGAGGGGTACCTAATATCTTTAAGGTTGGAATTTCAGGATTTCTAGCTTTGGTCGTGTATCTTACGTATGGTACGCATCAACAGGTACCGACTGATGTAGCGTATGTGCTGTTAGTGGGTCGTGAAGTGCTAATTGGGTTGTTATTGGGGTTTACTGCATATTTGTTCATGACTGCGATCCAAACCGCTGGTTCATTTATTGACCTACAGGTAGGCTTCGGAATGGCCAATGTGCTTGACCCTATGACAGGAGCTTCATCGCCTTTAACAGGAAATTTCAAGTTTGCTTTAGCTGTATTGCTCTTTTTGAGCATAAACGGGCATCACCATCTGCTAAATGCTATCTTATACAGCTATGATTGGGTACCGCTAACAAATGATTTTTTTGTAAAGCTGTATGGTGGCAGTGTAACTGAATTCCTGGTACGTTCTTTTGCGGAATCATTTATGCTGGCCTTTCAAATTGCTGCTCCCATTGTAGTGGCTACCTTTTTAACGGATGTGGGACTCGGATTTCTTGCTAAAACGGCTCCCCAGTTTAATATTTTTGTCATTGGTGTACCGCTCAAAATTTTTGTGGGACTGTTCATGTTACTACTTCTCATGCCAAGTTTTGCTTTTATATTCGAGAAATTGTTTTCTGTGATGTTCGAATCCATGCGCAATTTGTTGGATATTATGGGTAATCGTCCTTAATGTCTGGTCTGGAGGAACGTAGTTTGTCATTTAAATATGCTATGAACCTGCAGTTGTTCTCAGGGGAAAAAACGGAAAAAGCTACACCCAAAAAGAAACAGGATGCAAGACAAAAAGGGCAGGTTGCCAAAAGCATGGAATTGCCCGCCGCTGGTGTCCTGCTGGTTACTTTTTTTTGCCTCATGATTTTCGGCGGGTATTTTAAGGATCATGCGGTCCGCTTGTTTCGGGATATTTTTGTGAATCGGCTTTCTATGGAGGTAACGCCGAACACAACGCTGCTAATGATGGGTGAGTATGGCGTGCAAATCATGATTATGCTGGCACCTATTTTTATTGGGGCCATTGTCATCGGGATAGCAGCGAATTACATGCAGATCGGCTTTTTATTAGTTGGAGAGGGCATTACGCCCAAGTTTAGCAAGCTTGATCCGATTAAAGGATTCAAAAATATTTTTTCCATGAGGTCATTGGTTGAATTCCTGAAATCTGTTTTAAAGATGACCGTAATTGGTTATCTGGTGTACAGCGTACTCTGGAAAACAAAGGCTGACCTACCCAAACTGGCTGAAATGTCCGGCGATCAGATGTTGAGCTTTACAGCTTCATTAACGATGGAACTGGGGCTCAAAATTGGTGTGGTGCTGTTCGTTTTAGCGGTATTGGACTATATGTATCAACGTTATGAGCATGAGAAAAACCTGAAAATGTCCAAACAGGACATCAAGGATGAATACAAGAAAATGGAGGGTGACCCGCTGATCAAAGGGAAAATTCGCGAGCGTCAGCGCCGTATGGCTATGCAGCGTATGATGCAGGAGGTTCCTAATGCAGATGTCATCATTACCAACCCTACGCACTTTGCTGTGGCTTTGAAATATGACGGTTCGGAGATGGAAGCGCCGCAGATTATTGCGAAAGGGCAAGATTACGTTGCGCTCCGAATTAAAGAAATTGCCAAGCAAAACGGCGTTATAACGATGGAAAACAAGCCGCTGGCGCGGGCGCTGTTTCAAAGAGCCGAAATCGGGGATGCGATACCAGCTGATCTGTTCCAGGCCGTTGCCGAAGTGCTGGCGTATGTATATAAATTAAAAGGTAAAGTGAAATAAAGGGATCGGAGGGCTAGAGACCCGTGAAAATAAAAGAAATAACTGTCCTTGCAGGCGTCATCGGTATCGTTCTTATGATGATTCTCCCGATCCCATCATGGCTGCTGGATATCCTACTCGTCATTAATATTTCTATTGCTTTAATGATTCTACTCGTTTCTATGAATACGAAGGAAGCTTTACAGTTCTCTATTTTCCCTTCATTGCTGCTCATTACAACGTTATTTCGTTTGGCACTTAATATCTCTACAACCAAACTTATTTTAGGTGAGGGCCATGCAGGGGAAGTAGTTGCTACGTTTGGTAGTTGGATTGCAGGAGGGCAAATTGCCGTCGGTTTTGTTGTCTTTCTCATTCTCGTGGTCGTACAGTTCATTGTTATCACCAAGGGATCTGAGCGGGTTGCTGAGGTAGGCGCACGGTTTACATTGGATGCAATGCCGGGTAAACAAATGAGTATTGATGCGGATCTGAATGCAGGTTTGATCAATGAGCAGCAAGCCCGTGAACGACGCAGTAAAATCGAACGGGAAGCGGATTTTTACGGAGCGATGGATGGTGCGAGTAAATTCGTTAAAGGTGATGCCATTGCTAGTATTATCATTTTGATCATCAACTTGGTCGGTGGCTTTATTATCGGTATGGCCGTTCAGGGAAAAGGATTTCAAGAGGCGCTGTCGACTTATTCTGTCCTCACCATCGGTGACGGACTGGTCAGTCAGATTCCCGCACTGCTCATATCCACGGCGTCAGGCTTGATTGTTACGCGGGCTACGTCAGATGGCAACTTGGCAGAGGATTTAACTGGACAACTCTTTTCTTATCCAAAACTGATCTACATTGTGGCTGCCACAATTGCATTATTAGGGCTTTTCACACCTATTCATATCATTACAACTCTTCCACTGGCGATTCTGCTGTTTTTTGCGGCTCGAAGAATGCAGGGCAATATGGAGCGCAAGCAGATAGCCGATGAACAGCTGGAAGAGGAGCAACAAATTGAAGAAGTCCGTAGTCCGGAAAGTGTCATTAATTTGCTTCAGGTAGATCCAATTGAATTTGAATTTGGATACGGGTTAATTCCGCTGGCGGATACACAGCAGGGCGGGGATTTATTAGATCGGATTATTATGATCCGTCGTCAATGTGCTTTGGAGCTAGGTCTGGTTGTGCCGGTCATTCGTATTCGGGACAACATTCAGCTCAAGCCAAACGAGTATGTAATTAAAATTAAAGGTAATACCGTGGGCGGCGGAGAGCTTCTGTTAAATCATTACCTGGCTATGAGTCCGGGATACGACGATGATTCTATTACAGGAATCGAAACGACGGAACCAGCCTTCGGATTGCCTGCGCTCTGGATTGATGAGAACACCAAGGATGTTGCGGAATTATCTGGTTATACCGTAGTTGATCCACCTTCAGTTGTAGCTACTCATCTTACGGAGACGATCAAGAAACATGCTCATGAGTTGCTTGGCAGACAGGAAACACGGTCGCTGGTCGACAATCTCAAAGAGAATTATCCAGTGCTGGTGGACGACCTTATTCCTTCTGTGCTTGCGATTGGGGATGTACAAAAAGTGCTGGCCAAGCTATTGAAAGAAAAAATCTCCATTCGCGATATGGTGACTATTTTCGAAACACTAGCTGACTACGGTACTTATACAAAAGATCCCGACGTGCTGACTGAATATGTCCGTCAGGCGTTGTCCCGTCAGATTACGCAGCAATTTGCCCAACAAGGGGAGACGTTACGCGTTATTACAGTGGGACCAGGATTGGAGAAGAAAATTGCTGAAAGCGTGCAACAGTCGGAGCAAGGTAGCTATTTAGCTCTAGACCCGGTGTCAACGCAAACGGTGTATCAAAGAATGATGGAGCAAATCAACCGTCTCATTCAATCTGGACAGCAGCCTATTGTGTTAACGTCACCGACAATTCGTATGTATTTGCGGCAAGTGATGGAGCGGACGATGCAGGATGTCCCAGTGCTGTCGTACAGTGAGCTGGAGCCGAACGTTGAAATTCAAAGTGTCGGGGTGGTGAACTTATGAGAGTGAAACGATATGTAGTGGATACCATGCCAGAAGCTATGCTGCAAATCAGGGGTGACTTAGGAACAGACGCCGTCATTTTAAGTACAAAGGAAATGAAGGTCGGCGGTTTCATGGGAATGTTCAGTAAAAAGAAAATCGAAGTGGTAGCTGCGGTAGAGGAGAAGCAACCTCAAAAGCCACGACGTTTTGGACTATCTTCACAAGAGCTTGCCCAGGCGGCTTCATCTTCAATGAATGCTCCTGAACAGCCAGAAAAATCATTTATGCCTGTGGTTCCCAGACAAGCTGCTCCAGAAGCTTATCGGCGGGTAACGCAGATGACGGGTGGTTCCAAAGAAGAACAAGCTGAATTAATGATCGATGCAGAACAAGCAGCTTCAGCAACTGAGCATTTGTCATCTAGGTCTGCTAATAATCTGGAGACTACGTCTCAAGCACTTGATCATGAAGCATTACTTTCGAACATGAAATCATCCAGTGAACTGTTTAAACAGCCCATTGAAGCAAGCGTTCCAGACAAGAGCGGAGCGGAGGAAAATCAGGCTCTGCTTAATGAATTGCGGGAAATGAAGACTATGATGACTCGGTTTTCCCGAAACTCTTCAATGGAAAGTACTTGGCCGGAGCCGCTGCAAGAGATTTGTGAGCGTGTGCTGGAACAGGAAGTGGAACGTGATTTACTGGAGTATTGGCTCGAAAAGGTATATGTGCGTCGGAGCGAGCACCCTTTTGCGCCTGAAACTTTCGATTGGGAACAAGCCTTTCGTGAGGAAGTGGCCAGTTTTATTCAGACAAGACTGGACAAAGGGATCTCCAAAGATACCAAAATTGTGTATGTGGCAGGTCCTACCGGAGTAGGGAAAACAACAACCATTGCCAAGTTAGCAGCAGAACAGTTGTTTAAGCATCATCGCAAAGTTGGATTTATTACTTCTGACACGTACCGGATTTCAGCCGTCGAGCAACTGCGAACATATGCTACGATTTTGAATGTACCGCTTGAAGTTGTGCAATCTCCTGGTGACGTCCACAGAGCCATTCAACGGCTGGAACATTGTGACCTGATCCTCATGGATACCGCAGGACGAAATTATCGTAATGAATTACTTGTTTCGGAACTGCAAAGTCTGCTTTCGCCTATTAATGAAAGTGAGACGTATCTGGTACTCAGCCTGACATCCAAAAGTAAAGATATGCTCAATATAACTGGACATTTCAGCAAGTTTGGTCTCGGTAAGGTTGTATTTACTAAGATGGACGAGACAGGTAGCTGCGGTGGAATGTTTAATCTTTTGCATCAATTTCCTATGCAGCTGGCCTATATTACCAATGGACAAAATGTTCCTGATGACCTGCTTCATCCCGATACAGAAATGGTCACAAGCATGCTGCTTGGACCCAAAACATCAACAGGAGTTAACGGAGATTCCATATGAGTGACCAAGCCCAATCACTTAGACAAATGGCTTCTTCCTTGGATAAATATCGATTGCCCCCACGTAGTCGTCAAGCAAAAATTATAACGATCACCAGTGGTAAAGGCGGGGTGGGCAAATCCAATTTCACGCTGAACTTTGCTCTTGCTCTGCAATCCCTTGGTCGAAGGGTACTTGTGTTTGATGCTGATATAGGTATGGCCAATATTGATGTATTAATGGGAGCCAATTCACAATACAATCTTTTACATCTGCTAAAACGTGAGAAATCAATTGATGAAATTATTCAAACGGGTGTAGGTGGTTTGCCTTATATTGCTGGAGGATCGGGTTTGAGCGAATTGTTTACGTTATCGGATGACGATCTGAATTATTTTGCCGAAGAAGTAGAGAAAATGGCGGCAGATATGGATTATATTCTATTTGATACAGGTGCTGGTTTATCCAAAGAAAACCTTAAATTCATCACTTCAGCTGACGAATGTCTGGTTGTAACTACGCCAGAACCGACGTCCTTAACAGATGCGTATGCGCTAATTAAAGTCGTCAGCGGTTTGCAAAAGGATACGGTATTCAAAATTATAGTCAATCGTGCCGATAACGATAATGAGGCCCGTCAAGTTGCCGATAAGATCGCACTGGTTGCGAAACGCTTTTTGGAGATCGATATCCCGTTGCTTGGACATATCAGTGATGATACTCATGTCATGCAAGCAGTCAAAAGGCAAGTACCATTTATGGTTGCTTTTCCGGGATGTGCGGCTTCAAGAGATGTATTGAATCTGGCACACCGTTTTGCAGCAATGCCACAGATTCCGCAATCAGGTGCATTGAGTGGAATTAAAGGGTTTATGCAAAAATGGTTGCGGCGTTCTGTACATTGATTTTGATGAGAGGAAACAGAGGTGTTTAACATGTGTGCTTACCGGGTGCTGGTTGTAGATGATTCGGCCTTTATGCGCAAAATTATTACAGATTTAATTGTAAGGGATGAGTCGTTCAACATCGTAGGTACAGCCGCCAATGGCAAAGAGGCTGTAGAGAAAGTGAAGGAATTGCAGCCCGATTTGGTCACCATGGATGTCGAGATGCCTGAAATGAATGGTCTTGAAGCATTGCCATTGATTATGGCAGCCCATCCGCTACCTGTAATTATGCTGTCAGGCATTAATGAACAAGGCATGAAGGAGACCATCATGGCTCTGGAGGCAGGAGCTTTCGATTTTATAAGAAAGCCTTCCATCGCTCATGCGCAAGATATTGAGCAAGTGAGTAAGGCGCTGCTGGAACAGATGCACACTGCTATGCAAGCAGTGCGGAGTCGTCTGGAGCGCAAGGAAGCTAATGAGCGCAAAGCTGCATTGGAACAAGCGAAAAAAACGCCACAGCAAAAGCCTCCAGGACAGGCTGTGACTGAGAAGCGATCAGGCAGTCAAGCTTCGACAGACAAGTCTCCTGTTGTTCCGCTTGCTCCTTCACCTGCTGTATCAGCTCAGCCGAAGCGTGATGTTGGCAAGTCCGCTCCGGCAGTAGCCAAGCAGGAAACTAAACGACAACAGTCTGGAACATCTGTTACAGCGGGGCGCATAGAACAGCAGCCAGCTGCTCAGCCAAGCAATAAGTCAGTCCAAGCACCTACTGTTCAGAAGAAGGAAGATTTGTCCAAGGGGATAGGACGAACACCAGGGCAACTAAACAGTACTACTACGGCCGCTGGCAAATCGCTGCATGGTAAGGATAAAGCAGGCTTGGTTAAGCCGGAGCCCCATAAGACGGTGATTTCATCAGCTACTCGTACTCCTGCGGCTGCTACGCCTCCAGTAGCGGCACCTACAGTTCCTGCCGCACCTAAGGGATTGTCACTTAAAAAAGGTGTGCACACGTCCAACTTTCGCAAACTAGTGGCGGTGGGATGTTCTACGGGCGGTCCGCGGGCGCTTAAGACGCTGTTGGAACGCATTCCTGGTGATTTTCCTGCTCCAATCGTTATCGTTCAGCATATGCCGCCAAACTTCACTCGTTCGCTGGCACAACGCTTAAACACGTTAAGTCCACTCCGAGTTGTGGAGGCTGAGCAGGGAATGACGTTGGAGACTGGAACGGCCTACATTGCCCCAGGGGGATATCAACTAAGAATTGTACCAGGAGCTGGTGGTAAATACACTGTGTCACTGAAGACGGAGGAAGCTCGCAATGGTCACCGTCCTTCCGTAGATACGATGTTTGAATCGTTGCTCTCGTTAACCTCGTTGGAGCGGCATCTAGTATTGCTCACTGGAATGGGGAGCGACGGGGCCAAAATGATGAAGAAGCTTTATGATGCTGGGGTACAATCCACATTTGCTGAAAATGAGGAAACTTGTGTAGTGTACGGAATGCCCCGCTCAGCAGTAGAGTTAAAATGTGTGCGTCACCTTCTGCCAATGCAGGAGATCGCCCCCAAGCTTGTACAAGTTGTGAAATAATCGGAGTGTAACTCATGGAGGAGGTGTCTCACAATGGACATGAACCAATATTTAAACATGTTTATTGATGAGTCGAATGATCATCTGCAATCTCTTAACGAAAAAATGCTTCAACTGGAAAGCAATCCAACTGATCTAGGTATCGTTCAGGTGATTTTCCGTTCTGCCCATACCCTCAAGGGAATGGCTGCTACGATGGGGTTTGAAGACCTAGCATCGCTTACCCACCAAATGGAAAACGTTCTTGATCTTGTACGTAACAACAAGCTGGCGATGCATGAATTTATATTCGATACCTTATTTAAGGGATTGGATGCTCTGGAGTCCATGGTGCAGCACATTACAGAGGGAGGCGACGGAAAAGCGGATGTCTCCTCTATTGTATCTTCACTACAATCCATCGTGAGCGGAGATTTCCAAAAGACCGGCGCAAATGCTGCGACTGAGGAGTCTCCATCTAAAAAAGTGGGCAAAAACGATAGTGCTGGGCTTGTTTTGGATCAGTTCCAGTATTCTGTATTGGAGCAATCTATTTCTGAAGGACATCGTGTTCACTATATACAGGTAACAATCAGCTCAGAGAGCCAGTTAAAGGCGGCGCGTGCTTTTATGGTGTTTAATACGCTGGAAAACTCTGGTGAAATCGTCAAGGCCTATCCGTCGGTACAGGATATTGAGCAGGAGAAATTCGAGCAAAGCTTCTCGTTATATTACATAACGCAGAAAGAAGTTGGGGAGCTGGAAAAGGAAATCGCGGGCATCTCTGAAATTGACACTGTCTCAGTGGTACAACTAGATCAGGAATCGCTTAAACAAATGAGCGAAGTTACTGCTGGACTGGCTGAGACTGCTGCGGTACAGGAAGCTCCTGTTGCCGTGCAATCACCTGCTCCATCCCAGCCGCAGTCTTCAGCTGCGGCCTCTGTGGCTAAGGCAGCTGCAGGTAAGACGCCAGCAGCTAAGGCAGCTGCCCCTACGCATAACCGTACGATTCGTGTAGATATTGAACGTCTGGATGTACTTATGAACTTATTTAGCGAGTTGCTCATTGACCGCGTGCGGTTAGAGCAGTTGGCAAGTGAAGCTTCCAATCCAGCACTGACAGAAACGGTAGAGCACATGAGTCGTGTGAGCAGCGATTTACAAAACGTCGTTCTTAAATTGCGGATGGTACCAGTAGACACTGTTTTCAATCGTTTTCCGCGTATGGTGCGCGATCTGGCCAAATCGCTGGATAAAAAACTTGATTTGGTTATTACTGGAGCAGAGACTGAAATGGACCGCACTGTTATCGACGAAATTGGCGATCCTCTGGTGCATTTGCTTCGTAACTCCGTGGATCATGGCATTGAGTCGGTAGCCGATCGGATTGCAGCTGGTAAACCTGAGACAGGAACGGTTAACTTGCGTGCTTTTCATAGCGGAAATAACGTATTCATCGAGATTGAAGATGACGGAAATGGTATTAATCGCGATAAGGTACTAAACAGTGCTATTTCTAAAGGGATTTTGACAGCAGAGCAAGCAGCGGTCATGACCGACGAGGAAGCTTATCAGGTATTGTTTGCTCCAGGCTTTAGCACAGCTGCAGTCATTTCAGACGTATCAGGACGCGGTGTCGGTTTGGACGTTGTTAAATCCAAAATCACTGCTTTGGGTGGCAATGTTACGGTTCACTCTACACTGGGCCAAGGCACTAATTTCTCTGTGCAATTGCCGCTCACCCTATCCATTATTGCAGCCATGATGATACAGATCGGTTCTGAAAAATATGCGATCCCATTGTCCTCCATTGTGGAGACTGCGATTGTCAAACGGACACAAATTCGTTCTGTACATGGCAATAAAATGATTGCTTTCCGCGATTCTCATATCCCGCTCATCTCCTTGAGTCAGCTGTTTGAGGTACCGGACTTCAATGAAGATGAAGAAGAAGAGACAGAGGTCGTGGTCATCCGCAAGGGAGACCGTTTGGCAGCTCTTTCTGTACAGGACTTTTTGGGACAAAGTGAAATTGTCCTTAAAAATCTGGGCAAATACCTTCCAAACATCCAAGGAATTTCAGGTGCCACGATTCTGGGTGACGGTCAGGTTGCGTTGATCATTGACCCGAATGTTTTCATTAAATAATGTCTTCATCAGAAATGAAAGAAATGTGAAGTTGCTGACATCAATAAGGAGGGTTTTTAGACATGGGAGAAGAAATTAAAGTTATCGTATTTAAGCTTGGTGAAGAGGAATACGGTGTTGAAGTAGAAAAAGTCCAATCTATTGAACGCATGGTGCCGATTACACGGGTTCCAAGAACTTACGATTTTGTAAAAGGTGTATTCAACATGAGAGGCGTAGTCATTCCGGTTATTGATCTTCGTGGCCGATTTGGATTGCCTGAAGCTGAATATACCGATCAAACCCGCATCATTATCGTTGCAGTGGGCGAAATGCAAGTCGGCTTTATCGTTGATTCAGCGAATGACGTTATTGACCTGAATACTGACAATATCGAGACACCACCGGAAGTGATTGGCGGAGTTAAGGCTAAATATCTTCGCGGAGTTGCTAAAATTGGTGAAGAGCGCTTGTTGATTATGCTGAACTTGTCCGAAGTCCTGAATCGTAGCGAAATGAACCAACTGGAAGGCTTAGAGGATTAACATATGGAGAATCTTGGGAATCTCGAAGACTTCAAGTTGGATGTGTTGAAAGAAGTCGGCAACATTGGCTCGGGGAACGCTGCTACAGCGCTCTCCCGGCTTCTCAATAAACCGGTCGACATGGGTGTGCCCAAAGTACAAATGCTGCCTTTTGAGGAAATTGCCGATAAAGTCGGTGGAAATGAGCAACTTGTTGTTGCAATATTTTTTAGGGTAGAAGGGGAAGCCCCCGGCAATCTATTCTTCATATTGCAGCCTCAGGCGGCAAAAGGCTTACTTTCCCGTTTGGCGAATATTCCTTCAGATGACGAGGACAGTTTTAACGAAATGGAGCACTCAGCCCTGTCGGAGATCGGAAACATTTTAGCGGGCTCTTACCTGTCTTCGCTGGCCGATTTCACACGTTTATCCATGTATCCAACAGTCCCTGCGCTGGCGTTGGACATGGCAGGAGCAATTCTTAGCTACGGACTGCTGCAATTTGGGCAGATGGGAGATGCTGCATTATTGATTGACACATCGTTTCTGGAAGGGCAGAATCAGATAGAGGGTCAATTTTTCCTGATTCCTGATCCAGAATCGTTCGGGAAAATCTTTAGGTCGTTAGGAGTCCCGATGAACGATGATTGAGGATAAAAGCATCATTAAAGTCGGCATGGCAGATTTAAATGTTACCAGCAATCCGAACTCGATTCGTACGACAGGACTTGGCTCCTGCGTCGGATTGACCCTCTATGATCCTCATTTGAAACTGGCAGGCATGGCACATGTGATGCTACCGTCCTCAGATATTGCGCGTGAAGGGCAGCTGAATATAGCCAAATATGCGGATACGGCGCTGCCCGAGTTATTTGAGAGGATGCTGAAATTGGGTGCAGAACGACGCAGGCTGATTGCTAAAATGGCAGGGGGAGCGCAGATGTTCGCCTTTGCTGGTAGTGGAGACACCATGCGGATTGGTCCACGTAATGTAGAATCATGCAAGGAAATGCTCGTAGATCTCGGCATTCCTTTGATTGCGGAGGACACAGGCGGCAATTATGGACGAACGATTGAGTTGGACTCTGAAACTGGCGTTTTGAATATTCGAAGCGTACAAAAAGGTGTAAAGGAATTATAAACATGTTATTTGGCAGCTTACGCATTAATCTTTGGTCTGGAGTAGTCGGATTTATTCTGACTTTTGTGTTGTCCGTTGGCAGCAATCTGCTGACCACGAGCTTAATTCGTGGCTTGATCGCCTTCGTTTTTTGGTTCCTACTTGCATTTGTGCTGCGCTGGACACTAGGTGTTGTAGCGCGGCCAGATCTGGGGAATGCCCAAAGCCGGGCAAGCTCTCAGGTAGATGGCGTAGGGGGGAATCTGGACCTGACGACACCAGACGAAAATGAAGACCTGAATGAATTGCTGAAACCGAAACCAGAGCAGACGGACGAGGGGGATAATGGTTTTGCACCGTTAAACCCACCTAAGCTGGTTTCCAACAAGGACCCTGAAGAATTGGCCAAGGCCGTTCGTCACCTGACAGACAAATAAGGAGGGTGAAGCCGATGAACGAGCGAAAAGCCGCTCATTTAAACCATTCCGAACTATGGGAACAATGGAAAGAACACGGTGACAAGGAAGCAAAAAAACAGTTAATTGAAAAGTATCTCCATATTGTGGAGTATGTGTCAGGCCGTCTTGCAGTAGGCTTGCCTAAAAATGTATCTAAGGATGATCTGGCGAGTAACGGCGTTATGGGGTTGATTGACGCTTTAGAGAAATTTGACTATGAGCGTGGTTTGCAGTTTGAGACTTATGCTTCTTGGCGTGTTCGTGGAGCGATTTTGGATGGTCTTCGTCAAGGGGATTGGGTTCCTCGTTCAGTTAGGGAAAAAGCGAAAAAAATCGAGGATGCATACCAGCATTTGGAACAAAGATATCTACGCACGGTCAGCGACGAAGAGATGAGTCATTATTTGGACGTTTCTGAGAAAGAGTTTCAAAATATGATCCAAGAGGTCGCTGTTATGTCGATTGTCTCACTGGAGGATCCGATCCGCGAAGAGGAATCGGAAACACGGCTTTCCCTTTTGGTGGACGAGAAGGCGAAAAATCCGGATCATAAGGTCAATGAATTTACACTTCGTGATGCCCTTGCACAAGGCATTGATAAATTGACTGAAAAAGAACGTATCGTTGTTTCTTTATTGTATTACGAGGATTTGTCACTCAGCGAAATCGCTGAGGTCATGTCGCTATCTCCATCGCGAATTTCACAGTTGCATTCCAAAGCAATATTACGTCTGAGAGCGACATTGGACAAACAACGGGATTTGCTAATGCGTAAAGATTAACGTACGGGAGGTTACAGTAACAGTTAGACGGAAGGAGCACCCTTGTGGAGAAGCAATATGCTTTGGACCAGTTTTTAAAAGTGGTTGTCTCACCTGACAAACAAACCGCCTACTTGGAGTTTGCCAAACGTGAAGAAGGCTTTGCCTGTTCTGTGGAAGAATTAGAGCGTTTTCTAAGCAACCAAAAAATATCCTACGGTTTAATAACCGATGCAATTCGCGTATTTGCGGCAAGTCCAGAAGATCATTTCTTCGGAAAATTACTGATTGCTCAGGGAAAGCAGCCGATCCATGGTACAGACGGAAAAATTAATCTGGCTGATATTGTGACTGGCGAAGATGCACATAAGCCGCTTGAAACCGTGGATGGACGGGTGGATTATAAAGAACTAACTCGTTTAAGAAATGTAAAACGTGGTCAACTGATTGCCGAACGGGTTGATCCTCTGCCAGGTGTACCGGGGATTGCTGTAACCGGAGAGGAAATTCCTTTTCTTCCAGGTAAAGAGGCGCGTTTTAAAGTTGGAAAAAATGTAGTGATCCATCCAGAAGGTGTTGCGATGTATGCGGCTATTGACGGACTGGTAACTACGACTGAAAAGGGCAAACTTAATGTGTTCCCCGTATATGAAGTGAACGGGGACGTCGATTATAGTGTCGGCAACATTGATTTTGTTGGAACCGTCGTCATTCGTGGGAATGTTTTGACAGGTTTCCGGGTTCGGGCGGCTGGCGACATTCGTGTCATCGGTGGTGTGGAAGGGGCCGAAATTGTGGCGGAAGGTTCAGTGGAAATCACTGGCGGTATTATCGGATATCATAAGGGGTTCGTGAAAGCTGCACAAAATGTGAAATGCTCGTTTATACAAGATGGTAACGTGATTGCGGGAGGCGATGTACTTGTATCCCAGAGTATTATGCATTCCCAGATCAAAGCGAGTAATAATGTAATCTGCGAAGGAACAAAAGGGCTTATCGTAGGTGGCAGTGTACAAGCTGGTAAAAAGGTAGTGGCTCGTACCGTCGGTAATACGATGTCCACAGCTACCAATATCGAAGTGGGTGTACTTCCCGAACTGCGCGATGAACTGACAGAACTCCGCGCACGTTTGAAGCAGCAGACAGACAGCCAGGATAAAACGAATAAGGCCCTTACCATATTGGATCAGCTTGCCGCCGCCGGACAGCTTGCACCTGAAAGAATGGCTATGCGAATCAAGCTGACATCTACTAAAAAATCTAATGAACAGGAGCTTTTGGAAACCAAGTCCAGAATGCTTGAAATTGAACGAACATTAGAGGATACAAGCCGCGCACGGGTAGAAGTGAAAAATGTGATTTATGGTGGCTCTAAAATAGTTATCGGCAGATATACAAAATTTATTAAAGATTCAGTGGAAAGAATGGCGTTTTATTATCATGAGGGAGACATCAGCATGTCCTCCTACGTGTAATTCGGCACACTGATAAACAACATTTAACATTGTATTCCTTGGAAGAAAGATACGGATGCCCAATCGGAAAGGGTGTGGTCCAATGAGCTTGAAGGCTGTTGAATTGCAAATTGCCGTACCTCGCACC
Source organism: Paenibacillus sp. EKM206P (assembly GCF_011066155.1). Classification (NCBI taxonomy): domain Bacteria; kingdom Bacillati; phylum Bacillota; class Bacilli; order Caryophanales; family Paenibacillaceae; genus Paenibacillus; species Paenibacillus sp. EKM206P. The sequence continues at coordinate 272,756 of NZ_JAAMNQ010000004.1, read as the reverse complement.
AGCGAAGCTGGAAAATACCAAAGTGAGTCCCAGCAGCGACCGATGAATGATCAAGCATTGCTTGGACAAAAGGCCGCGCTGGAGACGGAGAATATGCGTCAGCGAAGCAGTGCTGTAGATCAGTCTGCGGAAACATTCGTCGGTGAGCGGCAAACAGGGGGGCAGAGCAGAGATTCTTCCCAGCAGAGCCGCTCCCGGCCAGATGAGGCTGAACTGCCTAAGGAGCATCCGGCAGAGCATCCATTCAAGGGACACCATATTGATTTTTCGCTCTGATCCGACAGGTGGAGAAGCGTTATTAAAGGAGACGATGGGCAGTGGATCAACCATGGATTTATATTGTTCTACTGGGCGCCGCAGCTGTTGTCTACGCCTGGCTACAGCCTAAGCGTCAGCCAGGCCGGGGAACAGAAGAGGCCGTCGTCCAAAAGGTCGAGGCCACATTAGAGCAATATATGGCCGATATTGAAAACGATAATGACGAGTTGATTGAACTCGTTTCTGGTATGAAGCAGGAGCATACAGTGAAACAGGCGGCATTACAGGAGCAAGTAGCTGAGCTTCGGAGCCGTATCGTGGAGCTTGAGCGCCAGGCTATGTTTGCAACTGTGTCTATGCAAACCGAGCCTGTACCTAAGGAAATACAACATACAGCTGCTTCTCATCAGGCAGCGGTTGCATACGGTCAATTTCAAAGTCCGCAACCTGAGATGTCTGTGCAGGAAGGCTACTCTGGTTCAGAAGCTCCCCTCATAACTATGGAGGAACAGACGGCATTACAAGATCCTGAAACTGAGCAGGAAGCAGAGTCCATCCGTGATCGTTATCAAGAGTTGTTTGCGCTGCATGAGCAAGGTAAGTCGGTGGACTATATAGCTAAGCAATCAGGCATTCAACGGGGTGAAGTACAGCTTATTTTGCAACTCGCGGAGCGGGAGGATGTAACGTGATCAAAAACCGTTCATTTATGCTAGGCATGGGTACTGGTCTTATAACGGGGGCATTGCTATTGCAACTGGCATTGATCGGTCAGGGGCAATCGCAGCAATCTTCCACAGACCCGAAAAACATGACGCGAGAGCAATTAGAAAAGGCAGCAGCCGGATTAAATCTCCAGGTCAGTGACAGCTCTGACCCGAAAATGACAGAAGAGGAATGGCGTAATAAGGTGATCAAGGAAGGTAATAAAACTCCCGTTGCACCCCAAAAAGCTAAACCAGCTCAAACGCCAGCAACACCAAAGGCACCTGCAAACAGCATATCCTCGGCTGGTTCTAAACCTTCGAGCAGTACATCGGTTCCACAAAGTCCGAATAAGCCGCAAACTCAAAGTTCTGGCACTACAGCGACTCCCAATATCCCCAAGCAGCCTGTCACCCCACAAGTGCAGTATAGCATTGCATCGGGAAGCAATTTGAGAAGTGTGGCATCAGGATTGCAACGGGCAGGGGTCGTATCGGATGCTAGTGCATTTGAGGCAGCAGCTAAGGCTAAAAAAATCAATACCAAAATTCGTACCGGTACCTATCAGTTTGCTAAAGGTGAGGATTTCAGTTCTATCATTACTAAAATTACGAAAAAGCCGTCCAACTGACCAGACTGGGAAGTGGACGGCTTTTATTCTTCCTGAAAAGTTCAATGAGAGGCGTAAAACGTCACATTTTGCGTTGTTCTAACTATTGTCGAAAAGTTGGTTGCAACGATGCAAGTGTTATGGTATATTAATTAACGGTGTTAAAAACGCACGTCGGTTAATTTTATAAAGGGTGCTTTCCAATTGAAAGTCTTTATGAAAAATGATGTCGGCGGAGGACACACAAAAAACCAAACTTAGGAGGTGCGTGAAGATGGCAGTAATCTCCATGAAACAGCTTTTGGAAGCTGGGGTTCACTTTGGTCACCAAACACGTCGCTGGAACCCGAAAATGGATCGTTATATCTTCACTGAAAGAAACGGTATTTACATCATTGACTTGCAAAAGACAGTGAAAAAGGTTGAGGAAGCTTACAACTTTGTGAAAAGCATCGCAGCTGAGAATGGTACAATTCTGTTCGTAGGCACGAAGAAACAAGCACAAGATTCCGTTAAAGAAGAAGCAGCACGCGCTGGTCAATTCTACATTAACCAACGTTGGTTGGGTGGTACGCTGACTAACTTCCAAACGATTCAAAAACGTATTGACCGTTTGAAACAACTGGAAGCTTGGGAAGAAGACGGTACATTCGCAGTTCTTCCTAAAAAAGAAGTTATCATTCTTCGCAAAGAAAAAGATCGTCTTGAAAAATTCTTGGGCGGTATCAAAAACATGAAGGGCCTTCCAAGTGCTCTGTTCATCATTGATCCACGCAAAGAACGTATCGCGGTTGCTGAAGCTCGCAAATTGGGTATCCCAATCGTAGGTATCGTTGATACAAACTGCGATCCAGACGAAATCGACTATGTTATCCCAGGTAATGACGACGCAATCCGCGCTGTTAAATTGCTGACAGGTAAAATGGCTGATGCAGTTATGGAAGCAAACCAAGGCGAAGAAACTACAGCATAACATTTCCATTAGGAAATAACTATATGAATTAAATGAAAAGGGTGGTTGGCAGGTGTATAACCTCTCACTACCCTTTTTTTAAGGAATAAGCACGGTATACCACTGAAAATCAAATTTGGAGGGAAATAATATGGCAGTTAATGCTAGCGCAGTAAAAGAGCTTCGTGAAAAAACAGGCGCAGGAATGCTGGATTGTAAAAAAGCGCTTGAAGAAGCAAACGGTGATTTGACAAAAGCGGTTGAAGTTCTGCGCGAAAAAGGACTTGCAGCTGCAGCCAACAAAGCAGGTCGTATTGCTACTGAAGGTGTTGTTGAATCCTACATTCATGCTGGCGGCCGTATCGGCGTACTGGTAGAAGTAAACTGCGAAACAGACTTCGTAGCTAAAACAGACCAGTTCAGAGATTTTGTACGCGACATTGCAATGCATATCGCTGCATCGAACCCTCGTTATGTTCGTCGTGAAGAAGTGCCACAGGAAGAGATCGAAAAAGAAAAAGAAATCCTGAAAGCACAAGCGCTGAACGAAGGTAAACCAGAAAAAATTGTTGAAAAAATGGTTGAAGGCCGTATTGGTAAGTTCTATGAAGAGTTCTGTTTGTTGGAGCAATCTTTCATCAAAGATCCAGACAAAACAATCTCCACGCTTATCAACGAAAAAATCAGTACGATTGGCGAAAACATCTCCCTGCGTCGCTTTGTTCGTTTTGAACTGGGTGAAGGTCTGGAGAAAAAAGAAGACAACTTCTACGAAGAAGTTATGTCTCAAGTGAAACAATAATTACCAACGAACGGTAATCGCATATGGAAAAATGGAAATGGGACACATCAGTGTTCCATTTCTTGCAACAGGACACCTATCCTGTTACATAAAGTATAAATGATATTGGAGGGTGATCATTTGGAAAAACCTGTGTTTAAGCGTGTTGTCCTGAAAGTTAGTGGTGAATCGCTGTCAGGTCCTAACGGTTACGGTATTGACGCGGATACGATTGCATCCATTGCCGAACAAGTCAAAGACGTAGTGGAACTGGGAGTAGAAGTTGCTATCGTGTGTGGTGGCGGTAACATCTGGCGCGGTATTGCTGGAAGTGCCAACGGAATTGACCGGGCCACGGCAGATTACATGGGTATGCTGGCAACGGTGATGAACTCACTGGCCTTACAGGATGCTTTGGAACAGATTGAGGTACCTACCCGTGTACAAACATCCATTGCGATGCAACAGATTGCAGAACCTTACATTCGTCGTAGAGCTATCCGTCATTTAGAAAAGGGTAGGGTTGTTATTTTTGCAGCAGGTACAGGTAATCCGTTCTTCTCGACTGATACTACAGCTGCACTGCGTGCCGCTGAGATCGAAGCGGAAGTGATTCTGATGGCTAAAAATAAAGTGGATGGCGTATATTCTGCTGATCCGTTTAAAGATAGCACAGCTGAGAAATATGAGCAGCTTACGTATTTGGATGTGCTCAACAAAAATCTCGGTGTCATGGATTCTACTGCTTCCTCGTTGTGCATGGATAACAATATTCCGTTGATTGTCTTTGCTATTACAGAGCAAGGTAACATTAAACGTGTCGTGCTGGGTGAGAAAATTGGTACGATCGTCAAAGGGAGTGTAAATTAATGCCACAATCTGTGAAAAAGAGTGCTGAGGAACGCATGCAAAAAGCAATCCAGGCATTGCAACGTGATCTTGCATCTTTGCGTGCAGGACGGGCGACACCAGCTTTACTGGACCGTGTACAGGTAGAGTATTATGGTGCAATGACTCCAGTCAACCAACTGGCGAATATCAATACACCTGACAGCCGGACCTTGATGATTCAGCCTTGGGACAAATCTTCCTTGGCCGATATCGAGCGCGCTATACAAAAATCCGATTTAGGTTTGACACCTTCGAATGACGGTAACACCATTCGTCTTAGCATTCCTGCTTTGACGGAGGAGCGCAGAACTGACTTGGTGAAGTTGACAAAGAAGAACGGTGAAGAAGCGAAGATCGCTATTCGTAACATTCGTCGTGATGCCAATGATGACATCAAAAAATTGGAGAAAAGTGATATTTCCGAGGACGAATCTCGTAAACATCAGGAAGATATCCAGAAAACAACTGATAAGTTTATCGCTGAAGTGGATAAAGTTTTAGCTGCAAAAGAAAAAGAAATTATGGAAGTCTAAAAGATTGGCAGCCCCTCCCTTACGGTGGGGTTTGTCTCTTTTCAAGCCTGAGGCACATTTTCAGAGAATGCTGGAGGAACTGGAATGATCAAACGGGTTCGGTCTTGGTGGAACGGGGAACAAAAACAGCAAATACCGGCCATTTCAAAAGACAATATTCCGCAGCATGTTGCTGTCATCATGGATGGGAACGGCAGATGGGCCAAACGGATTGGAATGCCGCGGATTGTAGGGCACCAAAATGGAATGAAGGCAGTGAAACGCACAGCAATTGCAGCGGATGAACTGGGTATTAAGTATTTGACTTTGTTTGCATTTTCAACTGAAAATTGGACGCGTCCAAAGGACGAAGTTGATTTTCTAATGCGCTTACCGCAGGAATTTCTGGCTATTGAGCTAGATGAGTTGATTGAAAAAAATGTGCAAGTACGTATGATGGGCAATAAAGAACATTTACCTTCCCATACCGTTGAAGCGCTGACTGAAGCGACTCGACGAACTGAAAATAATACCGGACTTGTTCTTAATTTTGCATTAAATTATGGAAGTCGGTTGGAAATCACCGAATGCATGCAAACATTGGGCCGTCAAATTGCGGATGGGAAGCTTAAATCGGAAGATATAACATCTGAGCTGATCGGTAGTACGTTGCTTTCTAGCGGTATGCCAGACCCTGATTTACTGATTCGAACAAGCGGTGAGCTTAGACTTAGTAATTTTATGCTCTGGCAGCTTGCCTACAGTGAGTTGTGGTTTACTGATATTTATTGGCCTGAGTTTAAGAAAGAACACTTATACGAAGCAGTGATCGAATATCAGCAAAGAACACGACGGTATGGCGGACTGAAGTAAATGGAGGATGAAAGCCGTTGAGACAGAGATTAATTACCGGTATTCTGGCAGGCATATTCTTTTTGGCGATGGTCCTGTGGGGCGGCTTGGCCTACCATTTGCTTATATTGGCGATGGCCCTAATCGGATTTTATGAGTTCGCACGAATGACGCAGGTATCTCCTTTTGGAGGTACAGCAATACTTGGATACGTAAGCATATTAGCTTTTGTATTCCCGTATGAACCTTTTGGCTTGCACTCACCCTTACCCTTTGCCAGTATGCTTTGGCTGGTAATGATAGCTTTTATGATCATCACGGTAGGAACAAAAAATAAAATCCCGATTCAAACGGTAGCTATATTATTTCTTGGTACCGTTTATATAGGGTTTGGATTTTCGTATATTGCGGAATCACGTCATATGGAACATGGACTGTTATGGACATTTTTATTATTGGCTTGTATTTGGGCAAGTGATGCAGGGGCATATTTTGTAGGCAAAATGGCAGGAAAGACGAAATTATGGCCTGCGATTAGTCCGAATAAAACGGTCGAAGGATCCATTGGCGGCATCGTTTTAGCGTTGGTTATAGCTCTTGTATTCGCTGGATTATCGGGTGGACTGCTGCCATGGGGCAAAGCCATCGGCATCGGTTTGTCATGTGCAGTTGTGGGACAACTGGGCGATTTGGTACAATCTGCATACAAACGAGTGTACGGCATTAAAGATTCCGGTAATCTGCTGCCAGGGCACGGTGGTATACTAGACCGTTGCGACAGCTGGATTGTCGTTTTTCCATTTGTACATATGCTGATGCTGCTTCCATGAGTCTATTGATTACAGTTTATGCTCAGGCTAATCTCTATGCTGCTCACTCTGCGCTACTAGAAGGTTGGAACCAGTAGCATAGCTGCCTGAATAATAATCAATGAGCTCCTGGATAAAAGTGATTTTCAGGATAGGAAGGTGCATCATGAAAAGAATTACGGTACTTGGTTCAACCGGTTCTATTGGAACTCAAACGCTGGATGTAGTGTCCATGCACCCGGATCAGTTTACTGTTGAGGCTTTAGCAGGTGGTTCTAATATAAAGTTACTTGCTGAGCAGGCGCATCTTTATAAACCCAAAAAAGTGTCTGTGGGTACTCGGCAGTTGGCGGATGAAATTCGTCCTTTACTGCCTTCTGGAATGGAACTGTATTGGGGAAATGAAGGACTCGTTGAGCTTGCTGCGAACACGGAGGCGGATATGGTTGTGACGGCTGTAATGGGCAGTGTCGGATTGCACTCCACGCTGGCCGCGATTGAGGCTGGAAAACAGATCGGTTTGGCCAATAAGGAGACACTGGTTACTGCTGGTCATCTGGTCACAGCGCGAGCTCGGGCGAAAGGAGTGCCGTTGCTGCCGATTGACAGTGAGCATTCAGCTATTTTCCAATGCTTGAATGGTGAGCGTATGAAAGATGTGGCACATATTACCCTCACAGCATCAGGGGGTTCTTTTCGAGATTTGACAAGAGAACAGTTGCGTGAAGTTACAGTGAAAGATGCACTCAAGCATCCCAATTGGTCAATGGGGGCCAAAATTACGATTGATTCAGCGACGATGGTAAACAAGGGGCTGGAAGTCATTGAGGCGCATTGGCTATTCGGAATTGATTATGAGCACATTCATGTGTTGCTTCATCCGGAAAGCATTATTCATTCCTATGTTGAGTTTCAGGATACAAGCATTGTTGCTCAACTTGGGAATCCGGACATGAGAGTACCCATTCAATATGCATTGACTTACCCTGAGCGTATGAAGTCCCCGGCGAAGCCGTTGTCACTGGCTGAAGTGGGTAAACTCCATTTTAAGGAAATGGATTATAATCGTTTTCCTTGTTTAAGGCTTGCCTTCGAATGTGGTAAAATGGGTGGTACAGCACCGACCGCATTTAATGCAGCTAATGAAATTGCAGTTGCCCGTTTCCTGCGTGGAGAAATTTCTTTTCTGCATATTGAAGCTATTATTGAACGTGTGTTGGAGCGGCATGTCAATGTGGCTAATCCTGATCTTTCTGCAATTGAAGCCTGTGACGAAGAGACTCGTAGCATATCTTCGGGGTTGTAGGCTAAGTTGGGTTAGAAACGAAATGTGATTCTCTTGTGCGGGATCGGAGAATAATGATAATCTAGGAAGACAAACTCGATCTCATTGAAAGGGGAACAGAAACGATTGGAAACGATTCAAATAGTGTTGATGACGGTGCTCATGTTTTTCGTCATAGTGACGGTGCATGAATGGGGGCATTATTATTTTGCCAAACGCGCCGGGATTCTGGTACGGGAGTTTGCGATCGGTTTCGGTCCGAAACTGTTTTCTTATAAAAGAAACGAGACGCGATTTACGTTGCGTTTGTTGCCGTTCGGTGGCTTTGCCCGAATGGCGGGAGAGGATCCGGAGGTCAATGAAATTGAGGCCGGACAAACGATTGCTGTACGCGTAACGGATGACGTCGTTAAAACCATCTATCTAGATCAACTGGATAATCGTAAAAATGTGGTGCGCGGCGAAGTGTTGGATATTGATCTGGAACAGTCATTAACTTTAAAATTGGATGTGGATGGCGAAGATCAGCAATACACTGTACATCCGCAAGCGATGATGGTAACTAAAGGTCAATCCATTCAGATTGCACCCAAGGATCGGCAGTACGGGAGTAAAACAGTAGGACAGCGTGCGATGGCTATTTTTGCTGGACCCCTGATGAATTTTATTCTTGCTTTTATTTTGTTTGGTCTGCATATTCAGATGGTCGGCATACAAGTGGACAACCCGACTTATGTCCAAATTAGTGAAATTACAGCAGGTATGCCTGCTGCTGAAGCTGATTTGCATAAGGGAGATATCATCGAATCGGTGAATGGAATAGCCATTGGTGCAAATGTTGAAAACATGATCAAACTGATTGCGGATTCTCAAGACAAGCCGATGAAGTGGACGGTTCGCCGTGATAGTAAGACCTTTGATCTTACGATTACACCTCGTGCTATGGAAGGACAAAAGGGTGGCAAGGTGGGTATTGTACCCGAACTTCCAAAACGCCAAGCAGGTGTGGGAGAAACGTTCAAATTTGCCGGCCAATCTATGGTCAGAACGACCGATATTATTTTCCAAGGATTTAGCCAGCTCATCCAACGTTTTTCTATCAATGACCTGGGAGGCCCGGTACGTACTTTTGAAGTGACAGGGCAAATTGCCAAGCAGGGGATTGAGCAGTTGACGTATTGGACTGCTATAATGAGTCTTTACCTGGGGATATTTAATTTATTGCCTATTCCGGCGCTGGATGGAAGCAGACTTGTTTTCCTTGGTGTGGAGGCGGTAAGAGGACGTCCCGTTGATCCGAGTAGGGAAGGTATGGTCCATTTCGTTGGTTTTGCTATGCTATTCCTGCTTATGATTGCGGTCACGTATAACGATATTTTACGCTTAATTAATGGTTAATTAGAGACGGACTTATATAAAAACGGTCTGTATGGGAGGACATGCATTTCTATGTCGAACGATAAACAGTTTGTCGAGGAAATTACGCCACAGAGTGAAGATTTTTCCCGATGGTATATTGATGTTATTAAAAAAGCAGAACTGATGGATTATTCCCCTGTTCGCGGATGTATTGTATTCCGCCCCGATGGTTTTGAAATTTGGGAGCATATTAAGGAAGCCATGGATGTGCGCTTCAGAGAAACAGGTCACCGTAATGCCTATTTTCCAATGTTCATTCCAGAAAGCTTTTTTCAAAAGGAAAAAGAGCATGTTGAAGGGTTTAATCCTGAACTGCCTTGGGTAACCGAGGCTGGCGGGGAAAAGCTGGAAGAGCGTCTTGCAATTCGTCCGACTTCGGAAACCATGATTGGTCATATGTACTCCAAATGGATTCAATCCTATCGTGATCTACCCGTGCTTATTAACCAATGGGCTAATGTAGTGCGTTGGGAAAAACGCACGCTGCCTTTCTTGCGCACAAGTGAATTTTTGTGGCAAGAAGGTCACACGGCCCATGAAACAGAAGAAGAAGCACGTGAAGAAACGATGAAAATGCTGGAAGTATACCGTGAGGTTATTGAGGAAGTTCTGGCTATTCCGGTTATTACTGGACAGAAAACACCTTCTGAAAAGTTTGCAGGTGCGAAGGATACATTTTCACTGGAAGCGATGATGAAGGATGGACGGGCGGTACAAGCTGGTACCTCCCACTATATGGGAACTAATTTTGCGGTTGCATTTGATATCAAATATTTGAGTCGTGAAAACAACCTGGAATTCGCGCATACGACTTCATGGGGAACAAGTACACGTTTGATCGGCGCACTGATTATGGTCCATGGAGATGACCGTGGTCTGGCATTGCCTCCTAAAGTTGCGCCTACGCAGGTTATTATGGTTCCAATTGGGCCACCTAAGAAGCGTGATGCCGTTATCGCTCGTGCAGATGAACTATTCGCTCAGTTGAAACAAGCTGGAGTGCGTGTTAAAATGGACGACCGCAGCGATGTAAGCCCAGGCTGGAAATTTAATGAATATGAAATGCGCGGTGTGCCGGTTCGTCTGGAAATCGGGCCGCGTGATATGGAAAACGGTGTCTGTGTGCTCGTATCCCGTATCAGCGGTGAGAAAAAAATCGTGCAGCAGGATAATCTGGTTGAGGAAGTACACGCGATGCTCGCACAGGTACAGCAGGAGATGTTTGATCGTGCGAAAAATTTCATGGAAGAAAACTTCTATTCCGTTGATACGCTGGATGAAATGAAGACTCTCATGGAAGAAAAACGCGGCTTTACTTTGGCAGGCTGGTGCGGATCTGAAGAATGTGAAGATAAAGTTAAAGAAGTGACAGGTGCTACAAGCCGTAATATACCGTTTAAAACAAACGAGCAAAAGTCCACATGTTTGTGCTGTGGCAAACCTGCCAAGCATACAGTAGTGTTCGCACGGGCGTACTAATATAGAAGTAGGGCAATACCACTATACTCACTTCATTCTCTTCGCTGACATGGTAACTGTTACGGGACAATGTCCCGAAGGATCTATGTGTCGTTGTGAAGAGGATTGAAGAGGGCTACGAAAAGCTTTTGCGGTCGGAGATGTTTTTGACGCAGAAGCTTTTCATGTTTTCAGAATGGTAGATTTGAAATTGGGGGGAGAGCCATGGGCGGAGCTGAAGAAAAGAGAAAGCGGCTGGAACTGCTAATGAAGCAAGTTGGGATGCCGGCGGGAGTGGTTGAACCTTATTTTTTGGACGGTTGGATTGACCAAGTGGAGATTAGCCGAACCAATAAGGATTGGAACATCACCATTGCCAAGGAGACATTGGTCCCCGCTCAGGTGTATCGTACGTTCTGTATTCAAGTACAGGAAAAAATGAGTCACATCGCAAAAATTACGTTCCGTTTTCAGTACAGTGAGCAGATTCAGCCTGGTGATATCATCAGTGAATACTGGAAACTTTTTCTAGAGTGGGTACATCGTGAGATTCCATCGGTTAACGGTTGGATGAATCGGGCTGTGCATGAGTGGGACGACGGTCTATTATTGCTAACGATGAGCGACGGTATGTCGTTGGAACTGGCGCGTAAAAAGCAGATAGATCAAGCTATCATCAAATTTTACGATAAATATTTCGGGCTTTCTATGCGCATTAAAGTCCAGGTGGGTGAAAGTAACCAGGAGGCGTTACAGCAATTCCAAGAGAAAAAAATGCAGGAAGAACGCGAAGTCATTCAGCAGATGATGGAAAGTATGGAATCCGAAATGCCGCCTTTGGATGAAGAAGAAGGAGACGTACGGCTTCAATTCGGTTATGACATCAAAGAACCGGCTGTTCCGATGCAAGATATTCAGGACGAAGAGAAGAAAGTCACTTTACAAGGAACAATCTTCGGTTTGGATAGTAAAGAATTGCGCAATGGCAGTACGTTGTTTACGTATTATTTGACCGACTTTAGTGATTCCCTGCAAATGAAAATGTTTGCTAAAACTAAAGAAGATCTGAAGATCCTCAGCTTGTTGGCTAACGGGAAATGGGTCAAAGTACGGGGTCGAGTTGAATATGATCGTTTTATGCAAATTCCCGAGCTGGTTATGATTCCCTCTGATCTAGTTGAAGTACAGGCTCCACCCACACGTAAGGATAAAGCAGAGGAAAAACGAGTCGAGTTCCATCTCCATACAAAGATGAGCGCAATGGATGCTGTTGCCTCGATTGATCAATACGTTAAAACAGCCGCCAAATGGGGGCACAAGGCGATTGCAGTCACCGACCATGGCGGAGTGCAGTGCTACCCTGATGCTGCTAAGGCTGCAAAGAAAAACGGCATTAAAATGATCTACGGTGTTGAGGCCAATGTGGTTAATGATGCCGTTGAGGTTGTAATGCAGGCACAGCCATTAAATTTGAAAACAGCGACTTATGTCGTTTTTGATATTGAAACCACCGGTTTATCGGTTACACAGAATAAAATCATTGAGATTGCAGCTGTGAAAATGCATGATGGCAAAGAAATTGATCGTTATGCTACCTTTGTCAATCCGCATGAGCGCATTCCATATAATATACAGCAACTGACCAACATTAACGATGAAATGGTCAAGGACGCGCCGGATGTAGAACCTGTTATGAAGGAGTTTGTAGCTTTTGCTGGCGATGCTGTATTGGTTGCCCATAATGCGCGTTTTGATGTCGGTTTTATCCAGGCCACCCTTCGAAATATGGGTTTGCCTGAAATGACCAATCCGGTACTGGATACGCTCGAACTGGCTCGTTTACTGTTTCCAACAATGAAAAACCATCGTCTGAATACGCTGACGACCAAATATAAAGTGGCGCTCGAAAGCCATCACCGAGCCATTGACGATACAGTCGCACTGACTGAAGTGCTGAATGGCTTGCTGAATGATGCGGAACAAATTAAGGGTTTAAAAATGCTCGATCGTCTGAATGATTATGTGGGTAAGGACTTATCGACCGTTCGTCCATTTCACTGTTGTATTTATGCCGTCAATCCGATTGGTAAAAAAAATCTGTACAAGCTGGTTTCGATGTCTCATACCGAATATTTCAAGCGTGTGCCTTGCATTCCTAAATCAAAATTGTCAGAAATGAGAGACGGACTGCTTATTATTTCTGGCTGCGAAAAAGGAGAGTTCTTCGAGGCTGTGTTGAACAAGTCCGAGGAAGAAGCCGAGGAAATAGCACAGTTTTATGATGTGTTGGAGATTCAACCTTTGACGATGTATATGCATTTAGTAGAAAAACAACTGGTAAGCGGGCCTGATGCTCTGAAAACGGCAATACGCAAAGTATGCGAAATTGGGCGGCGACTTGATAAGCCCGTAATTGCCACAGGCAATGTTCACTATTTGGAAACGCGCGATAAGTTGTACCGTGATATTACGATACATGGCATTACGGGATTTAGTCCGCTAAAAGATATTCGTAAGCCTGATGCGCATTTACGCACCACAGACGAAATGCTGGCAGAATTCGAGTTTTTGGGCGAGGAGAAAGCCTATGAAGTCGTTGTGAAGAATACCAGTGAGTTGGCGGATCGATTTGAGGAGCTGGAGTTGTTCCCTGACAAGCTGTTTACACCTTTGCTGGATGGGGCGGACGAGGAAATCCGTAACACTTGCTATGAGACGGCTAAATCTATCTATGGTGAGGAATTGCCCGAGGTGGTTGTAGCTCGCCTTGAAAAAGAACTGGAGCCGATTATTAAATACGGTTTCTCTGCCAACTATCTTATTTCCGAGCGCTTGGTTAAAAAGTCTAATAAGGATGGATATCTGGTAGGTTCACGGGGGTCTGTTGGATCTTCTGTGGTCGCTACCTTCCTCGGTATTTCCGAGGTTAATCCACTGCCTGCACATTATATTTGCGGTAATCCTGAATGCAGACATAGCGAATGGATTTTGGACGGTAGTGTGCCGAGTGGATTTGATTTGCCGGACAAAAATTGTCCGAATTGCGGCGGCAAACTGAAGGGTGAGGGACAGGATATTCCGTTTGAAACGTTTCTTGGGTTTAAGGGAGATAAAGTTCCCGATATTGACTTGAACTTCTCTGGCGAATATCAGCCTGTCGCACATAACTATACGAAAGTACTGTTTGGTGAAAAAAGTGTATTCCGTGCTGGAACCATCGGTACCGTTGCTGAGAAGACAGCCTTTGGCTTTGCCAAGAAATATGAAGAGGCGCATCATAAAAAATGGCGTGGGGCTGAGCTGAATAGGCTGGCTTCGGGCTGTACAGGGGTCAAACGCAGTACCGGGCAACATCCAGGCGGAATTGTCGTTGTTCCCGATTATATTGAGGTCGAGGATATTACGCCGGTACAGTACCCCGCCGATGATACAAGCTCGGAATGGAAAACAACGCATTTTGATTATCACGCTTTTGATGCGAATTTACTCAAACTCGATATTCTGGGTCATGATGATCCGACCATGATGAGGATGCTTCAGGATTTGACTGGTGTCGATCCTACGACCATTCCAATGAATGATCCTAAGGTGATGAGCATGTTCAACTCCACGGAGGCGCTCGGTGTTACACCCCAGCAAATCCGCACGCCTGTAGCAACCTATGGTGTACCAGAGATGGGGACGAAGTTTGTGCGCCAAATGCTAGTAGAGTCGCAGCCAAGTTCTTTTGCCGATTTACTGCAAATATCCGGACTGTCTCACGGCACGGGCGTATGGCTGGGGAATGCACAGGAACTGATTAAGAATAATACCTGTAACATCAAGACTGTAATTGGTTGCCGTGATGACATCATGCTGTTTTTGATTTACAAGGCAGGCATGGACGCAGGTCTGGCCTTTAAAATTACGGAGAGCGTACGTAAAGGTAAGGGGCTTAGTGCTGAATGGATTGAAGAAATGAAAAAATGCAAGGTGCCACAGTGGTACATTGATTCTTGTCTGAAAATCCAGTACATGTTTCCGAAGGCGCATGCTGCAGCGTATGTTATTTCAGCAGTGCGCACAGCGTACTTTAAGCTGTATCATCCGATTGAATATTATGCGACTTACTTTTCAGTACGTGCAGCCGATTTTGATATTGAGCTGTGCTGTCAGGGATATGATGCAATCGCGCGGAAGATTGTCGAAATCGAGCAACTCGGTTTTCAGGCACCTCCCAAAGAAAAAGGGATGCTTCCGATCCTGGAAATGGCTCTGGAAATGACGGCTCGCGGGTTTAGTTTTAAATCCATTGATTTGTACCGTTCCGAAGCTACACGCTTCAAGGTGGATGGAGATTCACTCATTCCGCCATTCGGAGCTCTTCAGGGAATTGGAGACAACGCGGCACGTAACATCGCAGCCTCCCGTGAACATGGTGAATTTTTGTCTGTCGAGGATTTTCAACAAAAATCGAAGGCTAGTAAAACCATTGTCGAAATGCTGTCCCAGATGGGTTGCTTTCGAGGTCTTCCAGAGAGTAATCAGTTGTCTCTGTTTTAATCCAAACCACAGTAGTCAAGCTCTGGCACTTGTCACATAACTACGGTTATGTTATAATTTTTTTGGTAATCATGGAGATAAAACCGTTGCTAAAAGAGTGGGGAAACCCACTCTTTACTGTTTGATATACAGTTACAACGTGAAAAGGTAGTTTTTGGGCACGAAACCGGTACGCCGGTTTATTTGCAGTGAGCCCGAAATGAACATTACATCAAATGAAAATGAAAATGCCGGTGATGGAGAAGCATTGTCCATGCAATAGGGCATCTTTTTTTCAACACAGGAAAGTTCACTTTTGGAGGTTATAATCTTTGAGCACACCAAAGATCAAATCAGTAGTAGAAGAAATGGCCCAACCTTACCTCGAAGAGCATGGTTTTGAACTGGTCGATGTCGAGTATGTCAAAGAGGGCAGTAATTGGTTTCTTCGCGTTTTTGTAGACAAAGACGGAGGAATTGATCTGGACGACTGCAGTATGATCAGTGAATATTTGGGTCAAAAGTTGGATGAAAATGACCCTGTTTCTACAGCATATTTTCTGGAAGTGTCTTCACCAGGCGCCGAAAGACCGCTAAAAAAAGCGGAGGACGTTACTAAAGCGGTAGGCAAAAACGTATTCGTTACTACATACGAGCCGATCAACGGCCTGAAGGAATTTGAAGGTCGTTTGCTTTCTTTTGAAGATGGGGAACTCACCGTTCAAAGCGGACAAAAGAAGCATGCTATACCTTATGACAAGGTAGCTGGTGCAAGGCTCGCGATCATATTTTAATTCAGATTTGACTGTTGCTGTTTGACATGTACTACATGTTTTTTTGCCTCGTGTGCCGACCAGTACGCAGGTGCATCATTTGAAAGGGGGAGCAGTAATCCATGAGTATGGATTTTATTGAAGCAATGAACGAGTTGGAAAGAGAAAAGGGGATCAGCAAGGATGTGCTGTTTGAGGCCATTGAAGCAGCCTTGATTTCTAGTTACAAACGGAATTTCAACACCGCACAAAACGTGCGTGTTGATATGAACCGCAACTCGGGAGTCATTAAGGTATATGCCCGCAAGCTGATCGTTGAGGAGGTATTGGATCCTCGCACCGAGATTTCATTGCCTGCGGCTCGTGAGATTAACCCGCATTTTCAGTTGGAAGATATCGCTGAAATTGAAGTTACACCACGTGATTTTGGACGGATTGCTGCACAAACTGCGAAGCAGGTCGTGACCCAGCGTATCCGCGAAGCGGAACGGGGACTGATCTACAACAAGTTTGTGGACAAGGAAGAAGATATTGTAACAGGAACTGTACAGCGCCAAGACCCACGTAACATTTATATTGATCTTGGTAAGGTGGAAGCGGTTCTCCCGTTAGGCGAATTGATGCCTAATGAGAAATTTAGCCATCTGGATCGAATTAAGGCTTATATTACCAAAGTAGAAAACACAACCAAAGGACCGCAAATTATGCTGTCCCGATCACATCCGGGTCTGCTTAAGCGTTTGTTCGAACTCGAAGTGCCTGAAATTTTTGATGGTGTTGTAGAGATTCGTTCCGTAGCGCGTGAAGCAGGCTTCCGTTCTAAAATCGCGGTTCATTCCCGTAACGTCGAGGTGGATCCGGTCGGCTCTTGTGTGGGTCCTAGAGGAACACGTGTACAGACTATTGTGAACGAGCTGCGTGGCGAAAAAATCGACATTGTACGTTATTCCGATAATGTTGATGAATACGTGGCTAATGCGCTGAGTCCATCCAAGGTGCTCGAAGTGCAGGTGTTTGAAGAAGAGAAAATGGCGCGTGTTATTGTGCCTGATTATCAGCTTTCTCTTGCTATTGGTATCAAAGGACAAAATGCTCGCCTTGCTGCTAAGCTTACGGGTTGGAAAATTGATATTAAGAGTGAAACACAGGCGGAGGAAGAACTCGGCAGACCGAGAACATCCACCGATGAAATGCATCAGGATTCCGTTTCTGTAGATTAAGCGGAGTGTAGGGGGGTTAATGCATGAAACAGAGAAAGATACCTTTGCGCAAATGTGTGGCCTGTCATGAAATGATGCCAAAGAAGCAGTTGATCCGTGTCGTCAAAACCCCTGAAGACGAAGTGTTGATTGACTTGACTGGCAAAAAGTCGGGACGCGGCGCTTACTTGTGCGGCAAAGCCGCCTGCTTCAAGCTGGCTCAAAAGAGCAAGGCACTGGATCGAGCATTGAAGCACTCGGTTCATCCTGATATTTATGAGCAGCTAAGTCGTGATTTTGCTGCCGTCGAGGAAGAATTCCTGGCGGCACAAGGCAGCGTGCAGGATGAATAAGGCGCTGTCTGGATTGGGTCTTGCCATGAGAGCTGGCAAGCTGCTAACAGGTGATGAGATCGTTTATAAAGCGATCAGGTCTTCAGAAGCCAAGCTGGTCATTCTTGCGAAAGATGCTTCAATGAATACTCAAAAGAAATTCCGCGACAAATGCGGGACGTACAAAATCCCCTTAATGATAGGATTTGACCGGGAAAGCTTGGGAAGCAGTATCGGCAAGCCTGAACGGGTTGTGCTGGCTGTGACGGATCAAGGATTCGCGAAATTGATCAAGAAACATACGGGGATAATGTCGGAGGTGGAGTATATTGAGTAAACAAGAAAACAAAGACAAAGTGCGGGTATACGAATACGCCAAATCGTTGAACATGAGCAGCAAAGAAATTATCACCATTCTTAAACGGCTGGATATTCCCGTGAACAACCATATGAGCGTCATGGAACATGATGCCGTAGGTAAAGTGGAAAGTTTTTTTAAGAATATTAAATCCAATGCTGCGGCCAAGCAAGGCGAAGCAGGTACGGTGCAAGTAAGCTCGAATCAGGCCGGTTCAAGCCAGAATAGTAATCATTCAACTGAGCAAACCAAAAATCAACAGGAAAAGCAGGTAAGTATGAATAGGACAAACAACAACCAAAACAGTAACCGAAGCAGCGCTCCAAAAGCGCAAAGCAGTCAGCAGGGCGGTCAAAACCGCAGTCAACAAAGTACTAGCAGACCCACTGGTCAGCAAAGTACACAAAACCGCAGTAATGGTCAACAACAGGGAGGACAACAGCGTCCCGGCGGTAACACAGGTTCGCGTCCTCAAGGTAGCCAAAGCACTAACTCACGCCCTCAGGGAAGTAGTCAGGGTGGTACGGCTGTAAGAACATCATCCTCCACAGGTAGCAACAATGCGAACCGTAGTGGTGGCAACCGTACAGGCAGTAACTCCAACAACGGTGGTAACCGTTCCGGTCAAGGACGTTTTGACGATAACCGTCAAGGCGGCGGACGCGGTGGTAACGGTGGTCGTGGAGGCAATAATCGCGGTGGTAGCAATCGTGGCGGGAAATTTAACAATCGTGGTAAAGGTCAACAACAGGAACGTCGCGAGAAAATCGACAACACGCCAAAGAAAATTATTGTTCGTGGTGAGATGACCGTAGGCGAAACTGCCAAGCTTCTTCACAAGGATGCGTCAGAAGTCATCAAAAAGCTGATTATGCTCGGAACGATGGCGACCATTAACCAGGAACTGGATATGGATACTATCCTCTTGCTTGCCGGAGACTTTGGTGTCGAGGTAGAAGTGAAAATTCCGGTCGAAGAAGATCGTTTTGAAACGGTGGAAGAAAATGATGATCCTGCGGATCTGAAAACACGTCCACCCGTTGTAACGATTATGGGTCACGTCGATCATGGTAAAACAACTTTGCTGGATGCCATTCGCTCGACTAATGTAACTGGTGGCGAAGCTGGCGGTATTACACAGCATATTGGTGCATACCAAGTTGAAATTAACAGCAAAAAAATCACTTTCCTGGATACACCGGGTCACGAAGCCTTTACTGCTATGCGTGCACGTGGTGCTCAAGTGACAGATATGACGATTATCGTGGTTGCAGCTGATGACGGTGTTATGCCTCAGACGGTCGAAGCTATTAACCATGCGAAGGCGGCAGGTCTGCCAATTATCGTAGCTGTGAACAAGATCGACAAACCAGATGCCAACCCGGATAAAGTGAAGCAAGAACTCACTGAATATGAATTGGTACCTGAAGAGTGGGGCGGCGATACGATTTTCGTCAACGTTTCCGCGAAACAAAGAATGGGTCTGGAAGACCTGCTCGAAATGATTCTGCTCGTAGCTGAAGTGAATGAGTACAAAGCGAATCCGAACAAACGGGCACGTGGTACCATCATCGAGGCAGAACTGGATAAAGGCCGCGGTTCTGTGGCTCGTATCCTCGTTCAGAATGGTACACTGAAAGTTGGCGATGCTTTCGTAGCGGGTAACTGCTTCGGACGTGTGCGTGCCATGGTCAACGATAAAGGTCGTCGTCTTAAGGAAGCAGGTCCTTCCACTCCAGTTGAAATTACTGGTTTGACAGAAGTTCCACTTGCTGGCGATCCATTCATGGTGTTTGAGGATGAGCGGAAAGCACGCGCTATTGCTGACAGACGTGCGATCACACAACGCCAATCTGATCTGGGCAGTAATACACGCGTAACACTGGATGACCTGTTCCAACACATCAAGGATGGCGAAATGAAGGATCTGAACGTCATTATTAAAGGTGACGTGCAAGGTTCCGTCGAAGCGTTGAAAGGTTCCTTGAACAAGATTGAAGTCGAAGGTGTGCGCGTTAAAATTCTTCACAGTGGTGCAGGAGCAATCACCGAATCCGATATTATTTTGGCAGCAGCTTCCAATGCTATTGTCATTGGTTTTAATGTTCGTCCGGATAACCAGGCGAAATCTACAGCGGAAGCTGAAAAAGTGGACATTCGTCTACACCGTGTCATTTACAATGTCATTGAAGAAATAGAGCAAGCCATGAAGGGCATGCTGGATCCTGAATATAAAGAAAATGTGATTGGGCATGCTGAAGTACGTAACGTGTTCAAAGTTACTAAAGTCGGTACGATCGCTGGTTGTATGGTGACATCCGGTAAAATTACCCGTTCAGCAGAAGCACGCCTGATTCGTGATGGCATCGTCATTTTTGAAGGTAAAATCGACTCACTGAAACGCTTTAAGGACGACGCAAAAGAAGTTGCCCAAGGTTACGAATGCGGTATTACCCTTGATGGCTATAATGATGTTAAGGAACTCGACATTATTGAAGCGTTCGTCATGGAAACAGTGGAGCGCTAACGGCAGAGAGGTGAGCATCCATGGCTAAAATACGTACAGGTCGGGTTGGCGAGCAGATCAAGAAGGAGCTAAGCCAACTCATCCAAACTGAATTAAAAGACCCCCGCATCGGTTTTATCACGGTAACGGGTGTCGATCTTACAAATGATTTGTCCCAAGCGAAAATATACTTGAGCGTGCTCGGGGATGAAGAACAAAAAAATTCTTCCCTGAAAGCATTGGACAAAGCGAACGGTTATCTTCGTTCTGAACTCGGCAAACGGATACGGCTGCGCCATATTCCTGAGTTGATTTTCAAAATTGACGAATCTATTGCTTACGGCAGTCGAATTGAAAAACTGCTGAGTGATATCGACAAGGATGAAAAATAAAACTTTTAGTTTGTCTGAAGGAACCATGAACTGAATGTAAAGGAGAAGGCAATGCATACCTATGAACAGGCGCTTCAACAAGCGAAGGAATTTATTCTGGAGCATGATGATTACCTGATCGTATCGCATGTACAGCCGGACGGAGACGCAGTCAGCTCCACCGTAACGGTGGGCTGGCTTCTCTCATGTCTGGGGAAGAAATTTACCATGCTGAATGAGGGACCTATTCCCAAGCGCATGGATTTTTTATGGCATGCCGATGAGATTATGGATATGAGCCAGCAACCGCCAGAACGGAAATACAATCGGATCATTTGTGTAGATTGTGCGGATTACCGTCGTGTTGGTTTGACAGAGCAGTTTTTTACGGAGGATGCCATTATTCTGAATATTGATCATCATCCAACAAATGATGCTTATGGTACAGTTAATGTGATTAAGTCGGATGCTGCGGCAACAGCGGAAATTCTTTTTGATCTACTGGAAGAGTTTGCAGTAACATGGGACGTCGAAGTAGCAACGGCTGTATATACAGGGTTACTGACGGATACAGGAGGTTTCCGCTACTCCAACACTTCACCGAAAGTGATGTCTACGGTGTCAAAGCTACTTGCTTACGGTGTAGATGGTCCATCTTTGTCCGAGAAATTGCTCGAAGAGATGACCTTTCCACAAATGAAGGTGCTGACAAAAGCATTGCAAACGCTCACGATGTCGGAGGATGGAAAAGTCGCTTGGGTCGTTGTATCACCTGACGATATGACAGAATGTGGCGCTGTTAATGAGGACTTGGAAGGCATCGTGAATTACCCAAGAAATATTCGTGGTGTTGAGGTAGGCATTTTCTTTAAGGTTATTAATGATCAAGCGGTCAAGGCCAGCTTGAGATCGGCAGGGAATGTAGATGTAGCTGCGCTGGCTCAATCATTTGGAGGCGGTGGACATGTGCGTGCGGCTGGCTGTCGGCTAGAGGGTAAACTGGAAGATATCATTAAGACAGTTGTAGGGCGGGTGAAGTCTGAGCTATGAACTCGATGAAGAAGGAACAGGCAACTTGGGAAGGCGTTCTACCTGTCTATAAACCTGCTGGATTTACCTCTCATGATGTGGTGGCCAAGGCTCGCCGTTTATTAGGTATGAAGCGAATCGGACACACTGGAACGCTTGATCCGCAAGTAACCGGTGTTTTGCCCTTGTGTCTGGGACGTGCCACCCGTGTAGTGGAATACATGCAAGAGCGGCCCAAGGAATATAGGGCTACACTGCGATTAGGCATTGCCACGGATACCGAGGACCTGACTGGGGAAATTACGGCAGAAAGTGAACGTCCAGTAGAGGTGACGGAAGTGGAAGTCAAAGCGGTTCTGAAGCATTTTGTTGGTACGATCTCCCAAGTGCCTCCAATGTACTCCGCGCTAAAAGTGGACGGCAAACGTCTATACGAGCTGGCTCGAGAAGGCAAAACTGTTGAGCGCCAAAGCCGTGAAGTAAGCATTTATGAGTTGGAGATGACGGGATTCGCGGAGACGGAGGCGTATGTGGATATTTCTTTTCGTGCCTTATGCTCCAAAGGTACTTATATCCGTACACTATGTGTTGATATTGGCCGTGAATTAGGATATCCTTCTACGATGGTCAAGCTGGAGCGAACCATGTCTGCGGGAATTCCTGCGGAACGTTGTCTGACTTTCGAAGAGATAGAGCGTTTCGTAGCGGATGGCAGTCTTGGAGAGCGACTTATTACAACGGATCAGGCGATTGACTATATGCCTGAACATTTTGTGGCTGAAGCCAAGGTAACTGCGGCTCTGCAAGGCCAACGCCTGTCGCTGAATATGATTTCACCACCTGTGACGGACAACCAGCCCTTCCGTTTGTATAAAGAGGATAAAACGTTTTTAGGCATATTTGGACGGGATGAATCAGACGCGATTGCTCCCATTAAAGTTTTTTTAAGATTATAGAATTTATAGATTTTCAGGGGAGCTGAACAATTCTATAATCGCAAGAAAAACTTCCGCTAGGCGTGGTCTGGCTTCCGTGAATTACGTCGATAGACGTTTTTCTTACCTTGAATTGTGCTATAATTTTGACGAAGTTAGTCAAATGATGTGAAATGCAGGTGAATTAATAATGGTTACCGTATCGTTATCTTATCCATTGAGTGATGAGCTTTTGCAGCAATGGGGACGTACACAGGTCACGGCGATCGGTCAGTTTGATGGTCTTCATCTTGGACACGCAAGCGTGATACGCGAGGCCGTTGCGCTGGCTCGTGAACAGCAAATGCCGGTATCTGTCATGACATTTCACCCTCATCCGAAGGAAGTCATGAAAAAAGGCGATTATGAAGGTTATTTAACACCGCTTGCGGACAAGCAGACTATTCTGGCTGATATGGGTGTGGATGTACTTTATATTTTGAGTTTTAACGAAGAATTTTCCAAGGTCAGCCCTGAGGCGTTTATGAGCGACGTGCTGCTTCCATTGCAAATTCGAACAGCGGTAGTAGGCTTTGATTTTCGGTTTGGCCACCGGGGAGCAGGGCATGAGAATACACTTCGGACGCTGGGGGGAAAGCTGATGTCTGTGCACACCGTACCACCGTTCGAACTGGATGGGGACAAGGTGAGCAGCTCTGGAATTCGCCGTGCTTTACAGACTGGGGATCTAGCGCATGCCTCTCGCTGGTTGGGACGTCCTTATCGTATCCAGGGTACTGTAATGGATGGGGAGAAGCGTGGACGTACGATCGGTTTTCCGACCGCTAATCTCAAACTGAATGATACTTACGTGATTCCGATCAAGGGTGTATACGCTGTACGAGCACTAGTAGGTGATCGTTGGATAAACGGTGTAATGAATGTAGGGGTTAAGCCTACTTTCCATGAAGGTGTGCTGAATCCGTCGTTTGAGGTACATCTATTTGATTTTAATCAGCAAATTTATGGAGAGTCTGTACTTGTGGAGCTTCACCACTACATCCGTCCTGAACGCAAATTCTCTTCGGTGGATGAGCTGATCGACCAAATTGGCAATGACGCACAAACGGCTAAAAAGCTGTTAGGCTAATTTATTTACATAAGACAGGCGCTGTGTTATACTGACTTATGTTGTGTAAACAACGATGAACCTTAGCTTGGTTGTCCGCTTTCACCGGCGGCTACGAGGCTAATGGCGATTATAATGAAGGAGGTGAACAGGATGGCATTGACTCAAGAGCGTAAACAGCAATTGATCGAGGAGTACAAAACTCATGAATCCGATACAGGATCACCAGAGGTACAAATCGCTATCCTTACTGAAAACATCGTCAACTTGCAAAGTCACTTTCGTTCGCACAAGAAAGACCATCACTCCCGCCGCGGGTTGTTGAAAATGGTCGGTCAGCGTCGTAAACTTTTGGCTTACCTGAAGAAGACTGATGTTAAACGTTACAGTGCGTTGATCGAGCGTCTCGGACTGCGTCGTTAATTTTCAGACATGTAATGAGAAAAGAAGCCTGGTTGTTCACCGCTTGTCCCTGCTAAGGCGACGGCGGACAGCAGCCGGGTTCTTTTTTGAAATGAGGAATCTTTTTTTGAATTACATATCCTGATTTGCCTGCGAGCTTCTTATGAATAAGACCTGCGCAGGAAATACTGAATATGTATAGAACTTTTACAATGAAATGAAATGGAGGGATACCATGGAGCAACGCGTAGAAATGCAGCTCGGCGGAAGAAAGCTGGTGCTGGAAACAGGACGTCTTGCGAAACAAGCCAATGCGGCAGTTAAAGTGAGCTACGGAGAAACGGTTGTGCTTTGTACCGTGACCGCTTCACGTGAACCGAAAGATTTGGACTTTTTTCCCCTGACCGTAAACTATGAGGAAAGATTGTATGCTGTGGGGAAAATTCCTGGCGGATTTATTAAACGTGAAGGACGTCCGAGTCAAAAAGCAATTTTGTCCAGCCGTTTGACAGACCGTCCAATTCGCCCATTGTTCCCGGAAGGTTTCCGTAATGATGTACAGGTGTTGAACCTGGTTATGAGTGTCGATCAGGATTGCGAACCTGAAATTGCAGCAATGATCGGAACCTCGGCAGCACTTAGCATTTCGGATGTACCTTTTAATGGGCCAATCGGTGGAGTCGCTGTAGGACGTGTAGACGGACAATTTGTGATTAACCCGGATATTGCACAGCAGAATGCAAGCGACATGTACCTGGTTGTAGCCGGAACGAAAGATGCCATCATGATGGTAGAAGCCGAAGGCAATGAGATTCCAGAGGAAGTTATGCTGGAAGCCATTATGTTCGGTCATGATGAGATTAAGAACATTGTGGCAGTCATTGAACAATTGGTGCAAGTAGCAGGTAAAGAGAAAATGCAGGTTAAACTGCATGCTGTTGATGAAAAAGTGAACAGTGAAGTACGTGCTTATGCAGCTGAACGTTTAATGGAAGCTGTTAAAATTGCAGAAAAACATGCCCGTCAAGAGGCGATTGATGCAGTCAACGAAGAGACAGTTGCCCATTTTGAAGCACAATACATAGAGACACCAGAGCTTTTGAGCGACGTGAGCGAAGTTCTCTATGATATCGTCAAGGAAGAAGTACGTCGTCTGATCACGCATGATAAAGTGCGTCCTGATGGTCGTAAGCTTGACGAAATTCGTCCGATTGAAAGCGACACTAGCATCTTGCCGCGTACTCATGGTTCGGGCTTATTTACACGCGGTCAAACGCAAGCACTTAGCATTTGTACACTTGGTGCATTGGGTGATGTGCAAATTTTGGACGGTATTGATTTGGAAGAAACAAAACGCTTCATGCATCATTACAATTTCCCGCCATTCAGCGTAGGGGAGGCTCGTCCTTTGCGTGCGCCAGGTCGTCGTGAAATCGGACATGGTGCTCTTGGTGAACGTGCGCTTTCCAAAGTAATTCCTTCCGAAACTGAATTTCCATACACCATCCGTCTGGTTTCTGAGGTACTGGAATCGAATGGTTCGACTTCACAAGCTAGTATTTGTGCAAGTACATTGGCTATGATGGATGCAGGTGTACCAATTAAAGCTCCAGTTGCAGGTGTAGCGATGGGATTGATCAAGGATGGAGATCATGTCTCTGTATTAACTGATATCCAAGGTATGGAAGATCACCTGGGCGATATGGACTTTAAAGTTGCTGGTACTGCGGAAGGCGTAACTGCCATTCAAATGGATATTAAAATTAACGGTATTGACCGCCAGATTTTACAGGATGCGCTCAAGCAAGCTAAAGAAGGACGCTTGTTCATTCTTAGCAAAATGATGGAAGCGATCCAGAAGCCACGTGAGCAGTTGTCTCCGTATGCTCCAAAAATTATGACGATGCACATTAACCCGGACAAAATCCGTGATGTTATTGGAGCTGGTGGTAAAATCATCAACAAAATCATCGAAGAAACCGGCGTGAAAATCGATATTGAACAAGATGGTCGTGTGTTCATCGCTTCCACAAATCAAGAGATGAATGAAAAAGCACGTTCCATTATTGAGGGTATCGTAAAGGAAGTCGTGGTCGGTGAGATTTACATCGGTACAGTAAAACGGATTGAGAAATTCGGTGCATTTGTTGAAATTTTACCAGGTAAAGATGGTCTGGTTCATATTTCTCAACTGTCTACTGAGCGAGTAGCCAAAGTTGAAGATGTAATTGCTATTGGGGATACAATTACGGTGAAAGTAACCGAAATTGATCAACAAGGTCGTGTCAATCTGTCCCGTAAGGCTGTTCTGACAGCAGAAGCACCTGCAAAATCCTAGGACCTGCATGTTGCAGACTAGAAAGACAGGAGTCGCTTTTCGTATTAACAGTACAAGGGATTTGAATAGCATTGTTTAAGCTTTTGGAAAGAGGCAGAGCTACGTTTCTGGCTCTTTTTTCATACATATACACAAGCTGCACCCAAGTGAGCTTCTAGAGCTTGCTACGTCATAGTTCTTGTCCTCGTCGCATACAATGTGGACAAACGGGCGGGAGGATGAAGGAATTATGAGTAGGGCAAAACGAGCAGTGTGGGTGGTAGCCAGTTTAGCCATCACACTGGTAATCGGACAGTTTAGCGGGGTTCGTGACTTCGCTGATCAATTACGCAATGGAGACGTTATAGGAGTTGGGGAGCCTAAAGTTGAAACAACGATGGCGATGGCGGCTTTACCCGATAATGCGCTTATGCAGCGACTAAGAACAGAAGCAGCCCGTCAGCGGCGGGAGCCAGTTGATGCCAAGATCGACAGGGTATGGAAGGCTATTCCAGGCTATAACGGGCTGGAGGTGGATTTGGATGCTACCTATCGCAAAGCGATTGCATCTCCGGATCGACCTATTCAATATGTATATCGGCAATTGGCACCTAAAATACATTTAAATCAGCTCGGTAATGTTCCAATATACAGGGGAAATCCCGAAAAGCCGATGGTCTCCTTCATGATCAATGTAGCATGGGGGAATGAATTTATCCTGCCGATACTGAACACGTTGGATGAGGAAAAGATCAAGGCTACATTTTTTCTTGATGGAAGTTGGTTGAAAAAAAATCCTGATCTCGCCAAGGAGATTCAAAAAAGAGGGCATGAGCTTTCAAATCATGCTTACTCTCATCCGAATATGAGCCGTCTGAGTCGGGCCAGAGCCACACAAGAAATTGAAAAGACTCAAGTACTTCTCCAAGAAACTTTGGGTATCAAAAATTACTGGTTTGCCCCTCCTTCGGGTGATTTTAATCAGCAAACGGTGGATATAGCAGCAGAAAGTGGGCTCAAAACAGTGTTGTGGACATTGGACACAGTAGATTGGAAACATCCGTCACCAGAATCGGTGATTAACAAAATCAGAAGTAAGGTAGAATCAGGCTCCCTGATATTAATGCACCCAACAGATTCCTCAGCGGCTGCTCTCAAAGGCATGATCCATGCCATTCGTAGTAAGGGACTTATGCTCGGAACTGTCAGTCAGACGCTTTCCCCTGATCGGCAACTACCTGTTCCGGTTGAGTGAACGTCTTTTTTCTGTTAGGATTGAACATTATGGCTAAGTATGCAATTCAGTTTAGGAGGGCCAATCGTGGAAAGAATTCAACTCAAAAACGGCCTAAGAGTGGTCATTGAAAAAATTCCAACCGTGCGTTCAGTTTCTTTCGGCATCTGGGTTAAAACTGGCTCCCGGAATGAAACGCCGGACAATAGCGGTATCTCTCATTTTATCGAACACATGCTTTTCAAAGGAACAGAGCGTTTTAACGCTAAGGAAATCGCTGAGCAATTCGATGCCATCGGAGGAAATGTTAATGCTTTTACTTCGAAGGAATATACATGCTATTATGCCAAAGTGTTGGATGAGCATCTACCGATCGCAGTTGATGTGCTGTCTGATATGTTTTTTAATTCCAAACTAGATCAGGAAGAATTGGCAAAAGAGAAGAATGTGATTTTGGAGGAAATCTCCATGTATGAGGATACACCGGATGATATGGTGCATGATCTTGTATCTCGCGCCGCCTATGGTGAACATCCACTGGCTTATCCTATTCTCGGAACCGAAGATCACCTGCTTGCTATGGATAGCTCACATCTCAGCCATTACATGAGGGAACATTATACAATCGACAATACGGTTATCAGTGTGGCTGGTAATGTTGACGATCGCTTGGTAGAATTGTTGGAGCGACATTTTGGACATTTTGACAATCATGGAACTGTTTCGCCGCTGACAGTACCTGCGTTTAACGGTGAACTGTTGTATCATGAGAAAGCAACGGAGCAAAATCATATTTGTTTATCCCTACCTGGATTTGCAACGGGTGACGAACTCCAGTATGCTATGGTTTTGCTGAATAACGCGATCGGCGGCGGCATGAGTTCACGTTTGTTTCAAGAAATTCGGGAAAAGCGTGGGCTTGCTTATTCGGTCTATTCCTATCATAGCTCCCATGCGGACAGTGGCATGTTCACGATCTATGCAGGTACGGCTCCTAAACAAACAAAGGACGTGCTGGATTTGACTCTGGAGCTTTTACGAGATGTGGCTGTCAACGGTTTAGACGCTAATGAGCTTCGTAAAGGTAAGGAGCAATTAAAAGGAAGTTTGATTTTAAGCCTTGAAAGTACAGGTAGCCGGATGAATCGGCTTGGAAAAAATGAATTAATGCTTGGTCAGCATTATACGCTGGATCAAATGATTGAACATATCGAGCAAGTGACGGCGAATGATGTGAACAAAGTGCTGGATCGGATGTTCTCGGAGCCGTTTGCCCTGTCGATGGTGGGAGCGAGTGATTCAGCGGTAAAGGATATGAGGAGGGACTATTTTGTTAACTTACGTGGAAATTAACAGACTCGCGGGCAATGAAGATATTGAGCTGCCCCGCAAAATGTCAGAGCTTGCATCAGGGTTTGACTTGTATGCAGCAGTACAGGAAAATCTGGTACTGGAACCCGGCAAGCGTTGCCTCGTTCCAACCGGATTTGCAATAGCTATGCCGGCGGGATTGGAGGCACAGATCCGTCCGCGAAGTGGACTGGCTCTTAAGCATGGTATTACTTGTCTCAATACACCGGGAACAATTGATGCGGATTATCGTGGGGAGATTAAGGTACTTCTTATTAATTTGGGCGAGGAATCATTCACGATTACGCGCAATGAGCGAATTGCACAAATGGTATTTCAAGTTGTACCTGAGGTAGAGCTGAAACAAGTAGACCAATTATCTGAAACAGTGCGTGGTGCTGGAGGCTTTGGTCATACAGGACGCTGAGGCGATGGTTGGTTTAAAATGTACGAATATCTATTTTGTAAAAGCTTCGAATTTACTTGCTTAAGAGCATGTATGCATATAAAGGTCGCCTCATAAAGAGGCGGCTTTTTTTTTGTGTTTTTTCACCCCTTTCCGGGCACTCGCATAGACTAAAAGCATATCGTGTCTCGGAAAGGAGTGATCCGGATGCTAACAGGAATACGCGTCGTTGTTTTGGGTGGCGATGCGAGGCAGCTTGAGGTAATCCGTAAATGTGTGGACATGGATGCTACCGTCAGTGTGGTCGGTTTTGACAAGCTTGAAGTACCACTCAAAGGAGTGACACTAGAACCACTGTCTGTCAAGCTGCTGGAATCGTCAGATGCATTGATTTTGCCGGTGGTGGGATGCGATGAGGAAGGCAACGTAAATGCACTTTTCGGAGCACAGAAGCTTCAGTTCCTGAATGAGCATGCTGCTGCTCTTCCACCTCATTGTATTGTATATACAGGAATGGCGCGGACGTACTTAAAAGAAATTTGTACCAGACATGAGTTGAAGCTGGTAGAGCTGCTGGAGCGAGATGATGTGGCCATATACAACTCTATACCTACGGCCGAAGGCGCACTGATGATGGCCATTCAGCATACTGATTTTACGATTCACGGTGCAGATTGTATGGTTCTAGGCATGGGACGGACTGGATTTACCATGGCAAGGGCACTACAGGGATTGGGAGCTAGAGTGAAGGTTGGAGTACGGCGGGCAGAGGATGCAGCGAGAGCCGTGGAAATGGGTTGGAAGCCTTTTATGACAAGGGATTTAGCGCATGAGACAAAGGGAGTTGACTTGATTTTTAATACGATACCCTCTATGATTATCACAGCGCAAATCCTGTCTAAATTGCCATTGAGCACCGTGATTATAGATCTTGCTTCCGCCCCGGGCGGATGTGATTTCCGTTATGCGGAAAAGCGTGGAATCAAGGCTATGCTTGCCCCTGGTCTTCCCGGTATTGTTGCTCCCAAAACTGCTGGTGCCATTATAGCGAATACGCTGGTGCAGTTGTTAATGGAAGATAATCCTGATCGGGGGGATGCACAATGAGTTGGCAAGGGAAAACAGTAGGTTATGCAATTACAGGCTCACATTGCACATTTGAAGAGGTAATGCCTGTTATACAGCGCTTTGTTGATGAGGGTGCAAAGGTCGTCCCTATTATATCCAATACAGTGCTAACAACGGATACTCGCTTTGGTACTTCGCAAAGTTGGCAAAAACAGTTGAAAGATATAACAGGGAATGATATCATTTCTACAATTGTGGAGGCTGAGCCACTGGGTCCCTCCCAAATACTCGATGTGCTGGTGATTGCACCTTTGACGGGGAATTCGATGAGTAAGTTAGCGAATGCGATGACAGACAGTCCGGTTTTGATGGCTGCCAAGGCGCAATTGCGCAACGGCCGTCCACTTCTTTTAGCCATATCTACTAATGATGGACTGGGCCTAAATGCTGCCAATATCGCCAAATTACTCGTAGCCAAAAATATCTTTTTTGTACCGTTCGGACAGGACAATCCAGTTAAAAAGCCGAACTCGCTTGTAGCTAACATGGAGTTGATTCCGGAGGCTGCTTATGAAGCATTACAGGGCAAACAGCTTCAGCCGATGATTGTGGAACGCAAGACCCCATGAAGTATTATAGTTAACTGCTGAGCATCCCTCGCCTAGAAGATGATTCGATATTGTATCGGGTCTAATTTCTTGTTGGCGGTGGATGCTTTCAGAATAAAAAATGGTTTTTTAGTCGAGAAGGGGAGATATACCAGATGAGCAATAGAAAGTTTAATGTAGCTGTCGTTGGAGCAACAGGCGCTGTAGGAGAACAGATCGTAAATCTGCTGGAAAAACGGGATTTTCCTGTGGACAAAATCAAATTTCTTTCTTCGCCTCGTTCTGCCGGCACGTTAATTAGCTTTAAAGGTCAGCAAATTCCAGTAGAGATTGCTACCCCCGACAGCTTTGAGGGAATCGACATTGCTTTGTTTAGTGCAGGTGGAGACGTAAGTAAGGAATTGGCGCCGCATGCTGTTCGTCATGGGGCAGTTTGTATTGACAACACCAATGCATTCCGAATGGATCCGACAGCTCCTCTTGTAGTGCCTGAGGTGAACAGCGACAAAATTGCCGAGCATCAAGGCATTATTGCGAACCCGAACTGCTCCACCATTCAGATGGTAGCTGCTTTGAAACCATTATATGATCAGTATGGCATTTCTCGTATCATAGTATCCACATACCAGGCCGTTTCCGGGGCTGGAAGCCGAGCTATTGATGAATTGAATCGTCAAAGCGCAGCGATTCTTAACGGTGATGAAGTTCAGCCTGATCTGTTGCCAGTAGGCTCGTTGCCAGTAAAACATCAGATTGCTTTCAATGCTATTCCGCAAATTGATAAATTCCAGGACAATGGTTATACACTGGAAGAAATGAAAATGGTACGTGAAACGAAAAAAATACTGGGTGACGAATCGGTGGACGTAACAGCAACGTGTGTACGTATTCCTGTTGTATATGGTCACTCGGAATCTGTATATGTAGAACTTAAAAAAGATTATGATTTAGAAGAAATCCGTAATTTGCTGGCTTCAGCACCGGGAGTAACGCTAGTGGACGATCCTGCTGCTCAGCTTTATCCACTGGCATCTGAAGCTGCAGGAAAACCTGACGTATTTGTGGGGCGTGTACGCCGTGATTTGGGCAATAGCCGTGGATTGAATTTGTGGGTCGTATCCGACAATCTGCTCAAAGGAGCGGCATGGAACGCAGTGCAAATCGCGGAAATTATTGCTGCAAACGCGGAGTAACGTTCCAATATGGGGGAAAAATAATGGGTATTTTGGTGCAAAAATTTGGAGGAACCTCGCTTTCCACACCTGAAGCACGTAAACTTGTGTTGGCACATGTGAAGAGGGAGCTGGAACAAAATCTTCAATTGGTTGTTGTTGTGTCGGCCATGGGGAGAAAAGGAGAGCCTTATGCCACCGACACGCTGCTGGATTGGGCGGTGTCTAACGGCGACAGTCTGCCAAAGCGCGAACGGGATTTATTGCTGTGCTGTGGTGAAATTATTTCTGCTGCTACATTATGCAGCCTGATGGAGAAGGAAGGTATTCCTGCTACAGTGCTAACTGGGGCACAGGCGGGCTTTATTACGGATGATCAATACGGCAATGCTCGTATTTTGGATATAAAGCCAGACCGTGTTGTTGAAGAGTTGAACCAAGGCAGAGTAGTCATTGTGACAGGTTTTCAGGGACAAACAGCAGACGGTGATATGACTACCTTGGGTCGGGGAGGCAGCGATACGTCAGCTACTGCTCTAGGTGCTGCTCTACATGCGGATATGGTTGATATTTATACGGATGTGAATGGTATATTGACCGCCGATCCGCGCATTGTGGAAAACGCAAAGCCGCTTACACATGTTAGCTATACGGAGATTTGTAATATGGCTCATCAGGGAGCAAAGGTTATCC
Source organism: Paenibacillus sp. EKM206P (assembly GCF_011066155.1). Classification (NCBI taxonomy): domain Bacteria; kingdom Bacillati; phylum Bacillota; class Bacilli; order Caryophanales; family Paenibacillaceae; genus Paenibacillus; species Paenibacillus sp. EKM206P. The sequence goes on along the minus strand of NZ_JAAMNQ010000004.1, from coordinate 239,842 downwards.
ATCCTCGTGCTGTTGAAATCGCCATGCAGGCTAATATCCCGGTCCGTGTTCGCTCTACCTTCTCCGAAGGAGAAGGTACGTTAGTTACCCATCCGGAAGGCTTTAAAGACGTGCAGGCAGACATCGTAGACCGTTTCGTGACCGGTATTGCGTATGTTGGCAATGTCACTCAGATTAATGTTGAATTAAAGCCGGGTATGGAGCACTTGCAACTACAAGTGTTCAAATCTATGGCTGAACATGGAATCAGCGTTGATTTTATTAATGTAACGCCATCGGGGGCAGTTTATACTGTGTTCGATTATGATGGAAGCAAAGCGGTTGAAGTATTGAACGGTTTGGGTCTAGAACCTAAGATACTGGCGGGATGTGCTAAAGTTTCTGTCATAGGCGGTGGTATCAACGGGGTACCGGGCATTATGGCGACGATTGTGGAGGCATTGGCAGAATCAGACGTACAGATCCTTCAATCCGCAGATTCCAACACGACGATCTGGGTACTTGTTAAAAAAGAAGATATGGTGCAGGCTGTACGCGCATTGCATAATAAATTTGAACTCCATCAATAGGTGCATGGTCCGTGCTCGGATTTGCAAAAAGGAGGCAGCATGGTGAACTTCGGCAGATTGATTACCGCGATGGTGACACCTTTTGATCAGCAAGGAGAGATTGACTGGACTGCATTGTCCTCGTTGATTGATTATTTAATAGAAGAACAGCATTCAGAGTCACTTGTTGTATCTGGAACAACAGGAGAGTCTCCTACCCTGAGCGATGATGAGAAAATCAAGTTGTTTGCTTTTGTTGTAGAAAAAGCAGCTGGACGATGTGAAATTATTGCCGGGACTGGCAGCAACAATACGCGTCACTCCATTCATCTTACCCGTGCCGCGGAGCAGGCAGGAGCAGATGGTGTTCTACTGGTAGTGCCATATTATAATAAACCGAATCAGGAAGGGATGTATCAGCATTTCGAAAGTATTGCAAACTCCACATCCCTTCCAGCTATACTGTATAATGTTCCAAGCCGTACTGGAGCGAGTCTAACAGCTGAAACAACGCTGCGTCTTGCACAAATTCCAAATATTGTGGGAACCAAAGAATGTGCATCACTTGCGCAGGTTACACAGATTGCAGCGGCAGCGCCAGAGGGTTTTCTGGTTTATTCCGGGGATGATGCTTCTGGGTTGCCTGCTATGGCTGTAGGTGCTTATGGTATTATCAGCGTAGCGAGCCATGTGGTAGGTGCTGAAATGAAGCAGATGATCGATTCACTTGTAGGAGGACACTCGCAGGAGGCAGCAAAGTTGCATCAGCAGTTGTTCCCGATTTTCAAGGGTTTGTTTGGCTGTCCTCATCCTCTGCCTAATCCAGTGGCAGTAAAATATGCATTGGAATTACGGGGGATTAGGGTTGGTTCGGTTCGGTTGCCGCTCATTCCTCCAACTGAGGATGAAGCGGAATTTATTAAGAAATTATTTACCCGCTAAAGACAAATAGGAATGTAGGATATTAATTAATACTAAGGAGTAACCTTGTTAAGGGCAGTCGGTAGGTACAAAACCGATAGAGTTTATTGTCTGACAAGGTCCTCCAGCATGAAGGACGTTCTTATAGGACGTCCTTTTTGCTGTGCTTTTAACCATGCATATAGATAAAATGACAGATACTAATGGTTTGAGACGGCAATGGGAAACCTAGCGTAACGAACAGGATGACTTGTTTTTTCGTATTTTAATCATGTATAATGGGGTCAAGTGACTGGGTGCGGTATTTTTTTGAAAATTAAATAACAAATCAAGGTACGACGTCCAACTACCATAGGAGGTTTAGATTCATTTGTCTAAAAAAACAAACAACGATAAATTGATGATTTTCGCTTTGGGCGGCGTCGGTGAAATCGGGAAAAATATGTATGTCGTTCAATACGGCAATGACATTGTCGTGGTGGATTCCGGTCTGAAATTCCCGGAAGAGGACATGCTGGGCATTGATATCGTTATTCCTGATATTTCCTACCTTACAGAGAACCGCGACAAAGTAAGAGGCATTGTGCTGACTCATGGTCACGAGGACCATATCGGCGGTTTGCCTTACGTGTTGAAACATTTGAATGTACCAGTATATGGTACCAAATTGACGCTGGGATTGGTGGAAAACAAGCTGAAGGAAGCGAATCTGCTTGGTGAAACCAAACGTATTTTGATCAATGCTGATTCCGAAATCAAGCTGGGTTCCACACTAAAAGCAACCTTCTTCAGAACCAACCATAGTATTCCAGATTCTGTAGGTGTATGTATTGATACTCCTGAAGGCGCTGTTGTTCATACAGGTGACTTCAAATTTGACCATACTCCGGTGAACGGACAATATGCAGATTTGCAGCGTATGGCTGAAATTGGCACACGTGGCGTACTGGCTCTTTTGTCAGACAGTACGAATGCCGAGAAACCGGGCTTTACACCTTCGGAAAAGAGCGTTGGTATTGTGCTGGAAGACATTTTCCGCAAGTCGAGACAGCGTGTGGTCGTAGCCACTTTTGCTTCTAACGTACATCGTATTCAGCAGGTAATTAATGCTGCTGAAGCAACGGGACGTAAAGTAACAGTTATTGGTCGAAGCATGGTTAATGTCGTAGGCATTGCTTCGGACTTGGGCTATTTGGAAATTCCGGATGGAATGCTGATTGAGCCTGAAGAAGTTGGCAAAATGTCAGCGGACCGTGTAGTTATTCTCTGCACAGGCAGTCAGGGCGAACCGATGTCCGCTTTGACAAGAATGGCTCGTTCCACACATCGAAAGGTTGACATTCTTCCAGGGGATTCAGTCATCATTGCAGCTACTCCGGTACCGGGTAATGAAAAATACGTTGGACGCACAATTGATGAACTGTTCCGTCTGGGTGCCAATGTATATTACAGCGCAGCTAATCCAGGTATTCACGTTTCTGGACACGGAAGCCAGGAAGAACTTAAGCTGATGCTGAATCTGATGAAACCAAAGTTCTTCTTGCCAATTCATGGTGAGTTCAGAATGCAACGTCGTCACGCCCTTCTTGCTGAAGGCGTAGGTATTGAGCCTGAAAATATCTTCATCACGGATATCGGTGAAGTCATTGAAATTCAGAATGGCGGAGCACGCAGAGCTGGTAAAGTTACAGCAGGTAACGTACTGATTGATGGACTAGGCGTAGGGGATGTAGGAAATATCGTATTGCGCGACCGTAAATTGCTGTCACAGGACGGTATTTTGGTGGTGGTTGTCACGCTGAGCAAGCAAGACGGAACGATTAAATCGGGTCCAGATATCATTTCCCGCGGTTTCGTTTATGTCCGTGAATCGGAAGGTTTGCTCGATGAAGCGAATCGTATTGTCTCAAGTACACTGCATAAGCTCATGAGTGAAAATGTAAATGAATGGGCTTCCCTCAAGACAAATGTCAAGGATGCACTGGGTCGCTTCTTGTATGAGCAAACTCGTCGCAGACCGATGATCCTGCCAATTATAATGGAAGTGTGATTCAATTGAAATTTGTTCAAAAACCTGAATTAAAAACTTAAGTCACAGGCACACAGTCGCCTCTCTTCCCGCAGGAAATATTGGACGGTTTCCGCGGAAGGAGAGGCTTTTTTGATTTTTCAGGGCAAGGAAAAGCATGGGGGTAGGTATAAAATATTCCATTTACATCCCATACTATAGGGTGACTACGGGTCATATAGATGCGTAAAGCGAAAGGAAGATCACCCATATGGAACAATACAGCAATCTATCATCTGGCAACGAGGAAACGGAAACGCCAGATCAACCAGAAATTGGGCAAAGACCCGCGTTACCTGCTATGGAGGCTTTGCAGCAACTGGGTCAAACCTCCATGCCTGGAGGCGAGTCCAATATTTTTTGCATGACGATTATCGGTCAGATTGAAGGGCATCTCATTTTACCGCCTCAAAACAAAACGACAAAATATGAGCACATTATTCCCCAACTGGTAGCGGCAGAACAAAATCCTCGTATCGAAGGATTAATGATTTTGCTGAATACAGTTGGTGGTGATGTAGAGGCAGGACTGGCTATTGCTGAAATGATCGCATCGATGAGTAAACCAACGGTGACCATTGTGATAGGCGGGGGGCATAGCATCGGTGTGCCGATTGCTGTGTCTTCCACTTATTCCTACATTGCGGAGAGTGCGACGATGACCATTCATCCTATTCGTATGAGCGGCCTGGTCATTGGAGTCCCACAGACTTTTGAATATATGGAAAAAATGCAGGAGCGTGTCGTACGCTTTGTCGTTTCTCATTCTCGTATTACAGAAGAGCAGTTTAAGGAATTGATGTTTAAAACCGGTGAGTTAAACCGCGATATTGGTACAGCGGTTGGGGGAGCCGATGCAGTGAAGTATGGATTGATGGACGCGGTTGGAGGGATCGGAGAGGCTTTAAAACAGCTGAACACCATTATTGAAACGCGGCGTCAGCAAAACGGGAACGCTGGGATCCAACAGCAGGCTCCGTATGCTCCTTTTATTCCCAGTGCCACAGGAACTCCTACAGAGACACTGTCAGGGGAGCATAGCGGGGAGCTATCTCAATGACATTATATACTGTAATGCCAATGGAAATGGTGTGGCAAGGGATGTGGAAAGAGGCTGAGGAGCTTGCAGAGGTTCGAGTAGACGGTCTACTTATGCAGGTACAGCCGCTTGAAAGTCGTCGGGGGATCATTGTACGGTTGTTGGACTGCCCGCTGGAAGCCTACCTGAATCCGCGTTATGGACCCGGTCAAGTCATCGAATGGTCGTAGAAGGTGTCGAATAGTATAGAAATCGGTCATTTACTGCTGAAAAAGAACATATGTGCGGATACCAGGTGACGTGGTATAATATTCTTCTGGGGGGTGACCTTGTATGTCCAGAAGAAGAAAAAGAACAAAGAAAGCCGCATTTGGCGGAGTTCTAAAATTTGAAATTTACGGCATTGTGCTGATTACATTAGCGGTCATTGCGTTGTCGGGTGAAGCGGCAGTTGGTCGGTCGCTATCCAAGATGTTTGGGCTCGTATTGGGGAAATTCTATTTTGTTATCCCTCTGATTGGCATTTATTATGGTCTGATGGTGATGATTCACCGCAAGTGGCCGAACCAGTGGAACTCGCGTAAAACGGGTTTGCTCCTGTTGGTATTTGCCTTTACACTTATGAGTTCTATTTCATCTATGGAGCAGCGTTTGGGGCCGATCAACGCGCTTCAGCCGGGCGGAGTGATGACCCAGATACATATAGATATGCGCGAGCAGTTGCTGTCGCCTGATCAGCAGGGCCATTCCTCAATGCTGAACAAGGATATCAGCGGGGGTTACGTAGGCGCGTTGCAGCTTACTGTTCTGTTGTGGTTGTTTGGTCTCACGGGAGCTAAACTGATCATGATTGTTATGTTCGTCATTTGTTTCATGCTGATGACCCAACTATCCTATGTGGATTTGGTGCGGATTGTAAAGACCAAGCTGCTAGCAGCTGGGGGAAGTGTGCGCAAAAAATGGACTGGTAAAGCTACTCCGCTTTCGGCATCTAGCAAAGGTAATGGAAATAGAAAGATCAAGTCTGAGCCGATTCCTGCCTATGAGGAAGACATGGATGATGACTTTGACGAAATGCAGCCTCCTGCACGCAAACAACCGATTTTCTTTCAGTTGTTTGGTCTTAAGAATTCAGATAAAGCGGACAAGGAAGAGCATTCCGTCGATGAGGATGATCATGATTTTCCATATGAAGCTGAGGACGCGCAGGCCCAGTGGAGAAACGGCAACCAGAGTGAAGAGCTGTCTGACGTAGTCGAACACGCTGAGCAGGAAGCTGCAATTCCGGTAAAAAGGTCGCCGATTATTAGGGATTTCTTCGAACAAGTAAAGCATGAGGAAAGAAGAACGGAAGCTGAATTTGGAGAGTCCCTGACAGCGGCAGAGCAGACGACTTCCGTTATTGACGAACCCCTGGATGATGACTTTGTGGGTGCCAATGCGAATAAGGATATGGATGATTCGACTACGATCCAGGGGACATTAGAAGGTGCTCAGGGACAAGCTCAGACGATTGCAACTGGGGTGGCAGGCGAAGAGGTTGAAGGTACCCATACAGCTATCCCGGCTCCGCCGCCGCCTAAACCGTACAAGCTACCATCGTTTCGTTTGCTTGCTAAACCACAAAATGCAGGCAAAGGTATGGGACAAAAGGATTATATGCAAACGGCACGCAAACTGGAAGCAACGCTGGAAAGCTTCGGTGTGCGGGCGAAGGTGCTGGAGGTTGTCCGTGGCCCTGCCGTAACACGTTATGAAATTCAGCCGGACATTGGAGTGAAGGTCAGCCGTATTGTGAGTCTGACGGATGACATTGCGCTTGCGCTTGCTGCCAAAGATATCCGTATGGAGGCTCCAATTCCTGGCAAATCTGCTATCGGAATTGAGGTTCCGAATAATGAAGTTTCCATTGTAACGATGCGTGAGGTAATGGAGACAACCGTTTTCCAGGAGTCAGCTTCCAGCTTGTCTATTGCATTCGGACGTGATATTGCAGGACAGACGATTGTCGGTAATTTGGCCAAGATGCCCCATCTGCTTGTAGCTGGGGCAACAGGTTCGGGTAAATCAGTGTGTATCAATGGGATCATCACGAGTATTTTGTACAAAGCAAAGCCGGATGAGGTCAAATTTTTGATGGTCGATCCTAAAATGGTGGAGTTGAACGTGTACAACGGAATCCCACATTTGTTGGCTCCGGTCGTGACTGATCCAAAGCGTGCCTCACTTGCATTGAAGAAAATTGTAGTTGAAATGGAAAAAAGGTATGAGTTATTTTCCAAATCAGGAACCCGTAATATTGAGGGATACAATAATTTGATGAAAGATAACCCGGATGCATTTCTGCCTTACATCGTCGTTATTGTGGACGAGTTGGCAGATTTAATGATGGTAGCTGCGGGAGATGTGGAGGATGCGATTGCACGACTTGCCCAAATGGCGCGCGCAGCAGGCATCCACCTTATCATTGCAACGCAAAGACCTTCGGTTGACGTAATTACCGGGGTAATTAAAGCCAATATTCCTTCACGTATTGCCTTCGGCGTTTCCTCGCAGGTAGATTCCCGTACTATATTGGATATGGGTGGAGCCGAGAAGCTGCTCGGACGTGGTGATATGCTTTTCATGCCAATGGGTGCTTCTAAACCAGTCCGCGTTCAGGGAGCGTTCATGAGCGATCAAGAAGTCGAAAATATTGTTAACTACGTACGTGAACAGGGTGAAGCGCAGTATGATGAGACGCTAGTGCCGGAGGTGGAAGAGGTATCGGCTGATGCAGATGAAATGCTGGATGAGCTGTACGATCAGGCTGTCAACATCATTTTAGAGGCTAAACAAGCTTCCGTTTCGCTCCTTCAGCGCCGTATGCGGATCGGTTATACACGTGCTGCTCGACTGATTGACTCCATGGAAGCTCGCGGAGTCATCGGCCCTTACGAGGGCAGCAAGCCCCGTGAGGTTCTTATCTCAATGGAGCAATATCAGCAAAATAAAGTTAGTTCCTAAGCATTATCTCTATCCAGCACTACATTAAAACGCTGTTCGTTCGCAAGGTAGTTGTTCTAAAATGACAACTCCAAGTGCACAAACAGCGTTTTTTATGATGTATTTTTGAGGTGTGGCGACTACCTGCTGAAAGAAGATTAAAAGGGTGAATAGCTTTAAGCGGAGCTTGTCATAATAAACGTAGCCATCCTGTTAATCCCACAAAAGAAAGGTAGAGCGCAGCATATGAAAAAGACAATGGTCTGGATTTGCACGGGTATCCTCGCAGCCTCGGCTATTACGTACACAGGACTTTTTAAAAATGACTCTGCACAGCAGCAAGCAGAGCCGTCCAGCACACAGCAGAAAGTACAAGCGGCGCAACCTTCCGAGCCGACATTCAGCTCGGGAGCGGTTGATTTTGGATCTTACGGTCAGGATGTATATGAGTTGCAATCACGTTTGAAGTTGCTGGGCTTTTTTGGCGGGAAAGTGGACAGCCATTTTGGCAGCAGTACACTAAAAGCTGTTAAAGGTTTTCAAAAGGAATTTGGTATCCGTCCCGATGGAGTGGTCGGAGCAAAGACGAAATTAAAGCTGGTGAATGCTACCCCTAACTGGAAACCAACGGAAACTCCTATGCATCGTAACAATCAAGGTTCCGCTCAGGGACACACAGCGGACAATAATGATAAAGCGGATCAAAAAGATGAAACGATGGGATCGGCCAACACCATGGGACTATCTGCAAACGATCTTAAGATTTTGGCTAATGCGGTCTACGGTGAATCCCGTGGCGAGCCCTTTGAAGGGCAGGTTGCCGTGGCAGCGGTTATTTTGAACAGGGTTAAGTCACCTAGTTTTCCAAATACACCATCTGGGGTGGTTTTCCAGCCGGGGGCCTTTACAGCTGTAGCAGACGGACAAATCTGGCTTACGCCGAATGAAACTGCACAGAAGGCAGTACGACAGGCGCTGAACGGCTGGGACCCAAGCGGAGGATGTCTCTATTATTTTAATCCAAAAACAGCCACCTCCAAATGGATTTGGACCCGTCCGCAGGTGAAAACCATCGGGGAACATATTTTTTGCATGTAAAACGCCGAAGCAGCCGGGAGCTTGTCTCCGGTTGCTTCTTGGCTTTTGCATGGTTAGAATAAAGATTGGTACACTTTACCTCTTTACAGGAGGACGATTTACAGCAGCTAATGCTAATCAAAGGCTAGACGCCAATTGACGTCACAAAGGAGTTTTGGACTTGAACAAAACAGGTTTCGAGCGTGGCACACGCAGACAACTGAGGATTCATGTACTGCCAACCAAGCGCTTTAAGACGTTTGCTATATCATTGTATGTAGGCACTCCGCTACGGGAGGAAACCGTAACTCGAGTGGGGCTGGTACCTTTCGTTCTGCGCCGGGGTACAGAATCGTATCCGCAGACTACACAATTCAGAGAACAGTTAGAGCAATTGTATGGCGCAGGTTTCGGATTCGATGTGTATAAACGTGGAGATTATCAGATCGTGCAATTTCGCATGGATACGATTAATGACAGCTTTGTAAACAGTCCGGATAGTTTGCTGGATCGTTCGTTTGCTTTCCTTGGAGAAGTGCTGACGAAGCCTGCATTGGAAAATGATGCATTTCAAACTGGATACGTTCAGCAGGAACGAGAAAATGTGCGCAAGAAGCTGGAATCTATAGTTAACGATAAAATACGTTATGCTGGTGAGCGCTGCATGGAGGAAATGTGCAAAGATGAGCCTTATCGTCTGCACCCTCTTGGTCAACGATCTGATCTGGACAGTATAGATGCACAGAGCTTGTATGAGGCTTATGGAGAATGGCTGAATCATGCCAGCATGGATTTATACGTTGTGGGAGATACGACGCTAGAAGAAGTTGAGAAGTTTGTTGATCGCTATTTTCAATTGAACCGTTCAGCGGAAGCAGGGTATGTTCCGGAACAGCCCAAGTCGGTAGAGCGTGATGTTCAAACTGTTGTAGAGCGTCTTGATGTGAACCAGGGCAAGCTCAACATGGGATTGCGGACCCCTATTACGTATGGTGACGATCGCTATGCATCCGCTCTGATGTACAATGGCATTCTGGGCGGGTATCCGCATTCAAAGCTGTTCGTTAATGTAAGGGAAAAGGAAAGTTTGGCGTATTACGCTTCATCGCGATATGACGGGCATAAAGGGATTGGTACGATTCAATCTGGTATTGAAATTCCTAATTATGAAAAAGCGGTTACTATTATCCGCAAGCAACTGGAAGATACGCAAAACGGAGCGATTACTGAGCTGGAAATGACCCAAACGCAGGCGATGATTCGCAACTTGCTGAAGGAGATGCAGGATTCCGCTTTTGAGATGATCGCCTATGATTTTAACAGACAGCTTTCCGGTAAAGAGCGGACGGTAGATGAGCTGCTGAGTCAGGTGGAGGCAGTCAAGGTGCAGGATGTTCAGGATGCCGCCCGGACGTTCCGACTGGACACTATTTATTTCTTGAGAGACCAGAAAGGGGAATAACGGTGGAGCATATACCTTATGAGCATTTGCAGGAAACGCTGTACTATGAAGTAATGGATAACGGCTTACACGTTTATGTGTTGCCCAAACCGGGTTTTCAGAAGACGTACGCCACATTTGCGACTAAATACGGCTCGGTTGATAATCATTTCCGCGTAGAAGGTCAACAGCCCGTAAAGGTGCCGGATGGCATAGCCCATTTTTTGGAGCATAAAATGTTTGAAGAGCCTGAAGGAGATATTTTTGCTACCTTTTCCTCTAATGGTGCATCGGCGAACGCATTTACGAGCTTTGATCAAACCGTATATCTGTTTTCGGCAACTGAGCGTATTCAAGAAAATTTGACCACGCTGGTCAATTTTGTTCAACATCCTTACTTTACAGATGAAAATGTAGAGAAGGAAAAAGGCATTATTGGCCAGGAAATCAATATGTATGAAGATAACCCCGATTGGCGGAGTTACTTTGGTCTGATCGAGGCGTTGTACAAGGTCCATCCGGTGCATATTGATATCGCAGGTACGATTCAATCCATCAGTACGATTACAAAGGAAACGCTGTACAGTTGCTATGAAGCTTTCTACCACCCAAGCAATATGATTCTTTTTGTAGTGGGAGGAGTGGATCCAGCTGAAGTAATAGAGCTGGTACGTAACAATCAGGCCAAAAAGGACTATAAGCCGCAGGGAGAGATTGAGCGGATTTTCGACGATGAACCCACTACAGTTGCAGAACCACGTCGTGAGGTGAAGCTGGCCGTTTCTCTGCCAAAGCTACTGTTTGGATTCAAGGAGGCAGAAGTAGGTTTAACGGGTGAAGAATTGCTTCGTCATGATCTGGAAACCAAGCTGATGCTTGATCTCCTATTTGGTTCCAGTACACAACTGTATCAAAAGCTCTACGATGAGGATCTGATTTCGGACAGTTTTGGCCATGAGTACAATAGTACGCAGCAATATGCATTTTCCGCAATCGGTGGAGATACCAAAGACCCGGATCGGCTGTTGGCGAGAATACGTGAAGAGGTGGAGTCCATCCAGAAGCAGGGCTTCGCAGCAGAACATTTTGAACGGGCACGCAAAAAGAAAATCGGTGGTTATCTGCGTACACTCAATTCACCAGAAAATATTGCGCATGAATTTACAAGACATCGCTTCCGGGGCAGTGATTTTTTCCAACTGCTTCCGGTTTATGAAAGTATTACGCTTGAGGATGTAAATCGCCGTCTGAAAGATCATATCCAGTGGGATCAACTTGCAATATCACTAGTGGTGAGTCCGTAATGTCCAGGGAGAGGGAAACGATGACCACTGAGGGCGGAGAATTAAAAGCGATTGGCGATACAACTGTGCTGATTACAGGAGCGAGTGGCGGAATTGGTGCGGCTATTGCTGAGCGTTTTGCAGCTGTAGGGATGAATGTGGTCATTCACTACATGAAGTCCCATGAAAAAGCAAATGAAGTTGCCCGTCGTTGCATGGCTTATTCGGGCAAGGTTATGACCGTGTCAGCGGATCTGCGGAGCAAGGAGCAGATCGAACGCATGCGGGAAAAGCTGGATAATCACGGGATGAAGCCGGATATTCTTGTGAACAACGCCGGATTATCTCATTATGGGCTGTTGACAGATGTTTCGGAAGAGGAATGGGACGAAGTGATGGCAGTCAATGTTAAGGGAACCTTTCTGTGTACGCAGGTTTTTATGCCACATATGATTTCCCAACGCTATGGCCGCATTGTGAATGTTTCCTCCGTGTGGGGGATATGTGGCGCTTCGTGCGAGGTGTTGTATTCCACCACGAAGGGAGGCATTAACGCTTTCACTAAAGCGCTGGCTCAAGAAGTAGCACCTTCCGGGGTGACAGTGAATGCAGTAGCTCCAGGTGCAGTGAATACGTCGATGCTGGATCATTTAGATGAAGGCGAAATTACCAGTTTGGAAGAAGAAATTCCTGCCGGACGATTGGCTCGACCTGATGAGATATCATCCCTGGTTTATTTTCTTGCGCTTCCTGAGTCAGGTTATATTAATGGCCAGGTCATAAGTCCTAACGGAGGATGGGTGACTTAAGGGAAATAGCGCTTGGAGGAATCCACCAGTATAGTAAGCGTCTGAGAAGAGCATATTACAACTGTTGATTTTAAATCTGAATCATCTAAGGAGGATTTAAGTATGTCAACAGTTGTTCAGAATTTTGATGTTTGGAAAAAGTTCCTCGGTCAGCGTGTAGAGCAAGCGGAGAAGCTGGGAATCAGCCAAGATACCATTTCAGAGCTTGCTTATGAAATCGGTGATTTTCTGGATGAGAAGGTCGATCCAGCCAACCACTCCAACCGCGCATTGAAAGAACTGTGGGGAGTTGCCGATGAGGACGAGCGTCACACCATCGCCCGGCTAATGGTTAAATTGGCCAAGAGCAACGCATAAGTAAGAACCAACATGAAAAGCTCCCTTTTGGGGGCTTTTCTGTAATGGTTACAGAGCTGTTCTTGTAATTCCATTGTAATTTATATATCATAAACGTGATTGAGGCTTACAACACAATGCAGCCTATCAAATTTCAATAATTGGTTTTGTCGAAAGATGTTATTTTATGATACAATAATGCTTTGATTTGGAGTTGTTGACGGTTTGAATGTGAATGAGGTGCTAACGTGACGGAAGAAACGAAACAGTGGTACATGGAGTACAAGATACATAAAAATCGACCCGGACTGCTGGGAGACATTGCTTCCATGCTTGGTATTCTGGGGGTTAATATACTGACGATCAACGGTGTTGAAGGTGAAAGACGGGGAATGTTGCTTGAAACAGACGATGATGAGAAGATACGTATTCTCGGAGACACGTTAAAAAAAGCGAGCAACATTACAGTCACGGCCTTACGTGCTCCGAGACTGGTTGATATATTGGCAGTAAGACATGGCCGTTACATCGATCGGGATTCGGATGATCGTAAAACATTTCGCTTTACACGCGATGAGCTTGGGTTGCTGGTCGATTTTTTGGGTGAAGTATTAAAGAGGGACGGCAATCAGGTGATCGGTCTTCGCGGGATGCCACGTGTGGGCAAAACGGAATCCATTATTGCCAGTAGTGTATGCGCAATGAAGCGTTGGACTTTTGTATCTTCGACGCTACTACGACAGACGGTACGCAGTCAGCTCTCTGAAGAAGAAATGAACCCAAACAATGTGTTTATTATTGATGGTATTGTGAGTACAATTCGGTCAAATGAAAGACATTATCACCTGCTTCAGGAAATTATGAGCATGCCAAGTACTAAAGTGATTGAGCATCCTGATGTATTTGTACGTGAGTCGGGATACAGCTTTGACGATTTCAATATCATTATTGAACTTCGCAATAATCCGGCTGAGGAAATTATTTATGATACCTTTACAGCCAGTTATACAGAAGATCTTTAAATAAGCGTAATTACACAAGGAGATGATGACATGTCAGAACTGGGTCAGCAATTAAAGGAGGCCCGGCTGCAAAAAGGATTGAGCCTTGACGATGTTCAGGAAATGACGAAGATACGCAAACGTTATCTGGAAGCCATTGAGACGGGCGATTACAAAGTGCTGCCGGGAAGCTTTTATGTCAGAGCTTTTATTAAAACATACGCTGAAACGGTCGGGTTGAATCCTGATGAGATTCTGGAAGGGCATCAAAGCAATGTGCCTGAACCTGAACCGGAAGCAGTCATGGAGCCTGTTACACAGAAACGCTCCAGCCGTCCCGCCACGATTGGTAATCTTAAATGGTTGCCTACAGCGTTAATGTGGCTTTTTCTAGTTCTCATTGTTGGGGTTATTTATGCTTATTGGGTGAGCAACAACCATTCAACTCCAAAAACAGCAGAAAACACAACACCGATTACTACACCAAGTACAACACCGAGTACAACACCGAGTACAACACCGAGTACAACACCAAACACGTCTACTCCTGATACCACTACGACACAGCCGAACAATGGTCAAACGACGGCTCCAAATGGTGCTGGTGGGCAGACTCCTGGTGCGGGGCAAACCGGGCAAACTCAGCCAAATGGTACGGGGAATACGGATGCTACTACTCCAAATACTGGACAACAGCCGGATACGACTACTCCACAACAAGGTGTAACTGTGGCACAGGACGGCAAGCAAGGCAAGACGACGATTTTTAAAGTTTCCAGTGCAACGGGAGCCACAGCCAAGGTTGATATTAAAGCTACGGGTGAAAGCTGGCTTGAAGTGTACAAGGGAGAAAATTCCCGTGGAGAAAAGCTGAGTTATGGTATGACTAAAAGTGGAGATGCCATGTCTTTCGATATTGGTCCAGAAGGTTTATATATCAAATCAGGGCGGTCTTCTGCCACAGATATTTCCGTAGCAGGTCAACCGATAACAGATAATAAATCGACTACTCGTGTACTGATACAGCAAGGAGAAGCCTCTTCGACCGGAACGAGTGCAGGGGTGACGGGTTTACCTGCAGATTCTACGACAGGTAGCAGTACGGATTCAGCACAAAGTGGTACAGATTCTACAACTACTAATGGTGAATAAACGCCTTGGTGCGAGGAAATACTAATGACTGTAATTCCTGGAAAGGCAGTCATTTCATTTTCCGCAAAGTGAGGTGTATACGTTATGACCGTCAGCTGGATTGTGACTGGGCTCGGTATAATTGTCAGTTTACTGGGCTATTATCTGACACCGAATGCATGGGGCTATGGCATACTGGGCTTTGGTCTTGCTCACATTGTGCTTGGACTTTTGGATATGTTCCGAACTCCAACACGAAGCCATAATTAGATATTTTGACCGTAAATGAAATAAAGGCGTTTTTGTCAGGAAAACTGGCAAGAACGCCTTTTTAGTCAACCGATTATTGGATTTTTGTAAATGACTAGCCTATAATTAGATATTGAACTTTGTTGTGGAAAGGAAAGTGAAACGATGGCTTCAGAAAATTCATTTGATATCGTCTCCAAAATGGATATGCAGGAGTTAACAAATGCGGTTCATCAGACGGAGCGTGAAATTGAAACACGATTTGATTTCAAGGATAGCAAAAGTAGCCTCAAGCTTGAGAAAGAAGCTCTTACGATTGCATCGGAAGACGAATACAAGCTGAATGCGGTGATTGATATTTTGCAGTCTAAAATGGCTAAACGAGGTCTGTCCCTCAAAAATGTGGAGTATGGCAAATTGGAACCCGCTTCTCTAGGTTCAGTGCGTCAGCGTCTTTCGCTGAAGCAGGGAATTGATCAGGATAATGCCAAGAAAATTAACATTCTTATTCGGGACTCCAAGCTAAAAGTTAAAAGTCAGATTCAAGGTGATCAAATCCGGGTGACCGGGAAAAACAGGGATGATTTACAGGCGATCATTCAATTGCTACGTAAAGCTGATTTGCCATTGGAGCTTCAATTTACAAACATGAAATAAAGACGTTTTCCCTCATATATTTTGCAGGAAAAACGTTGCTTGATGTGCGGCAGGTTATTTTGACATGCGTTTTGCGCCATATTATACTTGTAACGAAAATGCAGACAATTCAGGTGTATAGCGCTCGCCGAAAGCGATTTACATAGGGTTGAATTTAATCCGAAAACTGCCATTTGTAATCAAGTACGATAATCAGGGGAGAGTGTGTTGTGAATTTACCCAACAGAATTACAATAACGCGGATTTGCCTTATCCCGGTGATGATGCTGGCTTTGCTGGTGGACTTTGATTTTTATCCGCCACCGATTGAGATCGGAGCTTTCAAGCTGCCGTATAATCAGCTGATTGCGGCTATCATTTTCCTTGTAGCAGCCAGCACGGACGGTCTTGACGGGTATTTGGCACGTAAAAATAATATGGTCACCAATTTGGGCAAGCTGTTGGACCCCCTTGCTGATAAGCTTTTGGTAACCGCCATTTTGGTTTCCTTGGTAGAAATGGGGAAAATTGATTCGTGGATTGTTGTTGTGATTGTTAGCCGTGAGTTTGCGGTTACGGGGCTGCGTCAGATTGCCTTGCTGGATGGGTCTGTGGTTGCTGCAAGCAATTGGGGCAAATTAAAGACGATCATTCAGATTGTTGCTATAGTAGCGCTGCTCATTAATAATTTCCCGTTTGTTTTTCTTGGTATACCGTTTGATTTAATAGCGATATGGGCAGCGGTGTTGATCACCATTTATTCGGGTATTGATTATTTCGTGAAAAATATCCATTTGCTGAGCTCCTCCAAGGTTTAACAGTATAAATTTTATGGAAACAGCAATAGGGACTAAACTTATTGCTGTTTCTTTATATAATTCCCATCATATTCGCAGTACAGGAGGAAGAATTGATGAAAGCTGAAATAATTGCGGTAGGAACAGAGTTATTGCTCGGACAAATAGTGAATACAAATGCTCAATATTTGTCACAAGAGTTGGCTACAATTGGAATCGATGTATATTTTCAGACTGTGGTTGGCGATAACATAGATCGGCTTCAGGAAGCCATAAGAATTGCTCAGAAGCGTGCGGATATTATTTTATTTTCTGGCGGTCTGGGACCGACCCAGGATGATTTGACGAAAGATGCGATAGCGTCTGTATTGGGGCGAAAATTGCACATAGATCGTCTTGCAATGGACAAGCTAGATCAATTTTTTCGTAACCGTGGGGTAGAAATGACCGAAAATAACCGCCGGCAGGCGCTTTCTATTGAAGGTGCTACTCCGCTTGAAAATGAGACAGGGCTAGCTGTGGGCGACGCAATTGCACAGGATGGTAAATTTTATGTAGTTTTGCCTGGACCTCCTAAGGAACTCAAACCGATGTTTGCAAACCAGGCCAAACCTTGGTTGCTTCAGCAGGCATTGAGCGGTGAGGAAATGCCAATTTATTCAAAAATGCTAAAATTTGCAGGGATTGGTGAGTCAGCTCTTGAAACCCGTTTGTTAGATCTGATCCAATCCCAGACAGACCCCACGATTGCTCCTTATGCCAAGGAAGGGGAAGTCACGATCCGTATATCCACCAAGGCGGCCAGCGAAAGTGAAGCATTGATTAAGCTGACGGCTACGGAAGTAGAAATTCAGCAGCGTCTTTCGGAATTTATGTATGCAAGCGAAGATGTTACGCTGGAGAAGGTTATCGTAGATCTAATGGCCAATCGCGGACTCACTGTGAGTGCGGCAGAAAGCTGTACAGGTGGAATGCTGATGGAACACCTCACTTCTATACCTGGCAGTGCTACTATGTTTCAAGGTGGCATCGTGTGCTATTCCAATGAAATGAAGATGAAATTACTCAACGTGCCTTGTGATTATTTGGAAGGGGATCAAGCGCCAGGTGCAGTGAGTAAGGAAGTGGCCCTTGTGCTTGCAGAGCAGGCGAGAATGATCATGGACAGCGATTTTGGACTTTCAGTTACTGGTGTAGCCGGGCCTGGGTATTCCGAACGGAAGCCAGTCGGTCTAGTGTATATTGGCATTGCTGAACGCGACAAGGAAACGGAAGTACATGAACTGAGATTGAGTGGTAACCGCGAAACAATCCGACTGCGATCAGTCAAAGCGATTCTGTACAGATTGTGGCGCAGGCTGGTAGAGAACGAGAAACTCTCTTAATCATTTATGTACAGTGTGGGTCGTAGAGTTGTTTTAGATAGATATTCATGATATAATTACCTTATCGGAAGAACCGTTGCAAAGCCTTTTGCCAGCGGTTCTTTTTTTGTTTTAAGAGACAGGTGTAATTACAGAAGAGAGCTGTGTGAATAAAAAAACGAATGTATGTTCGAAAAAATGCTTGGCAAGCGTGTCAAAACAAGGTATTATTAAAGTACAAACAATGAAGGATGTGAGTTTATTGTCAGATCGTCGTGCTGCGCTGGATATGGCGCTCCGTCAAATAGAAAAGCAATTTGGTAAAGGTTCCATTATGAAGTTGGGTGAGTCTACCCACATGCAAGTGGAAACGATCCCCAGTGGTTCGATTGCTTTGGATATTGCGTTAGGAACGGGCGGCTTTCCAAGAGGCCGGGTTATTGAAATATACGGACCGGAATCATCCGGTAAAACGACAGTAGCTCTTCACGCTATCGCAGAGGTGCAAAAAACAGGCGGACAAGCCGCCTTTATCGACGCCGAGCATGCGCTTGATCCGTCGTATGCAAGCAAGCTGGGTGTCAATATTGATGAGTTGTTACTATCGCAACCAGATACAGGAGAGCAGGCGCTTGAGATTGCCGAAGCCCTTGTACGTAGTGGAGCAGTAGACATTGTAGTTGTTGACTCCGTAGCGGCACTTGTGCCGAAGGCAGAGATTGAAGGCGAAATGGGAGATTCCCACGTCGGTCTTCAAGCACGTCTGATGTCGCAGGCATTGCGTAAGCTGTCTGGAGCCATTAACAAATCGAAAACTATTGCTATTTTTATTAACCAGCTACGTGAAAAAGTAGGTGTTATGTTCGGTAACCCTGAAACAACACCAGGTGGACGTGCCTTGAAGTTTTACTCTACGGTACGTTTGGATGTTCGTCGTATTGAAAGTTTGAAAATGGGTAACGACATTGTGGGTAACCGCACACGTATTAAAGTCGTGAAGAATAAAGTTGCCCCTCCATTCCGTCAGGCTGAAGTGGACATTATGTACGGTGAGGGCATTTCCAAAGAAGGTAGCTTGATCGATATCGGTACGGAGCATGACATTGTCGACAAGAGTGGAGCTTGGTATTCCTACGAAGGTGAGCGCCTTGGTCAGGGACGTGAGAATGCGAAGCAATTTTTGAAGGAAAATCCGAACATTGCTAGTACGATCGAGCAAAAAATTCGGGTGGCAAGCAATTTGATTACGACGGTTGCTCCGCCTACAGAAGAAGAGTTGGCACAGCAAGCCAAGGAAGAACAGGAATTGTTGGAGCTTGAATAAAGCTTGGTGAATCCTGATTTGTGAACTGGAGCCAGGGTTATGGCACAATCCGGTTGAATAGCATGATTCTGATGCCCTGCACAGTTGTGCAGGGCATTTTTGCATCAATTAAAGCTGCTTTGTCAGCGGAATCTAACTTTTGCGTAGCAGTTGTCCAAAGACTGCTTTCGTGAATTTCAAAGTGAGGGAAACATATTGCAGTTGGACGATGAAGATGAATATTCTGCGGAAGCAAATAAGCAACAAGAGATTTCTCTTTTTCCGGATCATGAGGAATTGATGATTACTAGGGTAGAGCAGGGACAGGGACGCAAACGTGGACGCTATATCATTCATTTTGGCCCGTATTCATTGTCTGTATTAGAAGATGTAATGATCAAGTACAATATGTTCAAAGGAACGTCATTCGTCAAAAAAGAACTGGAAGATATTGTTCTGGCAGATGAAAAGCAACAGGCCTATGTACTCGCGCTTCGATATTTGGGGCGAAAGCCTCGCACACGTCAGGAAATTGCCCAGCGTTTGGTGCAAAAAGAACTGGATCAGTCTGTTATTGACGAAGTAATGGTCCGACTGGAAAGGGAGCAACTCGTGGATGATGATTTGTACGCCCGCCAATGGGCAAGGCAGCGTATAACTAGCCAACGTAAGGGGAAGATGTGGGTTAGGCAAGAACTCCGTCAGAAAGGCATCTCTAAAGCCTCTATTGGGGAAGCGTTAGGTGAAATCACCGATAATGAGGAGTGGGAGAGTGCTTTGACGATCGGACGTAAGAAATGGAATCAGGTACGTGGTGATATAATGGAGAAAAAAAGGAAAACCTACCCTTTTCTCATGAGACGCGGATATTCGGGGGATATGACACGCCGAGTGGTCAATCACCTCACTGCGGCCGAGCATGACGCTGCTTCAGATGACGAGGAATTGTTGCAGTGGGAGGAATAATTGCCAAACGGCTGCTGAACCTTGGGCTAGTATGAACGGATAGGATGAGCTAGTTATTACATGGAAAGCTGCATGGTACTCTACTAATGTTTGCATTCCCTTGACAATGCCATTTGTCAAATAATAAAATATATATGAAACGATACTTGTGGAACGCCCTTTTTCCTTCCAAAAAAGCGGAATCCACCGGTGAGTTCTCATCGCCAAATAACAAGTGATGCCGCTATGCCAGGCGGAATTGTACATGTGAAAGCATGTGCATATGAAATGAAACGACCTTGTGTCGTTATCTTAGTTTGACGATCAAAGTAAATGTGACAATTGCAAAAAGTCCCAAGGAATGCCTTGGAGGAACCAACGGGGAGGTGAACAGTATGATGACTGCGATCTGGTTCGTTCTCGTTGCTGTAGCCGCGTTATTCTTTGGGTTCGGGATTGGTTATTTTATTCGCAAATCTATTGCAGAAGCTAAGATCTCCAGTGCGGAAGAAGCTGCCGCGCAAATCGTGGAGAACGCGAAAAAAGAGGCAGAAGCGCTGAAGAAGGAAACGGTATTGGAAGCGAAAGATGAAATTCACCGCATCCGTGCCGAAGCTGAAAAAGAAACTCGTGAACGTCGCAATGAAATTCAACGACAGGAACGAAGATTGCTGCAAAAAGAAGAATCGCTGGATAAAAAATTGGAATCGCTGGAACGCAAAGAAGAACAGGTGGCCAACAAAGAGAAACGAATCGATGAAACCCAGCAGCAAATTGATTTGATTTACAAGAGTCAGGTAACTGAGTTGGAGCGTATTTCCA
Organism: Paenibacillus sp. EKM206P; assembly: GCF_011066155.1. Taxonomy (NCBI): domain Bacteria; kingdom Bacillati; phylum Bacillota; class Bacilli; order Caryophanales; family Paenibacillaceae; genus Paenibacillus; species Paenibacillus sp. EKM206P. The sequence goes on along the minus strand of NZ_JAAMNQ010000004.1, from coordinate 219,087 downwards.
ATCTGACGATGGAGGATGCAAGAAGTATTATTCTGACCAACGTAGAGCAGGAAGTTCGTCATGAAACAGCTCAGATGATTAAAGAAATTGAACAGCAGGCCAAAGAAGAAGCGGACAAAAAGTCTCGTGAAATCATCACACTGGCCATCCAACGCTGTGCGGCAGATCATGTAGCAGAAACGACGGTTTCTGTTGTCACATTGCCGAACGAAGAAATGAAAGGCCGGATTATCGGGCGCGAAGGCCGTAATATCCGTGCACTTGAAACCCTTACAGGAATTGACCTCATTATTGATGATACGCCGGAAGCTGTTATATTGTCCGGATTTGATCCGATTCGTAGAGAGATTGCGCGTACTGCGCTTGAAAAGCTCGTAGCGGACGGACGGATACATCCGGCTCGTATTGAAGAGATGGTGGAAAAATCCCGTAAAGAGGTGGACGAACGAATCCGTGAATATGGTGAGCAGGCCACCTTTGAGGTGGGCGTGCATAGCTTGCATCCGGATTTGATCAAGATCTTGGGACGTCTTAAGTTCCGTACGAGTTACGGACAGAACGTATTAAAGCACTCGATGGAAGTTGCATACTTGACAGGTCTAATGGCCGGGGAACTGGGCGAAGACGTTGTACTGGCAAGACGGGCAGGATTGCTGCATGACATCGGGAAGGCGCTGGATCACGAAGTGGAAGGATCGCACGTTGAAATTGGCGTGGAACTGGCGAAGAAGTACAAGGAACACCCGGTCGTCATCAACAGCATTGCTTCACATCACGGCGACTGCGAAGCGACTTCAGTGATCGCCATGCTGGTTGGGGCGGCAGATGCTCTATCAGCAGCAAGACCGGGAGCGCGGCGTGAAACGCTAGAGACGTACATCCGTCGTCTTGAGAAGCTGGAACGCATCTCCGAATCTTTTGAAGGCGTTGAAAAATCATACGCGATTCAAGCCGGACGCGAAGTTCGTGTCATGGTACAGCCAGAGAAAATTGATGATGCGGAAGCATTCCGACTGGCCCGCGATATTACGAAAACGATTGAGAATGAACTGGACTATCCGGGACATATCAAAGTTACTGTTATTCGCGAGACCCGTGCGGTAGAATACGCAAAATAAAAGCATTTCAATGAAAAGTGGCCGCTGTTTGTAGGGCCACTTTTCATTTATGTAAGGCAGACTAGGGAGGGCTTTCTATCAACGTATTATTTATTGGAGACATCGTCGGCAGTGTAGGCAGAAAGGCACTGAGGGAAAACCTTCCTTCGCTCAAATCAAAATACAATCCGCATGTTATTATCGTGAACGGAGAAAATGCAGCTTCGGGAAGAGGCATAACCCCTGCTATCGCCAGAGAGTTTTTTGATTGGGGCGTCCATGGGATTACGATGGGAAATCATACTTGGGACAATAAGGAAATATTTGATTTTATAGATGATGAGCCACGGATCATTCGCCCGGCTAACTTTCCACCAGGAACACCGGGCCGAGGTTATACCGTTGTAAAGGGTGGAGGTAAGGAGCTGGCTATTGTTAATCTGCAAGGTAGAACCTTTTTGCCAGCTATTGACGATCCATTCCGTGCAGCAGATGAAATTGTCGATGAGTTGCGCAAAAAACATAAACATATCCTAGTTGATTTTCACGCCGAAGCAACCTCGGAAAAAATCGCTATGGGTTGGCATTTGGATGGACGTGCTTCAATCGTGGTAGGTACGCACACACATGTACAGAGCAATGACGATACAATTTTGCCACAAGGAACTGCGTATCAGACAGATGCGGGAATGGTAGGTCCTTATGAGGGAGTGCTTGGAATGCAGAAAGAGGCTGTGTTACAGAAATTCCAGACCCAGCTTCCGGTGCGTTTTCAAGTGGACATGGGCAAATGGCATTTCCATGCCATCAGCGTAGAGCTGAATGATAACGATGGAAAAGCCCGCAAAATTCAGAAAATCAGACTCAAAGAAGATGAATGGCGGATGGATTAACTTTTTTGTGAGCTGCTTAAGGAAAGAATAAGGAAAACTGTCACCAAAAAGCAGGAATTTTTTGCTGACCCTCGAATAACATCTAATAGTGGAATCAAACCATCATCATTCCCAGGGGAGGTACTTACTATGGATGTATTAAAAGTATCAGCAAAATCCAATCCTAATTCAGTTGCAGGCGCACTCGCAGGAGTACTGCGTGAACGCGGAAATGCAGAATTACAGGCGATTGGAGCGGGTGCACTAAACCAAGCCATTAAAGCGGTAGCCATTGCCCGGGGATTTGTCGCACCAAGCGGAGTGGATTTGATTTGTATTCCTGCTTTTACAGACATTGTTATTGATGGAGAAGATCGGACCGCGATCAAATTGATTGTAGAGCCAAGATAATAAATGTAAGTTGCCTGAGCCTGTTTACGATTTGTAAACGGGCTTTTTTGCATTTGAGTCTGTCGCTATGATTTTTAAAATAAATTTGTGGTGCTTCAATCTATAAATGGAGGTAAGATGCATGAATGATAAGCTAAAAGTGAATTGGCCAGTTGTTGACTTTCATTGTGATGTGTTATGTAAAATGCAGCTCGATGCGCAGATCGATTTCAGTCATCCATCGCTTGATGTCACAAAAGAACGTTTGCTAGAAGGTAACGTGCAGTTGCAAACGTTTGCTATATATATTTCACAGGTATTAGGCACTCCAAGATTTGAGCATGTGGTTCGTCAAATTGAGCTGTTCAGGCAGCATGTTACCTCTATCTCCGGTGGGTTGAGACCATTGCTGTGGAAGGAAGACTTGGCAATGTGTAAAAATGCGTCCGCAGTGCATCAGGAGGAGCAAGTAAAGCAGGCAGGAGAAGAGAAGCGCACGGAAAAGATAACGTATTTGGATGGTAATGGGACGGATCATACATGGGCACCTTGGGCATTGCTCTCACTGGAGGGGGTAGATGCGCTGGAAGGGAACCCTTTTTATGCAGAATTGTGCTATGCCATGGGAATACGATTGATTGGGCTGACATGGAATTATGCGAACTGGGCAGCTGACGGCATTATGGAACATAGAGGTGGCGGGCTGACTAGCAAGGGGAGCGATTTGGTCAATCGCTGTAATGACCTGGGACTGCTGTTAGATGTGTCACATCTGTCCGTACAGGGCTTCTGGGAGGTGCTGGAGGAGGCTACTCTACCGCCCATCGCCTCGCATTCGAATGTCTTTGCGAGATGTGCTCATCCTCGTAATCTGCGGGATGAACAGATTCGTGCACTGATCGCCCGTAACGGACGGATTGGTTTGACCTTCGTCACCATGTTTCTCAAAGAGCAGGGTACAGTAACTGCTGAGGATATGCTACCGCATATTGAGCATATTTGTTCATTAGGGGGCGAAAGGCATTTGATGTTTGGCTCTGATTTTGACGGTATCGAGCACCATGTGCAAGGCTTGGAACACTCGGGGAAATATCCGGCTTTTGCAGAACTGCTGCTGAAGCATTACCCTGAGGAGCTAGTCAAAGGATGGCTGGGAGCTCATGCCCTGGAATACCTGCAAACGAATCTGCCTTCTAAAATGTCTTCTAAAATGTCTTCTTAAATAGCTATTTAAGGAGATGTTTTGGCTGCGAACACTCTTGACAAAGCGAGAACGATTACGAAATAATGAGAAGTATCTTATATTTTAAGTAATATTTGCAGAAATACGGCAGACAATGGAGCGAGACTGATGGTGCACCATGCTGCACCGCTATACCAGAGGGGGCTCCATTACACAATGTTAATAAAAAAGGTTACCTGGCTTGAGCTCTTTTATGACTTACTATTCGTAGCTGCTGTCTCTAAGGCCACTCATGTTTTACTACATGTTGAGCATGGTAGTATCTCGTGGGGACATATGGAAAAGTTTATTATGATTTTTATCCCGATATGGTGGGCTTGGGTGGGGCAAACTGTCTACAACAACCGTTTTGGTCAAGACAGTATAACGCATCGAATCTTTATGATTCTGCAATTGTTTTTCGTGTTAATCATGACTGCCAGCTTGAATATAGATTTTAATGCGTATTACGTATCTTTTTTTGTTGGCTATATTGGGTTAAGAGGTTTAACTGTCGTTCAATATTTACTTTCGGCACCGAAAGAAACGGCTCATAAACAGGAAACAGCTCGTTTTTTCGGAACCTATTTTTGGGTTGGAATAGTCATCTCTAGTTTCTCCTTATTCTTTGACTCTTGGGTTCGATATTTGATTTTATATACCGGTATAGCTGTTGATATCCTCGTTCCTTTGATTGGCCGTAAAAAGTTGGTGATCACACCAATCCATACGGAGCATCTTTTAGAACGCTTTGCACAGTTCACCTTAATTCTGCTTGGCGAATCTGTGATAAGTATGCTTTCTGTTTTACAATCCGATCATTTTACGGTTTCTTCTGTTGTATTTGCTGCTTTGGCTTTTGTATTAGTCATCGGAATCTGGTGGCAATATTTTGAGAATATGGAGAAATGCGTAGATAAATCAAAACAATCAGCAGGACAGACTATTATTTATGGTCATTTGTTTATTTATCTTTCCCTTAGCATGCTAGCTGCTTCGATTCAGCTCTTGTTTTTGGGACAAGTAGACTATATTTTTGTGCTTTGCTTTACCTTTGCTTCTGTTTTTATTTACTTTTTGTCGGTTTTACTGGTATTCCATCAGTACAGATTAAGTCATCTTAAACCTCGTCTCAGAATCATTTTTTTCTTAACTGGAATACTCTGTGTCCTGTTTATTCTTAATATATTTATTGTCGTCCCCCCTCATCTCATTGTAGCTGAAATCATGCTTTTCTTTCTCCTGTTCGCTAAAACGACGGTTTGATTTATAGGGATGGGATGATATTTAACGCTGATTGGGGCGAAAAAGGGAACTTTATACGCTCTCCTTTTCTTTCTTGGCAAAATAGGAGTATAATAGCATGGATGTGTAAAGTATTGTATAGAGAAAAAGGAGTGACCACACGATGAGTAAAATCGTACCTGTCGGCGTTTCCGCCCGTCATATTCACCTGACTCAAGAGCATATTGAAATTTTGTTCGGAGCAGGCTATCAATTAACCGAATTTAAACCTTTGTCCCAACCAGGACAATTTGCCGCAAATGAAACGGTAGCTGTAATTGGTTCTAAGGGCCAATTTGATAAGGTTCGCATTTTGGGACCTGCTCGTCCCGCTTCCCAGTTGGAAATTTCTCGCACTGATTCCTTTGCTATTGGTGTAAAAGCACCTGTACGCGAATCGGGTAGCATTGATGGTACACCAGGAATCACAGTAAAAGGACCAGCTGGTGAAGTGGAACTGCAAGAAGGCGTGATTGTAGCAGCCCGCCATATTCATTTCCATACATCTGATGCAGCTAAATGGGACATTAAGGACAAGCAGTTGCTGAAAGTACGTGTTGGCGGCGAACGTGGTCTTGTATTTGAAAATGTTCTTGCACGTGTGTCCGATTCTTTTGCTTTGGATATGCACATTGATACAGATGAAGCGAACGGTGCCGGTGTGAAAAACGGTGACAACGCTGAAATCGTAGACTAATATACACGATTTAAATGCCGGAAGGCTTAAAGAGTCCGATTCTTGCAAAAGAATCGGGCTTTTTACATACTATATAATTCACAAATACTTCACTTATGTACAAAAAGAACATGAGTTCACTTTTCAATGGTATCTGCGGTTGATCTATGGCGATGGCCTATAAATCATGCTATAATTTAGTGTAATGCCTTTTTTAAAGGTTTTTTAGAACTTAAAATAAATTTACCCATGCCTAAAGATACAGTAAAATCACAAATTAGCTCGTGAAATAGATGGTGTAAGGAGTGACTAAGGAATGGAAAAGAAAACAAAAGATTACTCCAAATATTTTGATTTCTCGGATGCGAAGATTATTTCTGAAGATGAGCATAGCAAAAAGATCCGTATTCGCGGACGTGAAATCAACATTATGGCGGAGCCGAACCATAGAAAAGAAAAGCAACGCGGTAAAGAGGATGTACAGGTATTATATGATAACGCAGTCCCGGATGAGCTAAAGCATATCGGTGAGGGAAAGCATTATATCGTATACACATTTGGTTGCCAAATGAACGAGCATGATTCCGAAACCATAAAAGGTTTGCTGGAACAAATGGGCTACCAATCAACCGAGGATCGGAAGGAAGCAGACATCATTTTACTAAACACTTGTGCTATCCGTGAAAATGCGGAGGATAAAGTGTTTGGCGAGCTGGGTCACCTCAAGCATCTCAAAACAGAAAAGCCAGGACTGCTGCTCGGCGTGTGTGGCTGCATGTCACAGGAAGAGAACGTCGTTAACCGGATTATGCAAAAACACGGTTTTGTCGATATGATTTTTGGTACCCATAATATTCATCGTCTGCCTCAGCTCGTCAAGGAAGCACTCTTTAGCAAAGAAATGGTGGTCGAAGTGTGGTCTAAGGAAGGCGACATTATCGAAAACTTGCCGAAGAAGCGCGAGGGTATGCGGGCTTGGGTGAACATTATGTACGGCTGTGATAAATTTTGCACCTATTGCATTGTTCCCTTTACACGTGGTAAGGAAAGAAGCCGTCGTCCAGAGGATGTTATCGGTGAAGTACGGGATTTGGCACGTCAAGGTTTTAAAGAAATCACCTTACTGGGGCAGAATGTTAACGCTTATGGTAAGGATTTGAAAGATTTGAATTACAGATTCGGGGATCTGATGGATGATATGCGCAAAATCAATATCCCGCGTGTACGTTTTACAACATCACATCCACGTGATTTTGATGACCATTTGGTAGAAGTGCTCGGTAAGGGTGGCAATTTGGTGGAGCATATCCATCTCCCTGTTCAATCCGGTAATACGGATATATTGAAGAAAATGAACCGAAAATATACCCGTGAGCGTGTTCTGGAACTGGCAGCGAAGATTAAAGCAGCTGTTCCGCATGTTTCTCTGACAACGGATATCATTGTAGGTTTCCCGGGCGAAACAGACGAGCAGTTTGAAGATACTCTATCTTTGGTGCGTGAAGTGGGCTATGACTTTGCCTACACATTCATTTATTCACCACGTGAAGGTACGCCAGCTGCTTCGATGGAAGATAATGTGCCTATGTCGGTCAAAAAAGAGCGTCTCCGGCGTCTGAACATTGCTGTGAACCAAAACAGCCTTCGCTTTAATAGTCGATTGCGTGGCGAAGTGGTTGAAGTGTTGGTGGAAGGCGAGAGCAAAAATGACAGCAAAGTGCTTGCCGGTCGGACCCGTTCCAATAAGCTTGTACATTTTGAGGGTTCTCAGGACCTGATTGGTTCCTTTGTTCAAGTGAAAATTACGGAACCTATGACCTTTTACATCAAAGGTGATCTGGTTGAAACGGCTGTAGCAGTTAACGGATAAAAGAATATTCTAGCGGGTTGCGTGCGGTCTGGTAAAGGGCTGTGTGCTAGGCCGTCTAAGTGAGAAAAGGAGCGATGGACAATGACAGAGGAGCGGTTGCAACAAACAGAACTTCAATCGGCGGCGCGCCAGAATGATCATTTGGTCAATCGCGAAATGATATTGGCAAAAGCCAAAGAATTAGCAGGTATTTTGGGTAGCAGTGAGGAAGTACAGGTATTCCGGAAAGCAGAAGAAAAGATTCAGGATCATGGGCGAATCCAGCAACTGATTGCAACGATGAAAAAGAAGCAAAAGGAAATTGTTGCATTTGAATCCTTAAAAAATCAAAAAATGATTGCCAAAATCGAGGCCGAGCTACAGGAGCTACAGGAAGAACTTGACGGTATTCCAATTGTAACGGAGTTTCAGCAGAGTCAGGTGGAAATTAATGAGCTACTGCAAATGGTGATCATGGCGATCCGTGATACCGTTGCTGAGAAGGTGAACGTTGAAGAGGGAAAAAGTACTTCCTCGTCGAATTGCAGTGATTAGAATGAAATTTATGGTGTGGAGGCGTAGCTTCCACGCCTTTTTTTCGAAAGCAATTTGCCATCGTATATGTTTATAAGACATCAAGAGAAATGGGACAACATAGAAGGGATGGAAGCAAGGGAATGGATAAGTTGGGTAAGATGCTAGAGGGCGAAAATAATACTTTTTGGGAGTATTTAGGGTGTGAGCTGATTGCAGCTGATGCAAACGAGGTACAGATCGCTTTGGAAGCCAAACAAGAGCATACCAATGTGATGGGGATTGTCCATGGGGGTGTGCTTACTTCATTGATGGATCAGGCGATGGGGATGGTCAGTATGGCTTCACGAAATATGGATCCATGTGTAACGACGAACCTAAATGTTCATTTCTTGTCAGCCATGAGGCAAGGCCGACTGGAGGTTAGGGCGCGGATTCTTCATCAGGGAGGTCGGACTATAACCACTGAGGCGGAAGTAAGGGATAGTGAAGGCACACTCGGGTCTACATCTACAGCAACCTTCCGAGTATTACGTACACAAGCAAGTGATTCAGGCAAGGCCTGACGCTTGACAAAAATTTTTATTATGTCATAATGAATTTATCAAAACGATATAATATGGTGATGCCAATGGATAGCAATCGTATAAACGAAGAGGCGCAAAAGGCGTCGTATAACATTAAGAAATACCGCACTCCAGATGGAGCTCCGGCGGATATCGTTATGTTTACCTTAACGAAGCGGGAGCGCAAGACGGTAACAAAGACATTGCCGATTCGGGAGCTGAAAGTGATGCTCATCAAGCGCCGCAGTTGGCCGTTTGCAGGACGGTGGGCGTTGCCTGGAGGGTTTTGTCAGGAAGATGAATCCATGTATGGAGCTGCCAAGCGGGAACTGTTAGAGGAAACGGGTGTGGACGGCGGGCATCTAGAGTATTTGGGTGTATATAGTGGACCGGGACGTGATCCGCGCGGCTGGATCATATCGCATGCATTTTTTGCGCTGGTAGAAGAATGGATGTTGGAACAGCGTCAGGCGGCCGATGATGCTTCCGAGGTCGGGCTATTCACAATCCGCGAAGCGTTGGAGGAATTGGAACTGGCATTCGATCACCGGGATATCATAGTAGATGCTTATCGCAAAATTCAGTTGCAGATGCTTCAGACGACGATCGCCAAACAGTTTTTACCGCTACATTTTACACTGGGTGAATTATATCAGGTGATACAGAGTGTCGTACCGGACTTCGAAGAGCCAAACTTTATTCGCAAAATAACATCGACTCGTAGCAGACAGGGAATTCTGGAAGAGGTGCGTGATGAGAACGGCAAACCGCTCAGTTCCAACCAGTATTCACAAAGACCGGCACAGTTGTACCGTTTTAGTGACAGAGTACCACGTTTATCTATCTACACGTAACGTCTAATGTAATAGGTTACGCATAGAACGTACAATTTCACTTTGAGGATAAGGAGCTGACCGTACGATGCAGGCACTAATTGTGATTGATTACACGAAAGATTTTGTGGACGGTAGTTTGCCTGTAGGACAACCTGCGATTGAGTTGGATGAACGGATCGCAGCAATTACGCAGGCATATGTAGATCAAGGGGACTTTGTCGTCATGGCTGTGGATTTGCATGAGGAGAACGACCTTTATCATCCAGAGAGCAAGCTGTTTCCTCCACATAATATACGTGGAACCAACGGACGACATTTGTATGGCAAGCTTCATAGCCTCTATGAGCAACAAAGTGATCTTATCAACTGGTTGGATAAAACACGGTATAGTGCTTTTGCGGGCACAGATCTGGAACTCAGGCTGCGTGAACGTGGTATTGTGGAAGTTCATCTGATTGGTGTGTGTACGGATATATGTGTACTGCATACGGCTGTAGATGCTTATAACAAAGGTTTTGCTATTACTGTATACAAGGACGCTGTGGCGAGCTTTAATCAAGCTGGACATGATTGGGCTTTGGGTCATTTTGAGGGAAGTCTTGGAGCCGCGGTACGATCGGCTGAGGATACGGTTTTACGCCAGAAGAAGTAAAATAACTTAACGATTGTGTACCAATGTCCGATAACAAAATGGAGCCGGATATTGCTGAATCTGGGCAGATGAGGCGGTAGCGCCACAAACCTGGAGACAGTCAGAGAGGATGATTACAATGCAGTCAACGAGCCTCGCATTACATACAGATAAATATCAGATTAATATGATGTACGCCCACTGGGTGAACGGAAGTCACCAGCGTAAAGCTGTGTTCGAGGCGTATTTTCGTAAACTCCCTTTTGGTAATGGATATGCCGTGTTCGCGGGTCTGGAACGCATTGTGAATTATATTGCAAATTTGCGGTTTACAGAAGAGGACATTCGCTACCTGTCTGAACAGGAGGAGAAGTACGATCCCATGTTCATGGAGGCGCTTCGCCAGTTTAAGTTTGGTGGAACGGTCCATTCGATGAAAGAAGGGGCCCTTGTTTTTCCTAACGAGCCTTTGGTACGTGTTGAAGGAACGATTATGGAAACGCAGCTTGTCGAAACGGCATTGCTGAATTTTATGAACTACCAGACGCTTATTGCGACAAAGGCATCGCGCATCAAGCAGGTGGCAAGTGATGATACACTGCTCGAATTTGGAACACGGCGTGCGCAGGAAGCAGATGCAGCGATTTGGGGAGCACGAGCAGCTTATGTGGCTGGTTTTGACGCGACTTCTAATATGCTGGCAGGCGAACATTTTGGAATCCCGACGAAGGGGACACATGCCCATTCATGGGTGCAGACCTTTATGACGGAGCAGGAGGCGTTTGACGTGTATGCGAAAGTATTGCCAGATCAGGTTACACTGCTGGTAGACACCTTTGACACGCTGGAAAGCGGTGTTCCTCATGCGATTCGGACAGCAAAAATGCTGGAGAGTCAGGGTAAGCGTATGAATGCAATTCGTCTGGATAGCGGTGACTTGGCTTATCTATCCATTCAGGCGCGGGAAATGCTCGATGCTGAAGGTTTGGATTACGTACAAATTGTAGCTTCCAATGATTTGGATGAAAATACGATTTTTAACCTGAAAGCCCAAGGGGCACGTATTGATGTATGGGGTGTAGGAACACAGCTTATTACGGCTTCAGATCAACCATCGCTTGGCGGGGTATACAAGCTAGTTGAACGTGAAGTGGATGGCGAAATGTTGCCGACGATCAAGATCTCGGGGAATCCAGAAAAAGTATCCACACCAGGCAAAAAGGATGTATATCGCATTGTGGATAAGAAGAAAGGGAGAGCTGTAGCCGATTATATTTCTTTTCCGGATGAAGAGCGTCCGCGTAATGGTAAGCGCCTGAAGCTGTTTAACCCTTTGCATCCGTATATGAAGAAGTATGTAGAAAATTACGAAGCCGTGCCGATGCTTGAGCCTATTTTTATAGATGGACAGAAGGTATATGAGCTTCCCGAGCTGGATGAAATTCGAGCCTACCATACTTCACAGTTAAAACTGTTCTGGCCAGAATATTTGCGGAAGCTGAACCCTGAAATTTATCGTGTAAATCTGAGCGAGAAGGTATGGGAGCTAAAGCAAAAGCTGATCGACAGTTATATGCAGCCCGAAGTTGAAGAAAAAGAATAGTTGGAAGAGGCACCTCATGAATGCATGGGGTGCCTCTTTGTGTTGGAGCATGTAGGAAATAGGAGCTTATTTATAAATTTCTCTCATCACATGTCGTAGCTCAGGGACAATAATGCGTTCCATTGCCAAACGAACGGCTCCGCGTGAACCAGGCATAGAAAATACAGCTGTCTGGCCCACAGTGCCAGCTACAGCCCGGCTTAAGATAGCTGCTGAACCAATGTCCTCAGCAAAGCTTAAATAACGGAAGATTTCCCCAAAGCCAGGTAGTTCCTTATCCAGTAGAGAAGAGACAGCTTCATATGTAGTATCACGTGGAGAAATACCGGTACCACCTGTCAAAAGAACAGCCTCGATGTCATCCTGTGCCGCTGCTTCGGATACTAACTGCTGAATACCTTCGTAGTCATCCTTGACGATGACATATCGAACAACTGTATATCCATTGGTTTCTAGTAGATCCATGAGCAGTCGTCCCCCAGTATCTGTTTCCACGGTGCGTGTGTCCGAGACAGTCACGACCATGCAATTCACTTGTTGGGGGGATTCCTGACGGTGTTCCTCTACAGAAGACATATTCATTAAAATGTTCACTCCTTGATCGGCGGTTAGACATACACTTTTTACAATAGAGCAATGACTGAGCGTATGCAAGTCAGAAACAGGGGCTAAAAATCTATGTGATTAATATCCTTGCATTTGCACACTGGAATATAGTACACTTCCTTACATAAGTCGGGATTATATTGTTTTGTTTTATTGAAAGCGCGCACATCAAATGGTTAACCTCAAGGGACAGCGGGTAATAGTACAGCAGGGTCAACAACTGGGAGGTAATGTAATATGAATCATTCATACCAACAATGCGTGGATGCTTGCCTGGAATGTATGAACGCTTGCAATGTATGTTACGTAGCGAGTTTGAAGGAATATGATTTAGCTATGCTGCGTGAATGTATTCGAGTGAGTAGGGAATGTGCAGAAATATGCGGATTTGCTGCCCAAATGCTGCAGCGTGGAACGGATTTTGCCGAGCAAATCTGTGAGCTGTGCGCCAACGCCTGTGAGGTATGTGCTGCTGAATGCAGCAAGCATTCCCATGATCATTGTAAACATTGTGCAGAAGCCTGCCGTCGTTGCGTTCAGGCATGCCGCCAATTGGTGGCAGTGTAATTACATATATGGAACTAGTGCCTGAAGAGGAAATAATAGGTTGCTTTCTACTGAATAGGTTTGTATAATGAATGGAATTAACGTCACGGAACGGGAGAGTAGCAGCTGAGCCGTATCATTACAGCGAGCCGGAAGAGGTGGAAGCCGGTATGAGGTCCGATGTGAAGCGCACCCGGGAGACGGTTGATCCAACGAGCAGAACTTCTAGTAGATCAGCCCGGCAGACACCGTTATTAGTCATTGGAGTGAAATCGCGATTTGTGTAGTTAGCTTTAGCTGCACAACCGATTTACGAAGAGTGGTACCGCGGGATATTGAAGTTCTCGTCTCTTGAATGATTTCAAGAGGCGGGGGCTTTTTTTGTTAGATTCTATAAAAAGAAGGAGAGAGATCATCATGTTAATGAGGATTGCTGCTCAAGCGATATTAGCCCATACGGGCTTGGAGGAGAAAGAAATTTTATCTTTATTTGAGGTGCCTCCGCAGCCTGAATGGGGAGATGTGGCGTTTCCCTGTTTTATGCTGGCTAAAAAGTTTCGAAAGTCTCCGCAGCACATTGCACTGGAATTGGCGGAACTAGTAGGCCATAAAGAAGGTTTAACCGCTTCAGCATCGGGTGCCTATGTAAACATAACCTTGGATCGATCGGTTCATATTCCGCTTATGCTTGCTGAATTGAGCAAGGCTGATTTCCTCAGGCCTAATATCGGGAACGGGCAGCGGGTAGTTATTGATATGTCCTCGCCTAATATTGCCAAACCGTTTGGTATCGGTCATCTTCGCTCTACGGTTATCGGTGCTGCCTTGTATCGCATACTTGGTGAAACAGGTTATGTACCTATTAGTGTGAATCATCTTGGGGATTGGGGAACACAGTTTGGTAAGCAAATTGCGGCCTATAAAAGATGGGGAAATGAGGAGCAGTTACAACATGATCCGATTGGTGAATCGCTAAAGCTATATGTGCGTTTTCATCAGGAGGCCGATCATGATCCGACTTTGGAGGATGAAGGGCGCGAGTGGTTCCGACGTTTGGAACATGGGGATGCGGAGGCTCGACAACTATGGGAGTTTTTTGTTGAAATCAGTCTGGGTGAATTTGATCGTATGTACCAGCGTCTAAACATTACATTTGACCATGTGCTGGGAGAAAGTTTTTACAATGATAAGATGCAGGCAGTTATTGATCATTTAAGAGCAAAAGGATTGTTGGAGGAAAGTGATGGGGCGCTCGTAGTTCGCCTGGAAGACGAGGAACTGCCTCCGTGTCTTATTCTGAAAAAGGATGGAACCACCATTTATCCGACACGTGATCTGGCAACAGCGATTTATCGTCATGAAGTGATGAAGGCTGATCGGTTGCTGTACGTCGTTGGTGGAGAACAGAAGTTGCATTTCCAGCAGGTGTTTGCGGTGCTGAAGCATGCAGGGGAGGCATGGGCGGAGCAATGTGAGCATGTGCCGTTTGGATTAATGCGGTTTGCGGGTAAGAAAATGTCCACAAGACGTGGCAAGGTTGTGAAGCTGGAGGAGGTGCTGGATGAAGCTGTAGCGCGTGCTCAAGGCATCATTACTCAGAAGAACCCTGGTTTACAGGAACAACAGGCAATAGCGGAGGACGTTGGCATCGGGGCGATTATTTTTGGTGATTTAAAAAACAACCGACTGAATGAAGTGGACTTTTCGTTGGAGGAGGCGCTGACCTTTGAAGGCGAGACCGGGCCTTATGTGCAGTATACTCATGCGCGCATACGCAGCCTTCTGGAGAAAGCTCACGCTCGCGCCGATGTTGATGTTAATACTAACCCTAGCGACAATGACCTTTTCCAAGATAGCCATTCTCATGATTTGAATGACGTATCGGATGAAATATTGGGTGACGCAGGTTGGGCGCTGCTTAAGCAATTGGGTCGCTATCACGGTCAACTGATACGAGCGGCTCGCCAACTAGAGCCTTCGGTAATTGCGAGATTTGCATTGGATACGGCCCAGGCGTTTAACCGGTTTTACGCCAAGGAAAGGATTGTCGACGGTGGACAATGGCGTATTCAGTTGGCGGAACAAACTGCCGATATTCTGGCATGCGCGCTGCAACTTCTTGGTCTGAAAGCACCGAATCGGATGTAAACAAAGCGAATAAAGGAGAGCGAGAGACAAATGAGTATTCTTGCAACCATGTGTAATGTAAGTAAACGATACAAAAATGTAGCTGCCTTGGATGACGTTACTTTTACTATTGAGCAGGGAAATGTGATTACGATTGTAGGTAAAAACGCTTCCGGCAAAAGCACACTGCTGCTTTTGCTGGCGGGATTGCTGCGGCCCAGCTCTGGCAGTATCGAATGGCGACCAGGATCTTTGATAACCATTGGTTATGCGCCTGATCGGCTGCCGCAGCTGAATTTTACACCACGGCAGTATTTACAGCATATGGGCTTCATGCAGGGGATGCAGCGGGACGAATTGAGGCGAGAAATTGATTTTCGGCTGCAGCAATTTGCATTAATACATGCCGCTGATCGTGACATGCGTGGTTTTTCCAAAGGGATGCTGCAAAAGGTTAACCTGGCACAGGCACTTTTGGGGAGACCGGAGTTACTGTTGCTGGACGAGCCACTTGGTGGCGTGGATGAGGAAACGCAAATTACGTTAATTCAGCTTCTGTGCGATTTAAGGGAACAGGGCATCACAGTATTGGCCTCCACTCATGAGCCACAGCTTGTACAGCAGGCAGCGCAGCAGGTGCTTGTTCTGGAGTATGGGCGTCTTGTGGCACAATACGACCCGCATCATGTACTGCGCACAGTACAACAGATTGTATGCGCAGGTATCTCGGCGTCGGAGGTAGAGAGTTTGCTCTCTAGTGAGCAGACAGAGTGGATGGTCGATAATCATGGTGATCGTATTCGTGTGGCTGTAGAGAAGGAGGCGGGAGATCGGCTGTTGATGAAGTTGATTCAGTCAGGAGCCTCTATTGTTTCCGTACATCAGGACGCGAAGTGGTCCAATGATATTGCTGATGCTTCCCATTCTGTTGTAAGTCGGGGACGCAAGGGGGAGGGAACGACCTTATGATTTTTGCTATCCGTTACGTATTGCAAAGCTATACGCGTTCACGACGTTATGTACCGCCTGCTGTAATCTATTTATTTGCCATGATGCTGATCTATTCTTACAAGCCCAGCCCTATAGCCGACAGCTACAGTGTTACTGCCCTTTTATTATTTTTTGCTTCCGCATGGCTGGGAGTCAGTCTATTGAACCACGAGCATCCGGTACAAAAGCAGCTGTCAGTTCAACATACTCGACGTCACTGGATCTATTTTAGCGCTGAGTTAATAGCCGCGTATATACTGCTTGTTTTTATGACAGGTGTTGCAGTGATTTACCCGGCAGTTTTCAAAATGTTTGAGCATGTACCTTCTACGCTGCAATGGATCGTTGGTGTTATAGGTCATTTATCGCTTGCATTACTAGGATTGTCCTTATCCCTATTTTGCCAGCGAATTTTTATAGCGAAAATGAATCGTAGCCTGTCATTGGTTATCATCGCGCTCACTGCATCGCTTGCCGGACCGCGTCTGACGGAGTTGCTTCCCGTCGGAGTTCAGTGGATGATATGGATTCTTCCCCCTGCTCATCTTATAGTAAATGCAATGATGAACCTGGATCAGATGCATACGGAAGATGTTATTTGGGCGTTGCTGCTTCCCGCGGTGTATGCTTTTGTAATGATAGGTGCATACATAAAGATTGTGAGCAGAAAAGAGTTAGACGGGTTACACTAATCGCAGGTATTCCACTGTTTTGCAACCAATTTGTGCATATTTGAAACATTTGATGCTTTTATTGCGTCGGTAAGTGTAGAAGCAAAGTAAACATGGAGGTGTATCTCATGAAAAAGAACAAAAGCGTGACAGCTGCCCTGCTTGTCATCTGCTCATTGGCAGTAGCAACGTCGGCCTCTGCTTTTCGTGATATAAAGGGAGCTGAACAGGAGAAGATCGTAAACTCACTTCAGGACAAAGGAATTATTCAAGGAATAACCAAGGATAAATTTGCACCGGATCAAACGCTCACGTATGCACAAGGAGTACACTTGGTTGTTCGTGCAATGGATCTTCAGGTAATGCCTGATTTCACAACGGGTTCCTTTGCAAACATTCCGGCTTCCGCATGGTATGCTCAGTCCTATCGGATTGCAGCCCAACACCAAATCCCTTTGTCACCAGATATTGATCCAAGCACTCGTATGACAAGAGAACAATTTGCTAATATTCTGTATAAAGCAGTGAGTGCAACGGGTGAATATCCAACTGTCCGTATGTTAATTAATGTAGCGGATGGCAATAAACTAGACCAGGAATCAAACGCAGCAGTTCAATTCCTGCTACTGACCAAAATTGCAAAATTGGACGAACAGAGCAACTTTAACCCGGATCGTAAAGTAACGCGGATGGAGGCAGCAGAAATGGTCTATAACGCATCCGAATTTGTACAAAGTCATAAAACGGTTGAAGCTACTCCTGAAAATCCGGCTGAGCCTGTAGATCCGGTTCAACAAAACAATATTAGTATGAGTATAGAGAAGGCAAATGACCAGCAGAACAAAGTGACAATCACCCGTCTGCAGGCACCTAATCCAGGTTACGGCATTGAAGTGGATCACATCGACTACGTAGATGATACGAATGCAGTAATTTACTACAAGCTGACTAGTCCAAAGCCAGGGGAAATGAATATTCAGGTCATTACGGATACCCACACAAGTACGTTGGTAGACAGCAAGTATAAGGTTACGCTCAAAGCAGTAGATGGAACAGTGCTTCCACCCACAGGAACAGGCACGTCTGTAGCTAAATAAAATTACAAGCCATATGTCCTATATAAAATAAAACCAGCAAGTCTCCAATGTGTAGGGGAGACTTGCTGGTTTTTTTCATGCCAAATGTTCATCGTTAGCCCTAAAGAATAGGGCTATTCAAGCTTTAAATGCTGACTTTGCCAGTAAGTAAGTCATTTTGCGCAGGAGGTGTAGCAGAGGATGAATCTGATTCTGTTGCAACTGTTCCCGACTGGAGCTGATACATTTGGAAGTAACGACCGCCTTGAGCCATAAGCTCGTCATGGCTACCCCGTTCAACAATTTCACCCCGATGCAGCACCAAAATTTGGTCCGCACTGCGAATGGTGGACAAACGGTGAGCAATGATAAAGGTCGTACGTCCCTTCTTGAGTACCTCAAGAGCGGATTGGATGAGCGCTTCTGTTTCGGTGTCAATATTGGCAGTAGCTTCATCCAGAATTAAAATTGCGGGATCAAAGGCTAGTGCACGAGCGAAGGAAATAAGCTGGCGTTGCCCGGCTGATAAGGTGCTGCCTTTCTCAATAACGGGCTCATCGAATCCTTGCGGCAAATGGGCCAACAGTTTGTCGGCTCCAACATCATGCAGCGCTTTATTCACCTGTTCTCTCGTGATTCGGCTGTCTCCGAGACTGACATTGGAGGCTACCGTACCTGTGAACAAATATGGATCTTGAAGAACAATACCCATATGATGACGAAGCCATTGCTTAGGGATGTCTTTGACAGACGTTCCGTCAATGGTGATCGTTCCTTTTTGCGGATCATAGAACCGGAATAGCAGGTTGATAATCGAACTTTTGCCTGATCCGGTATGTCCGACAAGGGCAACCGTTTGGCCGGGCTGTGCTGTAAAGGAAATATGTTTAAGTACATCATCCTTTTTGTAGGCAAAGGAAACGTCGTTAAACTCTACCTGGCCTTTGTAGCGCGGCATCATGCCGTCGGTCACCGGCTCTCCAGTTTCGTCCATCAACTCAAATACGCGTCCTGAGGATACGATGGAAGTATCCAGTACAGCGAGTTGGTTGACCATACCCGTCATAGGTTGGAACAGTCGACCCAGCACATCGACGAAGGCATACAATACGCCTAGTGAAACAGCACTACCTGTAGTGCCAAGCGCCTCAGATCCGAAATACCACAACACGACGGCAAAGGCGAGATTTCTCAACACGTTGACTAAATTGTGCGAAGTGAAGGCGTTCAAATTCAACATTTTATTCTGATGCTTCATGTAGTCATCATTCAATTCTTCAAACTCTTGCTGCGTTTGTTTCTGGTGCCGGAATACGCGAATAATGGACATCCCTTGAATCGATTCATTGATAATCGCATTAATCTCACTGAGTCTGGACCGAATGATCGTATTATAGCGGGTGGCGACCTTGCGGTACAATACAATCCACAAGATCAGTAACGGTACAATAAACAGTGAGATAAGACCCAGTCTGAAGTCCAGCAGAAAGAGTGCAACATATACCCCTGCCATCGTTACAATCCCTGAAGTGAAATTTGACAGCACAGCCACAAACAAATCTTTGACTGCCTCAGTGTCATTCGTAACACGGGATACGACCTTGCCTGCAGGCAAGTTATCAAAAAAGTAAACTGGCAACCGCTGGATGTGCGCGTAGAGATCAAGCCGAAGCTTTTGAATGACCTTGTTCGCCGAGGATTGCAGCCAGTATGTTTTGCCGAATTCAGCAAAAATGGAAATAACCAGGAAGAAGCAATACCAACCAATCAGTTGAAAGATACCGGGCATTTCCGGTTTGTAAAAGCTATACAGTTCATCAGCTGTCAGAGCCTTGGCTTCATAGCGAAAGGTGTCGGAGCCACGTGTCACAGTCAGCGTTCCGTTCGTAAAGGAGCGATTACCGTCAGCCACTTGAACCGAGCCATCCACAAATACGAAAGATTTTCCAACTTGTAAAATTCTCGCTTCGCGACCTTTAGTCTCCCCGGACTCAAAGCGATCTTCACGCTTAAAGTGGGTTCCCGCATAGCTTACAGTGCCGTCGTCCACACGAGTTGTTTCATAAAATGGTTTTTCAATAGCGAGCATATGGTCGTCGATCATCGTTTTGGCGATGAAGGGACCAGCCAGCTCGGCGGCTACTCCGATAGCCAAAGCGATGAGAGCGGCGATAAAGCCTGCTTTGCTCGTCAGTGCGTACTGGAATAGCCTTTTGCCGATATTGGGTTTCATTAGGATACCTCCCCTGAGGTCAGATCAGATTCCACTTGTTGCCGTTCATACTGTTGTCGGTACCATCCGTCAGTATGAAGCAGCTCGCTGTGGGTTCCTTCCTCAATAATGCGTCCTTGCTCCAACACGACGATCCGGTCTGCATGTTCTACAGCGGAGAGGCGGTGGGTAGAGATCAGAGTCGTTTTACCTGAGCGCTTGCGTCGGATATTGTCAATAATTCTAGCTTCCGTCCGGGCATCTACTGCAGACAGTGCATCGTCGAGCAATAGAATATCCGGGTCACCGATAAAGGCGCGTGCCAGCGAAACGCGCTGCTTCTGGCCGCCAGACAGGGCGATACCTTTTTCTCCGACCAGTGTATCCAGCCCGTCAGACAGGGTACCTAAATCCTGATCGAAGGCAGCAGTACGGATTGCTTCCATAATGTCGTCATCATCTGCATGAGGTTTCCCGAATTGAATGTTCTCGCGCACTGATTTGGAAAACAAAATTTGCTCTTGCGGCACGTAGCCGATCCAGCTGTGTAGTTGTTCTACTGCAATGTCCTCCAAACGTATGTCGGAGATTAAAATATCACCGCTACCTGTTGGATATTCATGCAGTAGCTGTTTGAGTAGAGTGGATTTACCGCTGCCGGTTCTACCGACGACACCTAGCGTTTCTCCGCGTTTGAGCTCCAGACTCACATGTGACAGATTGTCAATAGTAGAGGTTGGGTAACGGAAGGTAACGTCTTTCATCCTGATGGATTCGAGGCGGTCCACTGGAACAGGTTGAGCGGCATCCTGAACGTCTGGCTGGACATCGAGAGTTTCATTGACCCGGTCCAGTGAAGCGCTACCGCGCTGCATAATGTTAATCAGCTCTCCAATGGCAAACATCGGCCAAATCATCATTCCTAGATACATATTAAAGGAGACCAATTCGCCTAGCGTGATATCGTTATGAAATACCAGATAAATACCATACCCGAGTCCAATGACGTAGCTAAGTCCTACACATAAACGGATTGTTGGTTCAAAGAGGGCATCCATCCGGGCGACAGCCAGATTTTTACGAAATACATCGTCAGTAATATCAGCGAAACGCTTTTCGTCCATTCGCTCTTGCACATAGGCGCGAATGACCCGGATACCAGCCACGGATTCCAACACCTGATCGTTCATATCACCAAATGCATCTTGTGCCAGTGTGTAACGCTCATGAACGGCTTTACCGTAAATGCTCATAGCCAGTGCAATAAAAGGTAGGGGCAGGATAGCTGCCAGTGTCAGCTTCCAACTGATTAGGGTGCCCATGGCAACTAATACCACGCTCAGATAGACCGTAGAGTCTGTCAGTGTCAGCATGCCGAAGCCCGCTGTACTTGCTACGGAGCGAAGGTCGTTCGTAGCACGAGCCATCAGATCGCCAGTGCGATTACGTTCAAAAAATGGAGGGGTCATCCGCAGCAGATGATTCATAAAGCGTGTGCGCAGTAAGCGCTCCACCAGATTGGCACCACCAAACAGCTTGTGCATCCATATGTACGTAATGTAGTAAATGACGGCTAGAATGCCTATGATGTACAAAATATAATGCCAAAGTGAGGACCAGGAAATCGAACCGCGCACAATTTCATCAATGGCACTACCTAGCAGCCGAGGTGGAGCAAGCTCCAGTACACCAACAGCTATCAGCAAAAACAGTCCAATGGAGTATCGGCTTCGTTCTCTTTTAAAAAACCAGCTTAAATTTTTAAGTACTGAAAACAAGAGGAATCCCATCCTTTCATGACAAGTTCATTCGAGAGTTGTGTACCATTTTGAAGAAACAACAGGGCTTGCTGCCACAAGTATGATCCGACAACAGGCGCAAAAAAGGCATACCGTCCGCAGACGATATGCCTTAAATCTCAATATCATATGGCGCGCAGGTATTTTCAGCACACTCACCACTGAAAAACTGCTCAAACGCAGGCAGCCACTCGTATTAAACCATACAACATGAATGGCCCAATTCTGAAGGATGCGACAGGGGAGATGCTCCGGTATGAAGTTGTTGTGTTTGTAGATGTGGGTAAAATGCAATAGGAAATTTTAGCACCGGTAACACTCCTTTCTTCCTCAAAATGGGTTCATTCTAACATGAGTAATCGTTCAAATTGGTAATAAATTTCAAAATGGATCTCGTATGGTTGAATCTTAACACCCTTTTTTGCGAATTGTCAAACCTTTTTCAAAAAAATGTATATGGCTTGTCCAAAAAACTGGCTGGGTTAGGACGGTTGGTGGTCATTCTAAAAAATGCTATGATATAGTTAGCAGACGTCATTGTATAAGGAGATGAGAATAGCGCATGAGCATACAGGTAACTGAACCTGCGGCACAGTGGTATATTAAGGAGCTTGGTTTGAAACGTGGAGATTCGATCCGTTTTTTTGTTCGCTATAGCTCTGGCGGTGGGTTGCATCCAGGCTTTTCTCTGGGAATTGCCGTAGAGCCTCCGCAGCACCCCGTATTACAGCATGAAGCGGCTGGCATTACGTTTTATATGGAGGACCAGGATTACTGGTATCTAAAGGGCCATCATCTGGAAGTTAAGTATTTGGAGGAACATGATGACATTATTTATACCTATGTTGAGGATGGACAAGCTTAGTGCTCCACTGTCAATCATAGCGTGCAAATAATTGTTCTTGGACATGAAAAGCGGCGGAGTATCGTGTTACAGGAGATGAACCTGTACATGATGCTCTGCCGCTTTTTTGTGGTTAAGGCAGGTATGTCGTATGTTAAGGGTTGTTAAGCATAGGACCATCGAGTGCAAAATCAAAATCATCAATGTCGTACACATGTACAGGTACGGAAGCTTCGATAATGCGGTGAATCCAGTCCAATTGATCCGTCAGAATGGGTAATGATTCACGCTGAGCTGTCAACACCAGTTCAGTCTCAATTGGATCAAAATATTCTCCGTAATGTGCTGTATCAACAGCATTAATGATAATAAGTGATGTATTGGCATCGAATAGAATAGGCAAGCTCTTGGCCCAAGGCATCTGAAGGGCACGCCGAATTTTTTTCTGATTCAACGGTTCTTCAAAATAACTGATTAACTCGCTTACCTTCCGCTTCACATGTTGATCGTCCATAGGATTATCCATAAGCGGCTCTGTGCTGTCCTGGAATTCGTATAGCTCTAGCAGTGATGTGTAAGGCACTATATATTCCACAGGGGCGGGAGATGTAAGTAGTTGGCCGTATATAGCCACCATTACAGCTTCCGTTACAAATTGTCGAGACATCGGTCAAGCCTCCTGCATTTACCAAATTATGCGATATGAGTATACCACAAAGCGGGACTGAATTCAGCCCGACATGCAGATTGCTATCATGTATTCCTATACTTGTTGTACGAATTTAGCTGCGGCCGATTAACAAGGAAAGCAATCCGGCAGCAATTAGAGGTCCAACAGGAACTCCTTTAAAGAAGGCAACGCCAATGACGGTCCCGATCAGTAGACCTGTCACAATAATGGGCTGTCCAGACATTAAAGTTACTCCGCGGCCGCCAAGATAGGCTACCAGAATTCCGATACCAATCGCGAGCAGAGATTTCCAGTGCAGGAAAGACTCCATCACCTGATTGATACTGATTTTACCGCTGGCTAGCGGGGTCATGACCCCGATCGTCAAAATAATAATTCCGATCGTCAGGCCATACTTTTCAAGCCAGGGGAAAGCAGTGTGAAAGCTGGTTACCCGCAGTAGCAGTAATACAACCATGGCAATAGTCACGGTAGAGTTGCCACTAACAATCCCAAGACCAGCCAATACCAGTAAGATAAGTGAGCTGTAATCCATACAGATGTTCTCCTTCGTTTATTTAGCTTTGGATATGCTCCGCGATTTGACGCCCGTGCCAGCGGCCTGTTTCAATAAACACTTCATTGGCATTGCTGCCTGAAGCGATGACCCCCGCGACATATATACCTGGGATGTTCGTTTCCATCGTGGCAGGATTAAATTCTGGTTTGTCCAGATCTTCAGCCATATGAACGCCGACAGACTCCAGTAGTTTTCGTTCCGGGTGAAATCCAGTCAGTGCCAGTACAAAATCATTTTCGAGTCGGAATGCTTCAGTGTCCAGCGGAGTGACTACGACATGGTCTGGATGAATTTCGGTAATGCGTGCGCCTAAATGCAGCGTGATCTTCCCTTTTTGTACCATACTGTCAAACAGTGGACGAACCCACGGCTTGATGTATTGGGACAACTCGCTTCGACGATATACCATATCAATCGTAGCTCCGACCCGCACCAATTCCATCGCAGCATCTACCGCAGAGTTACTGCCACCGATAACTGCGACCCGGGTTCCTGTATAGGGATGGGCTTCGCTGAAATAGTGAGTGACTTTATCCAATTGTTCCCCGGGAATGCCCAAATAGTTCGGATGATCAAAATATCCTGTAGCCACAACGACATAGCGTGACGAACACGTTTTGGTTATTTCTCCTTTGCTCAGGGTATGTACAGTAAATGTACCGTCATCCTGGCGATGAATAGACTGGGCCTCCTCATAATGCTGAATGTTCAAGTTATAATGTGTAGCTACTTTACGATAGTACGCCAGTGCTTCATGACGAAAAGGTTTGTCATTAGGGGTGCTGAACGGTACATCACCGATTTCCAGTAGTTCGGCGGTGCTAAAAAACTGCATGTTCGTCGGATACAGAAAAATGGAGTGAACGATGTTGCTTTTTTCAATAATGACAGTTTGCAAACCTCTGCGGGTGCATTCGATTGCAGCAGATAGTCCACAGGGTCCGCCACCGATAATGATTACGTCGTGCATTTGGATGAACCTCCAGTTGTATTGGTTTATTACGCCAGTTTTGTAGGGTTAACATTATTTTGACGATTAAAAACGGATCTCAGGATTGAAGCAAATCGCTCAGTATGTGAGAAGTTTTCAAATAATAATCCTACCGCAATGCGAACACAATATCCAGCCGTTTTCAGAAAAGATGACAGACGGTGAAGATTGACAGCCACATTTAGTGAACATATAATTAGATATATATCTAATTATATGTGATTGAATTCGTTTGCATAGCAAGTATGTACTAGTGAAAAGAGGTGCAATAACGATGCAACTGGATAAAATGGTCAATTATCATAAAGCACTTGCTGATCCAATGCGAATGCGGATATTACTTCTTTTGTCCCGTGGGGAGATGCATGGCCAAGCTTTGGCGAAAAAGCTGAATTTGTCCCAACCGACTGTTACGCATCATGCTTCCAAACTTCGTGAGACTGGGTTGATTAAGGAACGACGTGATAAAAACACGGTGTATTTTACACTGAATCCAGAATTGATCCGGCAGCATGCCGAGGCGACGGTGCGATTTATTTTCGAAAAAGGAGAGGGGGAGGAAGAGATGTCAGAGTTGAATGAAACGCTGGAGGCATCGGTCTTACGCAATTTTTTTTCCAAGGACGGCAAGTTGCGCCAAATCCCTGCGCAGTATAAGAAAAAATTGATCGTACTTCAGATGCTGGCAGAAAAGCTGGAGCCAGGCCGCATGTATCCTGAACGTGAATTAAACGAGTGGATCAAGCAATACCATGAGGATTTTGCAACGATTCGGCGTGAGCTGATTATGCATCAGTTTATGTACAGGGAACGGGAAATGTACGAATTGAACCCGCGTGAGATGTGGACGCGCTGGGATCAGGTACGCTAAACGAAACTTGACAAAGATTTCAAAAAAGTTTCGTAGCTGCCTTGACAGACAATTGATGGACTTGTATGATAAAGGAAATTTTAGGAGGAGGCGATGTTATATGCGTACGAACATGAATGGATGGGTTCAGCAGCAGAATGACTTGTCTCCCGCACGGACAATGCACAGTTAAAGACTGTATAGATCTATAGTCTTGGCTTAGCAGTTGGTTGGACAGTAGAACCAACAAAATCCGCAGGGAGTGATTCCCTGCGGATTTTTTATGGTTAGGCGTCTTGTTATCCAGTTGTTGGTTCTGGGGAGTGGTCTGTGAGAGACTGCTTGCTTAAGTGAACGAACGGATCGCATCGACCTGAATCGTATACCCTCCGCAGGGAAACCCCTGCGGATTTTTCGCGTTGTTCGCATGCGGGGAGAAAATGTACACCTATCAAATAACATTACGATCAAAAATGAACAATGAATTCAGGAGGAAAACAATGAGTATACATGAATACGGTTGGTCTGATTACTGGAACGTTTTTTGGGACCAATGGAAGCAAGGCTTTGAGGAACGCACAGGAAATACACAGGTACGTCCTGCTCGCTTGATTGCCGATTACGGACAAAAGGTGAAGCTTATCACAATGGATGGAGAACGCTGGGGAGTGTCTTCAGGTAAGCTACGACATGCTGTTGTCGATCCGGCGGAAATGCCTGCTGTAGGGGACTGGCTAGCAATCACTACGCCAGATGAAGTGTCGGATGCAGTAATTCATGCCGTCTTGCCGCGGAAAAGTCGAATATCTAGACAGGCAGCGGGCTTTGAGACGAGGGAGCAGCTGATCGCTACCAATGTGGATACGCTGTTCCTTGTTAATGCGCTGAATCATGATTTTAATATGCGCAGACTGGAACGGTATTTAATTATGGCTTGGAACAGCGGGGTAAACCCGGTTGTCGTTTTGAGTAAGAGTGACCTTTGTGAAGATGTCGAACAACGGGTTGCTGAAGCGGAGGGAGTTGCCCCTGGTGTACCTGTTATCGTTATTTCTGCTTTGCAGAATGAAGGCAGAGAGCAACTGGAGACGTTTCTTCAGCCTGGCTCTACAGTTGCTTTGACAGGCTCTTCCGGTAGTGGCAAATCCACGATAGTAAACTGGCTCTCCGAGTCTGAGGTTCAACTGACACAGGATGTGAGGGAGGAAGACAGTCGGGGCAGGCACACAACCACTCACCGACAGCTTTTTCCTATCGCAAAGCAAGCCGTTTTGCTGGATACACCTGGTATGCGCGAGCTTAATCTATGGGATGATTCCATGGGTGTCGCTCATACCTTCACGGATATTATGGAAACGGCGCAGCAGTGCCGTTTTGCAGATTGCAAGCATAAGGGCGAAGCTGGATGTGCAGTGGAGGAAGCTATAGAGAGAGGGGAATTGTCGGAATCCAGAGTGAACAATTATCGCAAAATGCAGCGGGAACTGGAATATCAGGCGCGTAAGGAAGCAGACCGGCGCAGGAAAGATAGTCGTTCAAGCACAACCCCGGGGCGTAGGGATCAGCGAAGTGGCTGGCGACGTGATGTGGAGTGGTGAGCCGAACTGCAGTGAAGTATCAAATGTAAAAATATACGAAAATCTATGTTGTAGTCGGCATATGGTATAAAGGGGTGAATATATGCCGAACTACAGCATTGTGGTGGATTTATCGGATCGTCGTTTATATTTGAAGGATGGAGATCAGATTGTTCTTAATTATCCAGTCGGTATTGGCAAGCTGGCTACACAGACACCGCATGGGCAATTTACGATTATTAACAAACAACCTAATCCGGGCGGACCTTTCGGAGCGTTCTGGATGGGGCTGTCCAAGCCGCATTATGGCATTCACGGCACCAATGAGCCATGGTCCATTGGCAAGATGGTGTCACATGGCTGCATTCGAATGCAGAATAAGGATGTGCTTGAGCTTCAGGAGAGGGTAAGTATAGGCACGCCAGTCACGATACAGCCGTAGCGGCTAGACGACATGAGACTCTGTATCTACTCATACGTGGAAACCGCGTCATAGACTGTATCTGTGAAGCGTATTTCATGGCGAACGGCCGTAACTTTAAGTTAGATGCTGCGTTTAGTTACGATTTGGGTTGGATAGGGATACGGGCTTCAATCTGTTTGGAGCCCTCTTTTTCGTCTGCAGATTTGACTAACGGTCCCGAAAGACGTTCTCCTTGTGTACCATACGCCTGTTTGGCGTTGGTCCACATATCTTCGTTTGGTTCGAAACTTATGATTATGATGTAGCGGTTGGCAAGGCTCGGCTTTTTGACCCTCATGCTGAAGGAGCCGTCAGGCATAACTTTGGTTTGATCATCGTAGCCAAACTGCCATCGTCCCGGAAAATCAATCTTGAGTTTGACGTCCGACCCTTCCAGCAAATTGCTGCGCGCATATACATGATAATAGTTACCCTCTTGCTTCACATCAGGCTTAATCCACACTTGAGGGCTGCCGTAGTCCTTAGGTTTGTTCCAGACGGGCTTAACTAAAGGGGTATTGCGTTCTTGTTCAGGATCAAATTCAGCCCCAATCCGAACTTCATGCAGAAGCTGTTTGTTTTCTTCGTATTGATATACATAAGGACCTTCCAATTTGTTGCCACCGCTGCCATACAGATTTCGTATTTCATTGTCTTGGTCATCTGGACGGAACAGAACAGTCAGATCCATACTGCCCTGTATTCCGGGGCGTTGTACCTGGAGTACAAAACTTCCGTCCTTTTGAACGGTTGTCTCATCCGTGTACCCAGTTAACAGGGAGTTTTTGACCGCAAGATTCCCTTTGATCCGTGCTCCGGCCGGGAGGTTGGAATGTCCTGTAACCTTCACGGTATTTTTATCAATGCTGACGCCACCTGATATTTCGACATAGCTGCTGCCTTGCTGATGGACAGGTGTATGATTGGCAGCTCGTTCATCAAGGGATGATGCACCTTGGTTGGGATTACCCGTTACGGTGTAGGCACGTGCTTCAGCTTCATGTTGGGCTATACTCCGGGTTGAAGCTTTTTCCCTGCTGCATGCAGCCAGCATCGTTAGAATTAAGAATGCGAATAAAAGGTTGCAGACTATTTTGGTAATCATGTGTTTACTCATGGTTTTTGTTCGCTCCTTGTCCATAGCTTCCAGGCTTAACGTGATAAAATTATCGAAACTTTATGTATTTACCCTTATTAAAGGGTATGTAATCCCGCCTGCTTTATCCTATAAGGAACGTACCTGTTTAAACAACAGGCAGAATGGTTAAAAATGGATAGCCTGATCATCCCCTTGAAAAGCAGGGGCAGCTTGCTGTAAAGGAGCCTGAGTCATATGTCCATTGACCGTTTTATCTTAAAAAAGCTGGACAACTGCCGGGAAGAGCATACACGCGCTAATTTACTAGAACTGTTTAGAATACGGATTGAGAAGGCGCAGAATAAGGAACGAGGCGGTAAAAAAGGTTATCGCAGAATACTTTAAATAAAGTCTGATCAATCCATAAGCTGCGGTAAGTCACATGTATCATGTTTTAAAGCTGCTGATATGGAGAGGGTGCTGAAATGTCCCTCTCTTTTTTGTGTGTCTAAAGTGGACAAAAAAAAGTCCCTCTTAATAGAGGGACAATGCCAATGAATCATTTTCACTAACACTATGCAGGATGGCTTCACAACCGACAATCTCTATACTGATCAAAGAGTTAAGGCATTTTTGAAGGGCACGCTTGCCGCTGGAGATTTTATTCTCCAAAGTGTTACTTAGAAGTTTTAATGTTTTTTGTACTGGTTGCTTATTTTCTTGATTGAAGTATACGGGAATACGTTTGTTTTGAAATGTAATTAATGTTCTCACAAAAATCACCTCGCCTGAGTTATTTCATGGCTTAATTGTAGTGCCCGTTTCTTAAAATTACCTTAAAAACACCTTATAAAAACATAAAGGTCTGAAAAATTTACAAAGTGTTCACAACAATCTAGGTAACAATCGAATTTAGTTCTAACTAATCGACAAAATGACGTATATACCCATATTAGAACCGATCCAATACATATTATTGATACCAATGACTCTACTAATATGAGAAACTATGACCAAAGTCACTATTTTATTTTTGGAGTGGGTATTTTGTAACAAATTGACAGTCTAATAGTCGGATGCTACAGTTACGATAGCCATATTTCCGTGGAAATAGGCTTTTTGCGTGAACTTTGCTATATATTAAGGATCGGGAGGGATGACAGATGATCCTGACCGTGCTTTCAGGACGACAGGAAACAGAGTGGTTTGACATCGAGGTAGCTGATGAATACTCGGTGGAACATTTAAAGCTGATGCTGGGTGTGCGCATTTTCGGCGAGCCTCCGGCGGAAGGCATGCAATATATTATGGAAGCAAAGTTCCCGGAAGGGCTCTGGTTCAGGGTGGGAGATAACCAGCTACTTACAGGATCCGGCTTGCGGGAAGGCTGTACTGTGCGTATTCAGCGCGCTTTTTCGACAACTCAGGACGAAGCGCCTGTGTATGGAAGGCGTTCTCTGTTTCAAAATGAAAAAAATGGGTAAATACACACATGAAATTATATGAAACCTTGGTAAAATGAAATAGTAAGCGAAAAGGGGGACTTTTGTCTTGAATGCATTATACCAGCGATCCCCGAGATTAAGGCCGGCGCTCCGAGAGGAGAAGCTGGAGATTTTACGGCCTCCGGCTGAGCCGAGCAAGCCGTCTTTTTCTATTATATCTATACTTATTCCGTTAATGATGACGTTGGTGACTATAGGCTTTTACGTATATATGAGCAAAACAGGCAAGATGGGCAACAGTAACTATTTGATGTTCCAAATGGTCACTGTGGTCATGATGCTTACATCTTATACGATTCCTTTTTTTGTCTATCTAAATAATAAGAAGGAATACAAGCGCAAGCTAGAGGAACGGGACCGCATGTACCGGGAACAGCTCCAAAAGCATCGTGAAGAACTTGAAATGAAACGCGAGGAGCAAATTCGCACACTATATGAAATTCACGGTGACCCGCAAATATGCACTCAAATTGTCAAAAACCGCAACAGTTCACTTTGGGAACGATCACCGGAGGATGAGGACTTTTTGCAGGTGCGTATTGGAACTGGACAAGTTCCCTTTCATATAAAATTGCAAATTCCACGCCCAGACGGTTATGACCGAGATCCTTTGTTGGGAGCTGCGGATGAACTGGAAGAAGAATTTCGTCTGGTAGACGCTGCTTCCATTGCATTACCGCTGTTTCAATCCAAAGTGGTTGGATTGGTCGGCGATCGGGAACATACCCTTGCTGCGTTAAGAGTCATTTTGGCACAAGTGACGGTTCGTCACTCGCCAGATGAAGTGAAAATTGCTTCCTTCTATGACGAGCGAGAGGAAAGTGAATGGACCTGGATGCGCTGGCTTCCACATGTGTGGGATGATGACCGAATCCAGAGAATGATGTCAGACCGCAGTAGTAGTGCACATCAATTAGCAGATTTTCTGTTTGCCAGACTGAACCGCCGTAAAAATAATCGTAATGATCGTCAAGGCAAAGGGATGGAAGTCCCTTGTTATGTCGTTGTTTTATCTGACACCCAGCTGATTGAGGAAGAACCGTTGCTGCCGTTGTTATTGGAAGACGGCCGGGCCATTGATGCGTGTACGATTGTGCTGGCTTCTCGTAAAGAGGCTTTGCCGATGCAGTGTCAGCTGATTGTGGAGGCTACCAAAGAGCAGGGCGTATATGCCCGTAAATCAGAGTCGGCGGAGGTTGAACAGCAAAGTTTTAAACCGGATCGTTTGTCAAAAGAGGAAGCCGATGCATTAGCGCGGTACATGGCTCCTATTCGCTTGAAGCGTTCCTCAGCTTCTGATATTCCCGCTGTGCTGCCTCTGTTTGATATGATGAGCGTAGCAAGTGTGGAAGAACTGGATGTGACAGATCGGTGGCGTCGTAACCGCCATCCTGATACCTTACCTGTGCCAATGGGCGTGCGAGCAGGCGGCAAGAAGATTATGATTAACCTGCATGATAAGATAGAGCGTCAAGGGCATGGTCCCCATGGCTTGATCGCCGGTACAACGGGTTCAGGAAAGAGTGAGGTTATCCAGTCCATCGTAGCCTCGCTTGCTGCCGAGTTTCATCCGCATGATCTTGCTTTTATGCTGATCGATTACAAGGGTGGAGGCATGTCCAACACGTTCGTTAACTTGCCGCATGTTGTGGGTACGATCACGAACTTGGACAATAATTTGATTGAACGTGCCAAAATATCTCTTAAAGCAGAACTGGTTCGTCGGCAGAAGATATTGAACGATGCAGGCAATTTACAGCATATTGATGAATATTACAGACTACTCCGGCAGCGGCAGGAACAACCGCTGCCTCATCTGGTTATTATTATTGATGAATTTGCACAATTAAAGCGGGATCAGCCAGAGTTTATGGACGAGCTAATCAGTATTGCTGCGATTGGGCGGACACTAGGTGTCCATTTGATTTTGGCGACGCAAAAGCCTGCAGGTGTCGTGGATGACAAGATTTGGAGTAACTCCAGATTCCGCATCTGCTTACGGGTGCAAAGCGAAGGCGATAGCCGTGACATGTTGAAAATACCGAATGCCGCGTGGATTACGAAGCCGGGACGAGGATATTTCCAAGTGGGTAGTGACGAAGTATTTGAAGAGATGCAGTTTGCTTGGAGCGGTGCGCCGTATATAGGCAACAGCGATATTTCTTCTGCACTACCTGTACATGAGGTGAGACTGAACGGAAAACGTGAAGCGCTACTGACGGGCGGCGAACGGGCAAGCTCAGGCTTAAAAGGAGAAGAAGCCCCTAAACAGCTTCAAGTATTTATTGATTATATTGCGAATGAGGCTGCTAAGGCAGGGATCGAACGACTTCAGGGACCGTGGCTTCCGCCGCTGCCTGAATTGCTGGATTTAACAAATTTGCCGGTATGCACCGAAATAGATAGTACATCATCACCTTTGGATCTGAAGGCTCTTATTGGTCTAGTAGATGATTTGCCGAATCAGCGACAGGAGCCAATTTATGCATCGCTAGATCATGGTCATTGGGCTGTGTATGGCATGCCCGGCATGGGGAAAACAACCTTTTTGCATACGTTGCTGATGTCCACGGCTCAGCGTTTTGCTGCGAATCATTGGAATGGTTATATCATTGACATGGGTCGAACGATGCGCGACTTTGGGGAACTTCCCCAAATCGGGGCTGTTATGATGGCTGAGGAGGATGACCGGATCAAGCGATTGTTCCGTTATCTGTTCAAGATGGTGGCCGTACGCAAGGAAATGCTTTCCGAGGCTGGAGTCAAAACAATAAGCTCTTATCGACGTTCTGCTGTCGAGGATATCCCGCAAATTGTCGTAGTTATTGATGGATATCTTAATTTCCGTAATGCTTATCCAGATGAAAATGAACTGTTGGAATCTCTTTTGCGAGAAGGAGGTAGTCTAGGCATCACGTTTATCATTACAGCGAACCGGATTACCGATGTGTTTGAGAAATTCCGCAGTAACATACCGAATGCAGTTTCTTTTGAAATGTCCGACCCGAGTGACTATTACTATGCGGTAGGGCGACCAGCCAAAACGCCAGGACCGTTAATTCCAGGTCGCGCTCTGGTTAAAGGGCATGTTCCTCCGCTGGAGTTCCAGACGGCACTGCCCTCACCAGGAGAAGATGAGGCGGAGCGATCAGCACGGCTACGCCGCAATATTGCTGGCATTGTGCAGGAATGGAAAGGCAAGCACGCACCAGCTATCCTACCATTACCTGAGCGGATTCCACTATCGGAACTGCTTCAGCAGTGGGATCGGACAAGTGGACCATCGGGCGCACTACCTTACGAAGTACCTGTAGGCCTACAGAGTGACGATCTTGAGCCTTTTCTCCTGAATCTGAAAGAAGGGCCCAATTTTATTGTGGGTAGTCCAATGGAGGGTGGAAAAACCTCCTTTCTAATGAGCTGGATTATATCGCTGGCTTATTATACATCACCCGATCAATTGGAAGTCTATACGATCGATACACGCTATGGAGGCGGGGGACTATCTAGATTACGACATCTTCCTCATGTTAAGGCTGCTGCTGAAAGTGAGGAAGAAATGGGACCTCTGGTACAGCAAGTGTATGATATTGTTCAACAACGGAACAAGGAGGGGAATGATCCCGAATTGCTCCTGGTCATTGATGATGCGGATATGTTAAGCAAGCAACTGAATGATTTTATGATAAAGGATCAGCTCTCCGCCATTGTACGGTTGGGACGTGATCGCAATGTGCATGTCGTGCTCTCGGGTGTGCCATCTGATTTTCCTACCTTTGGTGTGGACTGGTTTAATGATGTCAAGGCAAGCCAAAGCGGTATGCTATTTGGAACACTAGATTCGAATGATCTATCGTTCTTTCGTATCCCTTATTCGGAGGCGAACGCCGCTACTGGTGGACTAAAAGTCCTGCCACCTGGGCAGGGGTACTACGTACGGCGCAAATTTACCAGGATAAAAGCGGCAATTCCCTTCTCAGAGCAAGTGAGCTGTGAGGATTGGATAACGAAAATTCGTGACCGATGGCATGTTGTAGTTTGAAGGGAGGTGGCTCATAATGTTAACGTTTCAAGCTTCCAAGCAGAAGTTAATAACCCTCAAGGCGAAGGAACTGTTTTTTCTGGCAGGCGTATTGGGTTCTGACCGACTGCTTGGGGTGGAAGATCCGTTTAAGGGCTATCTAGCAGAGGAGTTGGCGGAAGAGTGGGAGCAAGTAAAAGCTACTCTTTTGGAAAAGGGTTATCTAAAGCGGGTAGATAAGGGCAAAGAGCTAGCAATGCCTCCTACTGTTTTTTCAAGAGTCGCTATCGCGGGATTATCCAACAGGGCTTGCCGTATACGCTATGTGCGGGGAGGTAAGCAATTTGAAGGCTATCTCCATTGCACGAACGAGCGTGTAGTGGAACTCGTGAAATCCGCTGATGAACCCGATGAGTATCGATTGTACGATCTGGGTAATGTGGAAAAGGCTTGCGAGACATTGATTGATAAAATGGGTTGGGTAGATCGACTTGTGCCTGAATCCCCCGCACTAATGTTCTCCAAGCAGGCGTTTAATAAAATTTACGAGCAATCGGCAGGGGAAAGTGTGTCTTTGATCAGCAGTAAACTGACCGAGGCTAGCGGAGATGCAGAGGGGTCTGCAAGACTGGCTCAGTCTTTGAGTTCCCGTGTAGCTGAGGGAGAACTGCAATTGCTGGTTTGGAACGGCAGGGAGTGGGAATCACAACGGGCAGCCTTTGTCCTGTGTCCTGCAATGAACTGGATATTTCGGATGAGCTCTAGTGGTAACGGGGACTGGCTGATTGCAGCTATGGCTTCAAGAGATCAGTTTGTGGATTTATTATTAAATTGGTTGAAACAGTCGGCAGTGAATGAAGAAGTGACAGAAGAAGGGTGATGGATATGCGCATTCGAGTTGAACCGGATGTGCTTCGGGGGCTTAGCGGGCAGCTACAGCATGCGGCGGAGCAAATTCAACAGTTAACAGCAGGTTTGGAGCAAGCGTTACAATCGCTGGATTGGGATGTATCTGCACGCGAGGCGATCTTGAATCATTGGATGCAGGCCAAGCGGATGTCAGAACAGATCCATGCTTACCTCCATACATCAGGTACACAACTGAACCGAAAGGCAGAGCAGTTTCAGTCTGTTGACCACAACTATCAAACGATACTGTCATTTGCCAGCCAACCATTGGGACGACCCGTCACGATGCTCGATTGGTCGAATCAGCAATCACCGTCTATTCTGCCTGGGCAAGCTTCGGAAGGAAGCAGCCTGATTTCTAACCCGCAGTCTGTCGTACATGCCATTTCTGGTGTACAGTCTTCGGATGTAGAAACGTTGCATCAGGATATTCTGATGCAGGCGTCTTCTAGCAGTCCGCAGGATTGGTATTTTACTGATCCGTCTACAGTAAGAGATCAGCCTGTCGCTTAGTTGGGATCGCGTTCCGGGACAATCTGGATCGATTGCAAAATTACTTGAGCTCGTTCCACAATTCCCGGCTTTATGGGACTTATTAGGTGTTTTTTTGTTAATATTATACTGTTAGGTGCTGTTTTATAGTTAAAAAGTGGGATTGTTACAATTAGGTCCTTTGCCTTTTGTAGGGAATTAAATAGCCATAGTACAATTTGAACCAGATAAACAAAAACATTATTTATCATCAAGGAGGACTCAAAAAATGGCAGGACGCATTTTAATTACCCCAGAACAGGTTGATCAGGTGGCTAACCAATTTAAACAAAGTGGTGAGCAAAGCCAGCAGATCGTTTCCAGTTTGACACAGTCCATCTCAGGTATGGAAGGTCAATGGGAAGGTATGACTAAACAACGCTTCTTCCAAGAGTTTCAGGAAGCTAGCAAACAAATGCAAGCTTTCGTAACGACTTTGAACAGCATCAGTCAAGAATTGACAGCTATCGCTAACAAATTCCGCACGGTTGACCAAACGAAATAAGTTGTCTTGCCTGATAGGCATTAACTTATCATATACCACTCTATTAAGAAGCAATATGTGAGCCATTCCTCACGGTTTGGCACAGGATGTTCAGGAAAAACCGGGCGATCTTCGGATACCCGGTTTTCTTGCCATCCATAGATGTATATAATAAGGTGAGGAAAACTAGCATACTGAATGATGTAAGGAGAGGGATGTTTCATGTCTTTTCAACCGAATCCGGGAGACGAATTGATCATAAACGGCACAGCTTATGTGGTTGGACGACATCCCGCTGCACCCGGTTTAGCCTATGCTCAAGCAGGGCGTCAGGGAATTGTATACCAGCTAAATGCCAAAAACGGAGCGCCACATGAGGCAAAAGCCCTTAAGGTGTTTTTTCCGAAGTTCCGCATCCCGGCTATGGTTTATCAATCTGAGCATATGGAAGCATACGGGGATATTCCCGGTTTGCAGGTATGCAAGCGTGATGTGCTCACTCCAGAAAGAAACGGAAGTCTGATTGCCGAGCAGCCTGATTTGCTGTATGCGGTACTGATGCCATGGGTTCACGGTATGACATGGTTCGATTGTCTCACAGATCAGCGTCAGCTTGAGGCTTCCGATAGTCTGGCTTTAGCCAGAGCATTGGCAGGGATCGGTTCAGCTATGGAGCAAAAAGGATTGGCGCACTGCGATTTATCGGCGCCGAATGTGATGCTTCCGTTTTTTTCTGAAGTGGAACTGCCTGAAGGCACGTCAGCTGTGGAATTGGTGGACGTGGAACAAATGTATAGTACTAAAATGGATCGTCCAGACGCTCTATTGGCAGGTTCGCCAGGGTATGCCGCCCATCGTACCGTCCACAGCGGGTTGTGGAGTGCGTATGCAGACCGTTTTGCAGGGGCAATCATTATAGGAGAAATGTTAGGCTGGTCTGACCGTGTAGTAGTCGACAAAGCGTGGGGCGAAAGTTATTTTGATCAGCATGAAATGCAGACGCCTTGCGAACGTTATTTTATTTTACGAAAATCGCTGGAATCTCGTTGGGGCAGCAAGGTGGTAGAATTGTTCAGCCGTGCTTGGGATAGTCAGGATTTAAGCAGTTGCCCTACTTTTGGCGAATGGCTGGTTGTACTTAATGCGGTTACTGAGCAGGAAATTTCAGTTGAGGCTATAGAACCGGAACCTGCTGCGACAGAAACAATAGAATCGGCAGCGGTGGGTGGCCTTTCCAGTGAAGCTGCATCCTCTTTGTCAGCGCCTGCACCGCTCAAGACTGAACAGGCTGCACTGCTAAATCAGGTCGCCCTGGAGCAAGGAGAGCGTGGGGTAACGGACAAGCTGTTCCGACAGGCACGTGATTTGGAGCAGCAAAACAAACCTGCTGCAGCGCTGGAAGTATACCGGTCGTTGTATCATTTTGTAGAAGACGGCAGTCCTTTGCATGTGGAGGTGTCAGCTGCGATCACAGGACTAGAGGAGCAGTTGAATCCCATGACGCCAGAGCAACCTGAAAAAACAAAGGCCTGGTATCGCTCCAAAGCGTTTATCGTGACAACTGCGGCCGCAGTCGTTCTATTGGCAGCTGGAATCCCAGCCGTGAATATTCTTGCAGATCAGTCCAATCAGCGGCAAATCGAGGCAGCCAAGCAGGAAGAGGCAGCGAAGGCTGCAAAGGCGGCCGAGGAAAAGCTGGCAGCCGAGCAGGAAGCTGCTCAAAAATTGCTGACGGAGAAACAAAGCCAGGAAGCGGAACAGCAGGCCAAACAACAGGCACTTGCTGTTCAAAAGCAACAGGAAGAGCAGAAGAAACAGCAAGCCCTTATCGCTCAACAGGTTAAATATGAAGCTTATCTCGCTCAAAAGGAACAAAATAAGCAGGCGGCTGCCAAGTTGGCGAAGCAAAAAGCGTATGATCAACAGGCAAAGTATGAAAAATACTTGGCTTTGAAAAAAGAGCAGGAAGCCCGCGCCGCCCAGGAAGAGGCAGCTCGTAAGGCAGCAGCCGAGGCGGAACAAAAGCAAAAAGAGTCCATGCATGCACGAAACAAGGAGAACGTTCTTCAGCTTATTTCCCTGTACAACAAGGCGTATGCCTCTCAGGAAGGTGGCAGCGCTGCGAAGGCAAAGAGCTTTGCGAAGCGTTTTAGAACACTATATGATAGTAATCCTTCTTATTATCGTTCGGTAGGTGAAGTGGGATATCGGGCCTCCTCTATTTATAACTTTTTAGGAGACACGAATTTTAGACTGCCTAAAATTTAATATTTCATATGTCTATATATGGACGGAATGATAGATACGAAACAGATGGAGATAGAAGGTAACTGAGGGGAGCATGTACAAATCATGAATTATACAATACAGGCTTCACAACGCACTCCCGCCCTGATCATTTACCTGATTGACATCAGCGCGTCGATGAACATGCTGATGGAGGGGCGGCGGCGTATTGACGTTGTATATGAAGCTATATCGTTGGCGATCCGGCAGATGGTTTTTCGGTCAACCAAAGGAAATCGGCTGACAGCGCGCTATCGGATTGCGATTTTGGCTTATAGTGACGATGTGTATGACCTGCTGAATGGTGTCAAGGGAATTGATGAAATCGCGGCCATTGGTTCGTTGCCCGATTTGACACCCAAACGGTTTTCAGATTCAGCAAAGGCCTTCTTGCAAGCTGAGCGTATTTTGCAAGCGGAATTACCAGGGATGCAGGACTGTCCTGCACCTTTGGTCTGTCATATGACAGATGGAGTTTCCACAGGTGATGATCCGGAACCGATTGCGAAGCGTATTATGAGCATGAGTGTACCGGACGGTAATGTACTGGTGGAAAATATATTTTTATCCGACAGGTTGCTGGAAACGCCTATTCAGGACCCCCGTCGCTGGAAAGGTCTAACACATAATACGCCGTTGCAGGATGAACATGCTGTGAAATTGCGTGATATGTCTTCTGTGCTGCCTGAAAGCTATCGGGAAATGCTATTTGAGGCAGATTATCAGTTAGGTGAAGGAGCCATTATGATGCTACCCGGAACCTGTGCGGAACTGGTGTCCATTGGGTTCCAAATGTCGGCCGCAACGCCTGTACGGTAAGGAGGTAAAAGCATGAATCCACTGCTGTCCCTGCTCCTCGTGAGCAAAAAAAAGGGAATGAATGCAAGGCTGACTCAGCAATTTGCTTACATAAGCTCTCAGACAGGCGATCAGCCTTTATCATCTCATCACAGTCGTTTTATGTGTCGTTATGGCTATGGAAGGTCTGCCGAATCTGCCAGTATGGGAGAAAGCGGACAGGATTTCGCCGCAGTACGTATTCATAAATCCGTCTGTTGTTTTGTCTTGTGTGATGGTGTCGGGCTCAGTTACCGAGGAGATTTTGCGGCCCGCTATCTGGGTTCTTCTTTACTGGATTGGATGGAACGGGGACAAGATCTGTCTGCTGATCAATTGAGAGTGTACCTTGAACGTTTGGCAGGTACAGCGGCAGAGGAACTGGATCGGCAACCTTTGGATCACGAATCAGGCTTAATGCGTTCGGTATTGGAAGATAAACGTCGTCAAGGTAGCCAGTCCATGTATATTTGCGGTAAAATCGAACTGCCGAAGCGTGGTAGCCGTGGTCGTCTCCGACTTGCCTGGCAAGGGGACTCACGTTTGCGACTATGGAATGGTGCCGAGGAAATCAGCGAGCTATTCGATCATACCTTCTCTACAGCGGAGCGCTGGTCTACAAGCCGTGGGCCGATTGGAGGGAAGCCTCATTGGTACGAAAGAAGCATATCCGCAGATATGCCGATGAGATTACAGGTATATACGGACGGTTTATCCGATTTGGACCCCATTCGCGAGCCTGTCCCTGATGAGCAGATACAGGTATTGCTGGATGCATCCCACACCGGGGGACTTGATGATGATGCTGCATTTATTGAGCTGCAGTGGTAAATGAATAAGCAAAAGGACGTTATACAACCATGGATATGGATGTATACGTCCTTTTTTTGATGAATACATAGAACATTACGATTCGTTAAGATATTTATAGAATGTAACGAGGAGGAGAAGGAAAGACGCGCTAATGCGCGTAATATTCGTACTTTTCTTAAATATCGCAAAAGAATAGCAAAAAATGCGCAAAAATGGTGATTATAAAGTATATCCTTTTGGGTAATCTTGTGATTATACAGATTACTGAAAGGGAGCGATACATATGAGCTACACATATGCAGGAGGCGCACGCTTTGAAGGCAAAACGGCTCTAATCACGGGAGCTGGTTCTGGCATTGGCAAGGCAACAGCCATTCAAATGGCTAGAGAAGGAGCAAATGTCGCTCTTTTTGACGTAAGTAGCGATCGTATTTTGGAGACGGAAAGAGAAATTAATGCTATACGTGAAGGATCAGCGAGGGCTTTTGACGTGGACATTGCCGATCCGGTGCGTGTGGAAAAAGCAGTCCTGGAAGCGGTTGAATTATTTGGCGGACTGCATATCATTTTTGCTAATGCGGGGATTAACGGGGTCGTCGGACCGATTGAGGATCTGAGCATTGAGGATTGGCGCCAAACGTTGTCTACGAATCTGGACGGCACCTTCCTAACGGTGAAGTATACAATACCACATTTGAAAAAGAACGGTGGCGGCAGCATTATTATTACCAGCTCCATTAATGGAAATCAGCGCTTTACCAGCTTTGGGATGTCAGCCTACAGCACATCGAAAGCGGGTCAAACCGGTTTTGCTAAAATGGCTGCGCTGGAGCTGGCCAAGTTCCGTATTCGTGTGAATGTCATCTATCCAGGTGCCATTTCGACAAATATTGATGAAACCACGGAGAAATCGGAAGGGTTAAAGCAAATTACCATCCCCGTCAAGTTTCCCGAAGGAGGACAACCGTTGGCTGATGGACCGGGTCAACCCGAGCAGGTAGCTGATTTGGTAACATTTTTGGCCTCAGATCATTCGCGTCACATTACTGGCGCACAAATTGTCATTGACGGGGCAGAGTCGTTATTGTTTTAGAAAATAGAGCATTCTCTGGGACAGAGAAATGTTTTGTGGTATCCTGAGTGTATTGTCTTGGTTACGGTGCGAATGTGAAGCTCACATAAAAAAACTGGATCCTTCGCACCTCGAAATTTGTCGAAATGGTTTTAAATTAGCTTTCTTCGTTAGAAGTCAATAGTCGATTCAAGCTTTTTTGGCATCGTTTTTTTCGGAAATGCATGGAATTGATATCATTAGGGTATTAATTCCTTCATTTTCGCTGTCGCACTCTATGTGAGTGCGTGGATTGAAATAGATGAAACTTTAATCCAATTAGATCATCTCAGTATGTCGCACTCTATGTGAGTGCGTGGATTGAAATATCCTTGAGGTCAAGGGCATCTTTTTGAGCAATAGTCGCACTCTATGTGAGTGCGTGGATTGAAATATTTCAGTTGCAATAATGTGAATAGTGCGTGCCGATGTCGCACTCTATGTGAGTGCGTGGATTGAAATCATGTTTTTAATTTTTATTACAATAAGATCATATTAGTCGCACTCTATGTGAGTGCGTGGATTGAAATAAGCCACGCCTGCCAGTAATCAGCGGTGATGTGGCCTGAAGTCGCACTCTATGTGAGTGCGTGGATTGAAATCTCTTTCGCCAGAGTGAAAATAAGCTCCAATGATTCGTCGCACTCTATGTGAGTGCGTGGATTGAAATATATTGGGAGTTGCCATTAGTGCCTATGCCACTAGTCGCACTCTATGTGAGTACGTGGATCATGACGGAGCAGTCGCCACTTGGTCGTATAAGTGGAGAGCGCCTCTTTATCCGAAAACATGAAGAGGTCCGTGAAGTAGAGGAACTGTAGATTTTACGTGGCTTGGAAGGGACGGTGGCAGTTCAGTACAATTCCGTTCTCGATGAGCTGATCTTGCAGCATGGACGCCATAAACGCCCTCCGTTAGATAATGTGAGTGCCCTATTATCTTTTGCCTATAGACTGCTGTCCAACGATATGAAATCGGCACTGGAAGCTGTGGGCTTGGATGCTTATGTAGGTTTTCTGCATAGAGATCGTCTAGGACGAGCCTCATTAGCACTGGATGCGATGGAAGAGCTTCGAGGAGTATATGTCGACCGTTTCGTTTTGTCCTTACATTGATTAACAAAAAATTGATTAATGGCAAAGGATTTAAAAAAAGAAAACGGGGCCGTCATGATGGACGATGATACGAGGAAAATCGTATTGAAGGCATGGCAGGAACGGAAACAGG
The DNA here is from genome assembly GCF_011066155.1 of Paenibacillus sp. EKM206P. NCBI lineage: Bacteria > Bacillati > Bacillota > Bacilli > Caryophanales > Paenibacillaceae > Paenibacillus > Paenibacillus sp. EKM206P. The sequence goes on along the minus strand of NZ_JAAMNQ010000004.1, from coordinate 176,723 downwards.
AAAAAATTATTTATTCTTATTTGAATGAGAAAATGTCTTGGGGGCTGGTGTCCTATTCCCAGAAGTATACGATATGGAAAGCCCACTGATTTTGTAAGGTGCGAATGTGAAGCTCACATAAAAAACCAGGGTCCTTCGCACCTCGAAATTTGTCGAAAAGTAATTGAATGAGTTACCTTCAGTAAAAGTCAATGGTTGATACAAGCCTTTTTGGCATCAGTTTTTGCGACAATGCGTGGAATTGATATCATTAGGGTATGAATTACTGCATTTTCGCGGTCGCACTCCATGTGAGTGCGTGGATTGAAATAGCGAAGACCAGGTTAGGGCGCTGCTGCTGTTGGAGGGTCGCACTCCATGTGAGTGCGTGGATTGAAATGTTAACGGGTTCCCATTGCCGCGGACAGAGCGCGGTCGCACTCCATGTGAGTGCGTGGATTGAAATTATATATGCTGATGCAGAAGGGCTCCATGTAGGAAAGTCGCACTCCATGTGAGTGCGTGGATTGAAATATCTAAATTAACTGCCAACCATTCATCGGATTTAGTCGCACTCCATGTGAGTGCGTGGATTGAAATATATCCTCAAGCTCTCTCCATGTATCGGCGTTAAGTCGCACTCCATGTGAGTGCGTGGATTGAAATCACAAATGTCCAACAGTGCCGCAGGCGGTCATTGGTCGTACTCTATACGAGTATGTGGTTGAAGTATCTATAGTGTTCGTAACCTTGCATAATAACTCCCAGGAGGCTTTACATGTTTGGAGTCAATATATAATTTGTTTTATGAACTTTAAGATTATTAGTTTAGTTCTCTCTAAAATACTATTTCCACATGACTATAAATAATATTTGTTTACATAACGAGAATAGATCTAATATGATTAGTAAGTGGAAGAGAGTCTAGTATTTTTAAGCGAAATACAAGTCTCTTCACAATAAACACCCAAAAGTCATAAAATGAATATTGCGCTATGGGTGTGAAACCGAAATCCTTAAATTAAGTAGATAAGAGAGGAAAGGAAGAGAAATTACAACGCTAGGACAATTATATTATCATTATCTATGGATTCACTTAACAACGAGGAATGTCCAAGTGGGGATTGTAGATGCTATCGATATTGTACCTTATGACACGATTACACATTTTAAGTATTTGCTCAAAGGGGGAAAATAGTTGAATTTATTATCTATTCCTGGTCTATATTTTTATATCTATCTAGGTATAGGCCTTATCGTGGGATATTGGTTTGTATCTAAGGAATTAACTGAACGTGCACAGGAAATGCAGCAAGAGAACCCAGAGGAAAACGATGAGGAACTGTCAACAGCTAGAGAGGGTCTTTATCAATCTCTACATGATCTTTATCATTTAATAGGTCAGAAAGGTGTTATTGCTGCGATCTATATTTTATTTATGCTTTTTTGGCTTCCGATGTGGTTAGTCATTACTTGGAAGAGGTTATTCACGAAGAAAATTAAAGGAGATTAAAAAATGCAATATATCGCCCACATACGGGAAAGCGACCAAGAGATTCAAACGGTTGCCGAACATCTATTGGAAACCCGACAATTAGCAGAAACCTATGGAGACAAAATAGGTATTCGACATATCACCGGACTCGCTGGCATGCTTCATGACTTGGGGAAGTACACGGAAAAGTTTCAAAATTACATACGTTTGGCGGTACAAAATCCTGACAATCCACCGAAGCGAGGAAGTGTAGATCATTCTAGTGCGGGTGGAAAGTTATTATTTAATCTTTTTCACATTCAACCTCAAGGCACATTCGATAAACAGGATTTATTTATCAAATATATATTGACTGAAGTTGTAGCAAACGCTATTATTTCTCACCATTCTTATTTGCAGGATTTTCTAAACCCACAGCTTGAATCAAAACTTTTGTATCGGGTGCGTGACCTAGAGATAGCGGGATTTGAAGATGCAGTAGCGCTTTTCTATAAGCAGGTCATGGAGAAATCTACATTTTTTGATTATGTGAATCAAGCAAAGGCTGAGTTGGATCAATATATGAACCGAGATGATGGGGCAGATTTTGAACTCAAATTGATGTATTTATCCAAGTTTGTGTTTAGCGCTTTGATAGATGCAGATCGAACCAATACTCGCTGCTTTGAAGAAAATAAGAACACAGGCGATAAGATCGCAGTTGAAGCCATGAATCATCAAAAGTTGTTTCATGGGTATTACGAAAAATTAATGATGCACATCAAATCCCTACAAGCAGCCAAGGATGCCAATACACCTATTAATCTACTTCGAAAAGAAATGTCCGAACAATGCGAACAGTTTGCAGAAAGGCCCTCTGGAATACATACACTCTCGATCCCCACAGGCGGTGGAAAGACGCTCGCCAGCTTTCGTTATGCCTTAAAACATGCTGTAACATATAAGAAGAAACATATTATTTATGTCGTTCCATTTACGACCATTATTGAACAAAATGCCCGAGAGGTTCGCAAAATAATAGTGGACGATGCGAATGTTCTGGAACATCACTCTAATGTAGCCATGGACGATGTAGAAGAGGGAGAGAGTAATGAGCTTGAAGATGTAGTTGTGAGTACGCGTCAAAAATTAAAGCTGGCTAAGGACAATTGGGATTCGCCGATCATTTTCACCACAATGGTGCAATTTTTAAATGTTTTTTATGCTGGTGGCAGTAGAAATATTCGTAGACTTCACAATTTAAGCGAGTCTGTCATTATTTTTGACGAAGTACAAAAAGTCCCTACTCACTGTATTTCATTATTTAATCAAGCAGTAAATTTTTTGAAAACATATGCTCATTCAAGTATTGTTCTCTGCACGGCTACACAACCCGAATTAGATTTTGTACATAACAAGCTAGAAATTGAACCAGATGCAGAAATGGTGCATGACCTGAACCATGTTATAGAAGCGTTTAAGCGGGTTGAAATTGTGGATAAAGCAACGGATATGAAATTTAATACGGAGAAACTTACCGACTTTGTTGAGGAAAGACTTGCTGATGAACAAAGCGTGCTCGTTATTTTAAATACAAAAACGGTGGTGAAAAACCTATATCACAGATTAAAAGAAGGAAGTGGTACAGCCCCGATCTACCATTTAAGTACATCCATGTGTCCAGCTCATCGCAATTCCATATTGGAGGAAGTTAAAAATCACCTGCAACATAAAGAGCCTGTCGTTTGCATCAGTACACAATTAATTGAAGCGGGAGTGGATATCAGTTTTAAGTGTGTCATTCGGTCCTTGGCTGGTTTGGATTCCATTGCTCAGGCGGCGGGCAGATGTAATCGCCACGGAGAAGAAAGAATGAAGCAAGTATATGTCATTGATCATGAAGAAGAAGATCTCAAGCGATTAAAAGAAATCAGAATAGGTAAAGAGATTTCTAGAAAAATGTTTATTGACTTAAAATGTAACAAAACTTGCTTAGGCGGAAACGTATTATCAGCTCAGTCCATGGAAATATATTTTCAAAAATATTATTCCGAGTTAAAGACCGACTTAAATTATTTTATTCCTAAATTGAGAAAAAATATGACTGAGCTATTATATGGCAATCGTATAGAAAATACTTATTTTCAATCTTATTGCAAAGAAAATGAGACGATTCTTCCCTTATTCTTAGCGAATAGCTATAGGACGGCAGCGGACCATTTTCAAGTCATTAAGGATCATACTACCGCGGTAATTGTTCCTTATGGGGATGGAGAAAAAGAAGGAAAGGAGATCATCGCGGACCTAAATGGACAGCAAAGCATAGCAGACCTTACCGATTTGTTACGCAGGGCACAACAATTCACTATTAATATATTTAACTATGAGAAAGACCGATTAGATCAAAATAAGGGGTTAGTTTCTTTTTTGGATGGAAAAATATATGCACTAACCGATGGAGCTTACGATGACTGTTATGGCCTCAATCTTGAAAATGACAGTCTGCTTAGTGGATTTATCCTTTAAAAACTCTTTGATTGGGACTAGGGACTTATATTCTACATTGACTGACCCTGCCAAAAGTAATATTCTGGTACTGTGTTTGGAAAAAATAGTCATAGAAAGGAGGTAAATGCTAGTTGAGAAATGCGATCGAATTTAAAGTTTATGGAGATTATGCACTGTTCACAGATCCACTAACCAAACTTGGTGGTGAGAAATTAACTTATAGTGTTCCAACATATCAGGCGTTAAAAGGTATTGTCGAAAGTATTTATTGGAAGCCTACGATTATGATGGTAGTAGACAAAGTTCGTGTTCTTCATGCTATTCGGATGGAATCCAAAGGCGTTCGCCCCATCGAATATGGCGGTGGTAATACCCTTGCTAATTATACTTACTTGAAAGATCCCTGTTATGAGGTTCAGGCTCATTTTGAATTTAATCCGCATCGCCCCGAGATGGAATATGACCGTAATGAGAATAAGCATCATAACATTCTCAAGCGATCATTACTTGCTGGTGGGCGTAGAGATATTTTCCTAGGTACACGAGAATGCCAAGCTTATGTAGAGCCTTGTGAATTTGGTATAGAAGCAGGTTTTTACGATAACTATGGTGACATTCATTTAGGCAATATGGTACATGGAATTAACTATCCAGATGAGACAGGCAGGGATCAAATGGAAGTCCGTTTGTGGAATCCAGTAATGAAGGACGGAGTCATTGATTTTATTCGACCGGAGGAATGCACACAAGTTCGCACAATAGCGAATATGCAACCTAAACGGTTTGATGAAAATAACGTTCAATCCGCTGATGAGTTGCTTGCGCAATGGGAAGGGTGGGTGAATTAAATGAGCTGGTTGCTAAATTTATATGAAACGTATGAATCTAATCTTGACCGTGTTGGTGTGATTGAGAAGAAACATAATGATCGTGAATATACATTGTTGCCTATTTCCCACACGACCCAAAATGCGCAGATCGAAGTCGAAGTTACAGAACAAGGTGATTTTCATTCAGCCAGGATATTGGATAAAAATGAGTTTAGTACATTGATTCCTTCTTCTGAAAAATCCGCCAGTAGAGCCGGCTCTGTCATATCACCTTATCCGCTGCATGATAAATTAAGCTATGTTGCCGGAGATTTTGTAGCATATGGTGGAAAAATAAAAAAAGAAGAACCATTTTCTGCTTATATTCAGCAGTTAGAAGGCTGGGCTACTTCAGATTATGCCACTTCAAAGGTGAAAAGCATATATGGTTACTTAAGCAAGCGCCGCCTGATTAAAGACTTAGTAGACGAGTCAATTTTATATCTTGATGCGGATCAGAAATTAATAAGTACATGGGACAAGAAGTACGAACCTATACATGGGGAAAAACCACCTATATTTACAGCGGTTCCTGGTGAACAAGAGAGCGTATTCATTCGTTTTAATGTGTACTCTCCAGATAAAGTTTTAACTAAAGTTTGGGAAGATAAAGAAATGTATGATTCATTTGTTGGTTACTATAGCCAGTTGCTGGGAGAAGAAGACATTTGCTATGTTACTGGAAAGCAGCTCCCTAGCACAGACAAGCATGCCAATAAAATCAGAAATTCCGGGGATAAGGCGAAGTTGATTTCCGCCAATGATACGAGTGGATTCACGTTCAGAGGACGATTTGCCCACAGTCATGAAGCTGCAAGTATCAGTTATGAAGTATCTCAAAAGGCTCATAATGCCTTAAAATGGCTCATTAATCGTCAAGGTAAAGTCATGGAGCAACGTGTTTTCCTAGTGTGGGGAAATGATGAACCGAGTATTCTGAATTTTACCGAAAATGATAATATCTTTGCAATGGGCTTGCCATCCAAGGCTAAAGAAATAAAAAGTCATACAAACGAAGAGTTTGCTTTTGAATTAGCCAAAGCGTTAACGGGTTATGCCAATACACTAGCTGTCAAATCTAATTCCAAAGCAAAAGTCAATATTCTTGTACTTGACTCAGCAACAACAGGGCGGATGGCTGTGATCTATTATCGTAATTTGGATAAAAAATTGTATTTTGAAAAGCTTATTCACTGGCATTCCACCTGTGTATGGCTTCATCGCTATCAGAAGGATGAGCAGGGTGAATATTTACAATTTTGGGGTGCTCCAGCAACGAAAGATATTGCTTTTGCAGCATACGGTTCAAAGGCTAATGATAAACTCGTTAAGGGTTTGATGGAACGAATGCTCCCCTGTATAGTAGATGGTCAAAACATTCCTCAGGATATTGTGAGGAGTGCTATTAACCGCGCCTCTAACCCGGTATCCATGGACAAGTGGGAATGGGAGAAAACACTGAGCGTGACATGTGCTTTGGTTAACCAACGGGAGGGATACAATGTGGCATTAGATAAAGAAAATATGGATCGCAGTTATTTATTTGGCAGACTGTTGGCGATAGCAGATGTGATGGAACGAAGCGCATTAGACAAGGATGAGAAACGATCTACAAATGCAATCCGATATATGAATGCATTCTCACAACATCCAGAAAGAACCTGGAGGACCATTCAGAATGCCTTGCAGCCACATCAGGCCAGACTTGGTAAACGCTTAAGCTATTATTCCAATATGATTGATGAAGTGCTTCACAAAATCCCCTTCAACGAATTCAACAATAAACCATTGACCGGGAAATACTTGTTAGGACTCAGTAGCCAACGCTATGAAATCTACCATAATAATCATAAAAAAGATCTTGAGAGCAATAACGACAACAAAGAGAACAACACCTTAGACATGAATGAACAGCAGGAATCCTAAGTAACTTTAAAAATATGTAGGTACATTAAAGGAGAGTAATCATATGTCCGTGTTGGATCACAAAATTGATTTTGCAGTTGTTTTGTCGGTTACTAGAGCAAATCCCAATGGCGATCCCCTGAATGGCAATCGTCCGCGGCAAAATTACGATGGTTATGGTGAGATTTCAGATGTGGCTCTGAAACGGAAATTGAGAAATCGTCTGCAAGATATAGGAGAGTCTATTTTTGTTCAATCGAATGATCGGAAATCGGATGCTTTTAATAGTTTAAGAGAACGTGCAGATGCCAATCCTGAATTGGAAAAATTCTTCAAGGGCAAGGAAGGTTCAAGTGATGAATTTGCTAAAATTGCCTGTCAGGAATGGATAGATGTTCGTAGCTTCGGTCAAGTATTTGCGTTCAAGGCGGCGAGTAAGGGAGCAGGAGTGTCCGTTGGAGTAAGAGGTCCTGTATCTATACATACGGCAACCAGTATAGATCCTATTGATATTACAAGTATGCAAATTACAAAAAGTGTAAACTCCGAACCAGGGAAAGAAAGAGGTTCCGATACGATGGGGATGAAGCATCGGGTGGATTTCGGCGTGTACCTTTTCAAAGGAAGCATCAATACACAACTAGCAGAAAAAACAGGATTTACCAACGAAGATGCTGGAAAGATCAAGGATGCGCTGATTTCGTTGTTTGAAAATGATGTTTCATCCGCCCGTCCTGACGGTAGTATGGAGGTTCATAAAGTCTATTGGTGGGAGCACAAGTCCAAACTTGGAAAATACTCATCTGCTAAAGTACACCGATCTTTGGAAGTGAAACCGAAAGAAAATGTAAGTGCAATCGACAAATCTTTTGATACACATTATGAATGTATATTAACACCGCTCGAAGGCTTAGAGGTCCAAGAGTATGCAGGGCTATAACGAAGAAGATTATTTGCTGCTATCTGGTTTACAGCATTTTAATTTTTGTAGAAGACAGTGGGCGCTTATTCATATTGAGCAGCAATGGGAAGAAAACGTGCGGACGATTGAGGGCAATCATTTGCATAGGAAAGCAGATCAGCCCATGATTCGTGAAAAAAGAGGGGATAAGCTCATCGTACGCGCGTTACCTGTACATTCCAGAGAGCTTGGAATTACAGGAATCTGTGACGTGGTAGAGTTCATATGTGATCCCCTTGGTGTTCCGCTTGCGGGGGAGGAAGGTACCTACCTTCCTTTTCCTGTTGAATACAAGCGTGGCAAACCGAAACGAAATGACTCGGATCATGCACAATTGGTCGCACAAGTGATGTGTCTTGAAGAAATGCTCGTGTGTGAGATTTCAAAAGGCTACTTTTATTACGATGAGATCAAACACCGTGTAGAGGTCATCATCACGGCGGCTGACCGAGAGCGTGTGCGTACAAGCTTGCAGGAAATGCGGCATTATTTTGAGCGAAATCATACACCTAAAGCCAAAGCGGGACCACACTGCCTGAGCTGCTCACTACATAACATATGTGTTCCCGAAATACTGAATAAAAAATCAGTTTCAAGCTTTATTGAAAGCAGGATAGCTGAATGAAAAAATTACTAAACACATTATTTGTGACCATGCCAGATACGTACTTGTCACTAGATGGGGAAAATATCGTGATCAAACAAGAAGAGTCCATTCTTGCACGGTATCCTTTGCACAATTTGGAGGCGGTTTGCACTTTTGGCTATTCAGGGGCCAGTCCAGGCCTCATGGGAGCTTGTGCAACACGCAATATAGACCTAACCTTTATGACACGAAGCGGACGCTTCTTGGCGAGAGTTACCGGGGAAAGCCGGGGAAATGTGGTACTGAGAAAAGAACAGTACCGGATTTCCGATGATGATAGAAGAAGTGCTCTTGTAGCCAGAAATATGATTATAGGCAAAATATATAACCATAAATGGATTTTGGAACGGGCAACGAGGGATTATCCACTTCGTATTGATACGGAACGCATGAAGAAGGTGACCGCTTCTTTGACAAAGATCATGAAGCAAGTCCGAGAAGTGGAGGAACTGGACATATTACGCGGTTTGGAGGGGACGGCGGCAGTTCAGTACAATTCCGTGTGGGATGATCTGATCTTGCAGCAAAAAGATGATTTTTACTTCCATGGGCGCCATAAGCGCCCGCCGCTAGATAATGTGAATGCCCTATTATCTTTTGCCTATACACTGCTGTCCAACGATATGAAATCTGCACTGGAAGCTGTCGGTCTGGATGCTTATGTAGGTTTTCTGCATCGAGATCGTCCAGGGCGAGCCTCCTTGGCACTGGATGTGATGGAAGAGCTTCGAGGAGTATATGCCGACCGTTTTGTCCTTACATTGATTAACAAAAAATTGATTCATGGGAAAGGATTTTACAAAAAAGAAAACGGGGCTGTGATGATGGACGATGATACGAGGAAAATCGTATTGAAGGCATGGCAAGAACGAAAACAGGAAAAAATGATTCATCCTTATTTGAATGAGAAAATGTCTTGGGGACTGGTGCCCTATTCACAGGCTTTGCTCTTGGCTAGATATATTCGGGGAGATTTGGACGAGTACCCTCCATTTTTGTGGAAGTAGGTGTGAACATTTGCTCATTTTGATCACGTATGATGTAAGCACAGTAGACAGAGAAGGTAGAAAAAGACTGGCAAAGGTTGCGAAAAAGTGCGTAGATCACGGACAAAGGGTGCAAAATTCTGTGTTTGAATGTATTTTGGACTCGACCCAGTTCCGCAGCTTAAAGTATGAACTTGAAGAATTAATAGACCCAAAAGAAGACAGCTTGCGCTTCTACAACTTAGGAGATAACTACAAAAAGAAAGTAGAGCATATAGGGGCAAAGGAAGCTTATGATATGGAAAGCCCACTCATTTTGTAAGGTGCGAATGTGAAGCTCACATAAAAATCCCGGGTCCTTCGCACCTCGAATTTGTCGAAAATCAATTGAATCAGTTGCCATCAGTAAAAGTCAATGGTTGATTAAAGCCTTTTTGGCATCAGTTTTTGCGACAATGTGTAGAATTGATATCATTAGGGTATCAATTACTGCATTTTCGCTGTCGCACTCCATGTGAGTGCGTGGATTGAAATCACTTTAAACCAGTGATAAGGACCCGCAGGGTTAGTCGCACTCCATGTGAGTGCGTGGATTGAAATTTATTTCAAGTTGAAGTGTGATGTAATTAGGAAATTGGTCGCACTCCATGTGAGTGCGTGGATTGAAATATGCCTAACTGGTGGTCTATAAGTATTGTTTCAGTCGCACTCTATGTGAGTGAGTGCGTGGATTGAAATTTCACAAGTACAGCTCCCATCGAAATGAATAGAAGACACGTTGCGGAATTGAACTGCGCAAGGGTTCTGACCAGGCTGTTATTGTTTCCGCTGGTTAACTGGTTCCTTGCCGCCTGAACGTGCCGTAAAGCCCCGGAATAACTCGGGAAGTGACTCTGGATATTGCTGAATTACAGGAGCTCTGCTGCGATCTGTTTGAGCACTGGCGGTGTTGGGATGAGTTGGCCGTCACCTTTGTTGCCCTTGATGTAGGTTTTATCCTCGTAGGCATAATATACATCGCCTTGGCCCTCAACGACCGGGTAGCCGCTCTCATCATCAGTTAAAGATGTTTGCACGTGATTGCCATGTTGTGCGGCATGCTCCTCATTTGATTTTCCGTGATACAAATTTACCACATGAAAAGTCCAGGGACGGGCCACTTAGAGGCCACTTTAAGGACAAATATAGGACACGAAAAAAATTTTCTGTGAAAAGTGTTTTTTCTCCGCAACTTTTTCCATCTATGATCAGTCTCTTATCTAAGAAGGCTTTTTTTTCCAAATCTAATTAAGATTGAAAGGAAGTGCAAATTTATTCAAACTCCTGTATGTAGATTAGGGGAAGCCTATCGCTATATCATGAGAGGATGAGGGAAAGATTATGACGAAAAAGTGGGTATCTTTATTTTCTGTTATTTGCACAGTTTTCTTCCTTTTTGGCTCTAGTTCAACTTATGCAGAGAGTTATTACGCTGGAGTCACGAAGCCCGGAAGTCAGTATTTGGGTATGACTGCTACCATTACAACTCCGAGTAAATTGCCTACACTTGGTACTAGCGGTGAGTCAGCTTGGGTAACAAATGTCACTCCAAGTCGAGATTGGATTCAAACAGGTATCCGATTTTATTCAGGATATCCGGGATTTGCAACTTACGTTGAACATACTGTTAATGGAGCTTATGGCATGCAGGAAATAGGGACTCACCTTTTATCTTCATCTGTAAAATATATGGTTCAATATGGTTCTGACAGTAAATGGCATGCATATATTGGAGGTTATGATAAGGGGAGCTGGAGCTTAGGAACAAATAATAATGTACAAGCGAATGCAGAAACCCATTCTACAAATACCCAAATGGGACCATTCCAATTTACAGGTGTGCAATACAAAAATACAAATGGTGTGTGGAAAGCAAATGATACGGCCCCACGTGCCGATAGTCCATATCATGTCAGCAAAACGGATAATTCAAATTACAAAGTCTATTAACCAATAATTTTAAAGGAGGTCGAAAGTAATAATGAAACATAAAAAGTTGCTGATCGTTGGGGCTGCACTGGGCATTTTTAGTGGGGCTTTTTATATAAATTCCATTTCTGCCGAGAGTCCTACTGAGCTTATCCAAACCAAGCTTTCTCAGCAAGGAGTATCCATTTCAAGCATTAGTGCTCAACAGGAGGACTTAAAAGTAGAAACAAAATCAGTTTCTAGTTCTGGGAAAGCTACAATTGATGACATTAAAGCGATTCGCGCGGTTCGAAATGAAGTACGGAGTGGAGTCAACGGAACCAATGAAATCAAAAATATTGATTTAGCTATTAAAGGTGCAAATGGAAAAACGATTTATGATGAAGTTTCTAATGATGTTACTCATATCCCAGACTTTTCGAAAAAAATCCAAGGTTCCCTGGAGTCGACAAAGGTCCTGGAAGCTGTAATTTGTGAACTTCAAGGAAACGGTATGGATGTAAAATCGGTAGATATTACAGATAGCGTTATTGGTGGAAAGCTGGCAAAGATTGTGATTAAAGCGGATGTCTCCGAGATCAATAGTCTGGTTCCTAAAATTGAACAGTGGATAATGGCGTTAAATGATGCTAAAGACAGCAATGGTATTTCTCAATACGATCTGACTATCAATGGTAAAGATAATGAAGTATTATTCTATTTGACAGCAGATTTAGTATATCGTGATTTTTATTGGTGGCAATCAGATGCTTTAGGCGGTGAAACTTGGACGAACTCTGGACCTGAAAGTGAGAAGGCTGCTAACAGTAAAGACAAAGTAGAGGCGACACTTGAAAAAGGGATTACTGCTGAACCACCCGGAGTAGACAATAACGGTTTAGAAGAGCCCCAAATTAAAAAATAAAGATTATAAAGTATTTTGAAAAGGTGTTTCTCATTAAAACGGGGAACGCCTTTCTTACTAAAATAATTCACAAAAGAATAAGGTGCTGGATAATTTCCACCCAGTACCTTTAAATAAGTTGGAGGTAATAAACATGGTCTATTTATACATGTTTATCAGTCTCATAGTGTTTTATGTCGTGGTTTTCATTCTCTCTCTGTTTACTATCCATGTGATTAAAGGTGATGAGACTACCTATATTTTACTGGTTCTCATAATCGGAATCCTTCTTCACAATTCTGAAACCAAAAAAAGATAAGTAGTCGTACACCAATAAATTCAGCTATATAACCTCTCTACATACCCCACCTCATATACTTCGACTCTCAAGGCAGCGGCAAGAATATTAAGGGCTTCCGACTTTATACGGCGGAATGTCCTGTCGCCCAAGCCTAAATCTCCACAAACTATGAAATCAAACTCACCTTCATCATCCAAGTAACTCCGCATAATAACCTCACGCTGCACACTAGACAATCTACTCATTGCCGCTCCAGCAGCTTATCCTTCGCCTCCAGTTCTGCCTCCTTGTCCACGTTGTATGTGGCGATTTCCTCCGTCTGCTTGCTGATAGCATTTGTAGATTGATGTTCTCTATATGAATACGCCTAAGTGGTTGCTGCTTCCCGACGAACAGAACCGATCTGACGATACTGCCGAACTGTCTCCAAATATTCCTCCACCGCAAGGCGGGTGGCTTTTTCGTCGACCGGCAGAATATTGAACGTTAATTGTAAGTTGTTTTTTCTTCTTTTCCCCAATGCAATCCCCTCACCGTGTTATAATTTGGTGAAGGTTTGAAACTACTGACCCTCGCGGGCCCGGCCAAGGAATGCAGGGGAATGAGGCAACAATATGAGGGCGTACAGGGGATAAAATGCGGAAGAACCACCGAAGGATGAAAAATCCAGTGCGGTGGTTCTTTTTTTTCACTCGTCTTGTATGTCATCATTATAGGGGGAGGCGATGAAGGATGTTCCAGGATTTCAAGCTCGTCAGTGACCGCCCGGTCTCGATACAAGTAAAAGAATACGTCAATCGTTTAATTATAAAAGGGGCGCTTCAGGCGGATCAGAAGCTACCTTCCACACGAGAAATGAGCGTTCTGCTTAAGGTGAGCCGAAATACAGTCATTGCAGCCTATGAAGGCTTGGAGGATGACGGGTTTACGTATGCGATTCCCGGAAAGGGTAGTTATGTGGCCGCCATGGTGGGTCGGTCGGATGTAGATAACGGAGGGTCTGACAGCTCTGCTACCTGGGAGATCGACTGGAAGGCAAGAATGAACGAATATGCTGTATCGGCTGTTGATCTGGATATGATGAAGCAGGGCATTCGTGCCCAAAAAGGAACTATCTCGTTCACAAGCATCGCTCCCGATGAGCAGCTGTTTGATCTGGGGGATGTAAGGCGAGCTTTTATGGATCGGATGGCAATCGAAGGACAGGTGCTGCTCAACTACGGCTATGCCAAGGGCTACAAGCCGCTGATTGATTACCTGATGCATTATATGGAGAACAAGGGCGTCGATATAATTGGCAAGGATATGCTGATTACAGGCGGGTTTACAGAAGGCTTTGACATTGTGCTGTCGGCTTTACGCCCTTCTGCACGCCCCGGAGCGGCAATTTGTGAAAATCCGACCCATCACACAGCGATCAAAAATTTGAAATTGCAAGGATTTGAGATTACCGGCATTCCGATGGAGTGTGACGGTATTGATGTGGAGCGGCTAGAGGAGGTACTGCAGACCAATAGCTTCGATTTGGCTTATTTAACTCCTTCCTATCACAATCCGACAGGCATCGTCATGTCGCCAGCAAAGCGCAGCGCTGTTATGAAATTAATGATGCGCTATCAGATTCCGGTGATTGAGGATGGATTTAATGAGGAGCTGCGCTACTCGGGAGCGCATGTTGCGCCCTTAATAGCGACAGCAGGGCAAGGGAACGGAGTAATCTATATTGGCAGCTTCTCCAAGGTGCTGTTCCCTGGCTTGCGAGTAGGCTGGGTGCTTGGAGACCGAGCACTGATTGACACTCTGGAAAGCATTAAGCGTGCGCGTACCATTCATACCTCAACAATCGATCAATCGATTTTATACCAATATATGCTTAACGGAAATTTCGATAAACATGTAAAGAAAGCACGTACAGAGTATAAGCGCAAATATGAGCTGACAAAGGCATGCTGTGAAGCACATCTTCCTGAGGCGCAGGTGTCTGGTGACGGGGGCTTGCATTTGTTCCTTACCTTCCCGGCAGGTGTGAATACACGCCAGCTGTTAGAAGCTTGCAACGAACAGGGCGTCATTTTTACACCGGGAGACAAGTTTTTTATTCAAGAAGGCGAAGGGACGAATACATTGCGGCTTGGGTTTTCACGAGTAACGGATGAAAATATCGAACGGGGTATTCAAATAATCGGCAAACAGGCGCGTAACTTTCCTAAGGTATAAGGATTAAGAAAAGAGCTATGGAGATGAAATATTGTTCTGGAGAAGCACCAGCGATCGGAAGAACAATCCGTAGCCACATAATAATTTTGAAGAAAAATGAGGTGCCATGATGAAAATTGGCGTTATTATGGGCGGTATTTCCTCTGAGCGTGAGATTTCTCTGCAGACAGGTCAAGAGATGATCAATCATTTGGATCGAAGCCGTTATGAAGTGGTTCCAATTGTGATCGAGCAGCGAGCGGATTTAATCACGCAGGTTCAGCAGGCCGGCATCGATATTGCGCTGCTGGCACTGCATGGTCAGTATGGCGAGGACGGCACGGTGCAGGGAGCGCTGGAGACGCTGGGCATTCCGTATACAGGCAGCGGTGTCTTGGCAAGTAGCTTATGCATGAATAAGCAGTTGTCCAAGACGCTGCTGAAGGGCGCGGGTGTGCATACGCCTGCAGGTTTTTGCTGGCAGGGGATGGACGATTATGATCCGCAGGTAGTGGAGCGTCTGGGCTACCCGGTTATTGTGAAGCCGAATACGGGGGGATCCAGCATCGGAATCCAGCTTGTACAGAATGAGAAGGAGCTGCTACCGGCTGTTCAGGAGGCTTGCAGCTTGGATCAAGCGATTTTGATTGAGCCCTATTATAAAGGGACCGAGATTACCTGTTCGATCGTAGACGGCGAGGTATTGCCGATTATTGGTATTAGCTCCGCTCGTTCGAAGTGGTTCGACTACAAAGCTAAATATGAGGTCGGTGGCGCTAAGGAGGAGGTGATCGAGCTTCCTCCCGTAATTGAGCAGCGTGTGCGCGAGGCGGCACTGGCCAGCTACCGACTGCTGCAATGCAAGGTCTATGCAAGGATCGATATGATTTTGTGTCAGGATAGGCCTTACGTGCTGGAAGTGAACACATTACCAGGAATGACCGCCAATAGCCTGCTTCCGAAAAGTGCGGCAGCTGCGGGTATAACTTTTACACAGCTGCTGGACCATATTATTTCCAGTTCGCTCCATGAGCGGAAACAGGAATGGGGGGTGGCGTAATATGTTTATTGAAAAGGGTACAGGGCGGTTTGTATCCTCGCGTGTACGGGATATTCGACCATCGGGAATTCGCGCTTTTTTTGATCTGAATGCAGCTGGAGGAGATACAATCGCCCTTGGGGTCGGAGAGCCTGATTTCGTTACACCGGAAAAGGTGCGTGAAGCTTGCATTCAGGCATTGCATGAAGGACAGACGAAATATACTTCGAATGCCGGCTTGATAGAGCTGCGGGAGGAGATCTCTGCTTATTTTTCCGGCAGCTTCGCGCTTTCTTATGATCCTGAGCACGAAATGATCGTGACGGTGGGGAGCAGTGAAGCCGTCGACCTGGCGCTGCGAGCAGTGATCGATCCAGGTGACGAGGTGCTGATTCCAGCACCAAGCTATATTGCCTATGAACCCATTACCCATCTGCATGGCGGTAAAATTGTAGAGGTGGCGGCTACGGCAGAGGAGCAATTCAAGCTGACCCCGCAAGCGCTGCAAGCGGCAATTACACCTCATTCAAAGGTTTTAATGATCAATTATCCCTGTAATCCGACTGGAACAGTTATGACGAAGCAGGATTGGCTACCGATTACAGAACTCATCATCAAACATAATCTGGTCGTCATTTCGGATGAAGTGTATGCCGAACTGACTTACGGGAGAAAGCATGTCAGTATCGCCTCTTTGCCGGGCATGAAGAAGCGTACGATTGTCATCAGTGGTTTTTCCAAAGCATTTGCGATGACAGGCTGGCGGGTAGGCTATGCGTGCGGTCCACGTGAACTGATTGCCGGCATGCTGAAAATCCATCAGTACACAGCCATGTGTGCGCCCACCATTGCACAGATTGCCGCGCTGGAATCATTGCGCCATGGCTTGGCTGCCAAGGATGAGATGATGGCGAGCTACAATGAACGTCGCAAACTGTTTGTGGCCGGCTTGAATGCAATCGGGCTTGCTTGTCATGAGCCTGAGGGGGCTTTCTATGCCTTCCCTTCAATTACTTCTACTGGCATGTCATCTGAGCAGTTTGCACTTCGTATGCTGAAGGAAGCGAAGGTGGCGGTCGTACCGGGACATGTATTCGGATCAGGCGGAGAGGGCTTTATTCGTTGCTCATATGCTACCTCGCTCGTCGATTTGGAGAAGGCGCTGGAACGGATGGAAAGGTTTATGCAGGTAATGCAGCCGGTATGATGAACAGGGTTAATAACTCAACTTTTGCTGAACGTTTTCATAAAATATTTTACAAATACCTTTATGATTTTCGAAAACATAAAGGTATTTTTCTGATCAATGTAGTGGATATTTTCGGATGTATTTACCCAAAGCCCGAACGTTCAGCTTTGGAGTTAACTGGTGGAACCCTGCTTTTAAATGCGCTATCGATGAATTAAATATATTCGAATGTGCGCTTCCTCCTTCACAGGTGGCAGAACTGGCAGAGGTGAAATAAGTCCAGGCAGGTATTTGTTGCTAAGCCAAAAAGCGAGTCTGTTCAGGTGCGAATGTGAAGCTCACATGAATTCTCCGAGAGATTCGCACCTCAGATTTTGTCGAATTATATCGAATGTGAACAAGTTTTAAACGATCGCAAGAGGATGAGGTAATATTAGATGCGTTTTTGCCAAAATAACGCTAGAATGTTATTTAAATAGGGGGCATTTGACCCATTTTCGCTGTCGCACTCTATATGAGTGCGTGGATTGAAATGAGCCTTTGAGGTAACCTATGGTTCGAATGGTTGGGTCGCACTCTATATGAGTGCGTGGATTGAAATGCACAGAATCGGCTTATTCACTGGTGCAGCATCAAGCGTCGCACTCTATATGAGTGCGTGGATTGAAATCCGTATAAACTCGAATTCTAAATAATCTCCTCTAGTCGCACTCTATATGAGTGCGTGGATTGAAATCGAAGATGACGAAACGGTTCGAAAGACCATTAACCGCGTCGCACTCTATATGAGTGCGTGGATTGAAATATTGAGTTTGATTGCTGATTACTTAAATACAACAGTGTCGCACTCTATATGAGTGCGTGGATTGAAATTACTCAGGTATTGCATTCGTTGCCTACGCTACAGTCGCACTCTATATGAGTGCGTGGATTGAAATAAATAGTCCGGTTGTACGAAAATAAACAAAGCAATGGAGTCGCACTCTATATGAGTGCGTGGATTGAAATCACCAGTAACGGACTATTTTGATCTGACTATTAACGTCGCACTCTATATGAGTGCGTGGATTGAAATCTCCATGGTACAGCCGAGTTTTTGGGCTGCTCGGGCGTCGCACTCTATATGAGTGCGTGGATTGAAATTTATCTTTTACAGGCGGCTTTTCCGCCTGTTTAAGTCGCACTCTATATGAGTGCGTGGATAATGACGTAGTAGCCTCGTCACCTGGTCACATAAAGTGGTGACCGGATCATGAAGCAAATCCGAGAAGTGGAGGAACTGGACATATTAGCGGTTTGGAGGGGACGACGGTGGTTCAGTACAATTCCGTGTGGGATGATCTGATCTTGCAGCAAAAAGATGATTTTTACTTCCATGGACGCCATAAACGCCCGCCGTTAGATAACGTGAATACCCTATTATCTTTTGTCTATACACTGCTGTCCAACGATATGAAATCCGCACTGGAAGCTGTCGGTCTCGATGCTTATGTAGGTTTTCTGCTTAGAGATCGTCCAGGGCGAGCCTCCTTGGCATTGGATGTGATGGAATTAGAGTATGAATTACTACATTTTCGCTGTCGCACTCTGTATGGAGTGCGTGGATTGAAATTTTATAGGTAGTAGGGGGTGTATCCCCCTTAAAGCTCGCACTCCATGTGAGTGCGTGGGTGGTATGAAAAAGAAGGCTTGTTTCGTGGCCTACCCAGCAGTGAATAGTTGCAAATCTCTTTTTAACGGATTTCTCATTCGACAAATTTCCTCTTACTTTTATGAAACAATTACTTAACATTTACAATGGTTGAAGTATAAATTAAGGTGGGAGTTGCTTATGAGGGTTTCCATGAGTAAGGTTCTAAAACGTTATGCAACGATTCTATTGAACTACGCAATAGTGATAGGGGCATTTTACGCTTTGGGATATCAGATGAGCGCTATGGGAATCTATGCAATTCTGACAGGAATTGTGACTGGAGAAATAATCAACTTAGCATTATCAATGCGAGAGAAATGAACCTATGTATCCCTTGATTACATCAAAATCAGGGGATTTTTCATTTGATTAAGAGGTTCAACAGAGTTATTACCTGGGAACTCTATATCATTTACTAATAGTAAAGAATATGGAGAAATGAAATAGTCATGTCAACTCTGTGAAACCTTTTATTTCGGCAATCCAATTTCACTTTTGCTATTCGTTTTCACAATCTTCCGTGATTTTTAAAATAATGGAATTTTATGTGAAGGATGGTTAAGACTTGAAGCATACACCTACGATTTCAGCGGAGTTTGAGGATTATCTAAAACAAAATGATATGACGTTGAGTCAATTTGCCGAATATTCAGGGTTCATCAAAGAACGCTTAGTCATTGGATTACTCAGCATCGTCCTGTTTCCGTACAGCAGCTGGACCAAATTACTGTGGCTATGGATTTGCCAGAAGGCTATTTTTACGATCTATACATAGAAAATTACATCATTGAACTTTCACCGAATTTTAGGCGAATCGAGCCATTATTGTATCGTTGTGCGGAGCTGGACAAGCTGGATGCAATCCGACGAATGGTTGGAGATATCATGGATAATCCGCTGTATGCGACTAGGCTATTCGATGTTGCAGAAGCATTATTTGAACAGGGACAACATGCTGCTGCGCTTCCTCTCTATGAGAATGTCGCAGAAGTGGAGAAATATCAGCATTCTGAACGCTTGGCCATCTGTCAATATCGTATATTCACGATTCAAGTTGGAGATGATCAGAGCCTTAATCTCAAGGCAGCCACACTGTTTGAACCCTTTGTGGAACGTCTGGATGAAATAGATCAGCTTGATGCCTTAAAGGATTTGGCGAATGTGTATCGTTCTTTGCGCTTATGGGATCGGCTTGATGTGACAGCACGCAAAATGAGAGGTAAAGCGGAAATCCAATATGCGCTAGAGCATCAGCAGAAAAAACGAAAGCCTGCACTTGAAAAGAAGCTAAGTCGTCCTTTGTTTGTGTATATCACCTATGCTGATTTATTGTGTGCAAGCGTCTGTGAAGCCCAAAGTAATTACCAACAAGCTCTACAATATACATACGCCTACGTTAATTTAGAGTGGGTCAAAGAGACGGACGAGGATACTCTGCATTGGATTAAACTATTTCAAAATTGGGCGCTATGTAATACTTACGTTAATAAATTATTATCCGGAGATATAAGTGTGCTTCCGGATTACGTTGAATATATTAGTGTATCATCAAATACCACTAAAGAAATGGTTACTCAATTATTGAATATTATGATGGCGGCTAACCGATTTCAAGTTGATGTGGATGACATACTTCAACAGTTCGAAACGGAGATTGATTCGATCACCCAACAGCAATTATCTGCTGATATGTACACTCATCAAGTGGTTCCAGAACAATCAACACGTTTTAAATATGAACTGGCTAAACACTACTTAAATAAAGGTAATTACTCATATGGATTTAAATACTTACTAGACGTTTTATCTAAATCATTAGTCATTAACAAAGAAGCCTTTTTCATTAGCTGCATAAAATTATTTGAGCAGTTCAAACAATTTGCAGACTTTAGACTGTGTACAAAGTATGAGAGTTTAGTTAGAGAAGGGCGAAAAGAAAGATTATTTTATTATTAGAAGTAATCAATCATTTCTCAGTGTTGATCCCAAGCTGAATAAATAAAATATATTTGGATTTTAAGTTCAGCTTGTGGGAGTCTGTTGGGATTTTAAATAAACATAAAACGTCAAAAAGTGCCTCTGGAATGCTCCAGAAGCACTTTTTTTGTCGAGTAAATTATCAAAAAATCCAAAAGTTTACGTTTTGTATTAGCATATGACACAGAAGGGGGAATCATGCTGATGAATCCAGGTGTGACTTTACTTCGTGTCGAACGGACCAGAAAAAGACTGTACCAAGTCCAGAAGAAGTACGGATTTTTAACGCATCCCAAAGTGATTGAACAATCCATGAAACTGGATAAACTATTGAATCAATACCTAACCTGTAAAATGAAATCTTAGCTAATATGTATGCTTGACGCGCTTTTAAAGCAAGAAGACGAACTCCAATCTCCAAACCCCGATAAAATTCTAAATCCTATACTATGAAGAGGTGATAACGTTGCTGAACAAACGAAATCCTGTAACCCCTTTCGGGTGGAAAATCAAAGAAAAGCTAGTCGAGAGGCAAATGGATCAGAGAACATTTTGTGATACCTACCATATTCCTGCTAGCCGCTTGTCTAATCTCATTCATGGAACACGTAAGACCAAAAAATATAGAGTACAAGTATCTCAATTGCTTGGGATCGAAGAATAACCCTCTTTCTCCTTTATGGATACAGGACATCCTAATGATATGTAAGCTACAGTGGCAAAGGACTCCAGGTTTCTTTAATATAGAGTGTACATAGGAAGCTTAATACAAGAGTGGAAAGGATCGATGGAAATGTTCTCCAGAATGGCAGAGCAGAAGATTGCCGAGGCAATGGCCAAAGGTGAGTTTGATCATCTACCGGGAGCGGGCAAGCCACTGGTCATCGAGGATTTGTCACATGTTCCAGAGGAGCTGCGGATGTCGTACAAGCTGTTGAAGAATGCAGGCATTTTACCGAAAGAGCTTCAGCTGCAAAAGGAATGTGTCCAGTTACGTGATTTGCTTCACGCTTGTCATGAGGCGGGAGAGCAAGAGCGGATCAGTCGCAGGCTGACTGAAAAATCACTTCGTCTCCGTATGCTGCTGGAGAAAAGAGGGCTGGATACGTCGTCTGTATTTTATGAATATGAGTCCGCTATGCGTAAGCGACTGGAGGAATAGAAGCGAGAGGAGCGAAGGGCGGAAGGCCCTTGCCCGTACACTTTAATTTCTACGCTTTACCTCATTACTGTTGCAGTGCAGATAATCTCGTGAGGCATTGCTTCGTCAGGATGACGGATTCTTTGGGCAGTTTGTCTAAATGAAAGTCATCGATTAAATCTACTGCCTTCACAGGCACCGGTGAATCCAGCAGCCCGGAAAAATAGGCGAGCCAGCCAATGACTGCTTCCGGTGTGACCCCTTGTCGGCGCATAGCTCGGAGTGCTACACCACCATGTCGTTTGGCCAGCCTTCGTCCATCAGGGCCTAGGACAAGGGGAACGTGTGCGAAACGTGGCGGCTGCAACCCCAAAGCTTGGTACAGCAATAGCTGACGGGGCGTTGAATCGAGAAGATCATACCCGCGGAGTACGTCGGTCATATGCATATCCGCATCATCGACAACGACAGCCAGCTGATAGGAAAACATGCCGTCCGCTCGTTTGACGATAAAATCGCCCCCCTCTGCCGCACCGAAGGCCACATGACCTGCTACCTGATCATGAAACGAAATAACGGCATCTGGATATTGCGGTACTTTAAAGCGAAGTGAAGGGAGTTTATATTGTGCTTTGGCTACGGCATCTTGAGAGCTAAGGCTACGACATGCCCCCGAATACGCAGGCCCTTCACCAGACAGTCCATGCGGAGCATGAGCGGCAGCCAGAATGTCAGCTCGACTGCAAAAACAAGGATACAGTAAATCTTGCCTCTGTAGTTTCTCCAATGCAGACTGGTAGCGTTCCAGCCGCTGGCTTTGAGTGTAGGGGCCGTAGGGACCGCCTACGTCGGGTCCTTCGT
This sequence comes from Paenibacillus sp. EKM206P, assembly GCF_011066155.1. Taxonomy (NCBI): domain Bacteria; kingdom Bacillati; phylum Bacillota; class Bacilli; order Caryophanales; family Paenibacillaceae; genus Paenibacillus; species Paenibacillus sp. EKM206P. Next base: position 154,147 of record NZ_JAAMNQ010000004.1, on the reverse strand, counting down.
CCCAGTCCAGACCAATCCAGCGCAAATCTTCCATACTCCCTTGCGCCAACTGGCTGCGAGCTCGCGTCATATCAATATCTTCCATGCGCAAAATATAGGTTCCGCCCAGGGAACGAACGTGCAGCCAGGATAATAAGGCGGTACGAGCATTTCCTAAGTGTATCCATCCCGATGGTGTTGGGGCAAATCGCCCTCTGATGGGTTGGGCCTGTAATTCCATACGAAAGTGACCTCGATTCTGTGTTCCGTCCTTCAGCAATCCATATCAAATATATTATAAAACGATCTTGCCGTGAGTGCATCCCGATAGGTATAGAAGCTAAAGACGAAGCATACATAGCCGCGATGATCAGACGGGAAATTTAAATATCTGTATAATAGATTTAGAAGAATTATGTATGACAGACCGAGGAGAAGTTCCAGAGGGCAGCTTAACCTTTTCTATTCAATAATTACAGGTAATGAAAAATTCACAATAATAAAAGAACTAAAACTTAGATTCTACGCATCAAGCGTATCATTGGAGAGATTTCATTGACAGATAAACAACTGCCTATTATGCAAGTGATCCCCGAGCTTAAACATACACTGCAATCTCATTCGGCGGCGGTACTGATTGCACAGCCGGGAGCGGGGAAAACGACGGTAACACCGCTGGAGCTACTGCATGAGCCGTGGCTGGTAGGGCAAAAGATAATTATGCTGGAGCCGAGGCGTTTGGCAGCACGTGCAGCAGCAGCACAAATGGCAAAAACGCTGGGAGAGCCCACCGGAAAGACGGTGGGCTACCGGGTTCGCATGGATACAAAAGTAGGGCCAAACACGCGGATTGAGGTGGTTACGGAAGGCGTACTCACCCGGATGTTGCAACATGATCAGGCGTTGGAGGGAGTCGGGCTGATTATTTTTGATGAGTTTCATGAACGCAGCCTGCATGCAGACTTGGGATTGGCACTTGCTCTACAAAGCCAGGCGTTGCTGCGACCGGATTTGAAGATATTGATCATGTCTGCCACCCTGGAGGCAGAGCCTGTATGCAGACTATTAGGGGATGCGCCATTGCTGGAATGTCCAGGCACTGTATTTCCGGTAGAAACCTTTCATATGTCCAAACCTTCGTCAACTTCATTAGAGTCCTTTACGGCTGAGACGGTAGAAAAGGCACTTCATACTCATGAAGGTGATCTGCTGGTGTTTTTACCAGGGGCTAGAGAAATTCACAGAACGGAACGAGAATTGGCTTCAAAGCATTTACCAGCACATGTCAAGGTCATTCCGCTGTATGGGAGCATGAAGCTGGAGCAGCAGGATGAGGCAATACGCCCGTCGGCTTCGGGCAGTCGAAAAGTGGTATTGGCCACCTCGATTGCCGAGTCTAGCTTGACCATAGCGGGGATCACGGTGGTGATCGATAGCGGACTGTCGCGGGAGTCGGTATTTTCCGCGCGGACCGGTATGAGCCGTTTGACCACCGTTAAGGTGTCCAAGGCCTCCGCCGACCAGCGGCGCGGACGGGCGGGGCGTCTCCAGCCGGGCGTATGCTACCGGATGTGGAGCGCGCAGGAGCATGCAGCGCTCCCCGAAGCCAGCCGCCCGGAGATCGCGGCGGCGGATCTGGCCCCGCTCGCGCTGGAGCTGGCGGCCTGGGGCGTGCGCGAGCCCGCCGAGCTGGCCTGGCTGGATGCCCCGCCTGAGGCCGCGTACGGCCAGGCCACAGGTCTGCTGCACCAGCTCGGCTGTCTGGATGAAGCAGCCGATGGCACTACAGGCGTCATCACCGCGCATGGGCGCGAGGTGTCCGCCCTGAGCACGCACCCACGCCTCGGGCACATGCTGTTGCGTGCAGCAGCCCTTGGCCTGGCCCTGATTGCCAGCCGTCTGGCTGCGCTGCTGCAAGAGCGGGACCCGTTCCGCGCCCATGGCGGAACGGATTTGCGCCCGCGGCTGGATGCCCTGCGCGAGGCGACCCATGCCCGCAGCACGCACAGCCTGCTGCGGACGGCAGACGATACGGTGATTCGCCGTATCGTGCAAGAGAGCCGGCAGTTGCTAGCCTCGCTGCCGACAGTAGTCGCAGCGCAGGACGAGCCTGACGGCTCCGCGGCTTGCGGGCTGCTATTGGCCTTTGCGTATCCGGATCGGATCGCGCAGGGCCGAGGGGACGGCCGCTTTTTGCTTAGCGGCGGCCGGGGCGCGCGACTCCGACAAGTGGAGTGGATGTCGCGTTCATCCTATCTCGTCGCCGCCGAAGTGGACGACGAGGGAGCAGATGGTGCCATTCAGTTGGCGGCACCGGTTGAACTGCAAGAGCTGACCCAGCATTGCAGCGATTTGTTGCTGGAACAAGCCAGCGTATACTGGGATAGCTCCGCCTCAGCAGTGAGAGCCCGCAAGGTACTGCGACTGGGCTCACTCGTCTTAAAGGAAACGTCCTATGAGCGACCTCCGGCAGAGGAAGTTGCTGCCGCCTTGATGCAGGGTGTCCGTGAACGCGGTCTGAAGCTGTTGTCATGGAATCGGCAAACCCTCCAGTTGCAGGCTCGTTTGATTTTTATGCACTTCTCAGCGCCTGAAGACTGGCCGGACTGCACGGAATTGGCATTGCTGGATTCACTGGAATCGTGGCTGTTGCCTTTTGCTCTAGGAGCCAAAAACGTATCCGATCTGCAACGGCTGGACAGTGCTGCATTGCTGCTTGGCAGGCTGGACTGGGAACAGCGGCAGCAGCTTGATCAGGAAGCGCCGACGCATATCCGTGTACCCAGCGGTTCCCGCATTCCTGTCGATTATTCGAATCCTGAGGCACCAGCGCTGGCCGTACGACTACAAGAATTGTTCGGTATGAGGGATACGCCTCGTATTGGACGCGGACGTGTGCCCATTGTATTGCATTTACTGTCACCTGCCCAGCGACCTGTCCAAGTGACGTCCGACTTGTCCAGCTTCTGGAGCGAGGCTTATTTTGAAGTCAAAAAGGACCTGAAAGGCAGATATCCCAAGCATTATTGGCCGGATGATCCACTGGAAGCTGTGGCGACCAACAGAGCAAAGCCAAAGCGTTAAATAGAAGCTGTTTTATGCTAATCGACTTTTTGAATTTTTGTAAAATCGTTTAAACGTCATAATAGCGGGGTAATGAAAAACGAACCACTCAACACTAAAATATTGGGAGGCAACTATCATGGCTAATAACTTAAACGATTATAATGAAAAGAAGATTGTTGGTGTTTTTGATACAGAGCAGGAAGCATCTCGTGCGATAGGACAATTGCAGAGCAAAGGAATCCCAAGCAGTGAAATTTCTGTGATCACCCGTGACCGTGACGAGTTGAGGACGATTAGTGAAGAGACAGGCACCAAAGCACCGGAGGGTGTAGCGACCGGTGCGGCTACCGGCGGCGTTGTAGGCGGCGTTGCTGGGCTGCTGGCGGGCATCGGGGCCTTGGCTATTCCAGGTATCGGACCAATCCTCGCTGCTGGACCTATCGCGGCTACCCTTACCGGAGCAGCTGTCGGAGCGGGAGCAGGTGGCTTGGTCGGTGGACTGGTCGGGCTGGGTATTCCGGAAGATGATGCACGTCAATACGAGACTTACGTCGATCAGGGCAAGATTTTAGTGCTGGTGGACTCCGCTGACCATAACAGGGATGTTTATGATATTTTCCGCACCAACCGTTCGCTGAATGCGGATCGTTACAGAACGTATGATGATACGTTGGCAGACACGCCGCGTACAGATGCATACACAGATACGAGAAGGAACCTGTAAAAACCTAACGGCTAGTTGAGAACGTGATTTAACAGGCTTTCCTATCTCCTTTGTATATGGGTTGTTTCTACAGCAGCAGTCTCCCCGAGAGGGAGGACTGCTGTTTTTACATATTTGTGGATCATAGAATAAATCTGAGATAAATGATGCTAAGCTTGCCGTTGGCACGTTTAACCTTCTATATATTTTTACAGAATTGTCGTTATAATAGATTGAGGATTTTGAAAAAATCCTGGATTTATAAATTGCTAGATGTAACAGGAGAGTGGCATGAGTCAAAAAGAGAGAATTTCCGAAGTCGCTTTGCTGAGAGGGCTGGCTTTTGCGGCCGTTGTTCTTCAGCATTCCGTCGCACACTATGCGGTTGCGCAGGGGGCGCGCGTCCAGGACGGGGTATTGATGACACTTTTACTGCTGTGTTCCAAATTTGCAGTTCCTGTGTTTGTATTTATCACTGGAATGGTGCTATTTTACAATTATGATGGAGCCTTAAAGTACGGAACGTTTTTACGTAAAAGATTCCTGGACATCATCGTTCCTTATATCATATGGTCTCTTTTATACGAATTGGGAAATCAGCTTGCTCAAAGTGGAGGATATATTCACCCGCTGGATTTTTTCCAGAAGCTGTTGAACGGGAAAAGTAGCTATCATCTGTGGTACATCGTAATGATTATTCAATGTTATGTGTTATTTCCTGTGTTTCGTTATGCTGTCCGTCGTTTGTCTGCGCTACTGCCATCAACATGGCGACCCGCTGCATTGGCTGTATTCGGCGTGCTATATATTTTGCTCATGTTCGCCGTTGGACCCGTATACCAAGCGATGGATAAGCTCCAGCTTCCGGTCATTACCTCTTGGTTTACCCTGTATGCTGACCGGAATGTGATCTACTTTTTCTTTTATTTTGTGCTGGGAGCGGCAGCCGGGATGAACGTCAAGCGTTGGAATGCATGGGTAACCAAAGCACAAATGATATACTGGCCGTTGTTTATCGTAATTACTGGCTACTTGCTGTATGAGATGATCGGTCAGTTCCAGACACCGCAAGGTACAGTTCTTTCCTTTAACTATTTGTCTCTGCTGCGTCCGGTCATGGCTGTATATTGCGTCGCGTCTATTTTTGTAGCTTATCGGGTAGCGACGTGGATTGCTCATAAGGGGGGACGTGCGGCGAGTATGCTGACGGCCATCGGAACGTTGTCCTATGGAGCGTATCTCATGCATGCCTTTATGCTGCGTGTGACCTATTATTTTGACGAGACGTTGTTTGCAGACTGGAGCCACGTTCTTCGTATGCTGGCTTCATTCGTTCTCTGTATGATCTTTTCCGTTGCCGGAACATGGCTGCTGGCACGTTTGCCTCTGGGCAAATGGATCGTGGGGCTTCGGGTTCGTCCTCGCCCGACTGGGAGTCCGCCAGCCGTACAAAAGCAAGCTTGATTTGATAATCCAATCACATATGTTCACAAGAGTATCCCAAAGCCAAGAAATAAGGCCAAGGGATACTTTTTTAACTGATATTATATTATTTCAACATATGAAAAGTTCATAATAGTAAACCATAAACTCATTTCTCAGCACTTCGCACACTACTCTATATCGCCTCATTCTATATCTCTCGCCATCTTAAAACAGGTCACAAGGGATGGAGAGTTCTCATAAGCTCTCATATCATCAAAGGAAATAGTCTATGGACGCAGAGTGGTTTATAATGGAAGGTAAGGTGTATGAATAAGGTGTGGAGGAGGCTGTGAAATGGCGTTTATGATATCCCAGCGGGCTTTTATCAAAATTTATCTGATCACAATGGTGGAGAGGCATCGCGGTTATGGATATCAGATGCTCGAATCGATGAAGGATGAGTTTAGTGGGTTTGGATATGTTCCGCCTCAGAGCGAAGTTTACCGGGCGCTGCATGAGCTGGTACAGGAAGGCGTTTTTTACCGTACCAAGCGATTGAAAGGAACAGACCCGCGCGTGGATTTTCAGGAGATTGTACTCTATCACTTTACAGATGATGGGGAGGAGAAAGCCCGACTGTACAAGAAGCAGGTCAAAGCTGATTTGGACCGTTGCTTAGGTATGCTGCACAAAGCGGAACAAGACAACTATTCCTAACCACGAAAGGATGAGAATGATGGGTAGAAAGCTGAAATGGGGAATTTTAGGCACTGCGGAGATCGCCCAAATCGCTGTAATTCCTGCGATTCAGCAATCCGAACGCGGAGAAGTGCTTGGGATTGCTAGTCGTAATGCGGATAAAGCTGCTGAGGCCGCCCGGGAGTTCGATATTCCAAAAAGTTATGGAAGCTATGATGAACTGTTGGCTGATCCCGAAATCGGAGCGGTGTACATTCCGTTGCCAAACCATCTGCATGAAGAGTGGACCATTCGGGCGGCGGAGGCTGGGAAGCACGTTTTGTGTGAAAAACCATCTTCTCTTAGCTCGGCCGGTACAAGCCGCATGATTGAAGCATGTCAACGTGCAGGAGTGATCTTTGCAGAGGCTTTTATGTATCGTTATCATCCCAAACATCGAAGAATTAAGGAAATTATCAATAGTGGGGAAATTGGTGACATTCGCGGCATCCATTGCACGTTTACGTTTAACAATACCGATCAGGCAGATAATGTGCGCTTTAATAAAAACATGGGCGGCGGCTCGCTATATGATGTGGGTGTCTATCCGATATCAGCCGCTCGTATGTATTTGGATCGGGAGCCGGAGGCAGTGACGGTACATGCCTTATTTTCCCCGGAGCATGACAACGTCGATATGATGGCTTCCGGCTTGCTGGAATTTCCGGGTGGAATCAATCTTACTTTCGATTGTGGCATGTGGGCAGCCAATCGTTCCAACATGGAAATTCTCGGTAGCAAGGGTACGATTGCGATGCCCAAAATGTTCGGCTGGGAAAGAACGTCTGTGGTACCGCAAATTTTCGTCCACGTCGGTTCGGTTACGCGTGAGGAACGTCTGAAAGGTTTTAATTCTTTTGAACTGCAAGCGGATGCTTTTGCTAAAGCAGTGCTTGACGGTGTCCCGTTGCCGTATGAGCCAGAAGATGCGGTGAGCAATATGAAGGTGATCGATGCTTGTATTGAGTCAGCTCGCAGTCGGAAACGGATAGAAATTGGATAAGCGGTGTACCGTATTCCTAGAAGATCTAAAAAAGCAGCCTTGTCAAAAGGACAAGCTGCTTTTTTAGATGACAAATACATAGGTATTTTCAATAAGTCTTTGGGCATTCGAGCATCACATATTTTCATCATAATCTGTGACATCACGCTTGGCGGCAGTTGCAGGTGAGTTCGATGTACCGTATTTTTCCACGGCGTCCCATGCGCCCGCATCATCAAATCGTCCTGCATTCCGTTGGCGAACCTCACCTGCACCCTTGGGCGGCGGAGTCATGACCTGTTCCTCTACCGGACGGTCATTCGATAATTCTCGAGTTGGCGTGTGCTCGACGGTATAGGCTGTATATGGAATGGCTTGTAACCGTTCAAAAGGAATTTCTTCCCCGCTCTCCACACAAATTCCGTATGTCCCATCCTTTATCCGCTGAAGGGCTGCATTGACTTGCTCCAGCTCGTCTTGCAGCGAATCATTAATCGCCATATCACGGGACCGTTCAAAGGTTTCTGTCCCTATATCAGCGGGGTGATTGTCATAGGACGAGAGCTCACCTGTGGAATCTGTCAGTGTTTCTCCCAATTGAGCGTTTGCCTGACCGTTTTGTTCAAAATGCTTTTCTAAATCCTTTTTCTGCTCCAACAACATATGTTTCAGCTCTGCAAGCTGCGAATCGTTCAAATGATTCATGATCATCTCTCCCCTTCGTGGTCTGTATAAGTGACACGTATGCTCTTTTATACCCGTTCATAGGGCCGGGCAATCAGCAGAGACTTTTATTCCCAGCCTAGAATGTGATATAAAAAGAATAGTGTGTTAAGGAGGGAATAACCGATGGATGAACATATGAAGCGTCGTCTGGATAAGCAAAAGCAGTTGTTTAAACAACTGGGCATTCAGCTGGACGCGCTCTCCATTCATGAGAAACAGTTTAAGAATAAAATGCGCGGCTATGATCCGGACGAGGTAGATGCCTTTCTGGATGAAGTGATCAAGGATTATGAACGCTTTTATGCGAATATAGCCGACCTGATGGACAAGTGGCAGGAGCAGCAGGCAACCATACGTGATTTGAAAAATGCACCCAAGCCAGCGGCCGACCTTAATGGACTTGACCGTCGTCAACTGGAGGATATCGTAAAACAGTTGGAATATAGTGTGCGCCAATTAAAGGTGCGAGTACGTCCTGAAAATGACTATTTTCCGGAGTAAGGTGCAGTTAGCACTGTGTTGGTGCCTCTATTGTGGTATGATGGAAACAAGTATTTTATCAAACATTTAATGAGGCACACACATAAAGGTGGTTAACATGAGTACCCATTTTTCCGTTAGTATCCATTGTCTGCTTCTTCTGGCTGAAGGGGCACCGGAGCGAATGACATCGTCACTTATAGCTTCCAGCATCAATACAAACCCGGTAGTTGTGAGAAGGATTATGAGCCGCCTCAAGCAAGCGGGTTTGGTTGATTCATCGCCTGGAGCACGCGGCTTTCGTCTAAGCATGTCCAGTTCAAACATCAATCTGAAAATGATCTATGAAGCGACTAAGGATGAAGGTCCGTTGTTCGCCATCCACACCGATAGCAATCTTAATTGTGAGGTAGGCAGGAACATAGACGCATTGTTGGATGGTTTATATACCGTGGCAGAGCAGAAAATACAGACGTTTTTCGAGACCGTTACGCTGCGAGATTTGGAGCAGGCACTTCAGCAGCGCGTGGGGCAACAAAGTTCATCTGTGTAAAGACGCTGGTAAGGAGCAATTAATATGAAAATCATCGTACTTTCAGACACTCATATGCCGCACAGAGGCAAAACACTGCCTAGTCGACTGGTACAGGAGTTAAAAGGCAGTGACCTCATTCTCCATGCCGGAGACTGGACGGATTGGTTCGTATATGAACGTCTAGCTGAATTTGCGCCTGTGCAAGGCATTGCCGGAAACAATGATGGAGTGGACATCGTGGAGCGTCTAGGCTATCAGCGAATCGTTGAAGCCCAAGGCAAGCGGATCGGTATGGTTCACGGTCACGGCTGGCGAGGAACGACAGAAAATATCGCATTGAATACGTTTAAGGGAGAAACGCTGGATTGTCTGATTTATGGACATTCGCATATTCCGGTGGTCAAAACGATTGACGGTCAGCTTGTCCTTAATCCGGGGTCTCCGACGGACAAACGCGGCCAAGACGAATATTCATTTATCGTGCTGACGATTGAAGCTGATCAGATGGAAGCACAGCTTGTTCTTTATCCAGATAAACATTGATTTAAAACCAACAACTGTTGATTAAAGGGGAAGCTATGGCTATTTTTGAATTAGAACCAATGAAGCATCATGTGTTGATCTGCAATGGAGGCACATGTATGCGACATGAGGGTGAAGAAGTTACACAGGCAATTCGGGATGAAATTCGTAAACAAAATGCAGAAGCATATATTCACACGACCAGAACTCGCTGTAATGGGCGTTGTCATGATGCTGCGGTTGTGATCGTATATCCTCAAGGGGACTGGTATGGTCAAATGACCCCCGACTCGGGGACTCAACTGGTGCAGAAGCTCGTAACGGGAGAGAAGCTGGAACCTCATCTTTTTTATGAGTGTACAGGTCAATCCAGTTCGGAATAATTCAATCAACCATCTATAAGTACATGAGTAGAGAAAATCTTTGCAGAGATTTTCTCTTTTTTGCGTTTAATCCCCGATGTGAAAGGTAAAAGTATACTGTGGACACCAATCCGATAGGGAGGGAAGTAAAATGGCCCCATTTGAAGATAACCTGTACGATCAGAATCAGCAGAAAGGACAGACGGGGAAAGGAACAACGGAGTCTAAACATCAGAAACAGTCGATCAATCGAGATCATGCAGAGCAGTATCCGACAGAGCAGGAAAGCTTGTTCGACCGTTTTGAGATCGAGCAGACGGTAGACGCCATTCCTGTAGAGGATTTGAAGATGGAAAGACAGGAGGAGAGAGACAAGGATGCAACCAAGCACACCTCTTCCAGTGAGAAAAAATATAATAGTGGCGTATAATTATCAACTAACTGGTAATATTTAAAAAGAAAACTCTTGACTTTAAGATATATGTAATGTATATTAAGTTACGAAAAGTAATTAATTTTTCTCAGGAGGTAACAAAATGGCTAAAGACTTCTTCACAGCTCTGAAAGACAGACGCTCCTATTATGGTATTAGCAAAGAACAGGTCATTTCTGACCAACGGATTCAAGAGATTGTAGAGGAAGCTGTTAAGTACACACCTACCTCGTTCAACTCCCAAACTTCACGTGCTGTAGTGTTGCTCGGAGAGCATCATGATAAACTGTGGAATATTACAGAAGATATTTTACGTGAGGTTGTAGGCAATGAGGAGCAATTCAAGTCTACTGCCGAGAAAATGAACGGTTTCCGCAGCGGATACGGAACAGTCTTGTTCTTTGAAGACAATAACGTGGTGGCTGGTCTGCAACAACAATTTGAAGCCTATGCGGACAATTTCCCAATCTGGTCCAACCAATCTAATGGTATGTTGCAATTGGTAGTATGGACGGCTCTGGAGCAAGAAGGACTGGGGGCATCCCTTCAGCATTACAACCCATTGATTGATGAAAAAGTGAAAAACGAATGGAACATTCCTGAGCATTGGAAACTGATTGCTGAAATGCCATTTGGTAAACCGACATTCCAACCAGGTGAAAAAGAATTCCAGCCTGTTGAAGAACGCGTAAAAACATTTAAATAATTATAATTTTCACGATAAAATGACGATTCAGGCTCGACCTGGTAAAGCACTGTGGGTATCCACAGTGCTTTTTGTCATTCCATTTTTAAGGCATATAAGCTTTGATATGTACGGACACAGGGGTTAATTCATCCGTTAGTGGGTGATATTATGTTTAAAATTGGATGAGAAGTTTACATAGGTGTTATTGCGATTTTATGCAGATGTCTAGGATAACGCGCATTCAAAGGAGGAAAAGTGATGAACTATGATTGCATTATTGTTGGTGGGGGAATTGCCGGATTGCAAGCAGCGATTCAATTGGGGAGATACAGCAGTCATCGAGTTCTAGTGATAGATTCGGGCTATGGTCGATCTACGCTATGCCACCAGTATCATAATATTTTGGGCTTTCCTGACGGAATTTCTGGTGAAGAGCTGCGACGGCTTGGACGTAATGAAGCTACAAAACTAGGTACTGAGTTTATTGTAGGGAAGGCGGTAAAAGCCGCCAAAAGGGATGAGCTTTTTGACATTCAAGTGGAGGAAGGCTCCGTGTATTCGTCAAAGACGCTGCTGTTGGCGACAGGGCTAACGGACCGTTTTCCAAAACTGGATGGGTTACAAGCCTGCTTGGGCAACGGTGTATATGTGTGCCCGGATTGTGACGGTTATGAGGTTCAGGATCGCAGTACGGTCGTCATGGGGGCAGGCAAAGCAGGAGCTTCCATGGCTCTGATTTTATCAGCGCGCACCGATCAACTTGTATATGTCAATCATGAGCGTTCAGAGGTGCCGGACGAGCTGAGCGAAAAGCTGCGGGAAAAAGGGATTGGCTATAAGGAAGCCGCTATTTCTGAGATTATAACCGGAGAACCGGGCTGTTTTGAAGGAGTGCGGCTGGCCGATGGACAAGTAGTTCGAGCAGAGCGGGGCTTTTTAGCTTTTGGCAGCAATCATGTTCATTCAGAGCTGGCAGAGCAACTGGGTGTACATCTGCTGCATAATAAGCACATTGAAACTCATCCTCGCAGCAAAATGACAAATGTGGAAAATGTGTGGGTAGCCGGGGACTTAGGAGTTCATGCCGAGCAAGCGACTGTGGCGATGGGAGAAGGAGCTATGTCAGCGATTTGGATACACAAGGTATTAACGGGTATGAAAACAAAAGTACCGCAGCTCTGAGAGCTGCGGTTTAGAACGATGGGCGTGTACTCGTTGGGAGATGAAGTTCAAAGCGTTTTAATTGATCGCTCATGCCGTACTTACGTAAAATTTCTGTCTGTTTGTTGCCGATAAGATCAAAATGCGGATAGGCCTGACGTTGATGAATATATTGGGGGTCCAATCCGTTATGGTTGCACCATAAGCGCAGCTTGTCCAAATCAGAACATCCCACCTTGGTGACGGTTGTAATGCCTGGAAAGCGATCATCCAGCCAGTAATGTGTCAGAAAAGCAATTTCACCACGACTGACCTCTCTTTTCCAGGCCATAAGCTCCTGCCGGGTAATGCCAAATGCCATCGTTCTCTTCCTTCCTTGGCTCAGACTGAAATCATGAGCTGCTGCGTGGTTGTTCCATTATTTTCGTACTGTAGTCTGTATTATGATCCACATGGGGTAACACAATAACAGGAGACCATGTGTGACGATCTCCTGTTAGAAGTTAAAGCCATCTCTCGGCCCAGCTCTCCACACCATTCAATGCATCACCTAGCTCTTTACCCTTGCGTGTCAGCGAATACTCGGTACGCACAGGCCGCTCTGTGATGACATTGCGAAGGATCAGGCCGGAAAGCTCTAGTTCCTTGATGCGTTCGTTCAGCATGCGTTTGCTAAGATCGGGTATGGAGACGTGAATTTCACTAAATCGTTTGGGATGTTCCATCAAAGTATGAATGATGAGAGCGGTCCATTTTTTGCTGATGATCTGAAAGGACTGTTCCACCTTACCGCACAAAAGCTTAGGCTGCCTGTCGTCGCTCATCTGAATCCCCTCAATTTCATTGTTGTTTTAAACAGTATACTAAAAGTAACTCTATATACCAATAGTAACTATAACGATTTGTGTCAACTGTGACATATTTAACATTTTTTTCTCTTTCCTTTCGTCAATCATACCACAGAAAACGTTATCATTACAGGATATATCGAATGTTCACGATTTCGCTAAAATTTGATTGACTTGCCCCTTATTTTGGGTGTATTATGGGTTACGTTAATTCCTCAGGTAACTTTTAATAACCTCATCTTTATAATGGGAAGAAGGAATAATTCATGGATTCAATGACATTTGTCTTATTTGGAGCGACAGGGGATTTGGCTAAACGTAAAATTTACCCTGCCTTGTATAATTTGTTTGTAGAAGGTAAAATTCCGGCTTCCTTTTCTGTAATTGGGATGGGGCGTCGTGAAGTGGCAGACGAGCAATTTCAAAGTAATGTAGAGCAATCCATTAAGGATTTTTCCAGACACGTGAATGAAGACCGTGCACAGATGGATCAGTTCTTAAGTGCTTTCCGTTACAGCGCATTGAACGTCAACCACCCGGAAGATTATAAAAAGCTGCTACAGCTTGCTGAGCAACGTGAAAATGACTTGGGAATTCCGGGGAACCGCATGTTTTACTTATCGGTGGCACCGGAATTTTTTGATGTGATTGCCCTCAATATTCGGGAGAGTGGTTTAGCTGAAACAAAGGGTTGGAAACGGCTCATTATCGAAAAACCATTTGGACACGATCTGGAATCCGCACGTGAGTTGAATGATCGCCTGAGCAGAACCTTTGCTGAGGATGAGATTTATCGTATTGACCATTACTTAGGCAAGCCCATGGTTCAAAACCTTGAAGCCTTAAAATTCGCTAATCCGTTGCTTCAAGGAATATGGAACAATCAGTACATCGCCAATGTGCAAATTACCGCTTCTGAGACTGTAGGAGTAGAGGAGCGAGCAGGATACTATGATCACTCCGGCGCTATTCGTGATATGGTACAAAATCACATGCTGCAGGTATTGATGATGGCGGCTATGAACAAGCCGGGACATGTCACGGCTGACCAGGTGCGTGACGAAAAAAGCAAGGTTATGGACGCGCTTCGTGCACTTGATCCTTCTGATATTGCTTCCAGCGTGGTTAGAGGCCAATATACCAACGGTGAGATCAACGGAAAAGCAGTTCCTTCCTATAAAGAAGAGCCGGATATCGGACCTGATTCGCAAAATGATACTTTCATTTCAGCTCGCCTATGGATTGACAACGAACAATGGTCGGGTGTGCCGTTCTATATTCGTACCGGCAAACGCATGAAAGAAAAATCTACTCGTATCGTCGTGGAATTCAAAAAGGACAGCACAGATCCTTATGCCGCTCAAGGGCAACCGACTGACCCGAACCTGCTGATCATCCATGTTAACCCGGATGAAAAGGTAACGCTGCGTCTGAACAGTAGAGACCCGCTGAACAATGGTCAACTGGAGACGGTTCTGATGAATTATCATTCCGAGGCCAAGGATGTACCAGAAGCCTATGAGCGCCTCATCTTTGATGCGCTACGCGGCGATTCCACCTTTTTTGCTCATTGGAACGAAGTTGAGCTTTCGTGGGTGTGGGTTCAACCTGTACTGGAAGCTTTTGCTCGTGGTGAGGTTCCACTTCACACGTATGCAGCAGGCTCTTACGGTCCAGAAGCTTCAGATCAATTGTTAGAGGAGCAAGGCTTTACATGGTGGTTGGATGAAAAGTCCGAAAGCTCTGAGAAAGCAGTCGTTCGTTCTTAACACTTTAAGAAAGTATATACAAAATATGTTTGCTATGGCAGGAGGCCTTTACTATGCAAGTAGGATTAATTGGTTTGGGAAAAATGGGCTTGAATCTCGGAAAAAATTTGATCGATCATAAGCATGAACTTGTCGCTTACGACGTCAACGCAGCCGCAATCCAAGAAATGAAGGATTATGGAGCTAAAGGTGCTTCTACATTGGAAGAGCTTGTACAGGCAACTCAATCCCCTAGAGTATTATGGATTATGGTTCCTCACCAAATTGTTGATTCTGTGCTGGATCAGCTTCAACCGATGTTGTCCAAAGGGGACATCATTATTGAAGGTGGTAATTCTCATTACAAAGAGTCTATTGCTCGTCATGCCCGCTTAAAAGAACATGGTATCAGCTTCATGGATGCTGGAACTTCAGGCGGGATGGAAGGCGCACGCAATGGCGCTTGTTATATGATCGGTGGCGATCCGGAAGCTTGGGCGGTTGTTGAGCCTGTTTTCCGCGACACAGCAGTGGAAAATGGATATTTGTACGCAGGTAAATCCGGAAGCGGACATTTTCTGAAAATGGTTCATAACGGTGTGGAATACGGCATGATGGCTTCCATCGGTGAAGGATTTGAAGTGCTGGAAAAAAGCAACTTTGACTTTGATTATGAACAAGTAGCGCGTGTGTGGAACAACGGTTCTGTTATCCGCTCTTGGTTGATGGGCTTAACTGAACGTGCATTCTCCAAAGATGCAAACCTGGACGAAATCCGTGGGGTTATGCACTCTTCTGGTGAAGGAAAATGGACGGTTGAAGAAGCGTTGGACATTCAGGCTGCTACACCAGTTATTGCCTTGTCCCTGCTGATGCGCTACCGGTCTCTTGATGCGGACACGTTCAACGGGAAAGTGGTTGCTGCACTGCGCAATGAATTTGGCGGTCACGCGGTAGAAAAGAAGTAATAACAATATAAGCTAGTATCTATCCCCGTAGCTTTACAACTGCGGGGATATTGCTATATGTTTTGGCGTTTATTGGATTTTTGCATAACCTGCATATGCATATTTTTCCTTGTATATCCGCACAATAGGTGAAAAAGGCGGAAGGGTGAATAGCATATGTGCAAAAGGTTTTCGTTATCGGCTGATTTAGATGAGGTGAGGGATCACTTTGGTATACAACGGGTGATGTATTATTACAAAACACGCTATAACATGAGTCCTACTCAGCATGTTCCAATTGTGTTGCATCAGGATGGAGAGCGGGTACTTGATGAATTTCGTTGGGGATTTATTCCCTACTGGGGCAAGGATTGTGTCAATGCAGACTTAAATACGGTTCGGGTAAATCCGAGTTATCGCAAGATGGCGGAAACCCGACGCTGTATCATTCCATGCAATGGATTTTATTATTGGCGAAAAGTAGGCAAACGCATGTGTGCTGTAAGGGTGGTACTGCCGGAACAGAAGATGTTTGCGATCGCGGGGCTATATGAAGTATGGCATGATAGTCGTAAGGAGCCTTTACGCACCTGTACGATGATGACAGTTCATGCTAATACGGATATACGTGAATTCGATACCCGCATGCCAGCTATTTTGGAAGCTGATCATATAGATTCATGGCTGGATCCGTCTGTCCAGAACATAGATGAGCTGCTGCCTCTATTGCGCACGTATGAGCAAGGCGACATGAACATCTATCCAGTGACCCCGCTGGTGGCCAATGATGAACATGATAACCGTGAATGTATTCAGGAAATGGATTTGCAGTGGTCCTGGATTAAACCTTAAACGTATGGAGATTTTCATCCATTATTGATCATAAGCTTTCCGCCACCTGCATAGGTATGTATTGGGGAACAAGCGTCATGATCCGGGGAGAGGGGAAACGGCCGAAGGAGTATCTCATATGGGATGGAGGCGATTGGAATGAGTAACGATACACTCATCCAGCTGCTGGTGCTCATGGTGACGATCATCGGTCTGGTCCAAAACCGGTAAGTGGCAGGTTCCAGAAGGCGGGAGAATTGCCGTAGGCAATCTTCCGTTTTTTTCTGTGTTAAAAAGCTCGCAGATTAAGGAAGCTTACGGTACAATAGATGCTAGGCTACAGGTGACAAGACACCTGAATATACGTCTACATACGATATATTTTTAAGGGAGAGCGAATCATGAGTGACTTAACTTCATTACCACCAGCCAAAAAAAGAAAATTGCTGTTCAGCGCAGGGCTTAGCTGGCTGTTTGATGCTATGGATGTGGGGCTGCTTTCATTTATAGTCGCAGCGTTGGCAAAGGAGTGGCATCTGGGATCTGAGCAAATTGGACTGCTGACTGCAATGAATTCGATAGGAATGGTGTTCGGAGCCGCTTTGGCGGGGATTTTGGCTGATCGTTACGGCAGACGCGCCATATTAGTGTGGACATTGTTGATCTTTTCTATTGCCAGCGGCTTATCAGCTTTGGCGACAGGCCTCGGAATGCTGCTGGTGCTGCGTTTTATTGCTGGTGCAGGCTTGGGCGGGGAATTGCCGGTTGCTTCGACGCTGGTGTCAGAATCAGTGCCTGTGAAAGAACGAGGGAGAGCGGTTGTGCTGCTGGAAAGCTTCTGGGCGGCAGGCTGGATCCTTTCGGCTCTTATTGCTTATTTTGTTATTCCAAAGTATGGTTGGCAAATGGCATTTATTCTCGGCGCAGTACCTGCGCTGTACGCTCTTTATCTGCGTAGAGCTATTGATGATTCACCGCGTTACAAGCTGCAAAGCGTTAAACTTCCGCTGCGTGCACGATTGGCTTCGATTTGGTCGGGACCTAATCGCAAGTCTACGCTGATGCTGTGGATTTTATGGTTCACAGTTGTATTTTCATACTACGGCATGTTCCTGTGGCTACCGAGCATTATGTTTATGAAAGGTTTCGAACTGGTTAAAAGCTTTGAGTATGTGCTGATCATGACGCTTGCCCAACTCCCAGGTTACTTTACCGCCGCCTATCTAATTGAAAAGCTGGGCCGCAAATTCGTACTGATCATCTACTTGCTGCTCACAGCCGTGTCTGCCATTTGGTTTGGCACCTCGGAAACGGCGGGAATGCTGCTAGCTGCTGGTATCTGCTTGTCCTTTTTTAATCTCGGTGCATGGGGAGCCATGTACGCCTATACACCAGAATTGTACCCGACATCCGTACGTTCAACCGGTGTGGGTATGGCGGCTGCGTTTGGTCGTATTGGAGGCGTTATCGGGCCTTTTGCAGTCGGTATACTCGTAGGACAGGGCGTAGCGTTACCATCTATCTTTGTGATTTTCTTCGTAGCTATCTTGATCGGAGCAGCGGCTGTATGGTTGCTGGGTACGGAAACCAAAAATCAGGAGATTGACTAACCTTTACATTCACCTGTGTGAAGATTCATAATATAAGAGAGAGGAGTGACCTGAAATGGAGCATACCTTTCTGCTCAAGGCAGACTGGAACGGGGGGCGCAACAGTGACGGTCGTATTGAGGCTGGACAGTTGCGGACTGCAATTTCGATCCCGGCCGAGATGGGAGGCCCTGGTGTGGGCACCAATCCAGATGAAATGCTGCTCGGTGCCGCCGCTACCTGCTATTTGATTACTTTGGCGGCGATGATGGAGCGCGCGAGTCTCCCGGTGGCGTCACTGGCGCTGGAATCCGAAGGGATTGTCGATGTAACGAACAATATTTTTACATATCGCCGAATTGTGCATCGTCCGCAGGTTCAATTGGCCGCCGATGCGACAGAATCGCAGATCGAACAAGCATTGCGACTGGCAGAGCAGGCAGAAACCTCATGCATGATCTCGCGTGCTGTAGCGGGAAATGTGACGTTGTCCACAGAGCCCGTGGTGGAGCGCGTCTCTTAAAGCGATATCTGTAACAGGAGCAATCATTCTAATTGCCCATCATTTTTTTAATCCAAGGAGGACACAACCATGACAGCGCAACAAAAATTGCTCGTATTCGCAGGCTCTTACGCCGAATTGGAAGGTAACGGAGTTTATTCGTATACTTTTAATGAACAGACAGGAGCACTTACACTACAGGATGAGTTCTCCGGCTTGAAAAATCCTACATTCCTGAATGTGGACGTCAAAAATCGGAAGCTGTATTCCATTGGGGAGACGACTTCTGCTGCAGGAGCAAAAGTAGGCGAAGCTTCTGCTTTCGAAATTGATCCAGTTAAAGGAACATTTACATTGCTGAATCGTGCGGAAAACGTGGGTGCAACAACTTGCCACATTCAGCGTGATCCATCTGATCGTTACCTTATTGTAGTCAGCTACCACGGAGGTATGGTGGGACTGGTGTCTCTGACTGAGGACGGACGTATTGGTGAGTTGCTGGATGTTAAACAGCACGAGGGCAAAGGAGCGCACCCTGAACGTCAGGATCGTCCACATCCACATTCCAGTTTCTTTAGTCCAGATGGTCGCTTCCTGTTCGTACAAGATCTCGGTCTGGATCTGGTCCGTGTTTATACCATTGATGACAGCAAAGGACAACTGGTGCTCCATGGTGAAACGAAAACCCATGCAGGTGCAGGTCCACGTCATTTGACGTTCCACCCAAATGGTAAATTTGCTTTTGTCATTAACGAAGTGGATTCTTCCATTACTTCTTTTGCATATGATGCAGAGGCTGGTAAGCTCACTGAGCTTGAGAGCGTACCGACATTGCCGTCTGACTTTACAGGTGAAAACACAACTGCTGAAGTTGCAATTTCGGAGGATGGAGCTTATCTGTACGGTTCCAACCGTGGGCATGACAGCATTGTGGTATACGCTGTAGACGGAGCAACTGGCAAGCTGAGCTTGGTGGAGCATGTATCTGCCGAAGGAGAGCATCCACGCCATTTTGCATTGACTCCAAATGGTAACCATATGCTCGTGGCCAACCGCGACACCAATAACATCGTTACGTTCAAAGTGGACAAGGCAAGTGGACGCTTGACCTACACCGGGCAACAAGTAACCGTGTCCAAGCCAGTATGCGTACAGCCTTTTTACTTTTCTGTATAAAAATTAGGAAAACATTAGGGGGAACTAAGTAACGGTATGCGACTTGTGACCACTACGAGAACGGATCATTCTTCCGATCGCTGTTGCCCCCAGATTTCTTGTTTGTATGTTCAAGGGTAGAAATCCAGGGGCAAAGGCGAACGCTCCGCTGCTTTAATGCTTTGACAGCCATTGAATATGTATATGTTGATGGTACTAATAGATTAACCAAGCATAGAAAAATTGTTAGTGAAAACGGCTCGTAGGATAACCTACAGCCGTTTTTATTTTAGGGCTTAGTCATTTCTAAAGAAGTCACTAACTACGAAAATAAACTAAAATTTTAAGGTTACAAATAAGATACGAATAATATCGGTAGGAAAAGGGTACATATGTTATAAGCGGGACAAGAAGCCCTCAAGCACTCCGATAATGTAAATCTAGGACAAGCATTGTGAGTTCCATATAAGAGGTAGAGGCTTTAAATAAAAGTATTATATTTGACCTACCATCTGTTCGCGTAGTGGGCCACACAAATCGACAGCGTTGGATTGCATGTATTTCTACAGGAGGAGGAATTCTCATGAAAATTATCATTACACAAAAGGAAGCCGTCGACAAAGGAATATGGACAGAGATCATGGGGATGTTTGCTGTAACCAAAGAGGACGAAGTATGGCAAAATGAGGAGTTTATTCTCACCGAAGAACAGGCACGTCAGGTCGGGTTATTAAGATAGCAAAGATAAATAGGACATGTTATCAAGTTTTAAGACCAAGTCTTAAAAAATCGTAACTTCTTTTTTATGTATCTGATACACTTTTTAACCGTGCAACGTTTATGATAAGTACACAAGGGTAATGAAGCTTACAGACACCGTGTACATACCCAAACGGCAAGGAGAGATCAGACATGATGAAACTAGCTTCGAAATGGACCGTATTGGCTTTAATGATGATGCTGATTACGACGGCAGGAGCAACAGCGCAAGGCTACACGCCTGTCGCAGCTGCTGAAAATCAGGAGACCGTATATATAAACCAAATGGAGATTCGTGACGGACAAATTTATTTGTCGGCAGACCCGATTGAATGGTATGAAGGCGCGGCGGCAGACAAAGCATTTGTGGAGCATGAAGGAAATACAGGATTGGATGGAGCGCCGGATGGCTACTACATCGTAAACAATTCCGTGCAAAATGACGTGTATCAGGTTGCACCAGATGCTTCGGTAGAGGTGCAGATTTATGATCACACGGGTAACATAGAAGATACAGACGTACAATGGAACGAATCGATTCCGCTGACACAGTTTGAGAAGGATTTTGCAAAAAAGGACGTTCTGGACCTCAGTCAATTTCCATACCATGTTACGCTTCGTGACGGTAAAGTTGTAAAAATCGTGCAGCAATTCATTCCTTAAAATAGAAGTAATCGTAATCTCATATCACAAACACGTGCTTCACTTGATTACAGATCAGGGGAGCACGTGTTTTTATATTTTATAACAAAAAAGAGGATATCCAGCCCATATAGGGCGCGGATATCCTCTTCCCTTCATAATATATGATTAGAACGATTTTGCTGTGTCTACTGCACGTTGTACAGCAGAAGCAACGATTTCTTGTGCTTGATCTGGAGCTTGGTTATGTCCTTCCAGTACAACCTTCACGATGTCTTTCACGCCGAAGAAGGTTAAAATGTTACTCATGAAGTTCAAGGACATTTCAGCTGCAGCAGCTGGTCCTTCGGAATAAACGCCGCCTCTTGCATTCAACAGGGCTACTTTAGTTTCAGTTACAAGACCCACAGGACCCTCAGCAGTGTATTTGAATGTTTTACCAGCTTGGTTCAGGTAGTCAATGTACGTATGCAGTACAGCTGGAATCGTCATGTTCCAGAGCGGGAAAGCAAATACGACTTTGTCTGCTGCCAGGAATTGATCCAGGTAGCCATTAGCGATGTTTGCCAGGCGAGCTTCTTCTGCGTTCAGCTCCATGCCTCTAGCGGATTTGAACGTGCCGTTGATCATGTTAGCGTTCAAATAAGGAAGCTCGACGGAGAACAGGTCCAGCTCAGTGATTTCATCAGATGGGTGGGAAGATTTGTAGCTTTCCACGAATGCGTTATACAATTTAACTGTTGCAGATTCTTCAGCTGTACGATCATTAGCTTTGACAAATAATACTTTAGACATAATTTATTTCCCCCTAAGTAAGTTGAATAAGTAAGTTAAGTTAGTAAGTTACCATGTAATATTACAATATAAAGATAATATCTGTCAACGCTTTTATATTAAATTTACTTTGAAAAGCTACTTTATTTTTTACACTGTAAAATTCAAGTGTTTCTTTTGCAAAATATCAGTTTTGCGGTAAAATTTAAATGTAAAGTCTAATGAAGAGAATAGTTTAAGTAGGCGAAGAAGGAAATGAACATGGTGCCAGCAAGATTTGGCACCATAGTTGAATGAAAAAAGGTGAGTAGCTTGAAGATAGGTTTTTTTGATTCAGGATTGGGTGGAATTACAGTATTGTCCGAGGCACTAAGACGTTTGCCAAACGAAAATTTTGTATACATGGCGGATACCCTTCATGTGCCTTACGGGACGAAAACTCCCCAAGAGGTGCTTGGTTATGTCAAGGCTTCAGTGCAAACGATTCTAAAAGAAGATGTTAAGGCACTGGTGATTGCCTGCAATACGGCTACAAGTATCGCGGTTGCGGAGCTAAGGAAGGAATATCCTATTCCGATTATTGGTATGGAGCCAGCTGTGAAGCCAGCGGTCGAGATGAACCGGGCTAATGGTAAAAGAGTTCTGGTGTTAGCCACACCATTGACGTTGAAACAATCTTGTTATGCGGCACTCGTATCCAGAGTTGACGATCATGGGAGCGTGGACTCACTACCTCTGCCGGAGCTAGTACATTATTGCGAACAGTTGAATTTTGACCGGGCAGAAATGTCCGCATATTTTAACCGTGAGTTGTCTTCGTTCAATCTCGACATATATGGTACGGTGGTATTGGGATGTACTCATTATCCTTTTTATAAGGAAATTCTAAGGGAACTACTGCCTTCTCATATTCAGTTAATTGACGGGAGCCAGGGAACAGTTAGACGGTTGAAACAGGTGTTGTCTGAGCGTAATTTGCTGGAACCTTCGCCAAAATCCAGTCCATCGCAGGCGGGACACATTACATTTCTATGTTCTAGTCAGGATGAGGCCTATGTGCGTAAGATGGAGCGGGCGCTTGAAATCTATACGGAGCATGAAAAGATTTATTTTTAAAAGAAGAGCGGCTGGCTAACGTGTGGGATTATCTTAATGAAATTATCCAAAAAATCGCCAGCCGCATTGTGGATCAGACGCACGGAGGGAGGCGTGAAATGGACGTTCAACTAATCCTGAATGAGCTTTATGCAGCAGGCGTGCTTGAAGGCCATATGCAAAATCTCAAACCGCTGACCGGCGGTACTTCGAGCGAAGTGGTTGTTGTCATGGATGGTACCAGGCCTCGATATGTGATTAAGCAAAATGATCATGCGATTGTAAAAGCCGAGGCGGAGTTTTTACATACCTATGTACAGATTGAGAAACTATCGCGTTTGGTTTATGTAGATCCGTTGCACCGTTATTTGGTATACACGTTCAGGTCAGGGCTCACACAGTATCATGGACGAAACAAAAGCAATTTGTTGCTTCATCTGGCGACGGAGGTGATCTCGCACTATAAGCCTTTTGGTGAGGAACGTCATTATGGTTATCCGGACCACCCGTTTGTGGAATGGAAAGATTTTCTGCTGCACAGAACGAAGGAATCTGGAAAGATCATACAAGACATTTTACCCCGTGAGGATCATCGTTTCGTTCATACCCTTGTGGCTGGATCGCCGCAACGGAATATTAAATATTTGCTTCATGGCGACTGTGGAGTACATAATTTTGTGTTTAACGAAAATGGCACATTGACGGGTATTATTGATCCTGATCCCGTGGTGGGAGAACCCCTATATGATCTGATATACGCCTTTTGTTCTTCACCGGATAGGCTGACCATCGATACCATTTTGCCTTCCTTAGAGAAGCTTGAGCCGGAGATGACAGGGGAATACGAGCTAAACAGGGAAGTGTTACTGGGACTATATTTTCGTATAGCCACCTGCATTCGTCATCATCCGGAAGATCTCGATCAATATACAGAAGCGTGGGCCTATTGGCTGAACAGGATTCGCTGTAAGGAAGAGGGATAAAAGCATACAAGGAAGGATCATATTTTCTTTTCGGTACATCAAAAAACTTGATTTTTAACCCAATGCAGATAGATGCAAGCACAGAAATAATACTCCACTCCAGGTAATCAGGTGTGTTCCCATCTGTGATAGAAACCATGCGCCTAAGGTGGTGCCAATCGTGACACCTAAATTTGCAAAGGAGACAAACAAGCTATTAGCAAATTCAGGTGCTTCTGAGGCCTCCGAAGTTAACCAAGTTTGACTTACAATCAGGCCGCCGGTAAAAAAAGCCCCCCATATAATTATTATTATAATCATGGGAATGTAGTAAGCTCTTTTGGGAAAAACTTTGCAAGAGAACGTTTCCATTATTCAGCGTCGGAGCTGACAAAATCCATCCTAGCCGGTGAAGCACTTCCAGCAACCGCGTAGGAACATGCAAAGATTAGGATACCCCATGTTTTACACTGCTGTCCCGAATTTCTAACTGATGCGATATGGACCAGTGGACAGCCGCCAATTCCTCTCCTTTAATAAGCTTAATGAGATTGCGGGCGGCGACCATGCCCAGTTCGGATGCTGAATATCGGACAGTTGACAATTTAGGCCGGATTATTGTAGCCATATCAATGTCGTCAAATCCCAAGAAAGAGACCTGTTCAGGTATTTTCACCCCATTCTCGGTCAGAAAGTTCATAGCGCCTATGGCAATTCGGTCCGTCGCGCAGAACACCGCACTGGGCAATGGGCCTGAATGATAAAGTTTTCTCATAGAGGTTACGCCGTCTTCAACTGAAAAGCCGCTTTCCAACACACGTTCAGGACGTACTGGCAGGTGAGCGGCCTTCAATGCCTGTTCATAGCCCAAAAAACGCTGACTGCCCACTGAAATATCTCCCGCAGCTCCCCGCAGCATCGCGATATCCTGATGTCCCTGCTGAATTAGATAAGTTACCGCTTCAAAAGCAGCCGTTATGTTGTCAACATGTACGGAAGGAATGGATTTGTCTCGAAAATCCCGTCCGACAAGGATGCAGGGAATTCCCGCCGCTTCAATGAGCGCGTATAGCGCATCCCGGATTCCGTCTACCGATATGATAATTCCGCTCGCCTGCATTTCACGGAACATATTGTAATAGTGTATTTCAGAGTCCGCGTCCCCCCCTGACAAGGCGATTATGACATCGAAACCGTATAGATGCGCTACTTGATTGATGCCTTCAACCATGTTATCAAAGACGTTGTTTTTAATCTCGGGCAGAAGTACTCCAATCAGAGATGTATTATTCTTTACCAGTGTCCGTGCTATGGCATTTGGACGGAATTGAGTGGCTTCAAGGACATCTAGAACTCGTTTGCGTATTTCACTGTTCACCGTCTGGCTGTTATTGATCACTCTGGAAACCGTTGAAATGGAGACGTTGGCCATTCGAGCCACATCTTTTATAGTCATTTTCATTGTACACACCGACTTTCAAGCAAGTATTTATTTAGAAAAAGGTTCTCAAAGTGAATTGAATTTATTATATCAGTTTATTGAATTGTTTATTGAGTTTAACAAAGATTCCAGGGCAAAGAAAGCGCTTGACCTTGGTTTATAGGGAGAGTATAATCAACTCCGGAAAACGTTTTCTAGCATTTTCTGGACATAAATGATTGTTTTTACCAAATAACTAGCTGAATTCAAGGTATTTCGGCTTGTTTTTTGATTATCAAGAAAACGTTTTCCTTATGGCTTGGAATTGTAGAGAATAACAAGGGAAAAGGAGCATGAGCATGAGAAGTTCGAGCGATATTGTTGTAATGGGAAATGAGGCTTCAAAGCAAACCGGTTCAAATATTTCGCTAAAAGAAAAGATGGGTTATGGATTCGGTGATTTTGCCAGCCAGTTGCTGTTTGCCGCCGCAATGACTTTTCTGTCCTACTTTTACACAGATGTAATCGGGATCAGCGCCGGGGTCATTGGTACTTTAATGCTAGTTGCGCGTGTACTGGATGCGTTTATTGATGTCGCGATTGGGGCTTTGATCGATAAAACGAAGAGCAGACACGGGAAGGCCCGTCCTTGGTTACTGTGGATGTCCGGGCCATTTGCGTTGTCTGGAGTTCTCTTGTTCACGGTTCCAAGTGGAAATATGACGATCACTATTCTATACATTTACGTTACCTATCTGTTGATGAACATTATCTATTCCAGCATTAATGTCCCTTATGGTGTGCTTAATTCCATGATAACGCAGGATTCTTACCAGCGTTCTCTGCTTAATATTTTTCGTATGTCTCTAGCGAATATTGGTGCCTTGCTAATTAATTATTTCACCCTCCCGTTAGTGAAGTCGTTCGGCGGCGGTCAAAAGGGGTGGATTTTCACCTTTATTCTGTTTGGTTTGCTCGGAACCTTCTTATTTCTCGTTACCTTCTTCAGTACCAAGGAAAGGGTTACTCCATCTGTTGTACAGAAGCCAATTCCGTTTGGACGTGCTTTTGGAGCGCTGATGCGTAATAAGTATTGGAAATTGATTCTTGGGTTTGCTGTGGTCTATTTCATAAATAACTCACTGGGCACAGGTATGAATATTTACTACGCACGTTATGTGTTAAAAGACGCCAATCTGATTGGGGTGCTCGGCATATCCTTACTCCTTCCTTCCCTGCTTGGTTATTTGTTATTGCCTCCCGTCGTCAAGCGGATCGGGAAACGAAATTCATCCATTATCGGAAGTATCCTCCTGATTGTGGGATCGCTTGTTATTGCCGTCAGTCCCGCAAGTCTTATGGCGGTCTGCCTGGGACTCGTTATTAAAGCGCTTGGACATGCCGCTATTCTCGGAACCTTCTTTGCTATGTTGTCAGATACCATTGAGTATGGCGAATGGAAGACAGGGATGCGCACCGAAGGACTGGTGTACAGTGCGGGTAGTTTCGGCACAAAAGCGGGAGGCGGTTTCGGAGCGGCACTCATCGGTTGGGGACTGGCATTGGGAGGATATGCTGGTGGACAAGCTACAATCAGTGCCACAGCGCTAGCGTCTATTCATTTCATGTTTATCTACGTTCCAATTATCTTGGCTGCCCTGCAAATTTTTTTTCTGGCATTTTACAACCTAGATAAATTATTTCCGGGTATTGTCAAAGAGCTTGAATTCTTAAAAAACGCTTAAATAAGGAGAGGAAAGCAAAGGGAGAAGAAATGGTGGAAAGAAGCCGTATTCAAACCATTATCCACTAAAATTTTTCCTGAATTCTTTGCTTCCTTTTCAGTTTCTATTCTTTGAATCTCATATTTATCAGAACTATAAGGTAGGTCAACTAAGGTTATGAAGCTCAATGATCTGAGAAGCCCCTACCTGTAGGCTTAGGAAACGTTAGCTGAATAAAAGAGCGGTAGTCTAGAATTTTAACTATGAAAACCGACGATGTTTTTTTCTTGACCAGTTTAAAAAAAGGACTATAACATCAATCTTGATGATGTTATAGTCTTTTTTTTGATAAGAAATTATTATTTTAACGAGGTCTACCTGAACGAAAACCACAAGAAGGACGTTCTGCAGTGGACAATCGAATCATGTTGAATACCACACTTATCAAGCTGAGAGCTTTCAATGTCACCATTTTGCCCGGACGAGAACGGAATGAACAGGACAAAAGGTCGGTCTATTTTACAGATCCAGACGGACATAAGTATGAATTCCACACAGGACAATTGCAGGACCGCCTGGAATATTATAAAATGAAAAAGCATATGACTTTTTTTGAATGAGTAATTGTTATCGATATAAATGATATAAGTAATAAGTAGGTAATAATTGGGTTCGCATTTAGGAGGAATACGGAAGAATGTCACTGTCTCAGGAAAACGCTTCCAAGCAAGCGCAAGCCGTTAAAACGATGACGGTTTTTGCAATCACTTGGCCGATCTTTATAGAGATGTTGTTTCATATTTTGATGGGTAGCGTGGATACGTTCATGCTCAGCCATGTTTCTGATGAGGTTGTATCGGCTGTGGGTGTATCCAGACAGTTAATTGAATTTACGATTATACTGTTCAATCTGCTTGGTCTTGGTGTAGGTGTGATCATTGCTCAGCTATTGGGGGCGCAAAAGCATGTGGATGCAAGCCGTGTTACGGCTTCGGCACTAACCTTTAATCTGGTGTTTGGTCTGGCGCTGAGTTTGATGTTTATTGTGAGCCGGGATTTTTTGCTATCCTTTTACCATATTACCCCGACGATTAAGGAAAATGCAGAGATTTATATGATGCTGGCAGGGGGTTCGCTATTTCTGGAAGCGCTCATGCTAACCGCAGGTCCGGTTATTCGATCGCATGGTTTTACCAAAGATACGATGATCGTGGGCATTGGTATGAATATTTTACATATTGTAGGAAATGCATTGCTCATTTATGGCTGGTTTGGTCTGCCGCAGATGGGAGTGGCGGGAGCAGCGATTTCAACGGTTATTAGCCGTGCTGTTGCATGTGTCTGGATTTTTCTATTGCTGTACAAGCGTGTAAGTGCGCCGATTCGCATACGGTATTATGTACAGCTCCAATGGAGTAAGCTGGTAGCCATCCTGAAGATTGGTATTCCGGCCGGGCTGGAATGGTTGTCCTATCAGCTTAGTCAAATGATGGTGACCCGATTTGTCAGCTTTATGGGTACAACGGCGATTGCAACTCATTTTTATACGAATACGATTGTATACTTTTTTATGGTATTTGGAATGGCCGTAGGTGAGGGGACAGAGATTATTGTTGCCCGCCTGATTGGAGCAGGAGACAAGGAAAAGGCGTATCATCAACTTTTACGAAGCCTGAAATGGTCTTTGGTCATTACAATTTTGGTGATCGTAGCAGTATCCTTTTTCCGATATGAAGTGATGGCGATCTTTACGGATGAGCCAGCAATTATTCAATTGGGGGCAGCAATTTTGCTGTTCTGTATATTGCTGGAGCCGGGCCGTGTATTCAACCACGTGGTCATTAACTCCTTGCGAGCAGCGGGAGATGTTCAGTTCCCGTTAATGATGGCCATTATTTCAATGTGGGGGATAAAAATCCCATTAGCATATGTGCTGGGCATTCATTTGGGATATGGTGTGCTGGGTGTGTGGATTGCACATGCCTGCGATGAGTGGGTACGAGGTATTTTTCACTATTTACGCTGGAAAGGTCGGAAGTGGCAGCACAAGTCGCTGTTATCTAAGGCTGAGCTTCAGGCGGAACCAGTCTAAGGCTGAAAGAAGAGATTCTACAACAGACATTCTCCAAGCGAATTGGGGAATGTCTCTTTTTTTACAAAAATAAGCAAAACGGGGATGTTAAAACTTTTCAAAAATTGCTAGAATATAGTAACCTCGAATGTAGTAGAGGTTTTCAAAGTTTCAGAGTTTCAAAGACGGATGGTTTCCGATTGAATCCATGAAGGAGGGAATAGGATGGAACGTAAAGTGCATATCATTCCTTACCAAGTGATCAAGCAGGAGCAACAAGTGAATGAAATACCGCGAGGTGTAGAGCTGATTCAGGCTCCTGCGGTATGGAACCAGACTCGAGGCCGAGGCGTGAAGGTGGCGGTGCTGGACACGGGCTGTGATTCGGACCATCCTGATTTGAAGGCGCGCATTATTGGCGGCCGGAATTTCACGGATGATGATGAAGGTGATCCGGAAATTTTCAAGGATTACAACGGTCACGGTACACATGTGGCAGGTACCATTGCGGCAGCAGAAAATGCGGATGGTGTCGTGGGTGTTGCTCCAGAGGCAGACCTGCTCATCATCAAAGTGCTAAACAAGCAGGGCTCCGGTCAATATGACTGGATTATTCAAGGCATCTATTATGCGATTGAGCAAAAGGCGGATATCATATCGATGTCACTTGGCGGTCCTGAGGATGTGCCAGAGCTTCATGAAGCAGTAAAAAAGGCTGTATCTAGCCAAATCTTAGTCATCTGTGCAGCTGGAAATGAGGGAGACGGTGACGACAGAACGGACGAGCTCGGCTACCCCGGCTGCTATAATGAAGTGATTAGCGTAGGCGCTATCAATTTTGACAGGCACGCCTCAGAATTTAGTAATTCTAATAATGAGGTGGATTTGGTTGCACCGGGAGAAGATATTTTGTCCACCGCTCCGGGCGGCAAATATGCGACCTTTAGCGGAACTTCGATGGCTACTCCGCACGTAGCAGGTGCATTGGCGTTGATTAAGCAGCTGGCGAATGCGAGTTTTGAACGTGATCTCACCGAACCGGAATTATACGCACAACTCATCAAACGCACGATTCCACTTGGCAATTCTCCTAAGCTGGAGGGCAACGGTCTACTGTACTTGACGGCAGTGGATGAGCTCTCACGTATTTTCGACGCACAACGTGTAGCGGGAATACTAACTGCAGGATCATTGAAGGTTAAATAAACCATAACTTCGGATATAGAGCGGCTCTCCTGTAGGGAGAGTCGTTTTTTTTGGATTTCAAGTCTTAGGAAAAACTTCATTTACATTGCATTTAAATGTCGGGTAACATATATCTCAAAGATAGGCATGATTCAGAAGTGGAGGATTAATATGAAAGATATCATGGCGCAAGCTGGCGAGCTTAGACGAACAGGGCAAGCAGTGGAAGCGCGAAAGCTTCTTTTGAAGGCATTAGAACAGCAACAAAATGATGCAGAACTGTGGTATCAGACAGCTTGGACGCATGATTCATTGGGCTTAGAGAGGGAAGCGGTCTCTTTTTATGAAAAAAGTCTAGGTATGACGTTGTCCGCAGAATCAAGAAAAGGAGCCATCCTGGGATTAGGCAGTACATATCGTGTATTGGGGGAGTATGCCAAGGCGAAAGAATGGTTAGAAATAGGGATGGACGAATTTTCGGACTACAGACCGTTTCGGGTATTTTACGCGATGGTATTATATAATCTGGGGGAATACGGGAAAGCCATGCAGGAGCTGCTAACGGAGGTGGCTGAGACGACCTCAGATTTATCTACACAGGAGTACTCACGCGCCATTCAATATTATGCAGATAAACTGGATCAGATCGAGGCATAGGTGGACCGGAGTGAGAGCATAAGCAGTAACGTGTATATACGCTCGTACATAAAAAGATCACAGTCAGAGAGCAGTAATTCTCTTCCTTGACTGTGATCTTTTGCTGTTTATTGTTTGGTTATAGGGTCCGTAACTTGATGAGTTAAATAGCTGCGATTACTGCGCTCCCTCGGTAACGGCGATTTCCTTCTCCAGGTTTTCTCTGGACAGGTTGGCCTTCAGGTAATCCGGGGTATCGGGCAGGACCAGGTGCAGATTGGATTTTTGACAAATGCGGATGGTGCACTTTTCGACGATAAAATCAAAGACATGCCCACCCCCAGTACGTTCATCGTTAATAAAATGGAGATGAAATCCGGCTACCCCAATACCTTGAGCATAGGCAGGTGTCCAAAAACCTGTAATCACCCCAGAAGCGTCGTTAAAAGAGAACGTAGGCTGAGATTTGGTCGCTTCGATAAAAGGTTTGTAAGGCTTCACCTGGTGAGGGACGGTACGTGTCTTTACTTCACGGAAAGTGCCATCCATACGGAAGGCATAGAACAGATTACGGCTTGGAAACAACTTTAACAGCAGAGCTTCCAGCTCTTCGCGATGCATGGGGCGGTCAATAGTATATGTGAAATCTTCTTGAAAAAAGGTGACGGTGGAAAAAGGTGTGGTTTCTTCCGGTTTTACGCGATGGGCCGTACCGTCTGGAAGCAAGTGATAGAATTCACCATCGAACGCGATCATCTCGCCATTCAGTTGATCAAAGGTACCAATCCCAAAATCCCCGTGCTTTTGCAACTCCTCAAAGGCAACAACTCCGTCATAAAGACCATCTAATAGAGCGAGCATAGTGGACGTTTGGTAAATATCATGATCAGTTTCTTGCTTGGTTTCCAGTCCTGCAACGGTCATGGTAATACACTTCCTTTTGTAATTGTATGCATTTATTTTCTTTCTTTTTCAATAATAAACGTAAAGTTTCAGTAAATAACGCGAATAACTCAAAAAAATCATAAAAAATAACGTTTTGCTCCATAATTGTCACGAAACCGTCACGAGTGAGTCTTGGTAAAGGTTAGTTTAATTGATTTGGCAGCAGTTTACGTCCCAACTGGATATTATCTTGATAATTAATCGGGATATCAACGACCACAGGACCATCCGTATGAAGTGCCTGCTGCAATACGCTTTCCAGTTCTTCAGGAGAGTGCACGCGTAATCCGGTGGCCCCGAAGCTTTCCGCATATTTCACAACATCGACATCTCCAAATTTTACACCAGATGTTCTGCCGTATTTAATCTGTTGTTGAAATGCAACCATGTCATAGGTACCATCTCTCCATACGATATGCACTAGCGGAGAGTTAAGACGTACAGCGGTTTCGAGCTCCATGGATGAAAACAGAAATCCTCCGTCTCCAGAAATAGAAACGACTTTTTGACCGGGGTTGACGAGTGTGGCAGCAATCCCCCAAGGCAGTGCTACGCCCAACGTCTGCATTCCGTTACTGAATAGAAGGCGCCGTGGTTCATACGAACGGAAATATCGTGCCATCCAAATGTAGTGTGAACCAACATCACAGGTGACAGTGACATTATCGTCGATCAGGCTGCGCAGTGTACGAATAAATTGTAATGGATGAATCAGATAATCATGACTGTGTACAGGAACAGCTTCTTGCTCGTTCAGATCATGACGAAGACGATTTAATTGGTCACAGGAGGCTTTAGGTAGCTTCAAGGTAGGCAATTCTTCTGCAAGGCCACTCACAATCAGGGCTATATTCCCGATAAGCTCGTGATCAGGTTGATAATCATGATCAATATCTGCTTGATGATCATCCAGATGAATAAGGGTTCGGTTCGCAGGAATGTTCCAGTTTTTTGGATCATATTCAATAGGATCATAGCCAATCGTCAGTACCAGATCTGCCGCTCCAAGAAGCATGTCACCCGGCTGATTATGGAACAGACCGACTCTCCCAAAATAGTGGCTTTCCAGCTCCCGGGAAATGGCTCCAGCGGCCTGAAAGGTTTCAACCACAGGCAAATCCGTGTTTCGAATCAGTGCACGGATGGCTGCTGTAGCTTCGGGTGTGCTGGCTTTCATGCCGAGAAGAAGTACGGGCAGCTTGGCTTTTTTGATTTGGCCTGCAACTTGTTTGATGAGCTCGGCGGGTGCGGTTCCAAGCTGGGGAAGGGAAACCTTCTCAATGGCGGTTACTTCGGATGACGAAGTCAACACGTCCTGCGGCAGACTGACAAATGTGGCTCCAGGCTGGGCTGAGGTCGCAATCCGAAATGCATTAGTAATTGCTTCCGGTACACTATCGGGATGTTCTACTTCTACACTGTACTTGGTGATGGGTTCGAATAGTCCGGCGTTATCCATAGATTGATGCGTGCGTTTCAGGCGTTCTGATCTTGGGACTGCACCTGCAATGGCGACGACAGGATCACTCTCTGCATTAGCGGTGACAAGTCCTGTCGCCAAGTTAGACGCGCCTGGACCGGAAGTAACAATGCATACGCCCGGTTTACCGGTTAAACGACCGACCGCTGCTGCCATAAAGGCGGCATTTTGTTCATGACGGCATATGATCAATTCTGGACCCCGATCTTGAAGAACATCAAAAACAGAATCGATCTTGGCACCTGGAATGCCAAAAATATGCGTAACCCCTTGCTTGATCAAACAATCGACAACAAGGTCGGCTCCTTTTGTATCGGATTTGGTTTTAGTTTTAGTTTGAACAGCTTGAACTTTGGTACTCAATGCTACCACCTCTTCTTTTCATCTTTGAAATAAACCAATGAAATACTTTCAATGTAAAACAATGGATGTATATTACAATTATAATGCAATAACTGGTATTTTCAAGAAAGAAATTTTCTGAAAAAAAGAGAAAAATACATAAAACGTTTTCAAAGTTTGATTTGTCGGGGAAAATTAAAAATTGTAGAATTTTCTTTTGGTATCAGCCATCGGAAAAATATAGAACAAATCTGCTCCAAATGGCAGTAGGCCATTTTTTTATCCGCTCACATGATAAAAATCACTTTCGTCAACAAAGGATAGCGGTTACAATGTAATTGTTGTTAACGTAAACATTAAATTTAAAGTGAAGTAACCCGGCTTGAAATGATGTACAGGTATCGTATTATAGCTATATTATCTTGTCTAATCACGAGACCTGCTATGTGGTGGAGAATGCTATTATTGAAAAACGAGTACAGTACAAGCATTTTTGTTAACGTTAACAATTTATTAAGAAACACGATTATAGAAGGGATGAGAAAGTAATGACTAAAGCGTTTTTAGACGAAAACTTTTTGTTGAGCAATCCAACGGCTGAAATCTTGTATCATCAATACGCCAAGGATATGCCGATTATTGACTATCATTGTCATTTAAGTCCACAAGAAATTTATGAAAATAAAGCGTTCAAGAATATTACGGAAGCTTGGTTGTACGGAGATCATTACAAGTGGAGACTTATGCGGGCCAATGGGGTTGAGGAACGCCTGATTACGGGGGATGGCGAAGATTATGACAAGTTTTTGGCATGGGCCAAAACCGTACCTACACTAATCGGCAATCCGTTGTACCATTGGACGCATTTGGAGCTTCAACGCTTTTTTGGTGTCTATGAGCTGCTGAATGAACAGAGCGCACCCGTGATCTGGAAAAAGGTAAACCAAAAGCTGCAGGGAAAGGGCTTTGGCGCACGTGATCTCATTGTAAACTCGAAGGTAACTGTGGTGTGCACCACAGATGACCCGACAGACCATCTCGAATACCACAAACAAATCAGCAAGCTGACTGATTTCCCAGTGGCAGTGCTACCAAGCTTCCGTCCCGACAAGGCTTTGGAAATTAATCGCGAAACTTTCCAGCCTTGGGTGGCTCGGTTGGGTGAAGTCAGCGGACTGGATGTTTCTGGCCTGGAAGGATTTTTGAATGCGTTGGCGAGCCGAGTGCGCCATTTCCATGCGGCCGGAGGCCGAGTATCTGATCATGCGCTGGATACTGTAGTCTATGAAGAAACGACACGGGAGGAAGCCGCAGCCATATTCAATAAGGCGCTGGAGGAAGGCCATGTGACTCCTTTGGAGGAGGCGAAATATAAATCGTACGTTCTGGTTTTCCTTGGCAAACAGTATGCAGAACATGGCTGGGCTATGCAATACCACATCCACGCGCTGCGTAATAACAACACTGCTATGTTCCGTCAATTGGGACCGGATACAGGCTACGATGCCGTAAATGATGGCTCTATCGCTCGTCCATTGGCGGCATTGCTGGACGCACAGGAGCTGGCAGGAGGATTACCGAGAACCATTTTGTATTCGCTTAATTCGGTTGATTATCCAGTACTGGCAAGTCTCGCGGGTTGTTTCCAATCTGGTGGAAATGTGGGGAAAATCCAGTTTGGCACGGCATGGTGGTATAACGACCATATCGAAGGTATGCAGGAGCAGATGAAGCTGCTGGCTAACTACGGGGTGCTGTCCCGCTTTATTGGTATGCTGACGGATTCCCGCAGCTTTCTCTCCTACACACGCCATGAATATTTCCGCCGTATACTCTGTGACTTAATTGGAACGTGGGTTCAGGAGGGTAAGGCGCCTGAGGATCTGGAACTGCTCGGAGCCATGGTACAAAACATTTGCTACAACAACGCCGAGCAATATTTTAATTTCCCAACGGTTGTTCATAGTAAGTGAAGTTATTGCCTAGGTGAGAACTCACTAACTTCATAAAAAATGGCTCTTACCGGGAGCTTGTTTCAAAACTCCCGGTAAGAGCAATTAAAAATAAAATAGTTATCAACTGAGGATTTTGCAAAATCCAGAACTAATTTTGTGAAATTAATTACAAACAAAGAGGAGTGTGTAGGTATGGGAGTGCCTATCGTGCAGGAGAACGTCCAAACTGACAACAAGACAGGCGAGCATATTAGCCTGAAAGAAAAGATTTCGTATGGTATGGGTGACTTTGGAAACGGATTCATGTTTGATTTGGGGCAGTTGTATTTGCTGAAATTTTTTACAGATGTAGCAGGGGTTTCTGCAGGAGCCGCCGCAGGCATTTTCTTGGTCAGCAAGCTATTTGCCGCCGTCTGTGATCCCATTGTCGGGTCCTTTGTTGATTATCGCAAACATATCGGTACACGTGGAAAATTTAGACCTTTTCTTATTGTTGGAAGCGTTATCCTTGCAATTCTTACGGTTCTAACCTTTATATCGCCGAATATTTCACCCACAGGAAAACTCATTTACGCCTATGCGTCCTATATGATCTGGGGGATCGGCTACTCTATTGTAAACATTCCATACGGCTCGCTAGGTGCCGCTATTACACAGGATACTCATCAGCGTGCTTCATTGTCATCTTTCCGTCAGGCGGGATCGCTGGGCGCATTATTCGTCACCAGTGTCGTTGTCATGCCGCTTATTTTACTATTTCCTAACCACCATGTTGGCTATCCGGTTGTGATGGGGATTATGTCACTCATTGGTGTGATCGCTTTCATCATATGTTACCGAGGAACGAAAGAACGTATTATTAGCCAGTCCGGGCCAAAAGAGAAGCTATCTATAGGCGTTATTGTGCATACTTTTACGAATAACAAGCCTTTGCTGGTGCTCGTTTTGATGACGATTTTCACTATATCCGCGTACAATATTAAGTCCGCTCTGCTGATCTATTTTGCCGAATATAACTTGGGGCATGTAGAGTTAATGGCTTATATGAATTTTATTATTATCGGTTCGTCGCTACTGGGTGTATTGTTCCTGCCCAAGCTGGTACGGCGTTTCGGTAAACGAAAAACAGCCATACTGGGGATGCTGGTTAGTGTCATTGCCGACTCCATTAACTTTTTTATGCCTTCAAATGTATACATTTTCACAATCCTGGCCAGTATTTCGTTCATTGGTATTAGTATTCCTAACGGGGTGACCTGGGCATTCGTGTCCGATATTATTGATTATGGCGAATGGTCATCCGGGGAGCGTAAGGAAGGGATTACTTACTCGTTATTTAACTTTTCACGTAAGTTGGCTCAATCCTTGTCTGGCTTTCTATCGGGTATTGGACTAGCGCTCATCGGGTATGTTCCGAATGTGGTTCAGTCCTCTGGAACCCTGCTTGGGATCAAAGCATTACTTTGTCTCTATCCGGCTGTTGCCCTGGCTTTGGCCATGCTGGTCATCGGTAAAATGTACAAGCTGACGGACAGCAGACATGCAGAAATGGTTCAAGAATTACAGCGTCGACATGCGGACAACCGCGTATAATTTGTGAAAGTCTTCTTTTCCGGGCGGCTCCTGTGGTATGGTGGGTATATAATTTTTTTAGAGCCTCACTAAGGAAAGGATACGTATATGGCAGCTACCATTAAAGACATTGCCAAATTGGCTAATGTTTCCCATACAACCGTCTCCCGGGCGCTCAATAACAGCCCGCTGATTAAAGAAGATACGAAACGCAAAATTATGGAGTTGGCAGAGCAACTCAATTACATTCCAAATTTTAATGCCAAAAGCCTAGTTCTCCAGCGCTCGCATACGATTGGCCTGTTTTTCACCAGTATTTCAGAAGGCACAAGCTCCAGTTTTTTTGCCGATACCATCCGCGGTGTTAATCATGTCATTGGGGTAGATTACAATCTGTTTGTGCGAGGAATTGACGATTACGCTGATTTTTCGGCCATACACCGCAAACGTTTTGATGGTATCATTCTGATGAGCCAGAGCGAGGCGGACAACCCTTTTATTTATCATGTGCTCGGTCAAGGCATTCCGCTTGTTGTTCTGAATCGGCAGGTGTCCGGGGCGGGGATTGTAAACGTGATTTCTAATGATAAAGAAGGGTCCTATGAAGCGGTCTCCTTTCTCGTTGAAAGTGGGCATGAACGCATTGCGATCATCGAAGGGGTAGAAGGCTTCAAGTCTACCCAGCAACGCCGCGAGGGTTTTATGAATGCGTTGATTGATAGTGGTAAGCCCATTCGACATGAATATATCGTGCAAGGTCATTATGATACTGAAAGTGGTAGCCAGGCAATGAAGCAATTGCTTTCCTTGCAGGAGCCGCCGACAGCGGTATTTTGCTCTAACGATGATATGGCTATTGGGGCAATGAATGCGGTATTCGAAAACGGCTTGAAGGTACCAGAGGATATCTCTGTCATTGGTTTTGACGATATCGGGTTCTCAATGTATACGACTCCACCGTTAACAACAGTCAAAAGACCGATTGAGCAGATTAGCGAGCGCGGAGCCGCCTGCATTCTGGAACGAATTCAGTCACCGTCCAATGAGGGCGAGCTTATATTTATGGAGACCGCGCTCATGAAGCGGAAATCAACGGCAGGCAGACCACACTAAGTTTCGTTTGATTAACAGGTAGGCCAAAGGGGCAGAAACCATGCGAGACTTATGGTTTCTGCCCCTTTTAGGCTGAAATGCGTTCTGCTTCGTCTATATTTAACGAAAGAGATTGGTTTTAGCCAGTTCTACAATCTCGTCACCACGTCCGTTTAGCATCGCTTTCATCATCCACAGTGTAAATCCTTCTGCTTGTTTAAGATTAATTTTGGGTGGCATGGATAGCTCCTGACGGTTCACCACCACGTCTACCACAACAGGGCCATCATGAGCCAATGCTTGCTGAATGGCATCTTCCAGCATGGTCGGATCTTCAACCCGGATGCCCTTGAGTCCCATGGCTTGCGCTACAGCACCAAAATCAGGATTCACCAGTTCAGTACCGTTTTCCAGAAATCCGGCCGCTTTCATTTCCAGCTCGACAAAACCGAGAGCGCCATTATTGAAAACAATGACTTTGATAGGCAGATGATGCTGCTTCAGGGTGAGCAGGTCGCCCATCAGCATCGTGAGTCCGCCATCGCCTGAGAGGGCAATCACTTGTCGGTCAGGCTCAGTGGCCTGTGCTCCAATCGCTTGTGGTAACGCATTTGCCATCGTACCATGGTTGAACGAGCCGAGAAGCCGGCGCTGACCGTTCATCTGCAAATAACGCGCCGCCCATACAGTGGGAGTACCGACATCACAGGTGAAAATAGCATTTTCCTGCGCGGCGTCACTGATGACCTTGGCGAGATATTGCGGATGGATCGGCGTATGACCTGGTTTACCGACAGCAAGGTCATCCAACTCCTGGCGTACCTTGGTATAGTGGGAGACGGTTTTCTCTAGATGCTTGGAATCATGCTCTGATGTTAAATGCGGTAGCAGCATTTCCAACGTGGCTTTTACATCCCCACATAAACCATACGTTAACGGAGTACGTCTGCCAAGATGGGCTGGCTCTATATCTACCTGTAGGACAATCGCATCTTCAGGGTAAAATTGTCTGTAAGGGAAGTCTGTTCCGAGCATAAGTAGGACGTCACAATCCATCATCGCATGGTACCCGGAAGAATACCCGATCAGTCCCGTTAATCCAGCATAATAAGGGTTGTCATACTCCAGATATTCCTTGCCTCGCAGAGCGGATACCATGGGGGATTTTAACTTGTCACATAGCTGCATGAGCAATTCATGAGATTGTGAACAGCCGGCGCCGCATAGTAGCGTAATTCGTTTGCCTTGATTCAAATATTCGGCCAGTCGGGAAATTTCAGAAGCTGACGGATGCACTACAGGTGTAGTGGGATGGTAGACATGTTCAGGGACGGGTACCTTTTCCGCCCCCAAAGCTGCTACATCACCGGGAAGAACAATGACGGAGACACCTGAACGTGAAATTGCCTGTTGAATGGCCATGGTCACCGTTCTGGGAATTTGACGCGGTGTCGTTATAACTTCACAGAAGTGACTGCATTCTCCGAAAAGATGTTCAGGATGCGTCGCTTGAAAATATTCGCTTCCGATTTCGTCGCTTGGAATGTGAGCGGCAATAGCCAGTACAGGCACACGATTGCGGTGACAATCATATAAACCATTAATCAGATGCAAATTTCCGGGACCACTGCTTCCGGCACATACAGCAATGCTGCCACTAAGGTCAGCATCCGCTCCGGCTGCAAAGGCAGCCACTTCTTCGTGCCTTACATGAATCCATTCGATTTGACCATTGCTGCGAATGGAATCCACCATATTATTTAGAGAATCTCCAACAATGCCATAAATCCGCTTGACCCCTGCATTGACCAAAACTTGTACAATAGTATCTGCAATTGTCTTCATAGATGTTCCTCCTGCCTAGTAAGTAGTGTTATCCTGCCCGTGCTTTCTTGCGTCTATTCTCCTGAAAAGTATATAAGGACAAGGTCTCGGATAGGGTGATAGTTAGCCTTAACCGTCTTGGCTCAGCAGCGAAACAACAGAAAGAGGTCCATATACTTGCTGGTTGTTATGCAAAACTCTTGTGTTAACGTGTTCATATTATTGTCATTATTATTTTTATAAAGTAAAAATGTTGAGAAAACTATTTTGTTAACGTGTGCATTATGCTAAAATAACGTTGAAATCATTATGGTAATAGTGGGAGGATACTCCGGATGAAAAAAGTAGATGCATTAGATCAATTAAACAGAAAAAGCTTTATCGTTACAGACCCGCATCCTGTGAGGGTGATGCAATTCGGGGAAGGGAACTTTCTGCGTGCTTTTGTAGACTGGCAATTTGACAAAATGAATAAGCTGGCAGAATGGAATACGGGAGTTGTGATTGTACAACCGCAGCCAGGAGGCCTCGTGGAGAAGCTTAACGAGCAGGATGACCTGTATACGGTTATTCTTGAAGGGATTAAGGATGGGAAGGCCATGAAGGAGCATACCGTTGTGGAGTGCGTCTCTCGTGGGATTAATCCGTACGGCTCGGACTTTTTGGAGTATGAAGCACTATCCCAAAAGCCGGAGCTGCGTTTTGTTGTGTCGAATACGACGGAAGCGGGGATCGCTTATGCCCCAGACGATCAGCTAGAAGATCGTCCGCAAAAGAGCTTCCCGGGCAAACTGGCTGCCTTTCTGTATAAGCGCTTTCAATTTTTTGGGGGCGATCAGAGCAAGGGATTGGTCATCATTCCATGCGAGCTCATCGACCGTAATGGAGACGCTCTCAAGGAAATCGTACTGAAATATGCGGACCAATGGAAGCTTGGAGCTGAGTTTATTGCATGGATAGAGGAAGCAAATACGTTCTGCAACAGTTTGGTGGATCGAATTGTACCTGGTTATCCCAAAGACCGAATTCATGAAATCCAAGCGGAATTGGGTTACAAGGACGATTTGGTTGTTGTGGGCGAACAGTATCATTTATGGGTTATTGAAGGGCCACAGTGGCTTAAAGAGGAATTACCTGCTCATTTGGCCGGATTGAATGTCCTGATTGTCGACGATATGGCGCCATATCGTACACGGAAAGTGCGTATTTTGAATGGAGCACATACGGCGCTTACACCTGTAGCTTATTTATATGGCCTGGACACAGTGGGGCAGGCGGTTGAGCATGATATTATGGGCAGTTTTATCCAGTCGCTGATTCGAGAAGAAATTATTCCGACGCTGAACTCACCAGAAGCGGAATTGAATGTATATGCCGACGATGTTATTGAGCGGTTCCGTAATCCATATGTAAGTCATTATGTTATGAGTATTGCGTTGAATTCGGTGTCAAAGTTCAAGACACGGAACTTGCCATCCTTGCTCCAGTATGTAGAACAACGTAAGGAGCTGCCTGCCAAAATCGTGTTTTCACTGGCGTCCTTACTCGTATTTTACCGGGGTGATAGAAATGGCGAGTCGATTGCGTTGGCAGACGAAGCTGAAGTGTTGAGCACGTTTGGTGAACTGTGGAGTAAATATGACGGTACTCTCGCCGGGGCGAAGCAATTGACTGAGCGGGTACTCGGCAAGCAAACATGGTGGGGTCAAGATTTGAACCAGATCGAAGGGCTGGCTGAACAAACGGCACAGCACGTGTATGAAATTACAAGCAGAGGAATGAAGGAGACGCTCGATTCTCTAACCGGGAACAGCGTGCCCAGAGCATAAGCAAGGAGGAAACCGGAATGCTGGAATTCATTCAAATTCATAATCAAGATAACGTGGCTGTCGCCTTGCGTGATTACAAGCAGGGAGAAACACTGGCATGGGGAGCACAAGAAGAACAACGGGTGGAGCTAGCCGAGGATGTAGCACGTGGGCATAAAATCGCCTTGCAGGATATACCTGTAGGTGGGCATGTTCTGAAATACGGATATCCCATCGGTCATGCCATTCAGCCCATTCAGGCAGGTCAGCATGTGCATACGCATAATACGAAGACGAACCTGACAGGCGTAGAAGAGTACACTTATAAGCCTAAGCCAGCTCCTCATTTATATGAACAGGAGAGTCGTACGTTTCAAGGGTTTCGGCGAAAGGACGGTCGTGTGGGGATTCGCAATGAGTTGTGGATTGTGCCGACGGTCGGCTGTGTGAACGGGATCGCTGAACTTATTTTAAACCGTTTCAAGCAGGAAGTGGGAGATATTTCACCTTTTGAAAATGCACTTGTGCTCAAGCATAACTATGGTTGTTCTCAGTTGGGTGACGATCATGCACATACGCGCACGATTTTGATCGATGCCGTGAAACATGCGAACGCAGGTGGCGTACTTGTACTGGGTTTGGGCTGTGAAAACAATGAAATGAAA
Organism: Paenibacillus sp. EKM206P; assembly: GCF_011066155.1. NCBI lineage: Bacteria > Bacillati > Bacillota > Bacilli > Caryophanales > Paenibacillaceae > Paenibacillus > Paenibacillus sp. EKM206P. The sequence goes on along the minus strand of NZ_JAAMNQ010000004.1, from coordinate 111,776 downwards.
GAATTTAAGGAAGCCATCGGGGAATATGATTCGGAGCGGGTAAAGTTTTTGCTTTCCCAAGATGTGTCGGATGAAGTAGAGGAAGGGGTAAGGTTGCTTCATGAAATTTTTGCGGCCGTGCAAGAAGATCGGCGGGAACCTGTACCATTGTCTGAGCTGAACATCGGCTTGAAATGCGGTGGATCTGATGGCTTATCGGGTATTACTGCCAACCCACTACTCGGACGATTGTCGGATTATATGGCAGCGCAAGGTGGAACAACGGTATTGACAGAAGTACCTGAAATGTTCGGCGCGGAAACGATTTTAATGGAGCGCGCTGCCGATGAGCAAGTATTTGGTAAGATCGTACATCTGATTAACGATTTCAAACAATATTTTCTGGATTACAAGCAGCCAGTATACGAAAATCCGTCACCGGGCAATAAAGCAGGGGGCATTACGACGCTGGAGGATAAATCACTGGGCTGTACGCAAAAATCCGGGTCTTCCACGGTCACTGATGTCATTCAGTACGGGGAACGTCTCAAGACCAAGGGACTCAACCTGCTCAGCGCGCCGGGCAACGATCTAGTGGCATCTTCAGCTCTCGCCGCAGCGGGCTGCCAACTCGTCATTTTCACAACTGGACGCGGTACGCCGTTTGGCTCCTTTGTTCCGACGATGAAGGTATCAACCAACTCGCCGTTATATAAGGCTAAACCTCATTGGATCGACTATAACGCCGGTTCATTGGTGGAGGATGTCAGTATGGAAGATGCGCTCCGCAACTTTGTCGATTACATCGTCGATGTAGCCAGCGGAACATGGGTGAACAATGAGAAAAACAATTTCAGGGAGCTCGCTATTTTTAAAAACGGTGTTACGTTGTAAAAGGCTGTAGTCTAAGGGAGGCGGAATTACTCCGCTTCCTTTTTTGTGTTTGTATGCTTCTAAATAGGCATGTTAGACTTACTGCAAAACATGCAATATCGATATTTAAATAAGGGGGAAGTACCGTGCAAAATGAAATTGTTGCTTATCGGGAAGAAAATCATGATCAACTCGTTGATATTTGGCAGCGGGCTGTACGCCGGACGCACACATTTTTGGCGGAAGAGGACATTCAATTTTATCATCATATCGTACGCAATGGTGTTTTAAGAGAACTTGAAGTTTGGATGGAATGGAATACAAGTCAAGAACCAACAGGTTTTATCGGGCTGGACGGATTAAAAATAGAGATGCTGTTTGTGGACCCTGAACACCATGGGCAGGGCATAGGCAGCCGACTCATCCAGCATGCTGAAAAAATAAAAGGGAAACACCTCAAAGTGGACGTGAATGAGCAGAACGAGAAAGCGTATGCTTTCTACAGACATTACGGCTTTGTACAAACGGCGCGTTCTGCACTGGATGGATCAGGTAGGGCATTTCCTTTGCTTCACATGGAATTGAACAAGTGAACGATCTACTTTCGTTGGTATTTTAAAAATGGAATATATTATCATAATGCACTTGTCATATGTTTGAATTCATGGTATAACTTAATTACGTAATAAATACGTAATTAAGTTATTTTTAGTTAGGGTTTAGAGCTTGCTTTTGTTTGGTGAATATAAAAAGTCAGACAAGGAGGCGGGAATAGTGGATGATCTTGTTCACTCCGACATCACAGATCTAGACACACTTGTCAACATGATTAAGCTTTCTTTTTCATTTGCGGACGGTGCCAATATGATTGCTTTATGCGACCGGCTGTATAGCCATGTCAACCAAAAGTATCAGGAATTGCAGCTCTACAAAGCGCGCAAGAAACCTATACAACCCATACATACCAAACGGCCGCTAGTCTACTACTACGGCTACAGTCATCTCATGAAAGGCATGGCTTTCCAAAAACAGGGCAAGTATGAGGCCGCTCGCGATTGCATCGAAAAATATGCAGAATTGGGCTGGTTTAATGGTCTTGATCAATATGGGGAAGCAGAGGTGGAATATTACCGCTATGCTGCCAGAGCTAATTTGTATGCCCTTGATATTTTGTCAGGCCATGCCGAAGTGTTGCAGGAATATATCCAATTTCTTCGTAACAATCCGGAAGAGCTGTTACCGGGGCTTCTTTCCATCGTTGAGGGAGCGTCGAGATACGACTATTCTTTAGAGGCTGTGCTGGAATCATTTGCCGAACAAATTGAAGGTTTTAAATATTTTGAAGAGCCTGTGAATGTATCTTATTATTTTCGCTTCTGCTATCAACTGGCTCTTTACTATATCAAGCAACAACAGTTTACGGTTGCGTTGGGCTATATCCTGCAATCTCTCATGCTGTCCGATACCCTGGGTATGGAACATGAACATGAGTTTAGGAAATGTACCGCTGTATTTGAAATTTTCAGATCCCAAGCTACAGCAACACAGCAAGACCAATATATAACTATTTTAAAAGGAGTGTTAAAGGATGAAAAAATTGATTTCACGCCCTCTGTCGCTCAGTCTGTTTAGTTTGCTAGTGTTTGTTACAAGTCATGATCTCATCACGGTGTTTTATCATGGAGCCAATCATTAAGAAGGCAGAAGTACAGTAGAAAATTAGTTGTTTTAGCAGGTAGGCAGTTGATTGGAAAATATGATGTGGAAGTACACCCAATAGCAAGTAAGCTCATTTAGGTCAGGGCTTACTTGCTATTTGGCGTATGATGAAGACCGATCATACCGTATATATAACGCGGTACATGTCCCAACAATATTTAAGCTGTCGTAGGTTTATGCAGCAAACCCTGTTCTGACGGATGCAATGAAATCCTTGTCTGTTGGTAAACCGGGAATGGTTCTTCCGTACTGTATGATCTGCTTTTTAACGCTGCATCCAGTGCCCGTAGCAAGGAACCTATAAATTGCTCTGGAGAAAAGAAAATGCTTTTTCCGACCATATGAATGTGAAGCTCGTTATGGTCACGGTTGCTTACGGACAGCAATATACCTTGACCTTGAAAACCCGTACCGATGGCGCGTATTTTGTTTATACCCGAGAGTAACATTTCCGTCTTCACCGCACGCCCCTGTTCCTCCACAAATACAGAAATCAGGCGTTTGTCTGTAACGATAACAATTTGGTTACCCCGAAATGTATGACTCAGGTGTAGAAAATCTTTATATACACCAATAGTCTGCTCATGCGGAGAAACAATCCCCATCCGTACAAACTCCTCCAGCTCAGTGACATCGGGTTCCTGATGATTTTTAATTCGTTTTTTGATACTGAACTGAATAGTCAGGATACCCAAGATAGCAATGAGAAAAGCACTAAGTCGGACGTTAAATATAAAGAACATCAGGACAATAAGGCCGCCTACTAACCACTGTCCCCAAGTTAGATAGCGCAGCTTTTGTTGTACCGTACGGCGATAATAACCGTAGCCCTTTCCCGGTTGATACTCTTTAGTAAACTTCGTCATACCACGCATCATGGTTAACCCATAGATTGATAAGACTGTCATCCCGAGTGACAGGAGCGTCATAAGCCATTCCTGAGCTGCAATGCCAACTAAAGTACACAGACCAAACATGATGAGCCCCGCCCAGCAAGCAAACTTTTTAATTCGAACCTGTTTCTGAATCGAACGAACCAATTCTTCCATTCTTAATCCTCCTGATCTAGGTATATAGGTAATGATTGGAATCACATATAGTCTTATCGTACCATCTGATAGTCTTTTTCGTAAATTAATAGATATGAAAATCCAAAGTATGGAAGAAAATTCTCGCCTATAGTCAGATCCCCACCTGAACTTTAGATACCAAAATCAAAAAATCCAGTACTACTCATACGAAGCAGAAGCCTTTAAAATAATAAATGTAAGTGCTTACATTACAAAGAAAGGAGGTCTTCGTATGAGTACAGGAGGGAAGAATCCGCAGCCACAGCCGCCGGTTCGATCGGGAAGAGGAGCATCACTAGCGCGCAAATGGGTTCAACAAAGACATTTGCAGACTATGGCGCTGCTTGGGGTGGTATGGATGATTATTTTCCATTACATTCCGATGTACGGTATTTTAATTGCGTTCAAACATTTTGACATCATTGGAACCATATCAAGCGCACCTTGGGCGGGATTAGAGCATTTTCGGGCCTTTTTGGAGGATGATAACTTTTGGTACATTGTCAAAAACACACTGGGTATTAGCCTGCTCAAGCTGGCGATCGGGTTTCCGTTACCTATTGTATTTGCTCTGTTTCTGAATGAGATTCGGTCTACACGGTTCAAAAAATCTATACAGACCATTTCGTACCTTCCGCACTTTTTATCTTGGGTCATTCTTGGCGGGATCTTAACGACGTGGCTGGCAGATACCGGGATGATCAATCAACTGTTGCTAGCCTGGGGGTGGATTGACCAGCCGATCAGTTATTTGGCAGAGCCGAGCTATTTTTGGGCTATCGTCGTTAGCTCGGATATCTGGAAAGAGCTTGGATGGTCAGCTATTATCTATTTGGCAGCCATGGCGGGGGTATCTACGGACATGTACGAAGCGGCCACCATTGACGGGGCCGGACGGTTTCAGAAAATGTGGTACGTCACACTTCCCGCTATCAAGGGGACCATATCCATTTTGTTTATTTTGGCGGTCAGCGGCATATTGAACTCCAACTTCGATCAAATTCTCGTCCTGCGTAACTCGCTGAATGAAAGTGCAAGTAATGTAGTTGATATTTATGTATATCAGGTGGGCATTCAGCAGGGCCGTTTCTCGTATTCTACCGCGGTGGGTTTGCTGAAATCGGTTCTTGCTCTCATTTTGCTGCTAATTGCCAATTCGGTGACCAAACGGGTGAATAATACATCCCTATTTTGAAGGAGGACGGGTGCATGCAGCTATTGCAACGTAGAACAGCAGGCGAAGCGATATTCGATTTCATGAACAACGTCTTCATGCTGATTATTTGTTTTGTGACATTGTATCCCGTGTGGTATGTGCTGGTGAACTCCTTTAACGAAGGAGCAGACGCTATGCGGGGTGGCATTTACTGGTGGCCGAGAGTCTTCAGTCTGGGCAGCTATCAGGCCGTATTTGCTAACAACGGTATTATGACTGCGATGGGAGTGACTATTGCCAAGACGCTTATCGGCACGATTGTTCATGTGTTTTTTACCGCTATGATTGCATATGCATATTCCCGTAAGGAGCTGATCGGGCGCAAACTGTATATGCTGATTGGTACCATTACCCTGTTTTTCGGTGGGGGATTGATTCCAACGTATTTGCTGATTCGTGATCTCGGACTGCTGGACAGCTTTTGGGTGTACATCATTCCTGCGATGTTCAGCTTTTTTGATCTTATTATTTTTATGGCTTTTTTCCGAGAACTGCCGGATGCACTGGAAGAGGCGGCGAAAATAGACGGTGCGAATGATTTCGGTATCTTCTGCCGAATCGTGCTCCCTGTATCCATGCCGGTAGTAGCGACGATTGCGTTGTTTCATGGGGTATACCAGTGGAACGATTATTTTACCGGAATGATCTATATTAATAATACGGATCTTCAGCCGATTCAGACGTATTTGTACCGGGTTGTTGCCCAATCCAGCTCTAATCAAATGATGGCTGCTGCACCGGGGGGCGTTGCCCAGTCCGTCACTTCGCAATCGATCAAGCTGGCGACGATGGTCGTGACGACACTGCCCATTGTACTGGTATATCCTTTTCTGCAGAAGTATTTTGTCAAGGGTCTGATGATCGGATCGATCAAGGGTTAGCACATCATCCAAGGGGGAGATTTATGATGAACATTCGCAAATGGCAGAAAGGGCTGTTGGCCGTCGTGCTGCTGATAGGACCGCTCGCGGGGTGTACGTCCGGTGGAAGTGGCGCTGTCACGGAATTGAAGGACGAGAAAACTAAGGCTTCGGCAGATACGCCAGGCTGGAAGGCGGATACAGAGCCGATTACGTTTGACTGGTATTTGAATTTTTCCTGGTTCCCGAACAAGTGGGGAACGGATATGACCTCGAAGTATGTGACGCAAAAGACTGGGGTCAGCGTTAATTTTATCGTACCCGCAGGGAATGAAAATGAAAAACTGAATACCATGCTCGCCTCGGGCAAACTGCCTGATTTTGTCACGCTCAGTTGGGGGGAAGATGCGATCAAAAAAATGATCGAGGGCAAGATGGTGCTCCCACTTAACAAGTTGGCCGAGAAATATGATCCATATCTGATTAAAGTGGCAGACCCAGCTAAAATGTCATGGTATCGTCAAACGGACGGGAATGTATATGGGTATCCTAACGCGTCCTCTTCACCACAGGATTACCAAAAATACGGCCAAAATTTTGTCTCCAATCAAACGTTTATGGTTAGGAAGGATATGTACGAGGCGATTGGCAAGCCGGATATGAGAACACCAGAGGGATTCCTGAAAGCGCTTCAAAAAGCAAAGGAGAAATTCCCGGAGATAAACGGTCAACCGCTGATCCCGATAGGGTTCCACGAATTTACGGATAACGGAAATTATTCTTTTGAAGACTATTTACTTAATTTTTTAGCCGTTCCACATGAGAAGGACGGAAAGCTGTACGACCGTCGATCGGACGAAGAGTACATTCGCTGGCTCAAAACATTCCGTCAAGCCAATGAGCAGGGTCTGATCGCCAAGGACGTATTTATCGACAAACGTCCGCAAATGGAGGAGAAGGTGGCACAGGGACGGTATTTTGCCATGCTATATCAGCGCTCTGATTTTGCTACACAACAGGTGACGTTGCATGCGAAAGATCCCAACTCCGTCTACATTGCGGTGGATGGACCTTCCAACAGTAAGCTGGACCCGCCGACGCTGGCCGGGCCGGGCATTTCCGGGTGGACGGTGACGCTTATTTCGAAGGATGTCAAAGACAAGGAGCGGGCTATTGAATTTCTGACTTATCTGATTAGCGAGGAAGGAAATCGTGATCTGTATCTGGGGGAGCAGGGAAAGCTGTGGGACACAGTTAACGGTAAGCCAGCCTTCAAGCCGGAGGTACTGGAGCTGCTGAACAAGGATCGGTCTGCATTTGACAAAAAGTATGGCGCCTCCTTCACTTTCTGGATGCTGATGGATACAAATATGAATTTGCAGTGGGCGCCGCCCAGTGTCGAGCCGTATAAGCAGCCTGAAGATTGGACGAAAGGCAAGACCCACAGCTTCTCTCAATATGAGAATATCAAACCGACCGGAACCTCGGCAGAAGGCATTGCGTCAGGCCAGATAGACAAAATTTGGGGCAAGGCATTACCGAAACTGTTGCTGGCTTCCTCGGATGAGGAGTTCGATCGGCTGTTTGCCCGCTTTTTGGAAGACCGCAGAAAAGCAGGCTATGACAAGGTATTGGCTTATCAGCAAAAAGCCTATGAGGAAAACCTTAAGAAAATTGAACAGTTCACCAAATGATTTAATTCAATAACTTAATCTATTGAACCCCTAAGGATGTGATTACATGCCAGGCCGTGCACGTTCACAGATGAAGAGCCTGCTGCGCCGCACGATATGGCAGTGGATGACGGGAACGACCGATCGGCTTGGCGGTTGTTCCCTTCAAGTTAAGCTCATTGTCGCGTATATCGGCGTCATTTTAATCCCGGTGGTATTGTTCTCGCTATATACCTTTCACCAACTGTACGAGAATACAATGAAAGACATTACCGTACAAAATCAGTATGTGTTGGATACAGAGCTGGCCCATATTCATAGCAATATGGAAATTATGGAGCGAACCGCACAGCTTGCGATCTCAGATCGCAACGTGCTTCATTATCTAACCGAGGAACGTGAAATAAGCAGCGATGAGCTAGTCCAATTCAACTTGAATGTGTTTCCAAATTTACAGCACTTGCTGTACAGTAATCCCAATGTAGAGAACATTCGACTGTATACCAATAATCCCCAGACGCATGAAATATGGCCGATGATTTTCAAAGAATCACGATTGCCTAAGGCTTCCTGGCTGAAAGCGGCTCAACTCCGACAAGGGAAAATATGGTGGGATATGTACAAGGGGCCGAAAAGCTTACTTGGGGGACAATCCCGCCAGGAAAGTGAGACAGTGCAGTATATGGCACTGCTACGTGAAATTCAGTCTACTGGAGGAAGACACGCGGGGTTGGTAGAAACAAATATGAGGCTGGAGCTATTTTCACCTAGGGTATTTGGAATCCCGCAACGTAATCGCGCATGGCAAATGTTCATTCTGGACGGCGACGATTACAGCTCAAGGAACGCTGACAAACCAATGTATTCTACCGAAATAGCTACAGCTTCCTCTCTATCAGATTCAATTTCGATCCCTCTGTCCCATGTGCACCATCTGTTACAGTCCCGCGTTCAGGGACAGGGTGGTGTTTTTGACTTTACCTATGGGAATAAGCCTTATCTTGGTTTGTACCGTTATATAGAAGGGTTGGACGCCTACCTGCTAAATGTGGTGGCGCTGGACGGTCCGCTAGGTGATCTCCGTCAGAAACGCAATGCCATGCTGCTCATTATTAGTATGCTGATTTTGTTTATGTCCGTCATTTCCTATACCTTGCATGCCTTCATTCTCAAGCAGCTACATACCCTGCGTGAATCCATGAAAAAAGTAGAGCAGGAGGGTGACTTTCAGCTTAAGATTCCAGTATATGGACGGGGAGAAGTGGCTGAGCTGGCTTTATATTTTCGCAGTCTGCTGAGTCGAATTAACGGGCTCATTGCCGAGGCAGTACACAAGCAGGCCACTGCTCAAGAAGCTGAACTGCTAGCGCTCAAGCATCAGATTGATTCCCACTTTCTCTATAATACATTGGAAAATTTAAAAATGATGGCGGAGATAGAACGGCAGTATCCGCTGTCGGATGCCCTTACCTCCCTTGGCTCGATGATGCGTTATAATCTCCAATGGTCCGGGTCGTGTGTTGCGTTGCGGGATGAAATCCGACATATCCAGCATTACGTGGCCATCATGAACATTCGCCACGATAACCAAATTGGATTGGAAATTCATCTATCGTCGGCGTTTATGGAACTGGAGATGCTGAAAATGTCGCTGCAGCCTGTAGTCGAAAATGCTATCAAGCACGGGTGGAGTACATTGCAAAGCCCATTCAGCATCACGATTGAAGCCTGCTCTAAGCAGGATATCATAGAATTGCGTATACAGGATAACGGAGTGGGGATATCTGAAGAAAGAAGAAACGCCATCATGGCTGGTCTAGCGCGAACGAATATGGATTTCCACGAGCCCGGGATGAATGGGGGAATCGGTTTGTATAATGTGCATCGCCGTTTAAGTATGCAGTATGGCGAAGAGTATGGCATAAGACTGGACAGCATCCACGGACAATCGACGACAGTGACCCTGATTTTGCCTAGACGTTACATGATGAGGGGGACGGACCATGACGACCAAGCTGTTGATTGCGGATGACGAGAAAAATATTCGAATGGGACTTCAAGCTATGATCGAACGGGAATTTTCCGGTCTCTATGAATGTGTACTGGTCAAGGACGGAAGGGAAGCCTGGCAGCATGTGAAGCAGTTTTTGCCCGAGTTGGTGATAACGGATATCCGTATGCCTATTATGGATGGCATTATGCTGATGCAGCATATTCGTGAGCTGGAGCCGGAACGCAGGCCTTCGGTGATCATTCTCAGTGGATATGACGAGTTCCAGTATGCGCGCGAAGCGATTCGCTGTGGGGCACGGGAGTATTTACTCAAGCCGATTGTAAGGGAGGAACTGTTCGGTGCACTGGCAGTTTTGAATGAGGAATTGAAGCAGAGGAACCCCCTCACATACGATAGTGTTGTCGGCGTAGAGAAAGATAGACTAGCTGGCGCGAGTGCCAACGTCGATAGAAGTGGTAGTATGACACGTGCTATCCAATATATCCACGCTCATTACAGCGAGGATTTGAATATGGCAGTAGTATCCAACTCAGTATCCTTGAATTATACGTATTTTAGTCAGGCGTTCAAAGCCTATACAGGCCTCAGCTTTGTTCAATATGTAAAAAGGCTGCGCATTACAGAAGCCAAAAAGCTGCTGGAGTGTCAAGGGGGCAGGATCTATGAAATTGCGGCTAACGTGGGCTTTGACAATGCAAAGCACTTTAACAAAGTGTTTCGTGAGCTGGAGGGGATGAGCCCGCAGCAGTTTCGAGTGCAGAATCAAAGGGGGAATTAGATATAAAGAGGGGGAAAACTCCACTGCCTTTTTACCCTTATCCTGATATAATAAACGTATGCATAACCATGACCTTCAATCAGAGAGTTTGTACACAATCACACGAATCGCCGAACGGAAGGGGAGAGCATATGGTTATTTATGAAACGGACCAAGCTTATATCATGACGACGCAGCATGACCATGCCCATATTTCAGGTGAGTTGGCTTTACAATGGGAAGAGAGTGCCTTCAAGAATAGACGTCATAAGCAGGATTTTGTATATGCAGCAAGGGAGCATGATCGGGGTTGGATACAGTTAGACGCTGCTCCTTTCTGGAATGATCATATGTCAGCACCTTATACATTTATTGATTTTCCACTCAGTCCACGTTTTGTTTTCTATCGTCTTGGGATTGATGAAGTCGAACAAGGAAACACGTATGCTGCGTTGCTGTGTAGCTTGATGTACAAGGAGCTAGTCGGGCGGACCGAGCATCAAAATGCTCAGGACAAGCAGATTACGCATGCTTATCAGGAAGCGGAGGAACAGCGTCGTCTGAGGCTCAAACAGGAGCTGGCATGTGGCGTAACCTTCGACCATCAAGTGCGGACGGATGTACGGAGAATGTTGTTTTGCGACGAATTGAGTCTGTTTTTGTGCAGTCGAGAGCCGGGTACGCCTACAGTAGAATATGAATGGTTTGCTGAAGGTTTGAGCTTCCCGGCTGTTCGTCATGAAAGCGGGCGAGTTTGGGCCGAGTGGCTATCGGATCAGACTGTAGGGCTCTCCTTTTTTCCTTTCAAGGGCAAGGTAGGGATTACTCATACCTTTAAAAAGGTGGACAAGGAGAAAATTCGTACCTTCGGTCTCCTAGAGGCTTACCGTTCTTCCGAATGGACGCATCGAACCTTTACCGTTGAACATATCATGGAAGTAGAAGAACATAAGGAGAATGCTTGACCGTCTACGGATACAGCCTCGAACAATAATTTGTTTGTAGAGGCAGAGAAAAGCCTCCCTGAACCATGATTCAGAGAGGCTCGCTTTTTTCTAGCTTTAACATTTTACGATTTTGCAGAGGTTTTCGCACGATTGACAATAGTCTGTACCTTATTCAATACCTTATCGCGTGCCCCTTTATTTTTCATCAGATACGTCACACCCATTCCCAATGCTGCTACCACCCATTTCTTATTCTTCATAAAGTACGCCTCCTTATGATCATGTTGTCATACCCAAATGCTTAAAAGCATCCAAAATGTGAAAAGATGAACGGGATTTTACGATTTAGTGATTCCTTGCACTCGTTCCGCATAACTATGATTTACCCTTCTCCATCACATCTTACCCGTTCCTTCGCCAATGAAACGATTACGACTGTCTTTTCATGTTTAATGGATATTATCAAATATCCCGCCACAATGGCTTCAGACGCACATGACAGGGAGGTCTTTGTTATGAGAAAGAAGGAAGTGGTTGCCATGCTGCTCGCCGGCGGACAAGGCAAAAGACTCAAAGGACTTACCCGTACACTAGCCAAACCGGCAGTATTTTTTGGGGGAACTTACCGCATTATTGATTTCCCTCTCAGCAATTGCACTCATTCTGGTATAGACACCGTAGGCGTATTGACCCAATACGAGCCGTTGGTGCTTCATTCCTATATCGGCGTAGGCAGCGACTGGGATTTGGATCGTCTGGATGGAGGAGTGTTCGTTTTACCTCCGCACGAGAAAGAAGATGGAAACAACTGGTACAGGGGCACGGCGGATGCAATTTATCGAAACCTGCATTTCTTGGATCAGTATGACCCGGAGCATGTACTCATTCTGTCAGGGGATCACATTTATAAAATGGACTACAGTCGAATGCTCCACTATCACAAGGAGAAGGAAGCAGACTGCACCATTTCTGTTATCAATGTCACGATTCAGGAAGCTAAACGATTTGGAATCCTGAACGCTGACGATGATCTGAAAATATATGACTTTGAGGAGAAGCCTGAACAGCCGAAAAGTACATTGGCCTCCATGGGTATTTATTTGTTCAAATGGGAGGTGTTGCGTCGCTATTTACTGGAAAGCGCAAGCGATTCTGAATCCTCACATGATTTTGGCAAGGATATCATTCCATTGTTGCTTCAGCATGGCCGGTCGCTGTATGCGTACCCGTTTGCTGGGTACTGGAAGGATGTAGGTACCATTCAGAGCTTGTGGGAGTCCAACATGGATCTTCTGGTTCAGGATCCGCCTTTGGATCTGAACGATCCTTTCTGGCGCATCTATACTCGCAGCCCCAATCAACCGGCCCAGTATATAACCCAACGGGCGATCCTCAAAAACAGCATTGTAAATGAAGGTTGCATGGTGGATGGAGAAGTAAGGCATTCTGTACTATTTTATGGGGTCGAAGTAGGTGAAGGGAGCGTCATTACCGATTCTGTCATCATGCCGAACGTAAAAATTGGGCGCAATGTACGTATTCACCGGGCTATCGTGAATGAGAACATCGTTATTGAAGACAACGCGTTTATTGGACCTGAAGATAGTTCTGATGAGATTATTTTGTTCGATCAGGAAAGCCAGCTTCATGCACGAATTTAACCCGGATAAGGACGGTGTCTGCTATGAGTCGACTCATTGGAGTTATCAACCTGGATCACGAACTGGATCAGTTGAAGGAGTTGACCTATTTCCGGTGCGGGGCCGCAGTCCCCTTTGCTAGTCGATATCGGCTCATTGATTTTACCTTATCCAATATGATGCATGCAGGGGTGCATGATATTGCACTGTTTATCCGCCGCAAATACCGTTCGCTGCTGGATCATCTGGGCGAAGGTCGGCCTTGGGATTTAGACCGCAGACGGGGCGGGTTGTTTATTTTGCCACCGGACTGGAATGATCCGACGGATGCATCGCGTGGAGATTTGCAGCATGTGCACAACAATCTGGATTTTTTTCATCGCTCATCGGGGCAAACCATTATTCACGCAGGAACTCAGCATGTCAATAAGGTGGATATCGAGGATGTATACCGTTATCATCAGGAGAAAAATGCAGATGTTACCCTTGTATATAAACCCATAGACCAGCTAGAATCTGAGCATGATCCTTGTGCACGACTGGAGATTGATGAGAACGGACGAGTGACGGGTATTCATCAGGAGCAGGATCATCATAACATTTATTTGGAAATGTTTGTGATGGACAAAGACTTGTATCTGGATCAGGTGAAGCATTGCATTGCCCATCAGGATAATCATTTCTTTCGTGATGCCATCCAGAAAAACCCAAGTGGACTGCGTATTTATGCGTATCATTATGAAGGTTATCATGCGGTTATTAATTCTATTGAGAGCTACTATAAAAATAGCATGAAGCTGTTGGATCAGCAGCAGTATCAAGCCCTGTTTCAGAATCAGCCGGTACACACCAAAATCAAGTATGAAGCCCCGACCCGCTATACGCACAGCGCCGAGGTGGATCATTCACTTGTTGCCAATGGCTGCACCATTGGAGGCAAGGTCGAGAATAGTATTCTTTTCCGTGGAGTGCGGGTGGAGGAGGGCGCGCGGGTAAGCAACTCGATTATTATGCAAAAATGTGTCATCCGTAAAGGGGCAGTTGTGGAGAATGTGGTTTTAGATAAAGATGTACAGCTTTCACCAGATCGAACTCTGATTGGAGACATTAGAGTTCCCTATGTCATTGCCAAGAATAGCGTAATTTAAAGGATATACTTAGCCATTAAAACGGAAATAACAGGAGGTACAACTTTGTTCAGCAATAAAGAAGCATTTAAGCAGGCTTTTCGAGAGCAACTGGTCGGAAGGCTGGGCAAACCGATGCAGGAGGCTCAGTCGGAAGACGTATATAAGGTTTTGGGTGGCATGATTCGTGAACAAGTCGGCAAGAATTGGGCAGAAACGAACCAAGCCTATAAAGAAGGACAAGAGAAGCAGATTTATTATTTTTCCCTGGAATTTTTGATAGGTCGTCTACTGGGCAGTAATCTGCTGAATTTGGGCGTACTGGATATGGTTCGGCAGGCATTGGGTGAACTGGGCTGGGATCTGGAGGAAATTGAAGAACAGGAGGCGGACGCGGGGCTAGGCAATGGGGGTCTCGGCCGTCTGGCGGCTTGCTTCATGGACTCGCTGGCATCCCTTGGCTATGCAGGACATGGGTGCGGCATCCGGTATAAATATGGTCTGTTTGAACAGCGTATTGTGGACGGCAATCAGGTTGAACTGCCGGATTACTGGCTACAGAAAGGGAATGTCTGGGAGGAACGTCGTCCTGATAAAAAGGTCGAGGTTCATTTTTGGGGAAGAGTGGAAACCCACGAACAGGAGGGACGTCTTGTATTCGAGACAAAGGATGCTGAAACGGTCTGGGCTGTCCCTTACGATATTCCGCTGGTAGGCTATGGTCATACACAGGTGAATACGCTGCGGATTTGGAGTGCGGAATCAGCGCTTGATCCCGTTCGAGGACCGATTCGAGGCGAGGGCGGTTATTACCGCTTTCTCGACTACAATCGATCGGTGGAATCTATCTCCGCATTTCTATATCCGGACGACTCCAATTATGAGGGAAAGCTGCTTCGCTTGAAGCAGCAGTATTTCCTGTGCTCGGCCGGATTACAAAGTATTTTGCGTACGTTTGAGAAGCTTCGTTTACCTTATAGCCATTTGCCCGATAAAATAGCACTGCACATTAACGATACACATCCGACCCTAGTTATTCCGGAACTGATGCGTATTCTGATGGACGTGAAGGGCTTGGGCTGGGACGAAGCATGGGATATTACGACGCGAACCGTTTCATATACGAATCATACGATATTAAGTGAGGCGTTGGAACAATGGCCTGTTAATATGGTACGGGAGCTGCTTCCTCGTATTTCTTTAATCATTGAAGAAATTAACAAACGTTATTGCGCTATGCTACTGGAGCATTACCCAGGCCAGGACATCAAAATTGGTGAAATGGCGATTATTCACGGTGAACAAATCCGTATGGCCCACTTGGCAATCGTCGGCAGCTACAGCGTTAATGGGGTGGCTGCGCTGCATACGCAAATATTAAAGGAACGAGAGATGAAGTCGTTTCACGAGCTGTACCCTGACCGTTTTAACAATAAAACAAACGGGATTGCCCATCGCCGCTGGCTGATGCACGCCAACCCGGAGCTGGCAAGCTTGTACGATGAGACGATCGGCACACGCTGGAGGACCCGTCCAAGGGAGCTCATCGACCTGCTTCGTTACAGTGGGGACGAGACGTTCAAAGAACGGATACAGGCGATTAAGCGAAATAATAAAGTCAGGCTTGCTGAGTATGTTTTTGCAAAACAGGGCGTGCGATTGGATACGTCCTCCATTTTTGATGTACAGGTCAAACGGTTGCATGGTTATAAGCGACAGCTGCTCAATATTTTGCATGTGATGCATCTATACAACCAGCTTAAAAGTAATCCGGGCCTGGATGTGACGCCACGCACATTTATTTTTGGAGCCAAAGCCGCACCCGGTTATTTTCTCGCCAAACAGACGATCAAGCTCATTAATAACGTGGCGGACACGATCAATCGAGATGTGGAAGTCAAGGACAAGCTGAAAGTCGTTTTCCTTGAAAATTATTCGGTCTCACTGGCGGAGCTGATTATTCCTGCGGCGGATGTCAGTGAGCAGATTTCCACGGCAGGCAAAGAAGCTTCAGGCACAGGCAATATGAAATTTATGATGAACGGTGCGCTCACAATAGGTACATTGGACGGAGCCAATGTTGAAATGCATGAAATGGTAGGCGATTCCAACATGTTCATTTTTGGATTGAAGGTGGATCAGATCGAGGCATATTACCGGGACGGCCAGTATTCGGCGCGCAAAACAGCCAACAGTGACGAAAGACTGCGTGAAGTGCTGGATCAACTTGTGAACGATGCTCCTTTTACGCGGCATGAACGGGAATTTGAGGCCATTTATCAATCCCTGATTGATCATAATGATGAATACTTTGTGCTCAAGGACTTCGCAGCCTATGTGGATACGCAGGTTCATATTGAACAGGTGTATCGGAATCCCTCGGAGTGGACTCGGCGTGCTATTGTCAATATGGCACACTCCGGTAAATTTTCTAGTGATTGTACGATTCAGCAATACGCGGCTGAGATTTGGGACATTGTACCTCTCCAGAACGATGTCTACAAGCGAATTCTGTCCTAAAACGGCGAAACAGGCGGAATAGCATTGCTTTTCGAACGCTGAGGGTTATAATGACAGTATAGACATAAGTAAGGATGGGAGCTGTAAATACTCATTCCTGAAATTGAATTGTACTGTTGAAGGAGTCCTCCTATTGATAAAGCTCAATCCGAAAAGGCTCAAACCTCATAAATCGAAGAAGAACTATAATATGTTTCAAAATATAGGGCGTGCGATTCGGCTGAATTTCATCAAGCTGTTGCGCGCCCCTGGAGGAGTTAAAAAGATCTCCTTGGGCTTCGCCATTGGCTTTGCGCTGGAGATGATTGTGATTTCCACGGCTTCTCTGGTATACCTTGTTTTTTATCCGATTGTTCGTCTGTCTGGCGGCTCGCTGCCTGCGGCCATTGTGGGTAACGTTGTAGGTAAGCTGACCTTTTTGCCAATTGTACTAATGCCATTCGCCAAGCAAGTGGGGGCTTGGATTTATCCATCTCATTATCCGGTACATGTCAGGGGCGGACGACTTCACGAGCATTCTTTTATGGAGCTGTTTCACGGCAACTGGTCTGTATTCAGAGACTTGTTGCACGGAGGCTTGCACATCCTGATCGGCATGTCGATTTTCGGTGTGGTGCTGGGCATTATCTCGTATTTTGTCATTCAGGTTCTGTATAATCGTTCGCTGCACAAACGGTTGGAGAAGCGGAAGTTGCGTCATGGGGCAGCATTTTCGGCGGCCAGACTGCTGAAGAATGGATAACTATGTATAAGAAAGAAGCTCTTCGAGCCTATTCATTAGGTCTGAAGGGCTTCTTTGAGTTGGGGCAAGAAAAAGCCTATGATCTCTATAAGACCCATACGCTTTTGGCATATATTGTAACAGGATTGGCTTCATTTGCTCGAATCGTTTACAATACGTGTGCATACAACACTGGACGACAGGTTAATGTACATACAAGGAGTGATGAAGTTGCGGAAGATATGGCAAATCTACTTAACAGACTGGAGAAATGTATTCAAAGTATCGACCGGGACTTTATTAGTCATTGGCATCATTCTTTTGCCTTCCGTCTATGCATGGGTGAATTTGAAAGCGATGTGGGATCCATATGCGAATACATCTGGAATTAAAATTGCAGTTACCAGCCAAGATCAGGGTGCAGAAGTGAATGGTAAGAAGATTAATATCGGCGATGAGGTTTTGCATAACCTTCAAAATAACAAGAAGCTGGGTTGGACTTTTGTCAATGAAGCGGAAGCACGGAAAGGTGTGTTGGATGGTGATTATTATGCCAGCCTGCTGATCCCGAAAGACTTTTCAGAGAAAATTACGAGTGTGCTGACGGAAAATCCGCAAAAGCCGGAAATTGATTACGCCGTAAATGAAAAAATTAATGCAGTAGCTCCGAAAATTACATCTTCGGGGGCAACCTCTCTGACGAACCAGATTAGCCAAAACTTTATTGAAACTGCTAGCCAGGCGGTATTGACGAAGTTGAAGGAAGCTGGAGTAAAGTTGGAGGAGGAACTCCCGACAATTCGTAACATTGAAAACCGGGTGTTGGAGCTAAATAATCGACTACCGGATATCGATAGGTTGGGCAAACAGGCCTTGGAGCTGGAGCAAAATTTGCCGAAAATTAAGGCGCAGGGACAAAAGATTATCGCATTGAAGGAGAAAATTCCTGAAATTAACCGCGCCGGTGACCTGGTGCTCAAAATTGACAAAAACATGCCTGAGCTGGACAAGGTAGCCGCTGTTATTTTAGATATCCAAAAAAGACTACCTGATATTCAAAAGGCTGGTGATCGAATTGTTGAACTGGATCAAAATTTTAGCAAGGTAGAAAGCGCACTGACCACCGCCCTAGAGGACATGCAAACGGCTCTTAAAGTTATTAATGCTGCCCAGAAGGCACTGCCAGAAGTACAGCAGATAGCGGACACAGGCAAGGACTTTACAAACGGTTTACTTGAATTTCTGGACAAAAATGAGGGTGCGCTTGATTCGATAGGTACAGTAGTTAAAGAAGATTTACAACTGGTACAACAAATTGCGAATGAGGTTTCTCAGATTACAGACATCATTCGTGGTGTGGATTTTGATCCTAAAGCAGCACAAGCTGCGGTGAATCGTGTCAGCGGTAGGCTGACAACTGCCGTGGGGGTGCTGGATCATATATCTCAATTGCTGAACCGTGTGAACGGATATTTGCCAAGTCAACCTCTGGATTCACTTATTTCCCGTGTGAGCGGGGTGGAGGATCGTTTCCGCCGTCTGAATAGCACAGTAACTAGTATCGGGAATGCCATCCAGCGCGGTGAAAAGCCTGCGCAAAATCTGCTGGATGACACTGATCGCCTTGCTGGAGAAATCAGTAGCGGAATTGACAGCATTTTGGGCAATTATGATACGGAGTATGCACCCGCCATTCAAAAGGCGCTAGATCAGATCAAATCCGTAGCCCGCAATTCTGCCAATGTGCTGACTACAACTCAAGAGCAGCTACCGAATATTGAAAAGCTATTAAATGACGCACAGGCTGCAGCAGAATTCGGCCAGCAAGAGCTAACACGTCTCCAGCAGGATCTGCCACAATACCGTCAGAAACTGCATGAAGCGGCGACAACGATTCAGGGACGTATGGGCGAGTTTACGAATGCTGTGAACAAAGCAGCAGACTTCGTAAATAACGATTTGCCGATGGTTAAAAGTAAAATTCATCAGGCGGCAGATTTTGTGCGTAATGATTTGCCCAAAGCGGAACAACAGTTTGTCAAAATGGCTGACTTAATTGAAAATAAATTTCCTGAAGTGGAAAAAGCGGTGCACCAAGTAGCCAATTTTGTAAGGACCGATCTTCCAGCTGCCGAGGATTCCATACGTCAGGCTGCAGACACCATTCGCAAGCTTAAGGGCGAAAATGCACTCGGACGCGCTATTGCATTGCTCAAGGGGGATGTGAAAAAGGAAAGTGAGTTTCTCGGCAGTCCGGTATCGTTGAAGCAGGAACGGATATATCCAATCCCTAACTATGGTTCTGCGATGTCACCTTTTTACACTACATTGTCGATTTGGGTAGGTGCGATGCTACTGGTATCAATGTTCAGGGTAGATGTGGATGACCCGGAAGGACAATTTAAAAGCTACCAAGTGTATTTCGGACGGCTGATGACATTCTCCACAATTGGTATTTTTCAGGCGCTGAGCGTATCTCTCGGTGACTTGTTCCTGCTCGGGGCGTATGTGGATGCCAAAGTAGCCTTTGTACTATCCTCTATGCTGATCAGTCTGGTGTTTACGGCGATGACCTATACACTAGTTTCTGTGTTCGGCAATATCGGCAAGGGACTGGCGGTCATCCTGCTGGTGCTTCAATTCTCCAGTTCAGGAGGGACGTTTCCGATTGCGACGAGTACACCATTCTTTCAGGCGCTGAATCCATTTGTACCATTTACCTATGCGGTTAGTCTGTTACGAGAGACAGTAGGAGGGATGTTGGCTTCAACGGTGATACGGGATGTGGTGATGCTGTTTGTATTTATCGGTGTTTGCTTCCTGTTTGGATTGGTGTTGAAGAAGCCGCTCAGCAAGCATACGAAAAAAATGGCTGAGCGAGCGAAAGAAACGAAATTAATTCCTTGATTGTTAAATAGAGAGTGAGTTACGGTGGATAAACGCGCTCCGCGAAGGATTTGATCTTACGATCGCTGTTGCCACGGGATTCTTTGGATTAGATAGACATGAAAAGGTAAGAATCCCGTGGCAAAGGCGAACGCGCCGCTTCTCCAGATTCAAATCCTCCGCTCTGCTGGCATCCGCCGTAAAGTCACCTTCTTTTAATATTCGGCGGGTAGTACGGGGAGGTGGCCTCCGCATGTTATGCTTCGGCATGGTGCGGAGGCCTTTTTGCATGCGCTCTCCAAACTTTAAATTGCATTTGGGGGTGTTTCAATGCGGTTTGTTCTGGTGAATAAACGGAGTATGGTCTTTTTTGGCATGTAATTTTGCGGAATTTTAAAATCCTTAAGCAAAGGCGGGAGGTAGTATGGAGTATTCATACTTAGGAAAGTCAGGCTTAAAGGTGAGTCGGTTATGTCTGGGGACGATGAATTTCGGACCAGAAACCGAAGAAAAGGATGCGTTTAAAATTATGGATGCCGCACTGGATGCGGGCATTAACTTTTTTGATACGGCTAATGTATATGGCCATGACCGTAAAGGTTGGACAGAGGAAATTATCGGACGTTGGTTCCAGCAGGGCGGCGGAAGACGCGAGAAGGTCGTGTTGGCAACGAAGGTATACGGAGATATGAAAAATGAACATGACGGACCCAATGCAGGATCAGGCTTGTCTGCTTACAAAATTCGCCGCCATTTGGATGCGTCTCTGAAACGTCTGCAGACCGACCATGTAGAGCTATACCAAATGCATCACATTGACCGAAACGTGTCATGGGATGAGCTGTGGGGCGTATTCGAGTCCGTGGTGGATCGGGGACAAGTTGGTTATATCGGTTCCAGTAATTTTGCGGGCTGGCACATTGCGGTGGCGCAGGCCGAAGCGAAGGCACGGCGTTTTTTGGGGCTTGTATCCGAGCAGCATTTGTACAACTTGAACGAACGTTCCGCCGAGCTTGAAGTATTACCGGCAGCTCAGGAGCTGGGGCTGGGTGTGATCCCATGGAGCCCGTTGGCGGGCGGACTGCTGGGACGGAATGCGTTAGCTGGTACAGGTTCCCGCAGCGCACGCGCCAAGGAAAAGGTGGAGCAGAATCGTATGAAGCTGGAGCAATTTGCAGCATTGTCCCGCGAGCTGGGTGAAAAGGAAGACGTGATTGCACTGGCTTGGGTACTTTCCCATCCGGCTGTAACGGCTCCAATTATCGGACCACGGACCTTAGAACAGTTAGAGGATGCTCTACGGGTACCTGAGGTCAAATTGAGCGAAGATGTGCTTGCCAAGCTGAATGAGATTTTCCCGGGTCCGGGAAAACCTGCGCCAGAAGCCTACGCTTGGTAATAATACTTTGTGCTCGTCATAAAGTATCATTCTTTGTGAGAAATAATCGCCAAAAAAGTAGCAGATCGGGAATAGTCTCCTTGATCTGCTGTTTTTATACTAGTGTCCTATCCTAAATCGTGGTTGGCAAAACGGCTATAGTCAAGGGTTCATATTAAAGATAATCGAAAAAGCTAACAACTATTCACCAATCTTTCGTACTATTCGTACATACTCCCGGGGGAGAAAGGGAATGCTTATTAGAACAGGTTCAGCAAAATTGGCTGATCGGAATTTGTAACTTTCATTTGCTGATAACTTTTGGTTGCTCTTAACTGCTTTTTCATGAATATTATATTCAAGTCTCCAGCCCACGACAAGCAACAGGATAAAGAGACTGGTGCAGATCATCACTTTGCGCATCAACATGTGAACCACTCCTTTGTATGAATATTCTCCATTTATACTAGGTGCTATACGCAAAAGGATTTACCTTTACAATCTCCCCGGTAAACTATATAATTAAAGCTAATTGTATATTGGTTTACCCGGAGGAGCCTGCCAACAGCGGGCTCTTTTTGTGTTTTTTTCGTAAATTGGAAACAGGAGGCAGAGAAAATGATGGCGGAGATGAACAATGAGAGCATTATGGTGTGTGTCCATTATGGTCCGCACGGACAGCGGTTAATTCAAAGAGGCAGCGAGTTGTCCCGGTTACTCGGGGCTCCTTTATATGTGCTTACAGTGGATGCAACCACAGATCATGAATACAACCAAAACAAGGAACAATACCTCTCGGGATGGGAAGAGCAGACTAAAGATGCTGGAGGAGCGTTTCTGATTCGTAAATGCAATGGGAAAAAGACAGCTGAGGTGATTGTGGAGACAGCCCAGGAAAAAAAGGTTACTCAAATCATCATCGGCCAGTCCAGTCAAACGCTATGGCAAGAGATTACCCGTGGTAATTTTGTCAACGATTTGATTGAACAACTGGGTCCTATTGATCTTCATATTGTGGCTGTACAGCGTTATCCCGAGCTTTTAGAGCACTCACATGAGAAGGGATTTTCCGCTTATTTGGTGAAGCAGGATGGAAGTTATGTACTGAGTGAAGAGCCTGGTGGAGAAGATACGATCAAAGGGATATTTTTTCGTGAGCTGGATACTGATTTCAACAGCGGTCTATTCAAAATCGTTAGAAATGGCGAAGCCCAGTATTTGAGAATTCTACAAAGTGAATGGGTAAAGCCGCATTCCTAGAAGTTCATATACAAAAAATTAAGTTTATATAGGGGGAGTGCTCGACTGTGTTGCATGCTGCAATTTTGATTCCATTTCTGCTGGCTGTTCTAATCCCGTTGACCAAGGGCATTTCGCGCTTTCATACAGGTTGGACAGTCTTGCCCGTACCCACAGCTCTTTTCCTGTATTTCCTGACAAGGATATCGAACATTCAGGCTGGAAATGATACGATGTCAACTATATCTTGGATGCCTTCGCTTGGGATTGATATTACGTTGCATCTGGATGGACTCAGCCTGCTGTTTGCTCTGTTGATTACGGGGATGGGTGCGCTGGTGATCTTGTATTCCATTTATTATCTTAATAAGCGGACGGAAGCGATTCGCCATTTCTACATCTATTTGCTCATGTTTATGGGAGCAATGCTTGGTGTCGTTTTGTCCGACAATTTGATGGTTCTATATGGATTCTGGGAGTTAACCAGTATTACTTCATTCCTGCTGATCGCCTTTTGGCACCGACGGGAAAGATCCCGTTATGGAGCGCTGAAGTCGATGCTAATCACTGTCTTTGGCGGGCTGGCGATGTTCGCGGGGTTCAATCTGCTCTACGTAATGAGTGGAACGTACAGCATTCGGGAGATTATAGCCCAAGTCGGCTTATTGACCGAGTCCCCGTTGTTTATTCCGGCGATGCTGCTGATTCTACTGGGGGCATTCACTAAGTCCGCACAATTTCCTTTTCACATCTGGCTGCCCGATGCCATGGAGGCACCGACACCTGTCAGTGCTTATCTGCATTCAGCTACAATGGTTAAGGCGGGGTTATACCTTGTGGCGCGTCTTAGCCCCGTATTCGCTGGTCAGTCCGAATGGTTCTGGTTGGTCTCACTTTCCGGTCTGGTCACGCTTTTTTATGGATCGTTTAAAGCGATTAAACAAACAGATCTTAAAGCTCTGCTTGCCTATTCCACCATTAGTCAGCTCGGTCTGATTATGTGTTTGCTCGGGCTGGGATCGGCTTCTGCCTTTTTTTCTGGTACAGAGGAGTCGTTATTCTATACGACGGCTACTGCGGCGGCCATCTTTCATCTGATCAACCATGCCGTCTTTAAAGGCTCTCTATTTATGGTGGTTGGTATTGTCGACCACGAGGTGAACACTCGGGATCTGCGCAAACTCGGCGGTTTAATATCCTTAATGCCGGTCACCTTTTCTGTGGCGTTGATGGGGGCTTTCTCCATGGCAGGGTTACCACCATTCAGCGGTTTTCTGAGTAAAGAAATGTTCTTTACCGCTGTGTTGAATATTCGGGAGTTGGATGTTCTGAATACACAGTCGTGGATGATTCTAATTCCGGTGATTGCATGGATTGCCAGTGTATTCACTTTTGTTTACAGTATGATTCTGGTCTTTAAGACTTTTACGGGTAAGCTTCAGCCGGAGAAGCTCGATAAAATACCGCATGAAGCACCGCTGGGTCTGTTGATTTCCCCAGTCCTGCTGGTTTCACTCGCTGTGGTATTCGGCTTATTTCCTGATCTCTTGTCTTATTCTCTGATTGAGCCGGCTATGGGCTCGATCTATAATGAGCTATTGTCGCCAGTGGAAACCTTCGGTGTCTCCATACATTTCTGGCATGGTTGGACACCTGAGATATTCATGACACTGGGTGTTATCGCTGCCGGGACACTTCTCTATAGAAGATACACCCGACTGCGGATTCTGGATCGGGAATGGAACGGTAGCAATTTTCTTAATCTCTTGTATGATGGATCTCTTCAAGTGCTGGAGCGTGGATCGAACCGCTTCACAAATCTCTATATGACGGGATCAAACAGACACTATTTGCTTTATATATTTGGCTTTTTCGTCATTGCCTTGGGAAGTGTGATGCTTGGGACGCAAGGGATATCGCTGGGTATGGGCCACTATGCTCCGTTGGCCTTTTATGAGGCTGTCATTGTTGTTGTAATGCTTCTAGCAGCGTTTGCCGTACCCTTTGCCAAGTCGCGGGTCAACGCGATTTTGTTCACCGGTGCAGTCGGGTACATGGTGACCCTGCTGTTTGTTATCTTCCGCGCACCGGATCTTGCGTTAACACAAATGATCGTGGAGACAGTATCCGTCATTCTGTTCCTTCTGTGCTTTAAGTATCTTCCAAAGTTAAAGAAGGATAAGGAGCGTCTGAGCTTTAGATTGCCGAATTTGATTATCGCTGTAGGTGTAGGAATTACGATGACACTCATTGCGCTGGCAGCCATGGGCAGTAGTCCATTCGCTCCCATTTCGGAGTTTTTCCTTAAAGAAAGCTATTCCTTGGCCGGAGGGAAAAACGTAGTCAATGTCATTCTCGTTGACTTCCGGGGATTCGATACTTTATTCGAAATTATGGTTCTCGCTATTGCATCCCTCGGCATTTATGCCTTGATTAACTTGAAAATGGAGCCTGGTATTTCACCCGCCAACAAAAATAAGAAGGGGGGGGGAATTGCCTTTCCGCTCCGGAGTAATGATGTGATCCTGCGAACCCTGTCCAAGGTTATCATAATCGTGATTCTCACCTTCTCAATGTATTTGTTCTTTGCCGGACACAATAATCCGGGAGGTGGCTTCATCGGAGCGCTGATGACTTCAGCTGCGCTTATTTTGATGGCGATCTCCTTCGGAATGGACACGGTTCGTAAAGTCCTTCCGGTGAATTACCGCATGATCACGGCGGTGGGGCTGCTCATTGCAATTCTGACTGCGGCTGGCTCGTTTGTTTTCGGAGCCCCTTTTCTCAGCCATGCCTTTGGCCATTTCGATCTGCCTATTATGGGTGATACCGAGCTGGCTACAGCAGTCCTCTTTGATCTGGGGGTATACCTGGCTGTAGTAGGTGTGACCATGAGTATTATTTTTACCATAGGGGGGGATGAGTGAAATGGAACTGATTATGGCTGTAGCAGTCGGTATTTTATTTACAATTGGAGTGTACCTGATTCTATCTAAGTGTCTTCTGCGTATTGTTTTGGGTACTTCCTTGCTAACACATGGCGTCCATCTGCTGCTACTGACGATGGCCGGACTAAAGACGGGAGCTGCTCCAGTATTAGGAGGTAAAGCGGAAACTTATGTGGACCCTTTACCGCAGGCGTTAATTCTGACCTCTATCGTTATCAGTTTTGGAGTCACTGCCTTTTTCTTCGTGCTTGCTTACCGCTCATACCAGACGTTGGGCACCGATGAAATCGACAGTGTTAAGGGGGAAGAACAATGACCAATCTCTTGGCACTACCGATTTTAATTCCCTTGTGTACCGCCGTTATATTGATTTTTCTGAAGGAGAAGATTCTGCTTCAGCGGCTCATTAGTACAGTTAGCGCCATTTTGAATATTATAAGTGCTCTTGTGCTGATTTACCGCATTCATAGCGGGGGTATACAAACTTTGCAAATGGGGGGATGGGTGCCGCCGTATGGCATTGTGTTCGTGGGGGACATGTTTGCGGCTCTGCTTGTGCTGACCGCTTCAGTGGTAAGCTTGGGTATTCTCCTCTACTCCTTCCGCAGTATAGGGGCAGAACGGGAGCGTTTTTATTACTATACCTTTTTTCACTTCCTGCTTGTAGGTGTCTATGGATCATTTCTTACAGGAGATATGTTCAATTTGTTCGTTTTCTTCGAGGTTATGCTGATTTCCTCCTATGCCTTAATTTCACTGGGGGGAACGAAGCTCCAGCTTCGGGAAACATCCAAATATTTGCTTATTAACATTGTGTCTTCCACACTCTTTGTGGCGGCAGTTGCTTATCTATATGCGGCTGTAGGCACCCTGAATATGGCTCATTTGTCTCAGCGGGTTGCTGAAGCGGGGCAGGGCGGCGTACTCAATGTGATCGCTGTTCTGTTCCTGATTGTGTTCGCATTGAAGGCGGGGTTATTCCTCTTTTTCTGGCTGCCGGGTTCTTACAGTTCGCCGCCGTCTGCTATAAGGGCCTTGTTCGGTGCGTTACTGACAAAAGTGGGACTGTATGCAATCATTCGGACCTTTACTCTTATTTTTGTGAATGATCCCGGACTCACGCATACGTGGATCGCCTGGATGGCGGCGGCTACGATGATTCTGGGAGGACTGGGAGCGGTAGCTTATAATGATATTCCCCGTATTTTTAATTACAACGTCATTATCAGTATAGGTTTTGTGGCCTTCGGTCTGGCTGCAGCGACACCAGATGCATTGAATGGGGCGGTTTTCTATTTGCTGCACGATATGTTGGCGAAAGGATTAATGTTTATTCTTGGGGGCATCATTATCACTGCAGCGGGAACGGACCAATTAAAAGATATGGGGGGCCTCATCAAACGCTATCCCTTAATCGGCTGGATGTTCTTTACACTGGCCCTTGCACTTGTAGGTATTCCACCGCTCAGCGGGTTTGCCGGTAAAGTGTTGATCACTCGGGGCGGACTGGATGCCGGAATGCTGACATTATCCTTGATTGGGCTAGGCTCGAGTTTCCTTGTGCTGTATTCGCTGATCAAAGTATTCAGGCTTGCATTTTGGGGGAATGAACCCGAAGGCGACTTGCCGAGGATAGGGCTAAAAAGTGTGAATGCTGTGGCGGCCGGTTTGCTCGTTCTGGTTATATTGATGGGCATCGGGGCGGATTGGGTCTATTCCTATGTTGCACAAGCCGGGGATGTGCTGGCTCATCCCGCGCTATACATCGAAGCTGTAATAAAGGAGTAGATGAAGATGGTCTTTCAAATATTATTAAATCTGATGATTGCGTTGCTCTGGATGCTACTTAACAACGACTGGTCAGGGTCGCGGTTCACCATGGGCATTCTGCTAGGGATAGCCATATTGCTTGTTTTGCGTAAATTCCGTCCAGAACCTTTCTACCTGAAGCGTATATGGGCCATCCTAAAGCTGCTACTTCTGTTTATGCGGGAACTGATCGTTTCCAGCTTTGCGGTTATCCATCATATTCTCCGCCCGAAGCTGACGATCCGCCCAGGCATTTTTGCCTATGAGACCGCCCTAAAGTCAGATTGGGAGATCACTATTTTATCGTGCCTCATTTGTCTGACACCAGGAACGCTCACTCTAGAAGTATCTGGAGAAGGTCAAATGCTGTATATTCATGCCATGGACATACAGGACGCGACACTGCTTTCTGAGCAAATTAGAGGGACATTTGAAAAAGCGATCATGGAGGTGACACAGTGATAGTTTCGGCACTTTTGACTGCATCACTGGCTATTCTCTCCTTAGCCATATTAGGTTGCTTGTACCGTTTGATTAAAGGACCGACACGTCCGGATAGGGTAGCATCGCTGGACACGATAGGTATAAATCTGCTAGCTATGATTGCTGTGATCTGCATGCAGCTGAGGACACAGGATTTTATTGAGATTGTTCTTGTTATAGGAATACTGACGTTCATAGGAACAACGGCATTGGCGAGATATATAGAAAGAGACGCCGTCATAGATACTGGGGGTGATGAACTTGATCGGTGAGTTGCTTATTGCGATCCTTGTTTTACTCGGTGCTCTGTTCTGTGGATTGAGCGCGTTTGGATTGATGCGGCTGCCAGATGTTTATTTACGTTCTCACGCCGCAACCAAAAGTGCAACGCTTGGCGTGCTTTGCGTATTAACAGGAGCCTTTCTTTATTTTTTGTTTTATGTAGACGTGGTCAGTATCAAATTACTGCTTGCCATTGTATTTGTCTTTATCACTTCTCCCGTAGCCGGACATCTAAATGGAAGAGCTGCCTACCGTTCGGGAGTCCCTCTATGGGAAAACAGTGTTCAGGATGAGTTGGCGCCGGTATTGGAACAAAATACGTCTTCAAAACAACCAAAATGAAAGCAGCCCATAGTGCAGGATTTGCGTCATGTCCGTCTGGATTGATAATAAATGTGGAGGGATCGTGTGCACAATATTGTTTCAGTCCAGCCGTATTACAAAGCGGAAAGGATCGTAACTCCGTTAAAACAGGAAACAGTCATTCATCGTCGAGTTTTACACTTGTATACAACTAAAATTGTATCAGCGTACCGGGAGTTTTCTCTCAATGAGGTATATGATATATCGTTTAAAAGTATCGGGCAGGGCCATGGTGTTCTTTATTTGCATACGAAACAAGGTGTATTCCCTTATACTGTAGAATCAGATCCTAAAGACTTTATGATCGAATTCAAAAAAAATGTAGAAAAGTAAGATCGTTCGATATAAGAAATTTAAAAAGACCGCATCTATTTTGCGGTCTTTTTCTAATGCTTGAAGTTACATAAAGCTTTTAGCATGTGTTACATAACTGCGCAGAATCATGCCGAGGATGACGATGAACATACCCATCCATGATAAAGGAGACGGCATGGGGATATACAAAAAAATAATTCTCCCATTAATGCATAAAGAACTTCCAGAGATTGTGTTGCTTCTACGGTCCCAGCTTTTGCATATTTCCACGAACCTGATCTGTAGCTTTAAAAAATAAAACCGTAGCGATCACCCCTGAAAAACACAGCCACCAAGGCGGACTGTACCGTCTGTTCCTTACTTGGCATTCCCGCGCTGAAAACTCCATATAACGAAAGCAATAACCAGAAGGGTAAGCTAGCCAATGTCATCCCGAGCACACGTTGATAGGCATTCAATCGTCCCGCGCAGACTTCCATCATTTTGCGATTACCTAATGGATAGGCGAATGAGGCGAGTATGACAGGCAGAATTCCGAAAATAAAGGGACAAGCAAAGAACCAGAAATAATGGTAATTTGCCGGGTTCCCGCAATCAACCAACCCGGTGAATAAGCCGATGCGAAGCATAGCGGAGCATAAAATAAGCCAAATCCGATGAAGCTCCACCACAACCACGTTCCTGGTTGTTTCGTCATGACTTTCCAAAGAGGCTAGCTTTTGTTGGGTTATCACAATGACAACTAGAATAGGAACCATAAACAGATATCGCAACGAAGCAACCTTAGATTATTCATTTCAAGAGTTTCTTCACAGTTGACAAGGCAAAAGGGATGCTGTATATTACTGAAAGTTGATATTAATAGTAATTATTACGATTTATAGAAGAGAAAGCCGATATTCAAGGGAGCGTACCAGCGATGAATAAGAAAGCAATACCAGTAACAGTGTTGAGCGGATATTTGGGTGCAGGAAAAACAACGATTTTGAATCATGTATTAAACAATCGGGACGGAATGAAAGTGGCAGTCATCGTCAATGACATGAGTGAAGTGAATATAGATGCTGAGCTGGTTAAAAAAGAGGGCGGCTTGTCCAGAACAGAAGAAAAACTGGTCGAGTTGTCTAATGGTTGTATTTGCTGTACATTGCGTGAAGATTTATTGGTGGAGGTCAAGAAACTGACGGAACAAGGCGAGTTTGATTATATTTTAATCGAATCTACAGGCATCAGTGAACCTGTGCCAATCGCTCAAACCTTTACGTACGCCGATGAAGGAACTGGCATTGATTTGGCATCGCTGGCAAAACTGGATTGCATGGTGACCGTAGTCGATGCGAACCGTTTCTGGCATGATTTTGAATCAGGAGAAACGTTACTGGATCGTAGGCAGGCTACTGGTGAAGACGACACGCGTGATATCTCGGACTTGCTCATAGACCAGATTGAAACCTGTGATGTATTGATTCTGAATAAGTGCGATCTGGTTCAGTCTGCTGAGCTGGATAAGCTGGAGGGTGTGCTGCGGAGATTACAGCCTGAAGCCCGAATCATTCGTACTTCCAAGGGAAAGGTCGCTCCTTCGGACATTTTGAATACAGGGCTGTTCAATTTTGACAAGGCTAGTCAATCCGCTGGATGGATTCGGGAGCTGGAGCTTGAAAGCCATACACCGGAAACGGACGAATATGGGATAAATTCCTTTGTATATCGTCGTAGAAGACCATTTCATCCTGCAAGATTGGCTGAATTTATGAACTATTGGCCGGAGGAGATCGTTCGCGCCAAAGGTTTGGCCTGGATTGCAACCCCGCAGGATTGGGCAGCGAGTATTAGTCAGGCAGGACCATCTATTCAATTTGGCCCTGCGGGAAGCTGGCTTGCTGCATTATCCGAAGAAGAACGGCAGGAGATCGTTGCAGCTGACCCTGAGGCTCTGGACCAATGGGATGAACAATGGGGCGATCGCATGAACGAAATCGTCATGATCGGTATCGGAATGAATCGACCGGACTTGGAAGAAGAGCTAGATGAATGTCTGCTGAACGATAATGAAATGGATATGGACTGGTCCAGTTTTGAAAATCCGCTTCCTTGGCCGACATGATGAAGCTAGTTGATCCATTCATTAATAAAGTCCATACATTTTTTAGCTGCTGGAGAAACATTTTTTAAGGAAGCGGTAGCGATACCGATAGTACGGGAATGCCTCTCATCCAATGGACGAATAGAGATGTCGTAAGGAATGTGAGACAGGATCATTTCAGGAAGAATACTCACGCCTAGTCCATTCTGCACCATAGCCATAATCGCATGGTCATCTTCTAATTCATATTTGATTTTAGGTGACATATTATGCTGTGAAAAAATATTCCTTACATCGGTGTCACAGCCTGCAACAGGCATAATAAAAGGCTCATCTCTGAGCTGTTCTACTCGAATGGAGGCTTGCTTTCCCAGAATATGATCGGAAGGAAGTAGACAAAGCATGCTTTCTTCTTTTAAGGGCAACGCCTCTAATGTGTCTAGCGTGGGGAGGTTCACAAAGCCGAAATCAGCCTCCCCACTGATTATCCAGCTCTCAATTTCATGGTAGTTCCCATCGAGCAGTTTTATTTCAATAAGAGGAAACTGCTCATTGAATTTTTTTAGAATACGGGGCAGCCAATGAATAGAGACGCTTGAAAATGTGCCGATCTTTACGGTTCCGATTTCCAATCCTTTAATTAGAGCTACCTCTTGGTAGAGCTTTTCGTCCATTTGTACGATCTCTCTAAATTGCTTCATCAATCTTTCTCCGTTATTGGTCAATCTGATGCCTGAACGACCTCGGATCAGAAGAGTCAACCCTAATTCATGTTCCAATCCAGAGATCGCATGGCTGATTGCCGATTGTGTAAGATTTAAAACTTCCCCGGCCTTTGTGAAACTTCCCATTTCAACTACGCAAAGAAAAATCTTATATTTAAACAAATTCCTGTTCACTCCTATTTTTTTAATGAAATATATTCATGTATCATATCAGATATATTCATTTTTTTTATTTAATATTTATGATTATAATCAAATGAAAGAAAGGTTATATATTTTTGTTTTAGGAGGAACATATGAACTCAATTGCTAAAACTCCTCGGCCACCCTATTATGCGGCTATCTTTACTTCTGAACGTACGGAAGGAGATGGCGGATACGGAGTGATGGGAGACAAAATGGTGGAACTGGCTGCCGAGCAGCCTGGTTTTCTAGGTGTGGAAAGTGTTCGTGATCACAATGGAGTAGGCATCACAGTTTCCTATTGGGAGTCTCTAGACGCTATAAAAAATTGGAAACATAACGAGCTGCACAAGGTAGCGCAGGAAAAAGGGAAATCCGAGTGGTATAAAACATTTGGTTTAAGAGTGAGCAAGGTAGAACGAGATTATTTTTTTACAGTGTAAATAGGTTCAATATCTTTCTATTCATATTCAGTTCATAAACGTGGGTTATCCTCGCTATAGAAACCGTATAGGGAGGATATGAATGTGGATTATACAGACAAAAAAGAGACCTTGGCCATTGAAGCAAGGGGACTCGTTAAAACTTTTGGTGATAAGCATGCGGTTGACGGTGTCGATTTGAATGTCCATGCTGGCACGATCTACGGTGTGCTCGGCCCTAATGGAGCAGGTAAGACGACTACCATCCGAATGCTGTCAACGTTATTGCGACCTGATGGTGGATCAGCGCGTATCTTCGGGCACGATGTAGTAAAGGAGCCGCAGGTTGTGCGTCAATTGATCGGGGTAACAGGCCAATACGCATCGGTCGATGAGTCGCTTAGCGCTACTGAGAACTTGATCATCTTCTCTAGACTGCTTGGACTGGGACGTGCCGAGGCGCGTCATAAGGCAGCGGAGCTGTTGGAGGAATTTGGCTTGGCCGAAGCAGCCAAGCGACCGTTAAAAAATTTTTCGGGAGGCATGCGCCGCCGACTGGACTTGGCCGCCAGTCTCATCGCTAAGCCGCCGCTGATCTTCCTGGATGAGCCGACTACCGGACTAGACCCGCGCACGCGTGTCAAGATGTGGGACACGATCCGGCGTCTGGTCAAGACCGGTTCCACCGTACTGCTCACTACCCAGTACCTCGACGAGGCGGATCAACTTGCTGACCGAATCGCGGTGATCGATCATGGCCGGGTAGTCGCTGAGGGTACGGTGGATGAACTGAAAGCGGCAGTGGGGGCGTCGACTCTGCAACTCAAAGTGCAAAATCAACAGGACATTGAGAGAGCTGTTCAGATCGTTGAACAGGTGCTTTCAGTCAAGTCCAGCGTGTCAGTGGAAGTTGGAAAGATTATTTCTCCGATGGCCAATGCAGATCGGGTAACGGACCTGCTGATTGCCCTCCGTACTGGAGAGATTCGTCTAGCAGAAATGAGTGTGCAAAAGCCGACGCTTGACGAGGTGTTTTTGTCCATCACTGGTCATGGGGCACAAGTAAACGAGCAGCAGACGTCCCAAGGAGCGCATGCTGGGGAGGGGGCGAGAGCATGAAGAGCACTACGGTTATGACAGGTTTTGATCGCACTTTGAAGAAGTCTGTGAGTTTCAGACAGGCGTTCTTCAATTCCATGACGATGGCCTACCGGGGCATTCTGAAGATCCGGCATACTCCCGAGCAATTGTTTGATGTCACGCTCCAGCCGATCATTTTCACACTTATGTTTACCTATATCTTTGGTGGCGCCATCTCAGGAGACGTGCAGCATTATTTGCCGGTTATTATTCCAGGCATCCTCGTGCAGACTGTGATCTCGACCTCCGTCGTTACCGGCGTCCAACTACGTGAGGATATGGACAAAGGAGTGTTCGACAGGTTCAAGTCACTCCCAATCGCACGTATTGCGCCTTTGGCTGGAGCTCTGCTGGCTGACAGTATCCGGTATACTATTGCGACTGTACTTACCTTCGCCATGGGGTATATTTTGGGGTATCGGCCAGAGGGAGGGCTGCTGAGTGTTGCTATCGCCGCGCTTTTGGTCATCGTGTGTTCCTGGGCAGTCAGCTGGATTTTCGCCTTCTTTGGCGTGATTGCCCGCACTGCTTCCAGTGTACAGGGCATCTCCATGATTGTTCTGTTTCCGCTCACTTTTGTTTCCAACGCATTTGTGCCTGTGGACACAATGCCTGGTTGGCTACAGTGGTTTGTGAACGTCAACCCGATTTCACATCTTGTGAACGCAGTCAGGGAGCTTGCGAATACGGGAACGATTGGCGGGGAACTGGCGATCTCCCTGCTTGGCGCTACAGTCATTGTGGCGATTTTCGCGCCGCTTACGGTGCGTGCATATATGCGTAAAGCATAAGATGGCAGTCTTCTTGACGAGGATGAGAGATTTAAGGCAGAACTAGTTAGGGGGATTGAAATGGCGCGTGTATTGGTCGTTGATGATGATCCGCATATTCGCGAACTGGTCGGACACTTTTTGAGGATGGAAGGTCTGGAGGTAGTCGAGGCGGTGGATGGATTGGACGCGATGCGCATTTTTGATCAAATCAAGGTCGATTTACTTGTTCTTGATATCATGATGCCGGGAATGGATGGTTGGGGGTTGTGTCGTAAGCTGAGAGAGCAAACCGACCTGCCGCTGCTTATGCTTACAGCTAAAGGCGAGACGACACAGATCGTGAAAGGTTTCGCGCTCGGAACGGACGACTATCTTGTCAAGCCATTCGACCCCATGGTGCTTGTTGCACGCGTGAAGGCTTTATTAAAACGTTATCGTATCATGGCTTCCAAATCAGTGACTGTCGGAGATCTTGTCCTGCGGAGTGATACATTTGAATGCCGGGCTGAAAAGAAGGAGTTTACCCTGCCGCGCAAAGAATTTGAGCTGCTCTTCAAGCTGGCCAGCTATCCTGGCAAAACCTTTACCCGCGACCAGTTGATCGAACAGATCTGGGGTTATGATTATGAGGGAGACGAAAGAACGGTTGATGTCCATATCAAACGCCTTCGGGAACGGTTTCCGGAGGCAAGCCACTCCTTCCGGATCAGTACGATCCGAGGATTGGGTTATCGGCTGGAGGTAAGGCAATGAAACGAGAACCGGGATTCCTCCATATCCTTGCGAGACTCATGCTGGTGTTATTGGTGCTGTATCTCAGCTGGACTGCCGCGTTCTTTATTATGGAGGCGATCTATTCGCACATGTCATGGGCTCCCCATGGTTTGTTCGTCTTTCTTATGAATACGACGCTAGGCTTTTTCTTCTTCGGTATTATCAGTATGACGGTAAGGCGCTTCTTCCAGCCTAGAGAACAGCACGCTTTTACCGAAATGATCGATGCTTTAAAACGTATTTCGCAAGGAGACTTTCACATTAATCTGGATTGGGATCTCGGCGGGAGGAACGGAAAACATCGGAGGCCGCATCCTTATGTACAGTTGGTGGACAGTATCAATGATATGGCTGCAAATCTGAAGGCTATGGAAAAGCTGCGGGAGGAGTTTATTTCAAACGTATCCCATGAAATCGGCTCACCGCTGACCTCGATAATCGGATTCGCCAAGGCGCTCAAGGACGAGAATCTGGATCGTGAACAGCGAGACCGGTATTTGACGATCATCGAGACGGAGTGTATTCGTCTATCCAAGCTAAGCGATAATCTCATGAAGCTGGCGATTCTGGATTCGGAGCGGCATCTGTTTCGTCCGTCCCTTTATCGGCTGGACAAGCAGCTAATTTCGCTTATTCTCGCCTGCGAACCGCAATGGGAGGCTAAAAAAATCGAGATGACTGTTGAGGTGGATATCGTTGAGATCAACGCGGACGAGGATCTGATGGGCCAGGTTTGGGTAAATCTCCTTCACAACGCCATTAAATTTACACCACAGGGTGGAAGCATATCTGTTTCTCTTTCAAGTAACGGTGAACAGGCGGTTATCCGCATTGCGGACACGGGACAGGGCATCAACGAACAGGATCAGCAACGCATTTTTGAACGGTTTTATAAAGCAGACCAGTCACGGGCCCGAACTGCAGGAGGCAGCGGCTTGGGACTGTCCATTGCTTATAAAATAACAGAGATGCATACCGGCTCTATCTCTGTATCCAGCAAGGTGGGAGAAGGAACGGTATTTACGGTTATGCTGCCGCTGCGCCGGCAAGGAATGAAAGGCAGCAACAACTGTGAAATGTACACCGGCACAGTAATATAAAAAGGAGCGTCTTCAAAGCCATAAGCGGCTGAAGGACGCTCCTTTTTAACTCCCATGCTTATACTCTTATGGCATATGCGTATGTGCTCAGGACTTAGATGAATTTACCGGCTGCATTTCCTGGATAGCTTCCTTCAAGTTGTGTGAGCATAGCTCATACAACTGTTTCCTTTGCTGTTCGCTGGAATTCGTAGCCAGTTTTTGCAGCTCGGTTGTACATTGCTGCAGCAGCGTCAGCACAGCTTGATTCGAATCCTGTGCCTTGGACATCTGTACATTATCACTGTATGGGTCAATATATAGCTCCCCTTGCGTGTCCACCTGCGCGAAAAACACATCTTTGACCGTCAGGCTCTTTTCCTTTAGCTTGGCATCCAGCCATTGTTGAGTAATCCCCATATATGCCATTTGTTGCTCCATAAGTTGTCCATCCATAATGACTGCTGTGGGTTCCTTCTCCGGTAGCTGAAACATATTCAAATCTTTAAGCGTCACAGGCTGCTTGTCTTTGGTTAACAGCACATTGACTTCGCCACTGGTTTCCATGAGAGCAAATTCTACATCAGATACTTTGAATACATTCTTGCTTCGTAGCTGCTCCATGAGTTCATCCAGGGTGAGCCGTTCCTTTCTCAGATTATCCTCTAAAATTTTGCCGTCTTTGATCAGGATTGTTGTCCTTCCATCTGTTATATCTCTGATTTTCTTGCTTTTAATTTGCAAATATTCAATGCCAAGTGTTGTCAGTACCCATACTGACAAGGCTATGAGGCCTAGATACCAGGTGGATTCACGCTCCATAGGAATGGTAGCAGCCAGGTTACCTATCGTGATTCCTGTTATATATTCGAACAAGGAAAGCTGGGATACCTGACGTTTTCCAAGAATTTTGGTGATTAAAAATAATATAGCGACAGCCATTAATGTGCGTATAGCAACCTCGGCCCAATCCTGCATTTACTCAACCCCATTTCATTTCGCCACAAGGGCGCTACTATTCCAAGGATATCCGCGTCAAGGCACATTTAAACTCCAATTCCCCTAAATTTAAATAACTGAGCTACCAATAAACCGATTAAATACGATATAAGATTAAAATTTTCTATCGTTGAATTAGCAATGTCTATTACACAAGCGATTGACGGAAAAGGGTCGGCAGGATACATTATAAATATAATCCTTATTTAATTCATCGGAATTATAAACATTAAGCTCACGGAGGTATGTATATGTCGTCCAAACCTAAAGTTGTATTGTGGAGCAAAACCGGCTGTCATTTTTGTGGAGAGATCAAATCGTACCTGGAATCCCAAAATCAGCCGTATGAAAATATCCAAGTGGACGGAAATGATGCGCTGCGTGACGTGCTGGAAACCAAATATGGTGTTCGTTATGTTCCTGTCGTCGAAGTAGGCGGGGATAACAAATATGAAGCCCTGCTCAACCCGGATCTGGAAGAGTTGGGTAAAGTGCTGGAAAGTTACAATCAAGTGGTATAACAATCATGTTCAAGAGAGGTGGAAGAGTTATGGCTAAGAATAAACAAATTAAATTTGGTGCGATTATTCACGGCGTTGGGGGAAGCATGACGACTTGGCGTCACCCTGAAGTACCTGCGGACGCGAGTGTTAACTTTGAATTTTATAAAACGCAGGCACAAAAGGCAGAGGAAGGAAAGTTTGACCTCGTATTTATCGCAGATGGCCTGTTCATTAACGAAAAATCCATTCCCCACTTTCTAAACCGTTTTGAACCAATTACGATTTTGTCCGCTTTGGCTGGGGTGACGAAGCATATCGGACTGGTCGGCACATTGTCGACTTCCTATAGCGAACCGTTCACGGTAGCACGCCAGTTTTCTTCCATTGATCATATTAGCGGAGGTCGTGCAGGCTGGAATGTGGTGACTTCCCCGCTGGAAGGCTCTGCCCTTAACTTTAGCAAAGGCGAGCACCCGTCGCATCCGCAGCGCTATAAAATTGCAGAGGAATATTTACAGGTTACCAAAGGACTGTGGGACTCGTGGGAAGCGGATGCGTTCGTTCGTGATAAGGAAGCTGGAGTATTTTTTGATCCTGAAAAGCTGCATACATTGAACCATAAAGGTGAGTTTTTCTCTGTGCAGGGTCCGCTGAACATTGGACGATCCAAGCAGGGACAGCCGGTTATTTTCCAGGCAGGTTCCTCCGAGGATGGCAAAAACCTGGCCGCTAAGGAAGCGGATGCTGTATTTACAGGACATGAAACGTTAGAGGAAGCGCAGCAGTTTTATCGTGATGTGAAAGAACGTGCGGTACGCTATGGTAGATCCGAAGAGGATATTGTCATTTTGCCGGGCATATCGCCGATTATTGGCAATACAACGGAGGAAGCGGAACGTAAGTATGAAGAGATCACTAATCTGGTGACGATTGAGGCTGCGCTAAAATATTTGGGACGTTTCTTCGATCATCATGATTTCTCACAATATCCGCTGGATGAGCCATTCCCTGAGCTTGATGGTATTGGCAGCAATGCGTTCCGCAGCGGTACAGATAAAATCAAACGAGTAGCCAAGGAACAAAACTTGACCTTACGCGAGGTTGCGTTGCGTTCAGCTACACCGAGAACCTCTTTTATCGGAACCGCTGAGCAGGTGGCGGATCGAGTGCAGGAGTGGTTTGATAGAAAAGGAGCAGACGGATTCATTATTGGTTCTGATGTACCATCGGGTCTGCATGACTTTGTAAATTTGGTTGTGCCTATTTTGCAGGAACGCGGTATTTACCGTCAGGAATATGAATTTAGTACACTGCGCGAAAATCTGGGAGTGCCTATTCCTGAGAACCGCTATACAGCAGCCAGATCCAAAGTGAAGGTTGACGCATAACAGAAGGAGGAAAAAATATGTCCAAGGTTGTCATCCTATCAGGCAGTCCGTCTACACAATCCCGTTTATACGGCTTGATTCACTATACAACGGAGCAGTTGCAGCAGGCTGGAGCGGAGGTCACATTACTGAATGTGGTCGACTTGCCAGCGGAGGATCTGGTCACAGCTAACTTTAACAGCCCCGACGTCACAGCATCACTTGCATTGATTGCAGCAGCGGATGCCGTTATTGTGGCTTCTCCAGTCTATAAGGCGTCCTATTCAGGACTATTGAAAATATTCCTGGATTTGGTTCCGCAGGAGGGGCTAAGAGGGAAACCTGTCTTGCCTTTATTTATCGGAGGTACACTGGCTCACCTGCTGGTCATTGACTATGCGTTGAAGCCGGTTATTAATGCACTGGGCGGAAGACATATTCTTGGCGGGGTGTATGCAGTGGATCAGTGGGTCGAGCGTCTGCCAGATGGAGCATACGGGTTGTCCGAAGAATTGGTTGCACGGTTGGAACGTTCTGTTAAAGAACTAAATGAGCTATTAAAATTATAGATATTTTCAATATTTCCATTGACAGGTCGTTCAGTGAGTTTTATGATACAAAAAACCAAGTTAACTTATTGGATAAATGTATATAAAACTTACTGGGGGACTTGCGTATGAATATCGAGAATATGGAAGCCTTTGTATACGTGAATCATTATGGGAGCTTTAATAAGGCGGCAGAAGCCTTGTTCTTGTCCCAGCCCTCTGTTACAGCCCGGATTCAGACGCTAGAGCGCGAGCTAGAATGTAAGCTGTTCGACCGTCAAAGCAAGCAAACGGTTCTGACGGAGTATGGACGAAAGTTTCTTCCTTATGCGGAGCAGATGCTTCAGGTGCTGCAAAAAGGGAAGCAAAAGCTCCAACAGCGTAAGAAAGCCCCTCAACAAATTCGAATTGGCTGCACGATATCGGTGTCGAACTACATTATTCCAGAGATATTAAAGCAGCTTCGTGCCCGTTATCCAGAGGTTAACTACAAAATTGTGACGGCAACGACGGATCAACTGGTACATAAACTGTTGAACCGTGAGGTAGACATTAGTTTTGTCCGTAAAGTGATGCATCCGGCTATCCGTACGCTTGCTTTTTATGAAGATCCGATTTCCCTGTATGTATACGACGGCCATCCGTTTATGAAGACAGGAAAGGCCAGCATACAGGATATTCAACGTGAAACACTGGTGTTTTTTGAATGCGGATCACTAGATTGGATGAGAATTCATCGCGCTTTTGAATCACTGGAGCAGCCACCAGACATTGCTTTTCAGGTAGACAATGTGGTCACGGCCAAAAAGCTGGTATTGGAAGAAGCGGGTATTGCCTTCTTGCCAGATGTCTGTGTGAACCGTGAAGTAAAAGATCAGAAACTGTTCCGTATCCATGTTCCAGAGATAGCTAGGGTGTCGATGCAGATTAGCATAATTGCGACCAAAGAAGACTGTGCAGTAACCTCAGATTTTGCAGATGCACTGACAGAAGGTTTCCGGAGTGCTGTTTTGTTATAGAAAAGTTCTATAGCTTGGTGGATTGACGTATAGGTATCCAGGTGTTAAATTAATCACATCCTAAAACCGATTAAACTTATAGGAATTATGTATGATAGAATGTTATAGCTACCATGTATGTCGCAAACTGCTGATATACAAAGAGATGAGGGGGATTCATATGAAAAAGTGGTTTGCAATATTGTCTGTTATGGCAATCATCCTGGTGTTGGCAGGCTGCGGTTCCTCAGATAACGCGTCCAGTGCGTCAGGTTCAAGCGGAGACGTGAAAAAAATTATCGTAGGCACAGGTACTCAATTCAAAAATGTATGCTTTATTGACGAAAACGGAAATTTAACAGGTTTTGATGTGGAACTGATCAAGGAGCTGGACAAGCGCCTACCTCAATACGAATTTGAATTCAAAACGATGGACTTTGGAAATTTGCTGCTAAGTCTCGATGCCGGCAAGATTGATCTGGTATCGCATCAAATGGAAAAAAACCCGGAGCGTGAAGCCAAGTATCTGTTCAACAAAAATCCATATAGCATTTTTCTGAACAGAGTCGCTGTAGCGAAGGATAACAATACCATTCATTCCATTGATGATTTGAAAGGGAAAAAGGTACTTACCAGCCCAACCAGTAATGCGGCGTATGTGCTAAAAGAATATAACAAAAACCATGGAGATGCCCTGAATATCGTTTATACGAGTGGTGCGGCCAATGATACGGTGCAACAAATTACGAGTGGCCGTATAGATGCTACCGTTACGACAGACTTTGCGAACCGTTTTAACACCGATGAAAAAGGAGAAGTAGCTCTGAAAACCGTTGGTGATCCTTTGACTCAATCGGATGTACTGTATGTACTGAATAAAAATGAGCAAGGATTGGCGGATGACCTGGACAAAGCCATTCAGGAAGTGAAGGACGACGGTACGCTGTCGAAGCTGAGCATTAAATGGCTTGGAGAGGATTTCACGAAGTCTCTGGAAGATGTGAAAAAGGAAGGTAACAGCAGTAAAAAGTAAGGATAGACTTGGACATTTCACGGTCAGGGTACTCTATGTATTCTGACCGCTGATGTATAGAAAGGAGGCAGGCATATGAGCAGAGAGTTCAATATTGACTATGTTTTTAGCTTTATCCCGAAAATGCTGTCTTACTTACACATCACCTTGTTTATTGTAGCAAGCTCGCTTGTATTGGGGCTTATCATTGGTCTGTTGGTTGCGCTGCCTCGCATGTATAACATTCCATTTCTCAAACGTGTTTCTCAGGTGTATGTTTCCTTTTTTCGCGGAACACCTATTCTAATCCAATTGTTTCTGGTGTATTACGGCCTGCCAGAGCTACTAAAGCTGGTAGATATCAATTCCTCCAGATGGGATGTGCTGTGGTTTGCTGTAGCGACCTACGCACTCAATAGTGGAGCCTTTATTTCCGAAATTATCAGGTCAGGAGTAGAGGCAGTAGACCGAGGACAAATCGAGGCTGCACAGTCCGTCGGCATGTCAGGCTATCAGACCTTTACACGTATCATAATGCCGCAAGCGCTGGCTGTGGTGATTCCGATATTTTCCAATCTGGTGATTGGCAATCTGAAGGATACCTCGCTGGCATTTACAATCGGAGCGATGGAGATGACAGGGAAATCACAGACATTAGGGTCGGCTACCC
Organism: Paenibacillus sp. EKM206P; assembly: GCF_011066155.1. Taxonomy (NCBI): domain Bacteria; kingdom Bacillati; phylum Bacillota; class Bacilli; order Caryophanales; family Paenibacillaceae; genus Paenibacillus; species Paenibacillus sp. EKM206P. The sequence goes on along the minus strand of NZ_JAAMNQ010000004.1, from coordinate 69,678 downwards.
AGCATTTTGTTGAAACCTACATCGCGTTATCCCTTATTTATCTGGTCATCAGTCTGATTTTACAAAAATTGTTCAGGGTGCTGGAAAATACGCTTCTCCGGCATGAGCATCGGGATGAAGTGCAGAAAGAACCCGAAAAACGAAAAAGTTTTGTGGTGCGCTACCTGAGAAGTCCTCGTCTGAGTAAAGGAGGTAAAGGCATATGAGTCTGGATTTTGGATTTATATATACTGCCTTTTTAGGGTTGTTCTCCGCGTTGCCCAACACCTTAATGATTACGGTGGTTTCTGTACTGGCAGGGTTGGTCATCGGTATGATAACGGCGCTGGCGCGAATCTATAAGGTTCCTGTGTTGTCCCAGGTTTCCCACGGTTACGTTACCTTTATCCGTGGCACACCGATGCTGATGCATTTGCTGCTTATTTATTTCAGTTTGCCTTTGTTAATTGATGCGGGAGCGAAGCATTTCGGCTGGCCGCTGCAATCCAAAGATGTTCCTTATATGGTATTTGCACTCATTTCGTTTTCCATTACCAGTGGCGCGTATATGTCTGAGGTCGTCCGTTCTGGAATTCAATCGGTCAACAAGGGGCAGATCGAGGCGGCTTATGCTGTCGGGATGACGACGTGGCAAGTGCTGAGACGGATTGTATTTCCGCAGGCATTCGTGGTGAGTTTGCCAAATCTGACGAATTCCGTTATTGGGATGCTTCATGGCTCTACCTTGGCTTTCACGGTTTCTGTCACAGAAATCCAGGCACAGGCTGAAATTCTGGCATCTACCAACTGGAAATATTTGGAGGTGTATATCGCAGCTGCACTGCTATTTTGGGGCTTGACGGTATTGATCGAGCGAATATCTGGGTTGGTGGAGAAAAAAATCAATGTGTTTAATGGAGGTCGAGCATCATGATCCGTCTGCAAAATATTACGAAGTCGTTCGGCAAACATGAAGTGCTTAAAGGCATTGATTTGACCGTGAACAAAGGCGAGGTCGTCGTTATTTTAGGCCCGAGCGGTTCAGGAAAAACGACTCTGCTACGCTGCATTAATTATCTGGAAAAGCCGAATGATGGGGAAGTCAGCATTGGAGATTTTACAGTGAACTGCAAGCGACCTGCGAAGAAGGATGTTTTGGCTCTACGCCAAAAGACGGCTATGGTTTTCCAGCAATACAATTTGTTCAAGCATAAAACAGCACTGGAAAATGTCATGGAAGGACTTGTCGTTGTCCGCAAGGTCAAGCAGGAGGAAGCGAAAAAAATTAGCATTGAAGTGCTGGAAAAGGTCGGTCTGGGTGAAAAGCTAAATCATTATCCAAGCCAGCTATCCGGCGGGCAGCAGCAGCGTGTCGGCATAGCGCGTGCTTTGGCGCTGAACCCGGAAGTGATTTTGTTCGATGAGCCGACTTCGGCGCTGGACCCTGAACTGGTGGGTGAGGTGTTGTCGGTGATCCGCAAGATTGCGAAGGAAGGCATTACGATGATTGTCGTTACACATGAAATGGGCTTTGCGCGCGATGTTTCAAATCATGTGGTATTTATGGATGGCGGTCATATTATCGAGGAAGGCACACCGGACGACATTTTTAACCACCCCAAAGAGGAACGTACCCAACAATTCCTGAAACGGATTACACCGGAATATAACTATTCAATTTAGACGGGAGAGGGAGACATGAGTATTAAAATCGGAGTATTGGATCAAAGCCCTATACACGAGGGGGAAACGGCAGCGCAGGCCCTTCGTAATACGATTAAGCTAGCACAGCGTGTAGAGGAATTGGGTTTTACGCGCTTCTGGGTATCAGAGCATCACGATTCCGAGCAGGTTGCGGGCTCTTCGCCAGAGGTACTCATTTCCCACTTGCTGGCACGCACTGAGCGTATTAAAGTCGGTTCTGGTGGAGTGATGCTTCAGCATTACAGCCCTTATAAAGTAGCCGAAAACTTTAATGTGCTGTCCTCTCTTGCACCGGGTCGCGTAGATTTGGGAATCGGACGCGCACCGGGCGGGTTGCCGAAATCCACACAGGCGTTACAACGAAACGTTCATGATGCGCCTTCTCTCGAAGAAAAAATTGATGAAGTAAGTCGCTATATTCATAATATTCCGTCTGAAGAAGGACCGTTAGCCGGGTTACAGGCGAATCCGATTCCAGAAACACCGGCAGATATTTACGTTTTGGGTACAAGTACAGACAGTGCTGGAATTGCTGCGCGTTTGGGGTTGCCCTACGTTTTCTCGCAATTTATCAATAGTAATGAGCAGGTTGCATTGGACTCATTCCGTACGTATCGGGCGTCTTTCGATTATAGTTATGGACGTGAGCCGAAAGCTCTTTTTGCGCTTTCAGTCATCGTAGCGGACACTTCCGAGGAAGCTGCAGAGTTAGCAGGGGAGCACAAGCTGTACAAAATTCATCTGGCCAGTGGCAAGACGGCTACGGTGGGCACGTTGGAAAGTGCAGAAAAGTTTGGCAAGCAATCGGGTGAAGAATATACAATTGAAGCTACACAAGCGCAAATTAACAAAGGGAATAAAGACGAAATTTATGCTGTCCTGACGGAAATTCAAGCGAAGTATCAGGTCGATGAGCTGATCGTTACGACAGGAATAAGAGATATACACAAGCGCGTGCGCTCGTTCGAGTTGTTGCATGAAGCTTTTGCCGGATTGCCTGTGCAGTCCTAGAAATTGTTGGTCTGAGAGAATTGTAACTATTTTGGGTTCACGAAGGAGGAATAGGGATGAGTGGATCAACCGGAACGAAGGAGCAGGTTTTGGAGCAGCAACTGGTGGATATTCGCCGCCATCTGCATCGAAATCCCGAGCTATCTAACGAGGAGTTTGAAACTACCGCCTTTATCCGACGTCTGTTGGAAGAACAGAACATAACGATTCTGGATGTGCCGCTGCGTACCGGATTAGTAGCGGAAATTGGCGGACGGCAGGAGGGACCAACTGTCGCGCTTCGTGCAGACATTGATGCGTTGCCTATTCAGGAGGAGACGGGATTGCCTTATGCTTCGGTGCATCCGGGCAAGATGCATGCTTGTGGGCATGATTTTCATACCGCGTCCTTGTTAGGAGCAGCCATACTCCTGAAGCAGCGGGAGCAGGAGCTGAAAGGCACAGTTCGGCTGGTGTTCCAGCCAGCTGAGGAAAAGGCCAAAGGCGCTGCCCAAGTGCTGGACAGCGGTGCGTTGGCAGGGGTGCAGGCCATATTTGGCCTGCATAACAAGCCAGACCTGCCCGTAGGCACGGTCGGCATCAAAGAAGGTCCTCTAATGGCAGCGGCGGATGGTTTTTACATCGAGGTGGAGGGTCTGAGCACACATGCGGCAGTGCCGCATGCAGGGATTGACCCCATCGTGGTATCGTCACATATCATTACGGCGCTGCAATCCATTGTGAGTCGGAGCGTTAATCCGCTGGATAGCGCGGTCATTAGCGTCACGAAGCTGCACAGTGGCAACGCCTGGAACATCATTCCTGACCGCGCCCATTTGGACGGAACAATCCGCACATTTGACGAGAATGTTCGCGCTCAGGTGACTGAACGCTTCGAGCAGGTCGTAAAAGGTGTTGCCGATGCTTTCAGCACGAAAGCAACCATCCGCTGGATCGAGGGTCCGCCACCTGTTCTGAATGACGGTAAGTTGGCCGCTATCGCGGAAGAGGTGGCCGAAGCGGTCGGTCTGGAAGTCGTTCGCCCCGTACCGTCCTCGGCGAGCGAGGATTTTGGGTTTTATCAGAAGAACATCCCAGGTGTATTTGTCTTTGTCGGCACTGCGGGAAGCCAGGAATGGCATCATCCTGCCTTTGATCTGGACGAACGTGCGTTGCCCGGAACAGCGAAGCTACTGGCTTCACTGGCTGAATCGGCATTGAAATCCATAGAGTAGAGCATGAGCCTAGGGGTGGTTTTCCTGTGCCAACTATTATGTGGGCCGGAAATTCTCCCAAAATAACAGAGTGGATACCTGGATGTTGCGTTATACCTGGAGCTAGGTTAAGAAGGATACCTCTCGTTTTCCTACCCGCTAAAAAATTACTAGAGTAGTGTGAAAAAGCTTATAAATAGAGCCGTTTATTCCAAAATCAAATTCTGCGATGGAATTGATTCAGTGAATAAACGGTTTTTTCATTTTGGCCTGAGACAGGTCACAATGGGTCCAATATGATTTTGATCAAGAATATACGGTATCCCAAACGGATGTCTATTGGTTTAAAGATGGCGGTGGCATTGATGTTCCTAAGTCTTACAAGATTAAGTATTGGAATGGTCGCAGCTGGTCCAATGTCAAGCAGGCTAATGGATTGGGTGCTTCGGCAGACCAGTATAATACAACTACTTTTACGCCTGTAAAAACAACGAAATTAAGAATTGAAATGGTATCCAAAGGTTCAGCATCCACAGGAATTTTAGAGTGGAAAGTAGCAGCTAACAAACTTTAAACATTATACTATTTGACCCAAGGTTGTCTCCTGCGATATTTGTGGGAGACAACCTTTTTGAATTCATAGCTGAACAGTTAAAGTCTGGTGAGATCAGGCTTTTTTTGCGCTTTGATTATAGCGCTTGTTTCCTTCATATTTGTGTCTGTGTTTTGCTAAATTCTCGTACGAATGGCTCACTAAGAATGAATGGGTGTACGATAGTATGTATAATGGACATCAGATATGATAGAAAAGAGGACAGAAAGCGATGAGTCACGACGTGAATGCTCCTTACGATGTACATGTAGCATATGGACCGGTGTTTGAGCTGCTCAGCAGCTTACACACCTTTATTTGCCGCAAGGCTTACAAGAAGACCGACTTATCAGCCGGGTGGGCGGAGCAAGTGAGTGGAACGCTGTCTCCAGGTTTGTCCGAATTGCTGGAGTCCATGGAAATCAATGCAGATTGGAAGGTTATTTATGGACTTGTCTATATGCTTTCTGATCAGGGGGGCGTTGAAGAGGTCGTAGACCGTTTGGAAAGCCAGACTTTACAGGAATTAAAACAACAGGCATCAGCCTATGGGATTCCGCTGCCTGACGACATGGAGAAGCTTCGCAAACTTGCTTTGCAACTGCTATCTGGCTGGGACGAAGAGTATTTTCGCCATGTGGATATAAGTATTCTAAGCGGTCTGGAACAGGAAGCTGAACGAAGAAATAAGGAGAAGGGCGTTTATAGCTCTATGGAGTGGGTGGATCGTACCACTAATGGCTTCCGGTTCGAGCCTTCCGAGGGACTGACGCGCGTGTTGCTGGTGCCTCAATACCATTTTCAGCCGATAAATATTATTTATCGATTTGGGTCGCTCCTGTTATGCCATTACTCGGCAGGAATTTATGTTCAGGAGGAAGATTTTTTATCCCCACAGGAATATCGAATGATCCGAAGCTTGGGGGAGAAGAGCAGGCTTAGGATTTTAAAGTATTTGTATCAAAGCCAGTCTCCACGAACCTTTATTGAGATTGTCCGTCATCTCAAGCTGTCCAAGGGAATCACGCACGACCATATTTTTAAGCTTCGGGCCTCCGGCTTCATTCATGCACATTTTGATGGAGAAACATTACTCGGATATAGCGCACGGCTTTCGGCTGTGGATGAAATGCATCGGAGCATTTTTGGCTATATGGAGCGAAATTAGGCTGCACGCACCCGTCAGACTTTAACACTTTAAACAAATAGACGTCGATCATTTGGAATCCAGATGAGTTGACGTCTTTTTTTTACATAAAAAATGTAGTTCTCCCTTTACAGAACCCCAATAAATTCCTATAATGAGGTTTATCTTCTTAATCACAACTTGTTCTATCGGAATTTAATAATTTAACTCGGGGGGATTATGTTGAAAAAGAGTATTATTTTACTTAGCAGTCTACTTCTGGCGAGCTCTATTTTGCTGGCGGCTTGCTCTAACGGTGGACCGGACAGCTCCAACAATGCTACTGCCCAAAATAATGGGGACACACAGACAGCTACTACAACGCAGCCATTAACAAGTTTGGTAAAGGCTTCTGATATGTCCAAATTGCCGGAAGTGTCCAAAAAGAGAAGCGACACGATTATTGTGGGTCTGACTGACCCAGCCGGGGTGTTTACTCCGTATTTTAACCAAAGCGGCTATGACGGCAACGTGATTTCGCAATTGTGGACTCCGCTGGTCACAGTAGACGAGAAGGGGCTTCCGCTGCCCAATCTGGCTAAGAGCTGGGATATTTCTAAAGATAATCTAACGTATACATTTCATCTGGCTCCCGGTACTAAATTCAGTGATGGCTCCCCTTTGACAGCAGAAGATGTCGCTTTTACTTGGACGTTGATCTATGACAAAGCCTATCCTGGCGACAGTCAAATCCGAAAGCTGAACATTAAAGGCGGCAACGCCTATACGGAAGGCAAGGCAAAACAAATTGCAGGAATCAAGGTAATTGATGCGCAGACCATTTCTGCGACGTTGGAAAAACCTAACGCGTTGGCTCTGCCGATTCTGGGTGAATATGTACTGTCCAAAGCCTACTACGGCAAGGATTATAAGTTTGGACAGCTGGATTATTTTAAGAATCTACATAGTAGTCCTCTGGGGAATGGGGCTTATAAGCTGGAAAAATTTATTCCGGGGCAAGAAGTTCGTCTGGAGGCGAATGATCACTTTTTCAAAGGCAAGCCGAAAACACAGCATTTCATTTACAAAACAGCAGAAGGCGATGCTTGGCAGTTTATTGAAACGGGCGATACCGACTTTGCATCCTTCACCGCAACTCAGGAAAATATTGACAAACTGAAAGGGCTTGGCTTTTTAAACATTTTGCCGTATACCCCTAGCACTTACGGATATTTGCAAGTAAATCTAGAAAATGAAAAGCTTAAGGATAAAAAGGTTCGTCAAGCATTGACCTTTGGACTGGATCGGAAAAGTATTTATGTCGACGCAGCTCAGGGAGCAGGGGCGGTCGCAAACATTCCAGCTTCCCCAATATTCTGGTCTTACACGACCGATGGAATCAATCCATACAACTACGACCCGGAGCAAGCGAAAAAGCTGCTGGATGAAGCGGGTTGGGTAGAAGGTAGTGACGGTATCCGTGAGAAAAACGGTCAGAAGCTGACCATTCACCTGCTGACCTCTAAACGTCCAGAAACAGACACCTTTATTGCGCTTGCGGCTGAAAATTACAAAGCGATTGGTGTTGACCTTCAGCCGGAAATCTTTGCAGACTTTAATGCAATGGTAGCCAAAGTAGAAGGTAAAGATTATGATCTCGCCGCCTTCTCGACAGGCATGCTGACAGATCCATCGGATGGAATCGAGCAATTCGTCAATGGAGAAGTCAAGGGATATAACAATCCAAAGGTAAAAGAGCTATATGAAAAAGGCTTGTCTACGACGAATATGGAAGAACGCAAGAAAATATATAAAGAATTATATGTGCTGCTAAACGATGAACTGCCCGTTATTTTTACCAACTATAAGAAGACGGTGTATGCCTACAATGGTCGGATGGAACATGTAAAGGTCAGTCCGTTCATTGGCTTGTCTGGTAATTTGTTCGAATGGTCCCTTAAATAAGCCACATTTGCGGGCCCCTTGTGAAGAACATCAGGTTCGGATCAAGGGGCCTCCCAAATGGGGGAAACGTAATGAGTAGCCTGACCTTGAATTGAAAGGAGTCTGTCATGAGCTCGTTTTTAACGAAAAGACTGACGTATATGGTTATTATTTTGTTGGCCGCATCGATGATGATTTTTTTCCTGTATGCCATGACACCGGGAGATTTCATTAGCGGCAATCTGAAGCTGTCGCCAGAGAGAAAGGCGGAGCTGAGGGAAATTTACGGCCTCAATAAGCCTATTCTTGAACGCTATGGAAATTGGCTAGGCAATGCGCTGCATGGCAATTTTGGCTATTCGCTTGCCCAGCAGAAGCCGGTTCTGACCTTATTTAATGAATATATCTGGAACTCGTTTTTGCTGGCCGTTATATCGACCTTCCTGACCTGGTTTATCGCGGTCATTATTGGTGTGGTTGCTGCTTATAAGCAGTATTCATGGTTTGATACTTTGGTAATGATAGTGATTTTCGCTGCCATGTCTGTGCCCTCTTTTTTTATCGGGCTGTATCTGATTAAAATCGCAGCGGTTGACCTGAAGTGGTTGCCACCCGGTGGCATGCTCAATACGGGCAGTAACGCTACAGGTATGGAGTATGTGAAGGAGGTTCTCCAGCATATGACCTTGCCAGTGATCGTTATGACGCTGCTGGGACTGGGGTCGTTGACCCGCTACTTCCGTAGCAATATGATCGACGTGATCCAGCAGGATTATATACGCACAGCCCGTGCAAAGGGCTTAAAGGAAAGAAAGGTACTTTTTACGCACGCATTGAGAAATGCATTACTGCCTGCCATTACGCTCGTTGGCTTCGAATTACCTGCGCTGTTTGGCGGGTCCCTGATTATTGAAAAGATTTTTAATTGGCCGGGAATCGGTCAGTTGTACATGCAATCCTTTTCGCTCCGGGATTATCCGCTACTTATGGGCTTTACGATGCTAATTGCCATATTGAGCGTGATCGGGACACTATTGTCCGATATTTTATATCGCATCGCGGACCCGCGTGTGAAAGTGTAAGAAGGGGGCTAAGGAATGTCATCCGTGAGCAGTAATTTGAGCAAGAGCAACGGCAGACTGCAAGCAACTGTTAAATCTTCAATGTGGCAGCAAGCGCTCCGGCAGCTGTTCAGAAACAAGCTTGCTATGGCTGGTCTGCTCGTCGTGGTATTTATGTTTTTGCTCTGTTTTATCGGCCCGTTATTTTCTCCTTATTCCGATAATAAAACAAATATATTAATGATGAACAAGGCGCCAAATATCCATCACTGGTTAGGAACAGACAAGCTGGGACGGGATGTGCTGACACGTGTGATGCAGGCAGGTCAAATTTCTCTTACCGTGGGTTTGGCTTCCATGGTATTGTCAGTCTTTTTGGGGGCTACGCTGGGGGTCATATCCGCATATTTTCGCGGGATTGCAGATCAGATTATTATGCGCGTTGCTGATTTGCTGCTGACAATTCCCAGTTTGCCCCTGCTATTTATTATGGGCGCGCTGCTATCTGACTGGAAGGTTCCACCCGATCAACGGATGTATATTGTCATGCTGATGCTTAGTCTGGTCAACTGGCCGGGGATTGCACGGATGGTGAGGGGCCAGATGCTTAGTTTGCGGGAACGTGAATTTATGCAAGCCGCGACGGTACTGGGACTCTCGAATCGTCGAAAGCTGTTCAAGCATCTGCTGCCGAATATTTTACCATTGTTGATCGTTATCGCTACATTGAATATTGGCGGAGCTATCTTGAGTGAATCTGTACTCAGCTTCTTTGGCCTTGGCGTGCTACCCACGACACCAACTTGGGGCAATATGATTGATGCCGCCAACAATGTGCTGGATTTTCAGCAACGACCTTGGTTGTGGATACCGCCAGGCCTGTCTATTTTTGCTACAGTCATCGCTATTAATATTTTTGGTGACGGGCTACGAGATGTACTTGATCCGAAACATAAGAGGTAGGTGATCATGCACCATGGACAATTTACTTTCCATTGAACATTTAAGCACTCATTTTTATACAGAAGAAGGAACGGTTAAAGCGGTGGATGATATCAGCTTCCGTGTGAAGCCGGGGGAAACGGTATGCATTGTCGGTGAATCGGGCTGCGGCAAAAGTATTACCGCGATGTCGATCATGGGTCTCATCCAGAGTCCTGGTGGTAAAGTAGCAGGCGGAAGCATCCGTTTTGAGGAAACCGATCTGCTAGAGCTTAGCAGAAATGAGATGCGCACGATTCGCGGGCATGAAATATCCATGATCTTTCAGGAGCCGATGTCTTCATTGAATCCAGTCATGACCATTGGCGAACAACTGTCGGAGCCACTGATTGAGCATTTAAAGATGGGTCGAAAGGAAGCTCGCAAGCGGGCACTGGAACTGATTGAACAGGTCGGCATATCCCGACCGGAGCAGATTTTAAAAAGCTATCCGCATGAGCTGAGCGGAGGAATGCTGCAGCGCATTATGATTGCCATTGCTGTTTCTTGCAGTCCCAAGCTGCTTATCGCGGATGAGCCAACCACGGCGCTGGATGTAACGATTCAGGCGCAGATTCTAGATATGCTGCGTGAATTTAAAGCCCAATCCAATATGTCGCTCATGCTAATCACCCATGATCTGGGTGTTGTCGCCGAAATGGCTGATTACGTCATAGTGATGTATGCAGGCAAGATCGTCGAGGAAGGCGAAGTGGTACAGCTGTTCAATCATCCCAAGCATCCTTATACACAGGGGTTACTAAAATCCAAACCGGTGCTTAATCAGCGCCAAGAGGAACTGTATTCCATCCCCGGGCAGGTACCTAATCCGCTGGAGCTGACGACTTCCTGTTATTTTCACGACCGCTGTGGGTATTGCATGGACATTTGCCGTATAAAAGAGCCTACATTAAAAGAAGTTTCAGCTCAGCAGAAAGCATCCTGCTGGCTATATGAGGAGGCGGTTGTTCATGGCTGAGCCATTGTTGGAAATAGACCGCTTAAAAACATACTTTCCCGTGAAGTCCGGGTTTATGAACCGTACTTCAGGACATGTGCGGGCGGTAGACGATATCAGCTTTACAATCCGTCAGGGTGAAACCTTCGGGTTGGTAGGGGAATCGGGGAGCGGTAAAAGCACGGTGGGCCGCACGATTGTTAGATTGACGGATAAAACGGACGGTACCGTAAAATACAAAGGGGTGGATCTGCACAGCTTGTCTGCCAAAGCGATGCAGGAGCTTCGTCCTAAAATTCAGCTGATCTTTCAAGACCCGTATAGCTCGCTGAATCCCCGTGTACGGATTGGTGATGCCATTGGTGAGGCGCTACTGGATCACGGTATAGCTACCAAAGAGGAGGTCCGGCAGATTGTGCTGGACGTGCTCAAGCTATGTGGATTGTCCGAATATCATATCGACCGTTTCCCCCATGAATTTTCGGGAGGTCAACGTCAACGGATCGGCATTGCCCGAGCGTTGGCGCTTCAGCCGGATCTAATTATCGCTGATGAGCCGGTATCAGCGCTGGATGTGTCCATACAGGCGCAGATTATTAACCTATTCGCCAAATTGCAGGCCGAACGGGGTTTGACATATTTGTTCATCTCGCATGATTTGAGCGTGGTGGAACATTTGTGTTCCCGTATTGGCGTGATGTATCTAGGCTCTATGGTCGAAACAGCTTCGCGTGACGAGTTATTCGGCAATCCGCTGCATCCGTATACGAAGGCGTTGCTGTCGGCTGTGCCTATTCCGGTGCCGAAGTTGAAAAGAGAACGAATTTTGCTCAAGGGGGATATTCCTAGTCCGGTTAATCCGCCTTCGGGCTGCAAATTCCATACTCGCTGCCCCTTTGCCATCGGGCGTTGTTCTAAAGAGATTCCACTCTATCGTGAGGCACGTCCAGATCACTGGGTAGCTTGCCATTTGGCTGAATGAACAGAGCTAGTCAACAAATTTTAAAGCCGTTGAAACGGCAGACCGATCACAAGAGTGAAAGGGGTCTACTGTTTCAACGGCTTTTTAATGTTGTTGTGATTCAAACCGCTTGGGTTGACAACACGCTTGGAGCAGCGTTATATTAAATAGTAATCGTAATTATTACTATTTATGGTGTGAAATCATGTTCATATCCGTGTTCATCAATCTCGTGGTAGTGATGGTGAACCTTCATGATTGGCATATAACACAAGGAGGAGCTTTACATGGCCAAGAAGTCAAAAGTCGTAAAAGAGAAGAAACGCCAGGAAATTGTAGCTAAATATGCGGACCTGAGACGTGAATTGAAAGCAAAAGGGGACTACGAAGCTTTGCAAAAGCTTCCGCGTGACTCATCTCCAACACGCCTGAAAAGCCGTTGTGAGCTGACAGGAAGACCCAGAGGATACTTGCGCAAATTCAAGCTGTCTCGTATAGCGTTCCGCGAGTTGGCACATCAAGGCCAAATTCCAGGCATTACGAAATCAAGCTGGTAAACAGGCACTTATGTTGATCGCCAGCGCATGTAGATTATCTGTGTTGTTAACTTGAGGGTATGTCTGATAGAAGGCTGTAACGGGAATGCTTCATGTCGTAGGGTGACATGGGGCATTCCTTTTCCATGGAAAATATTATCGTTTGTATTGATTCTCCTCAGCTGGTTAGGTAGAATATGGACGGGTTAAAAATAATACATAACAAACGATGATATAACAGATTATGTATACCTCAGGAGGAGCTACAAGATGGAAGTGAAACAGAAAGAGGACTCCTTTTGGAGTATGGTCAAAAAAGGAAACAAATCTTCGGGCTCGGCGGCGTTAGGTAATACTGGCATTGCCTTGATTAAGGGGATTGCTTTTGCCTTGACAGGTAGTGGTTCTATGTTTGCTACGATGATGCATTCCATTGCGGATGCAGTGAATCAAATGTTTGTGTTCGCGGGCAGTGTACTAGCAGAGAAAAAACCGACAAAACGCTTTCCTACCGGCTTTGGACGGGTGATTAACCTGTTCTGTATGGTTGCTGTTATTGTCGTAACGATCATGGCCTATGAAACCGCATTGGAAGGCATTCATTTGCTTCAGCATCCGGCTGAATCTACACATGGATTTTGGATTAATGTAGTAGTGCTGATTTTGTCACTAGTGGTGGACGGATTTGTATGGAGCAAAGCGATGAAAGAAGTGCTGCATGAATCCAGAGTAGAAGCGAAGGGGCTAAGCATTTTCACCACTGCGTTCCGCCACGTGGGGCGTGCTGCACCGCCAACCCGTCTGGTATTTTATGAAGATTTGGTAGCAACAACGGGGGGAGTACTCGCCCTGCTAGCAGTGGTGGTCACATCGCTGACCGATTTTAAACTGTTGGACGGTATTTCAAGTATTCTCATCGGTTGTCTGATGGTCGGTGTTGCTTTCCGGGTCGGTTACGACAACATGGTAGGTTTGATCGGTGTATCTGCTCCTCCTGATATCGAAGAACGTGTGGCTTCCATTATTCTAGCAGACACACATGTTACGGATATTTATCAAATGCGTATTTTGCAGGAAGGACGCTACTATCACGTGGAAGGGTTGATTGAGCTTACACCGGGCATGACGCTGGCAGATGCTGACGATATTAAATTTAGAGTCGAGGACGCTTTGCTACGTGATCCTAATATCTCAGATGCAGCACTGGGTATTCTGGAGGATGACGGAATTAAAAACTGGAAACCAGAAAAGCCAAAGGTCTAGAAACGATAAATCCAGGCCAATCTGGACTCAGTCTGGCAAAAGAGTAGAACAAGAACTTCCATGACTACAGCAACGTGGCGTGGAGGTTCTTTTGTGTTTTGCGGTATTGTTTTTCTACCCCTTTGAATTTAGGATGATTGTTAGATACAATGAAAGCGTTAACAAAAAAGAGGGTGAAACGAATGCTTCTCATGGGGAGGAAAGGCAAATGAGTCTTCTGAGGGAGGCTTGGCCTGCTTCGCGGCTCGTTAAGGCGCTGGCTGGTAGTATGCAGGATTCAGCAAGGCAACGGTTAAGGAGTAATTGGACAAAAAGGCTGCGGACGACTGTCTCTGAGCCGATATACGCCGAGTTTTGGAAGGATATTGAGCGTGCCTGTAAAGATAATCGGGAAACATCATGGCCTGAACTGCCGTTGTCTCTGTTTCGGGAATTTGCTAATACAGGGGAGCGCAAACCGTATGAGGATGTGTACTTTGGACGGCGTGGACGACTGGTTGCTATAGTGCTGGAAGCGGTTGTCAAGCCGGAGCCTCGAAAGATAAAAGCGGTGGAAAGCGGTCTGCTGGACATATGCAGCGAGTACACCTGGGCGCTTCCTGCACATGTCAATGAAGAGGACACAGTAACACCGCCTTGGCAGCAGGTGGATTTATTCACGTCCGAAACAGCACAAATGCTGGTTGAAATTTTATTGCTGCTAGGAGAACAACTGGCTAGCCATGTGGTCGCTCAGGTGCACGAAGAGATCGAACGTCGTGTACTGGAACCCGTTTTTTGGCAGCCTCGTCATTTTGGATGGGAAACCGCAGATCATAACTGGTCGGCAGTATGTGCTTCGGGTTGTGGAATTGCAGCATTGCTGCTGGTAGAAGATGACTTTTCCAGAGCGGTAGCCATCGAGAGCATGCTGGGCGCACTGGATTGTTTTTTGGCAGGCTACAGTGAGGACGGGGGATGCCCCGAAGGCGTAGGATACTGGGTGTACGGCTTTGGTTATTTCATTTATTTTGCCGATATGCTGCGTGAGTTTACCGAAGGAGCAGTGGATATTCTGAACTCGGAAAAGATTAGGCAAATCGCAGCCTTTGCAGAGCGGGTTCATCTGTCGGATGGCATTTTTGCTAATTATTCGGACAGTAGTGAAACGGAACGTTTGCCTTCCGGACTCATCTCTCATTTGAATTCATTGCAAGAACGACCATCTACACTCCCTTTCCGCGTACCTGGTCTGTTGGAAGACCCCTGTCGCCGCTGGGCTCATGTATTGCGTAATCTGGTCTGGACGAATCCTTTGGCATTTGGGAGCGGTGAGACCGTTGCCAATTATTTGCCGCAACTTGGTTGGCTGATGTGCCGCAGCCGCAGTTCCAGCCATAGTGGATATGGAAGCCAAAAGGGTGAATCAGGTATCATGCTTGCATTTTCAGCGAAGGCTGGGCATAACAATGAACCGCACAATCATAACGATCTTGGACACTTCATCCTTCATGGTGGTGGCGAAAATCTATTGTGTGATCTGGGAGCAGGCTTATACACGAAGGCCTATTTTTCACCGGGAAGAGAGTCGATTATCAATATCTCCTCCGGAGGTCACTCCGTGCCTGTCATCAATGGGACTATGCAGCAATCGGGCGCAAAGGCAAAGGCGGTTGTACTGGATATTGCTTTGGATGAGCAGGAGGAGGTACAGCCAGGCACAAGACTTAAGCTTGATTTGACATCTGCTTATCCCGTAGAAGAATTGGCAGTCTTCACCCGCTCCTCCACATGGACTGTGCTGGAGGGAAGCAAGGGAGCAAGGCTTACCGTCACAGATCATTTTGAGTTTGAAACGTCTGGCGTTAGCATGAAGTCATGGGATGTGGAGGAGCTTTTCATCAGCCGCATTCAGCCTAATCTGGGAGCAAACTTCGTGGAATGGAAGGGAACGAGCGCGGTCGTCAGGCTAGATTATGATGCCAGCGTGCTGCGGGCGGGGGTGGAGGCTGTGAAGCACATAGATCATGACGGAGTTCCCTTTGTGTTTTATAAAACATCGCTGCAGCTGGGCTCCAATCACTGGAACGGTTCTGCAAGCGTAGATTGCAATCTGTTTTTTACCATACATTAATTTTCATTTTGAATGGGAGGCAGACAGGATGAATAAGCTGCAGACAGGCAGCGCGTACCCTTGGCAGACGGAACTGGAGAGATTTATAGAACAGGTGGAAAGCGCACCGAACCAAGTGAATGACGGATGGACTCACCAACATAAGCTGGCCGTGCTGGAAAAGCTGGTTCGCGCATATGCCCTGCATCAGGATGAATCTGGAGCTATCATTGACCTCCATTCTGAAAGTGAACGGTACTACTCCACCCCGTCCTATGCGTTCGCTGCGGCGGTATTGGTCAAAGAAGGCCGGCATGATTTACTGGAATCTGCTGCTGCGGCCTTGACGCATAGCATAGCTTGTGTAGTGGAGGAAAAAGCGCCCGATCACCACCCAGACTTTTTTCCAATTATGATGATGGGAGCGTATCGGCTCCTTAAAAATTTGCTGCCAGAACAAGCCACGGCATGGAAGCAACAACTGAGCAGAATTCAGCCGGAGCAGACCTACATTTTTACGATGAGCAAAATGAAAAACCCGAACCGGATGATCAACTGGAATGCAATTATGATTTCCGGCGAGTTTTTGCGTGCAGCGGAAGGAATTGCAGCCGATTCGGAATGGATGGAGAAGTATATCCGAAGCTACCATTTGCCTCGTTTTACCGGTTTGGGCCTGTATCAGGATGGACCGCTGGATCGGCCCAATAGCCCATTTGCCTACGATATTGTTACACGTTTTCATTTGGGCGTGATGCTGGAGAATGGATATGATGGCAGCTGCGCACTCGAACTGCGTGACCACCTTCGCAGGGGGGCGCTCAGCACATTACTGGCGCTATCCCCGCACGGGGAAATTCCGCCGCGTGGAAGAAGCGCGCAGCATCAGTGGAACGAAGCGGCTGCTGCCTTTGTCTTTACAACACATGCTCAGCAGGCTATTACGGCAGGAGAGCATGGGCTTGCAGGTGCGTTCCGACGGGCAGCAGATTTATGCTGGCAAGCGATTAGCCGTTGGCAGACCGATGACGGCAAGCTGCACATCGTCCGCAACCATTATTCGTCCGAGGCACGGCATGGCTTTGAGGTGTACTCGAATCATACCTGCTACAGTCTGTGGACGGCGGCTGTGCTGGCCCACACCCTTCTATATGGGGAGGAGATGGATCGCATTTCTCCAACCTTCGTCCCGGCGGAAATCGGCAGCCGGGTGTTGGCAACGGATGGCTGGTTCCAGACTGTCATTGCAGCCGTAGAGGGGCAGCAAATGCTTGTGCAAACATCGGTCAACGACCCGTATAATGTTCCGGGCATCGTGCGTATTCAGCAGTCTGCGCTGCCGTCGCTGATCGGTCCGTCCTCAGCAGGTCATGCAGACCGCGGCTTTACAGGCTTCGCGGAGGGAGATATTTTCCCGCTGAGCTATACCCCGGCCTGGCAAACGGAGGACGGAAAGTGGCACAGTTTGTCGGAAGGTATTCCCGGTACGTTGGAGTTCGATCGGGATGGAGGGATTGACCCGCAGGATGGTGGAGGAACCGTACAGATGGAACAAAGCTCAGTGTTTGACGGAGCAACGAATTTTACACTCCTGTGGGAAGGCCCCTTCCCGGGAGTGAGGGAAATCCGAACGCATTATCGGCAGGTACCCGGCAAAATTGAAGTGACATATGAGCTTCAAGGTAATATTCAGAATGTAGGGGCACTTATTCCCTTAATGGCGTATGACGGTCGAGAGCGCAGCGTTATTCATCATGTCATGTCAGCCGGGAAAGAAACGGAAAGCATTCGAGTAGAATACGCAGGTGCAAGCCTTGAAGTCATCCCGACGACGGATGGAACGAACGTGGTATGGCCGGAAGAATTAGCTTCAGTAGCCTGTCGGAATGGTTTACTTAAGGGAGCGCGTCTGGAATATGAAGGCAACCGCATTTCCTTTATCATTCGGTTACCTGAATAGTTAGAGCTGGAGCCATGAATATGGTTTAACATGTGGAAAAAGGAGAGGGAAAAGAAATGACGAAAGCAGAAGCGTGGCTGGAACAATCGTGGGAGCTGGCTTTGGATAAGACCCTTGCCTTAGCGGCAAGACTGGGGGACGCTTTTCCACATGTTGCTGAGGGTGGACGTTATGATAATCGTGAAGAAGCGTGGTGGACAGCAGGCTTTTATCCGGGGCTACTGTGGCTGACCAATCGGGCGCGTCCTGACAGTGTGGCTGCCGGGATTGCACAGCGGTGCGAGGGTCGTTTGGAAAAAATACTCTATAATAGCGAAGCTGTAGACCATGATCTTGGCTTTATTTGGCTGCTCAGCGGTGTAGCCGCCCATCGGCTGACCGGAGATTTAGAGTCCAGAAGACGCGGGGTGTTGGCTGCCAATCTGCTGGCTGCCCGTTTTAACGTGAATGGCCGTTTTATTCGCGCATGGAACTTCCCCTCGAAGGACATGGATACACGGGGCATTGCGATTATAGATAGTATGATGAATCTACCCTTGCTTTATTGGGCTTCGGAGGAAAGCGGAGATCCGCGTTTTGCCGCTCTCGCTATGCAGCATGCAGATACCGTAGCACGTGAATTTGTCCGCTCGGACGGTTCTATCGCACATGTGGTCGAATTCGATCCGGAGATTGGAAAAAAGGTCGCCGAGCATGGTGGACAGGGATTTGCTCCCGGTTCTGCCTGGGCACGTGGCACGGCTTGGGCATTGTATGGTTTTACGCTTTCGTATGGGTACACGCGCGATTCGCGTTATTTGAAGGTGGCCGAGAACACGGCTGATTTTTTCCTGTCCCAACTGGGCGATGCTTGCCTGCCTGTGTGGGATTTTAGAGCAGAAGAAGAGCACCGAGGGGCATGGGATTCATCGGCTGCGGCGATTGCAGCCAGTGGTTTGCTAGAGCTGGCAAAATATTCGACACGTGCGGAGCATTTTACAGAAGCTGCAGAATCTATACTCAAGGGCTTGCATCATACGTGTACGGCGTGGGGCGAGGAGCATGAGGGATTGCTGATGAATGGGACTGTACATTATCCTGAGCAAAAATACATCAACGTTCCCATTATCTATGGCGATTATTTCTTTGTCGAGGCATTGGCAAAGCTGCGTGGTGAAGAAGGTTTGTTTAGTGTTGAATGCAAAAAAATATAGTGAGTAAGATGATCCGGAACAAGCTCATTCGAGCTGAGCTGTTGCTTGTCAAATCCACAGAGTAATAGTGAGGCAGCGTGTATGTAATCTCATTTACATATACGCTGTTTTTTTATGCACAAAAAAAGACTTTATTTAATTCGATGCCAAAGTACTACTTATAGAGGGGGAAGAGATTGTAGCTGCGCTTATTTTGTACCCAATCAAAGAAAAATCATTGTATATAAGATCTTAATTCCTAAAAATTTTCATTTTAATGCATGGAAATAGGTCCTTTTACTTGTTTAAGAGTATTTATTCGTAAATTGACAATATAGGTAGGTAACCGTATGATATCATCTTGTGTAAAGGAATAAACTGGATTTTAAATATCGTTTCAAAAGGAGTTATACATATCATGACAGGAACAAGTGATACTGAAAGACGGATGTACGGAGGATTCTGGATAAGAACAGCCGCGTTTTTGATTGATTTGATCATCCTTACTGGCATAGTCCTTTTAGTAGGGGGAGCAATTAACATTATCCCAGATCTTCTGGGTATAAAGGAGACGGGTTTCATACAAGTGCTGCTTATGGTTTGGCCGCTGATCTTATGGCTCGTAGTACCATGGCTTTACTGTGTGTTATGGGAATCATCGAAGGTAAGAGCAACACCGGGTAAGCTTGTGTTCTCTTTAATTGTTGTAGACAAGGAAGGAAAGCGTCTTGGATTCTTGCATGCCTCAGGACGTTATTGGATTAAAGCCGTTTCTTTTGTGATTTTACGTCTTATATATATTGTGGTCGCTTTTACTGCGAAGAAACAGGGAGTCCACGATCTTTGTACCAATACCTTTGTTGTACATAAAAAAGAGTTGCAGCGATACAATCAGCAATCGTCTTTTCTGTAAGTACGGAGGAGATCACCGATTATTAAGGAAAGCTTAGTAGTCTTTGATTTTCAAAATAATGGGGGAACATGAATTCATGCGACAACGAAAATGGATATTTTGTTCAGTTGTAGTCCTGCTGCTGTTCGTAGTGGTTGCGGGTTGTACGAATAAAGGACATTCTGGAGAGATCAGCTCTGAAGATGCTAGAAAAGAGCAGCCTGGAAGCACTTATTTGGAGAACTTGCAGGCAGATCTGCCACAACCCACTGAGGCGCAATTTTCCACGCCCGAATTGGTGGTAGAAGCCTTTTTTGAAGCTGTAAATGATCATAACTTCGACAGTGCGTTAAAATGTTTTCCTATTGTGGAAAAGTATCGTGCGAATACAGTAGATAATCATTTCAATTTGCTCCATACCTATGAGCTTCAAGCAGGTGCTCCCATTCCTTCCTTTGAAAGCCATAACTTTTTAAAAAGCTTTATCGAATATGAACAGTATTGGGAGAAATTTTATATGTTACTGTTCCTAAACTCAAATCCGGATATGGTGGGCAAACGTATCGTTATGGGAGAAGCGAATGCTGCTAGGGACCTAAAGAAAATCAAGGAAATGAAGGTGAGTAGCACGTACTCTAAGCCTCAAATAATATCGAGTCATAGTGAAAAGAACAAAAATGTTATAGAGCAGACTATGAATATACAAGAAATAAGGGTGCTTGAAGTTAAGCTTTATATAGATGGAGAAGAACAAAACCATGTATTAATAAGCGTGGGGAAAATTGGATCTAATTGGCGAATCTTAAACATGAGTTAAGGAGAACGAGCTTCTGCTTAATGCATATTCATCAATCAACAAGAAACCAGCTAATGCTTGTAATACATTAGCTGGTTTCTTTTATTTTGTCATGATAATTTTCTTCATTTACTATTACGGAAGAAACAGACATTTCTCAAAAAATTTCCATCGTAGATGTCTATGTAGCTTTCTTTATGAAATATTAATATAACGTAGCATCTCACCGAGACGAAAGTATGCCCCTTTATTTTAAAGGGAATCTTATACCGACATAAAAAAAATATAAGCTGCTCTTACAGTTTTCATGTTCTTTTTAGCTTGTTTTGCGTTATAATGAAAGGATGCACATTATGAACGAATTGGAGGCACAGCCCGATTGACTACTTACCCTTTTGCCTTTGATCCGTCCAAGCCGTTTATTGAGCAGGCAAGTGACTGGATTGCGGATGTATTTTATGAAGTTTTGCCTGAAGTCGGCTTTGAGGTTCGGGATGAACAAATTTATATGGCATTCCAGCTAGAACGTGCCTATAAGGAAAAAAAGACCATTTTTGCAGAAGCAGGTGTGGGTACTGGTAAAACGCTGGTATACCTGCTGTACGCTATTGCATATGCCCGATACATGAGAAAACCGGCGATTATCGCCTGTGCAGATGAATCGTTAATTGAACAATTGGTAAAGCCGGAAGGGGATATCGCCAAGCTGGCACAGCATTTGAGTCTGACGATTGATGCCAGATTGGGGAAGTCGCCAGATCAGTATATTTGCCTGAATAAGCTGGATGAGGTGCGAAGCGGACTGGATGAGGACGCAGATGTTTTCCGTGATATCTATCAGGATCTACCGGATTTTGTTCATTTTCCAGATACGTTACAGTCCTTCACTCCTTACGGGAACCGAAAGGAATATCCTGAGCTAACAGATGGACAATGGAGCAGACTCGGATGGGATGTATTTCAAGACTGTCTCGTTTGCCATCAGCGGCATCGTTGTGGTCAGACGTTGTCTCGTGATCATTATCGCAAAGCGGCAGATCTGGTCATCTGCTCTCATGATTTTTATATGGAGCATGTATGGACCTACGAAGCGAGAAAGCGCGAGGGTCAGTTGCCGTTGCTGCCGGAGCACAGCTCTGTTGTTTTTGACGAAGGGCATTTACTGGAGACAGCGGCACAAAATGCGCTTACTTACAAGCTTAAGCACGCTCAGTTTGAGTCTATAATTACCCGACTGCTGGAGGGAGAAGTGCGAGAATCTCTGGCAATGACGATTGAAGATGCAATCTCCCAAAGTGAGGCTTTGTTCGCTGCACTAGATAAGAACAGTCAGCCTGTCCAGGGTTCTAATCGCAAGGAGTTCATCCTGAATGAGTCACTGACTCGAGAGGTAAACCGCTTTGGAGAACTGATCGGCATGATCGAGGAAGAGCTTGTATTTGAAAGCGGACTATTCTCTTTGGATGAGTATCAAGTCAAAATTGTGGAAGAACATTTGGAAATGATTCAAACCGCGTTGGCTTTGTTTAAGCGTCCTGAACTTCTCATTTCGTGGGTGATGGAGGATCAGGATGGATTAACGCTTGTGGTTATGCCGAAGATGGTAAAAGAGATTCTCAAAGAGCGAGTATTTGCGCAGCATATACCGATCGTATTCTCTTCAGCTACGCTTTCCGTAGAAAGCTCTTTTGACTATATGGCGCAGAGTCTCGGTATTGAAAATCCGCTAACGTTCTCTGTTGCTTCACCTTATGACTACAGCGATCAGATGCAAGCTGCACTGTACCCGTTGCAAGCGGGGGATGATCCAATCCAGAGAGCGCTGGCACTGCTGGAGAAATCGCAGGGAAGAGCGCTTATCCTGTTTCCTTCACAGGAGGAATTGGCTGCATTCCAGACGGGTCTCGTTGCTTACCCGGAGGCGTCTGCCTATCGTTTTCTGTACGAAGGTTCGGCTGAAATCAGCCATCTGATCTCAGCTTTTCAGAATGATGAGGAAAGTGTGTTGTGCGCTGTCACATTATGGGAAGGATTGGATATTCCTGGACCTTCTCTGTCGCACGTTATTATCTGGTCACTGCCATTTCCTCCGAATGATCCGGTTTTTACGGCTCTGCGCAAGGATGCAGCAGATCCGTTTATTCAGATAGATATGCCTCACATGGCACTTAGACTCAGACAAGGCATAGGGCGTTTAATTCGTTCGCGCAATGATCGGGGCTGGATATCCATCATGGGCCAGGATTTGAGTCGTCAAGAAGTACGTATACAAGTTGAACAACTACTGCCTGCAGGCGTAGAATGCACCGTAATTGAAGGAAACCCGGAGGGAATAAAAACATGTTGAACTTTACAGCGTACACCGTAGATCAGATTAAAGATGCTTTTGGTATTTTGACTGGACAGCGTTATGAATTTATCATTGATGTAGAGGTAGAGGAGGACGACGAGCTATACACTGAAAACGGACTGTATATCCGTTGTCTTTATTTAGTAGACGAAGAAAAGACAGGACTGCTGAAGTATGAATTAATTGAAAAAGTAACGAATCATTACATTGATCTTGAACTTGAAGAGGATGAGCTGCAAGCTGTTGAGAACTTCTGTAAAGAACATGTACAGGATGAAATAGTGAAGTAACAGTAAGACACTTAGCTAGTACAGCTGGTATATAGCTAACATATGATGAAGATATCAAGGAGGCCTGACATGATCAGGCTCCTTTTTTTTATGGTCAAATGAAGAGAACTTATCTGCTCTAGCGCAGTCTGTCCCACACATTCACCATAAACAGCATAGTCCCCCCTGCGAGTAACACCCACCCTGTGACGATCCAAACTTTAGTCTCTGGAACCTTGTAATTTTGACCTGTAAGCGCCAATATCAACACGGGCAGACCGATATTATGCATCCAAAAATGGGTATGTGCCAGAATAGTAACTGAAAGTGCGGGAAAGGCCACATAGATCAGACCTATGATTCCAAGCGTTGTCCAACCCAATAAATGGATATGAGACTGAATGTTGGACAGACTGTAATCACCCGACACGCCAATAATGGCACTAAGCAGCACACTGAGGGCAAAATATACGGCAGCTACCTTTAGAAATTGCTTTCCCATATATGAACTCCTCCTTATGTTGCACGGGGAATATTTTGTGACATCTTCTCTATCCTATCGAGCAAGCAGGCAGGGGGTGTGGGTATTGTGACTGGTCCATTTGACAAAAGCTTCAAATACACATAAAATCTTATTGCATCAATACTTACCGCATTACTATGTTTTCTTGGAGATGATAGCGAACTTCTCCGACAGTAGGCGTTAATTTTTGACCATTGGTTTATTTTGGATTCGCCATTAAAAGGAGCTTGAAATTATGAATGTATATCAAAATACCCTTGAACTCATCGGACGTACGCCATTAGTGGAGCTGAACAGCTATTCTCTACCGAGAGGAATTCGCCTGTTTGCGAAGCTGGAGTTTATGAATCCCGGCGGCAGCGTAAAGGATCGGGTGGGTAAGGCTCTTATTGAAAAAGCATTAAAAACAGGTCAGCTGAAGCCAGGTGGGACATTAATTGAAGCAACAGCAGGCAACGCAGGTATTGGTCTTGCGATGGCAGCACTTCATTATAATATCTCGGTTATTTTTGCTGTGCCTGAGAAGTTCAGCCAAGAGAAACAGGACCTGATGAAGGCATTGGGAGCACGCATCGTTCATACCCCGACGAGTAAGGGGATGAAAGGAGCTATCGAAAAAACAAAAGAATTGGCTGCTGAAATAAAAGATGCATACTTGCCGCGGCAATTCAGTAATCCGGATAATCCCGAGGCATACTATACGACAATGGGACCTGAAATATGGAACGATCTGGACGGCAAAGTGGACGTATTTGTGGCAGGTGCAGGCTCGGGGGGAACGTTTATGGGAACCTCGCGTTATCTTAAGGAACAAAATGCAGCCCTTAAAACAGTCATCGTGGAGCCGGAAGGGTCCATTTTGAATGGCGGCGAGTCAGGTCCACATAAAACGGAAGGAATTGGCATGGAATTAATTCCTGAATTTGTGGATAAAGGATATTTTAATGCCATCCACACCATTAGTGATGTCGATGCTTTTGGCCGTGTCAAGGAACTGGCTGCACGTGAGGGTCTTCTCGTTGGCAGTTCTTCAGGGTCTGCTTTACATGCCGCTTTACTGGAAGCAGAAAATGCACCGGATGGTGCACATATTGTTACCATTTTCCCGGATAGCAGCGAACGTTATCTGAGTAAAAAAATATATGAAGGCGGGATATAAAATGAAACGCAAAACAAAACTGATTCACGGCGGGCTTCCTACCGATCCCCATACAGGCGCGGTTAACGTTCCTATTTATCAGGTAAGCACTTATGAGCAAGAGGAAATTGGCGTCCATAAGGGATACGAGTATTCGCGTACAGGCAATCCGACCCGGTTTGCTTTGGAGGAGCTGATCAAGGATCTGGAGGAAGGAAAGCGTGGTTTTGCTTTCGGTTCGGGTATGGCTGCAATTCATGCGGTATTTTCACTGTTTAATGCAGGGGATCATATTTTGCTGACCGATGATGTATACGGAGGCACCTATCGCATTGTAAGCAAAGTGCTCAGCCGTATCGGAATTGAGTCCACATTTGTGGATACGACTGACCTGGAAGCTATCTCCAAAGCAATTCGTCCGAATACGAAGGCATTGTATGTCGAAACGCCAACGAACCCGCTTTTGAAAGTTACTGATATCCGCGCTGTTTCGGAGCTTGTAAAAAAACATGATCTTTTACTGATCGTCGACAACACATTTGCTACCCCTTATTGGCAGACGCCAATTACACTCGGGGCTGATATTGTCATTCACTCTGCTACCAAATATTTGGGCGGCCACAGCGATGTTGTAGCTGGTCTGGCTGTTGTGAACAGCGACGAGCTGGGAGAACAACTCCATTTTCTGCAAAACGCCATTGGTGCTATTCTCGGCCCGCAGGATTCTTGGTTATTGATCCGCGGTATTAAAACATTGGGTCTGCGTATGGAAGCGATTGAGCAAAATGCGAAGGAAATTGCAGCCTTTTTGGAAAAACATCCGAAGGTTAGAAAAGTGTATTATCCTGGACTGGAAAGCCATGCGCAGCACGAACTGTCCAAAATCCAGGCTCAAGGCTTTGGCGGCATCATTTCCTTTGATGTAGGTAGCGACGCTAACGCGGTTGCACTTCTGAAAAAGGTGAAATATTTTACACTGGCTGAAAGCTTGGGAGCGGTTGAAAGTTTGATTAGCGTTCCTGCACGTATGACGCACGCCTCTATTCCGGTAGAACGTCGTGCAGAGTTAGGCATTACCGAAGGTTTGGTGAGGATTTCGGTTGGGATTGAAGATCTGGAAGATTTGATTGAAGACTTGCAGGCAGCATTGTAAGAAAATAAGTGTAATGTTCAAGAGAGGTGGCAGAAGCTGCCTCTTTTTTTGTTGTGAGAATAGCTTCTTTTTTGAAAAGCACAGAGGAGTACGTAGAGGTAATAACGAATAGTTTTATATAGTTCAATTGAATGTTAAACGGAATATAACCGCGACTACGTCTCTGAGGAAACAAAAACCTGGAGGGGGAATGTTATGAGGTTCACACATCTGGAAAAAGCAACTACTGTGCTGTCGGATCATCCGGTACGTCTGGCGTCTGCTTATGCAGTCGGTCCAGTCGAGCTTCCGGAAAATTGCGGTGTGGGCAGGGAATGGTCAAGTTATTTTGCCCATGAGGATTGGAATTTGGAAAAGGCTTGTGGTGAAGAAGGAGTAGAGCTTTCAGCCGGAGGAAAGGCAGCGTGCCGATTATTGACCGAGCTGGACCCTCGGACTGGGGAACTGAATCTAGGTGTTTTTCCGCCTTTGGCCGAACAAGAAAGGCTTTTGCTGGTTTCAAATCTTCGTTGTATGGCTGCACAGGAAGTGATTTTCAGACCCTTTGAAGGAACGGGACAAATATGGATAGATGGCACACTTGTATATGCGGAATCCGGTCCTTTTCGCTTGTATCTGGAGGAAGGCGATCACACGGTAGTTATCATTGCTGCGTTCATTCCCGAGGAGGCCCGCTCTATTCGTATCAGTGGAAATCAGGTATGCGACGAATCAGATGTGACAGAACTGCATCGAGAATTTGTAGAGCGTAATATACGTTTTCATATGGCATGGCTAGAGGTTGAAGAAAGTGCTGGCAGGGAGGGCGAAGACAGCCCGATCTTATTTTATTTACTGCGTAAGGATCGGATAGATCTTCCCTTAGATCAAACGTTATGGGTCGAGGTAACGGATGATGAGGGCATGAAGCTGGATCGCTTTCCAGCACATTGGGAGCAGGAGCAAAGCTATGACTGGGATGAGGAAAAGGCCAGGAATACGGGAATGCTGCACTTCACTGTTACATATCGGGATCATGAGGCTGTGGAGCATCATTTTGTGTATTCGGTACTTGTGCGGCCTTTGTCAGTCGTCGTGGAGGGCTTGCAGAAAGAGTATGACCAATACATTCAAGCCCGCGCTATAGATATTCTTCATTCTGCGCAGAAAATACAAATAGAGGGCCTGCTTGAAGAATTAAAAAGGTTAACGGATTTGCCGGAAGATCCTTTTGAAATCTGGGATTACCGGATTGTGCGTGAATATATCAAGCTATTAAAACAGATCTTCACAAATGGACATACCGAGCAGTCACATTCCCCATCCTTACTTCAAGAAGAACACATCTTTTTGTGTAATGACGGAATTGGGGAAGGATTTTTTGTCTCCCGTTTGGACAATAGTTTGCAACGCTATACCATTCAGCTTCCCAGAAGCTATTCGGCTGACCGACAGTATCCTCTGATCGTTCTGATGCCAGGCAAGCGATATGAGCTGGGTTTGCCGGATTTTCAGAATCGAGGTTTTGGGCGAGGCTGGGAAGAGGAAGCTATATTCGTTACTTTTTCGTGCCGTGGTGTAACGTTGGGCAGTTATATTGGAGAAGCTGCTTTTTTGGAGGGGCTGGATGTCATACTGCAAGCGTATCGAGTGGACGAAGATCGGGTCTATCTGACGGGTTATTCGAACGGTGCATACGCTGCTTGGGCGATGGCACAGGCTTATCCTTCTCGTTTTGCGGCTATTGCGGTTATCTCTGGAGCGCCACATCCCAAGCATCTGATAAATCTGTTGAATATGCCAATATTGAATGTATGTGGAGATCAGGATTACTTATTTGCACAAGCATTTACAGCCCCTGTAACAGCGCTTCCATCTGATCATTTTAAAGGTGTCGTAGAACGTCATTCTAATCACTGGGACACGCATGAGCTGAGACTTCTGGACGGTGTACTGGGCTGGCTTATGCAATGGAAAAGAGATGTCGTACCTCAGCGTATTGCCTACCGGACGGAACGGGGCAGACATAACCGGGCTTACTGGCTGGAACTGACGCGAATGGATGTAAATGAGGAATATGCCGAGTTGTACGGTGAAATGAGTGCCACAGGTGAGTTGGATATCGAGGCAGTTCACGCCGAAGAATTTATCATTCATCTTTCTCAAGAGGTCATGCCCTTGGAATTGGCTCAAGTTCGTATCGGAGCCCGTATTTTCGTGTTGGATTTGCGGGAATACAGTCGCTTTCGCTTTGTTAAGACACAGTCACATAAACGTCCCTCCCCTGAATACCGTTTGATTGCCGAACGGGAGGAAGAAAGCAGTGGATGCTTTACAAAAGAATCGGATGCCAAAAAGAAAATTGTGGATTCGAAAAGCGTGGGAAGAAACGTTTTGAGCCATGGTATGGGTGTGCTTGATGTTTATATGGATCGTCTTCACATTGTCCTTCCGTCCAGCTACGCTACACCGGAGGAAGAACAGGCGGTGAGACGGACGGCGAACGCCTTGGCTAGTCCACGAACAGCGACTTGGAATCCGTATATCGGTGTTCATTATCCGGTGGTGTCTTCCACTGATATTACGGAGGAAGCACTGGCTGATAGCAACGTGATTTGTGTCACTTCGGGCTTGTCCAGACATGAGCTGCTTCACAAGCACCAAGCCGATCTGCAAATTACATGTACGGAGGAAGGTTATACATTGGGCGGCGATTTTACGGCAGGCGAGTATTGTCTGTCATATATTCAACCTAGCCCATGGTCTGCAACCCAGCAAATGCTTGTCGTAGCGACCAATTCTCCCCGTATGCTGGGTAAAAACCTATTTATGCGCAGACTGATTATGCCCGGATACTTTAATGGTCTACACCCGTATTTGAATAAAGAGATTATTGTGTATGATAGCCAGGGAGTGCGTGCTTTTAACTTTACTTCTATTAGACATACGCAGCAAAAACTGCAAGGCCAATAGCCAATAAAAAGTAACAATGTTATAATAATCCATAATTTAAAAAACCGTCTGGAGGCACATTGGCGATCCTGACGGTTTTTTGCTGGTTCATTGCAGTGATTTGTGATCGGGATGACGTCATATAAAGAAGGGCATTATGGCAGCTTAGCTTTTATATTGCTCCATCAGGTACATGATCTTTACTTCATCGGCCAAATCTCCAAAGGGTTCTAACGGATTCTCTTGAATGATATGATATAAACGCTGAACTCGTTCCTTTGGCAGTTTGCGCACATATCTGGAAATGAAAGCGGCATGGGTGACTACGTAGCGCTTTTTACGGACAGCTGCACTGGCTACGCGGACGAGAATATCTTCGCCCCCTGCCAATTCCAGAATGCGGCGCTCATAAAAGACTACGTATCGGAATGTCCGGTCCTTGATCAGCTCACGATTGAGTCTGGCAATCTCTCCGATATATCTGACCATAAGCGGCTCAAAGCTCTTGATCAGGAGAGGATCAAGCGTTAATTCCATGTCTTTGCGGAGAACAAAAGATTGCAGCAGAGCGACCTGCTGGAGCCTTATCCGATCATTGTGAAGGAGTACAGCCATCTCACGCAGCATTTCATAGGAGACACGCTCACTGAGCTGCCGCAGGGCAACCGCGTTTTTATGATTAACGTTTAGTCCTTCCTGGATCTGCCCTATACGACCTCTGAACAGACGTATAAGCTGCCTACGCTGTTCATAAGGATAAATACCCCGCTGTAGAAGCACCAAGGGCAGCAGAAGAAGCGCACCGACGATACCGCACAGAAGCATTTGTTGCGGCGAGTGGCCGAAAAAGACAGTAGCAGCCAGCAATATGACACTAACGGCAAGGTCTTTACGAAAATAACGTTTGGCTCTGAGTCTGGCATATTGCTCTACAGGAACTAGTGTATCCCGACCACATGATGTGCACTCTTCTTCCCAAAGGGCGGTAAATTGTCCACAACGCTTGCAGACTCTTAGCTTTTGGAAGGCGTACTCTGTGCGGGTAAATGGGCGAAATTGTACAGCTTGTTTGGAACTATTCATTGTGCTCACTTCTCCGGTTCAGCAGCGCTAGAAGCTCGGTGTCGATTTGTGTAATCGACGGGGCGCGTTTTTTATGTATATAGTAAATTAGTGATTTGATGGCGACAAAAAGAAACATAATCGCCAGACATCCGTATGAGATCATAGTGTATTTCCTCTTTCTACTTGGATTTTTAGTTCAATATTTTACATGGGCGGGTTTCGCTATTGTTATTTTTGTCGTATAAAGGAGAAGGCTGGTGCCCGATTGCCCTTGTTGGGGTATAATTATATCATTACTGCAGGATATTGGTAAAATCTCGCGGTATAACAGGCTTTTGGGTTGGATTCAGACCATTCGGGCAGTATTTTCAGCTGGCGCTCATGTAAAACTCATTATAATTTAATAGTAGGGGAGTACAACTGTAATTTAGAATGAGAATTAACCGGCAAAGGGGTACAAGCGATGTTTAGTAGAGACAGAAAATGGTTTTTGGTCATCGGAATCATATGTACAATGATCATGACCTCGATTTTGGCATGGCAGCCACAGATGGCGAATGCCGCTTCACCCTCTGCTTCTAAGGTGGATGCGGTGCTGGTCGTCGATGTAAGTAATTCAATGAACACCAGTGATCCTGGGAAAATTGGCAATGAAGCCATGAAAATGTTCATTGATATGCTGTCGACGCAAAATGACAAGGTCGGGATTGTAGCGTATACGGATGTCGTACAGCGTGAGAAAGCCTTGCTTAATATTACATCCGAAGCGGATAAGCAGGAACTGAAGACGTTTATTGACGGACTGAACCGGGGGGCGTATACTGACACCTCCGTGGGTGTCAAGGAAGCAATCCGCATTTTGCAAGATGGTAAAACAGCTGGACATGCGCCTATGCTCGTCATGCTGGCCGACGGTAACAACGATTTTAATAAGACGACAGGTAGAACCGAAAGCCAATCCGATCAGGATATGGCACAGGCTGTAGCCGAGGCTAAAAATAGCGGCGTTCCGATCTACACCATCGGCTTGAATGCAGATGGGAAGCTGAATAAAAACAAGCTTGCCGACATAGCGCAGCAAACGGGCGGCAAGTCCTTTATTACAAGCTCAGCGGATGACCTGCCGAACATTCTGAGTGAAATTTTCGCCAGCAATTTGAAGTTGAAAGTGGTGCCTTTGCAGTCCATTACGGCAAACGGCGACTATCAGGACGTAACGGTAACCGTACCGAACGATAGTGTGCTGGAGGCTAACATTTCGATCATGTCCTCGAAACCGGTGGATGCGAGACTGATAGACCCGTCGGGCAACAGCAAGCCGATTCCTTCGAGCGATGTGCTGCTGTCCAAGTCCAAAAGCTACTCACTGATTAAACTGCTCAAGCCTGCGGCTGGTGACTGGAAGCTCCAAGTCAAGGGAGTCCAGCAGGATCAGATTGATATTAATCTGGTATTTAACTATGATCTGGAGCTGAAAATGGACGCACCGCCCGCCAAATCATACAAAAAAGGCGATGCAGTTCAAATTCGTTCCTACCTGACGAGCAATAGCCAGCATCTTCAGGATCAGGAATTGTATGCGAATATGAATGCTGTTCTGAAGGTCAAGGATCTGGATTCCGGTACAACGAATGAGGTGCCGTTAACCAACGCAGGGGATTCTTTTACCGGTTCCTATACGATTCCAGATGAGCATGACTACGAACTAACCGTTAGAGCAGAGGAGAAGAGCTTCTACCGTGAAACACAGCCTGTAACCATTAGTGCTAAAGCAGGGGCGACGAGCGGTACAAATACGGGCACGACTCAGCCAACAACACCTGCTGAAAAGTCCAAGCTAATGCCACTCATTCTTTTAGGGCTGGGACTGCTCGTTCTGCTGGTTGCCGCATATTTCATCTGGAAGGCTATGAAAAAGGCCAACCGTGGCTTTGTCGGTCAAATCGTACTGGAAATCCGGGATGAGAACACTGGCGAAAAAACGTATCCGCAGTACAAGAAGCTGAACACCTTCCGGGGCAAATTTAATCTGCACCAGTTGCTGCAACTGGCACCGGAATTTGCTGGAACCGACAAGGTTGTGTTCACACCAGCCAATCAGGATCGTATCATTGTGCGCAGTACCTCCGAGATTACGATTGAAAAATCCGGGCGGGCTGTAGACACAGGCAACGGTCTTGAACTCAAAAACGGTGATCGTCTGACTATCCCGTTAGCCAGTGTGGACAAAACCATTTTGCTGGAATTTATTTCAGTAAACAGCTAAACGAACCCTTAGGAGGTCATATCTATGAAACCAGTAGTTAGAGAGCATATCCAACAATTAGACGTATCACTCGGCGGGGGGATCGTAAGCGATAAGATCAGAGTGGATACTATTGATAATCCTATTTTAATTATCGGACTCGGAGGTACGGGAATTGATGCCCTTCTCCGCTTGAAATATCAAATTAACCGCAGATTCAAGCTTCCAGCAGATCCGATCTCCAAGAAAAAGAGCGATAAACCGGACAATGTGGAATTTCTCGCTTTTGAAACGAATGAACAAGACCGCAACAAAAAATACAAGGGGATTGGTTTGGACCCCATCAATGAGTTTGTATTGCTGTCCAATGCGGAAATCGGCGGATTGCTGCAAAACCGTAGCATTCTAGAGCCGTACATTACCGATTGGCTGTCTCCAGAGCTGAGCATTACCGATGGTATGAACGGGGCGGCAGGGGTACGTCAGGCAGGACGATTACTGCTGTTCACCAAAATTAATCAGGTCGTTCAAAGCATTGACAAAAAAATCAAAACCTTGTCTGAGGGCACCAATAAGAAGCTTATGGTGTTCCTGCTGTCCGGTTTGTCCGGCGGTACAGGAAGCGGTACTTTCCTCGATATCTCATATATCGTCCGAGGAATTATTGAGCGCGATTATGGCTCTGCAGGTGTAGACCGTGTAAATACATTAGGGTATCTGTTTACACCGGATATCAATTTGGCGAACAAAAGCCTGAGTGAGCATACACGTGAATATATTAAAAAGAACGGCTATGCTGCACTGAAAGAGCTGGACTACTGGATGAATGTAGACAGCCGTGGTGAACGCTTTAAGCAGCAGTACGGAAATATTTTGACCGTGAACTCGCCGCTTCCGCCGTTTAATCTGTGCCATCTCATTTCGGCCACGAATACGGAAGGCAAGCTGTTGGAAAATGCTTATGATTACTGTATGAATGTCACCGCCGAAAACATCACCAACTTTATGGCGAGTGAGGAAAAACAATCCGGCGAAGAATTTGCCATTCATGACTATATCAGCAATATCCGTACCAACATCGCACAAATGAATAAGGCGTATCCAGCAAACTACGATTACAATATTATCGGGGCTTCCTCGGCGGTGCTGCCAATGGAGGAAATGACGACGTATCTGGCTTATCGAATGTTTGGCAAAATGTCCAAAATGTTCGAGCAATCGCCAAATCAAGAGGATGTAGAGAAGTTTGCCCGCAAGCTGGGAGTGGATCTGGATAGCATGATCAAAAACTTTGAATCCCGTGTACCTGAGCCGCTTCCGGGCTTTGAAAACAGTGAACGGTTAAGTTATAGCAATGTCGTTAAAATGCAAGTTGTCAATATGGACACCGAGCTGGAGCAAACGTTCCTGACGCGTGCCCGCGAAGAGTATATCAAAGCGAAGAAGCAGCTTCCTGGTGAAATTACAGGACAGTTTACGGATCAAATTCGCCGGATGTTTCTGCATCCTGAGCAAGGACCGTTTTATGTATCCCGCATGATTTATACTGAAAAAGGATTTAGCTTGCTGAAAATGCTGCTTTCATATGTGGAGACGTTGCGTGAATCACTGCACCGTATTCCGACGGACATTGAATGGGCGCGTGAGCAGGCGAACGAAAAGTTGGGCGATGCCAAGAGCGCGTTTGTATCCAAGGATAAAAAGAAAAATGCGTACATTGAAGCGAAAATTAATGAATATTGGCTGCGTGCTGATGTGGAACGTACAGAGCAGCTCATTGAATTTTATGAAGACCTGTATGACCTGTTGAATAAGGAAAATAACCGCATTTATAATGTATTTACTGAAATTTTGAACGCATTGAGCGCAATATTCGAGAAGAATGGTGATCTGCTGATTAACGGCGAGGAACAGTCCGATCACAAAGGTAACAAAACGTACTATTGGAATCTGGTAAGTGTACCGGATATTTCTGAAGTTGTGACCAAGCTGCTGGATAACCGCAACGGTGACGATTTGATTCGTGATTTTGCCCAAGAATTACTCGAAAATTCAGATCAATGGGTGAAGGATCAGGATATGGACATCATCAGCTCAATCTCCAATTTCTTGACTGATAAGTTCGGTGATCTCATTACCCGTTCCATGGAGGATTTCCTCGTCATGAAATACGGGCAAGATGAAGCCATTGAAAAATTTGTGGAGCGCTACATTGCGAGCAAACTGGATGAGGAAGCTGTACCTGTGTTCCATCTGAGCAATAGCTCTGGCAACTTGTACTTCCCGTCTTGGGGATTCGTTTCGGTACCTGTACAGTCGCCTAATATCCTAAAAGGCGTTCGCAATTATCAAAATAATGCAATTGGAAAATCACACTTTACTATTAAAGAAAGTGAAGTTCGTAACCGGATTTTCTGGCTCAATACGCGTAATGGTGTTCCTCTGTTTGTATATACGCCGCTCAAAGTGTATGAAGAAAGCTATGAAAAAACGATTCTTGACCGCGAAGGTATTGGCCGCCATCTGGTGCAAACAGGCCAGAACAACTGGACTAATCTGCCGTCGCCGATTCCTGAAAAGTCATGGGGCGAAACTTACGTCAATTCGCGTGTGCAAGCATACAATGCACGCATTCGTAATGATTTTGACCGTGCC
Organism: Paenibacillus sp. EKM206P; assembly: GCF_011066155.1. Classification (NCBI taxonomy): domain Bacteria; kingdom Bacillati; phylum Bacillota; class Bacilli; order Caryophanales; family Paenibacillaceae; genus Paenibacillus; species Paenibacillus sp. EKM206P. Next base: position 35,128 of record NZ_JAAMNQ010000004.1, on the reverse strand, counting down.
AAGTCACTTGGCGTGATTCGAGAAAAGGATGTCGATCAGAATACGAGCAGCCGCTTCACTGTAATCCGTTCACATGCGCTAGATCTGAATGCGATGCTGGCAGGCTACGATATGCGTTTGCAGGAATCCAAGCCGAATTTGGGTGAGGTGAAAAGAGCATGGTCTGAGTTGAAACGTCTGCTGGCTGAAGGGCTGGAGCAGGCCGGAAGCAAGGACATCTTTGGCAGCATCAATGAAGAGATGGCGAAGGAAAACCTGATCCGTTCACCAGAGTTAACACAGGTGGTTCGTGAAGAACTGGTGAAGTATACACAAATTGAAGCAAAAGCCGCTGAACTGGAAGCTTTGCTGGGTAAATATCAGGATGAAGAAAAATGGCTGGATCAGTTCATTCAGGCACTCTATACAGACACGATTACGAAAAAAGGTGCTTTGTACGTCTATGATCGTGACGAAGAGGAAGAGGCTTGGGAGCCGTTTGCGAACGTCATGAAGAGCCGCAATTATGTGGAGTTTGAAGTGTTTACAAACTTCCGTGGTTTAGAGGAAAAGAAATTTGCAGCTCTAATGCGCAAGGCGGATCGCCGTGATGTTGTATTGACTTCATCTGAGGATATTACACCATTGCTGGCAAAGCTGGATGAACTGGCTGCAACTTACACAGAGGCCCGCAATCAATTGGAATATGAAAAGGTGGAGCTGGCTAACGGAGCGGAACTTTATGCATTCTATGCTCAAATGGCTGGAAAATTAAACGACATCCGCAGAAAGTTGAAATAAAGTATGAGAGAGCAGCTGTTACGTTATGCGGCTGACTATGCAGCCGCAGAGGACCAATTAATCGGAAGCGGGGATGGACGCAGTAGCATCCATTTCCCGTCTGTGTTTCTTTTTATCGGGGATCGTATGAACCCGGTGATGAACACCATTGCAGATATCAACCGAACCAAGTGGGATAACAGCACGGGAGTAACATATATTCAGATTCGCTCGCAGGAAGAACATGCGGCTGTAGATCGTTCGGTGGATGCTATTGTTCATACGATAGCGGTACCGGAGGAAAGTGGCCACCAAACGATACGCCGTGACTTACACCAAGCCTTTTATACACATGAATCGCAGCTAATTGAGCTTAACACCGCGTTGCGCCGGGCTAGTGGACATCTGGCAGATTACGGTCGGTTGTATTCTTCGTTCGAGCGTGTCCATTTGTCGATCTTGACGACAGCGGATGACCCCATGAACGTATTAATCCCTGAAGTTACGCTGTTGGCGGAGTATATTTTTGCACAGTCTTTTAAATCGGTACAAATGGATCTGTATGTGTTGGTGAATGAAAGCGATCAGACTGCCCAATTTGGCTACAGTAGTGCAACGTCCGTTGCTTTCATGCGAGAGCTGGACTATATCCAGAGTCCGGAGTATACGTTTACGGCACCGCTTCATATGACCGAGGACAAATTGACCATTCCGGTATCCCATGCTCCATCGCCGTTGTTCGATCTCGTCTATGTGCTGTCCGACAAGAACGAACGCGGCGTAACGGTGCCGAATAGTCTGCGAGAAAGCTGTGACATCATTTGCCACATTCAGCTTCTTAAAAACCGTTATCAGGCAGGAGATTCCTATCGGTCACAGGATGGGGGATACAACAATACATCGTTTAAAAACAACATCATGACGGAATCCGGGCGGCAGGGTTATGTGTCGGCTGGATTTTCCCGAGTCAACCGCCCTAACCAGTCAATCGCACTTACGGTGCTGTATCACTTTTATGTGAAGCTGTTAGAGCGTATGAGAACAGAGCAGGAGTGGGACATACGCGATAAGCTGAATTATTTTGGTTTAGATGCTGCTGAGCGCGGTCGCACGCGAAATGATCTAGTTCCTGGTAATGAAGCGATCACGGACATGAGTGCACTGATGACCAGCGGAGCCAGCTACGGCTCGTTGAAGCGAATGACATTACGTGAGGCGGAGGAGGCCTTGTTTGGTCAGGGCTGCGAAGCCTTTTTCCGTGATAATTGTGAACGGATTGTGCACAAACGGTTGGGAGATTTTCAGGCGGAATCAGGTCTGCAGTTGGCTGTGAATGCAGCTGCCAAGGAATATCCTGAAATCGGATTTTTCGAGCTGACAGACTGGACGGATGAAAATAAAACAGGGAATGTGCTTACGGCTGTTCGGGGGCTGATTCGTGATACGTCCAATGACTTGCAGATTAGTGCCGCTGAACTGGATACCCTGTATAACGGGCGGGTGGAGGACCAGCCTTTTCAACGACTACCACTCATGGATAAGCATAATGTGCGCAGCTTGATCCGTTACCTGACCGAGACAGTTTACGGGCACAAGCTGCACATGCTGCGGATTCAAGCGGATTTGGAGTTACTTCGCCGCTATGAACTGGCACTAGAGAAATGGCATGCACAAGCGAAGCATATTACAGTACAGCTTGCCAGCCTGGAGCGTGAACTGCATCAAGCTGCAACGGACAGTATTCGGCAGGCCGACAGTTACACAGGTCAAAACCTGTTCGAGTATTACGAGCGTGTGACAGAGGATGTCATGCGTGAGCTGGAAAGCAAGCGGGGAAAATCTATATTCTTTGATACCCGGCATATGGGGCCTGTATCCGGATTGCTGGACGGGGGTCTGTCCGCATTGGTGGATCGACTTACGCAGACCTGTCGTACCTTGATTCTCAGTTCACAGCCGTTTAATCAGACCTTCGAAGAAGAATTATTGCGGCGTGCGAATGTAGCTGCTGCATATGAAAATCGGCTGGTCGTTCCGAAGGATGAGCTGTTTAGAAAACTGTATCAAACGTTAGAGGAACATGGCGGAATTAACGTACGTTTGCTCGACTATACCCATGAGCATCGGTATGAAGAAAAGTACTTCTTTGGTGACTACGAAGGCGAATTTCTTCCTTATGCGATGGATGTGGACATTACTTCGCGTATTTACAAACTGGGTTTTGTGCATGAGCGCCGCAGTAGCGGGGTGGAAAAACTGCATTTGATGGGCGGCTTCCATCTGGAGGATCTGATGGTTTACCGCAACGGCAAAACGTATTATGAGACATATACTGCGAATGGTTTCGTGTTTCACGGAATCGACGTGGACCGGTTGCCGGAATTGCGGTAGCCACATATTCATCCTACTTTAATGATGGAAGGAAGCAACGATTCTTATGAAGCAGCGTAAATTTAACGTTCTCCTATTACTGTTCGGCTTGCTGGGCGCTGTAGTAGGCTTCATCTTGGGAGAGCTTATTCTTCACAAATTGATAGGGCATTGGCCGCATATCATCGTGATCGGGCTGTATTTTGGCATCATGGCCCTGTGCATTGGCCTAGGCTGTCTGATTGGCGAACTGATTTCGCCACAGTTAAATGGACATTCATGGCGGCAGCGCTACTCCGGGTTATCCTGGAAGTTACTGGTGCCTGCTACGTTGGTGATGTTGTTCGTGGCAGGTCTGCTATTGGAGTTGGGCTATCAGGTTAACCCTGAAGGGCGCAAGAGCGTACAGGACCTCGTACTTGTGATTGATAATTCCGGAAGTATGCAACAAACAGATCCTGATAATGAACGCCTAACGGCTGCCAAGAGTCTGATTGGTCAAATGGATGGAGACAAGCGGGTAGCCATTGTTTCATTTGATTCTACTGCACAGTTGGTTCAGCCGTTTACTCCCATTCGCACAGATGCAGAGAAGCAAGCGGTTTATTCCAAAATCGATAGTATGCAGACTATAATGTCAGGCGGTACGGAGATCAGACTTGCTTTGGACGAGACGATCAAGGAGATTGAAACCCAAGGCAATGCAGAAAAAGGTTCTCTCGTTATTATGCTCTCTGATGGCTTTAGCGAGTTGGATACCCAGACAGCATTGGCTCCTTATATCGCGCGCCAGATTCCGGTCAATACAATTGGGCTGAAACTGGCAGAGTCGGATGGTATAGCCTTATTGCAAAATATTGCTAACCTGACAGGCGGAACTTATTCTAATGTAGCCAATGCCCAAGGACTTACTCAGGCGTTCGGTAAAATATATAACAAAATCGGTGATCGCACACTAGTAACGGAGCGGACAGGTGAATATGCCGACAGTCTGTATTTTGCCATTTATCGTGTAACGGCTCTGGTCATTATCGGCGCTCTATTGGGATTAGCTCTTGGGCTGATGTTCGATAACCGTTTTCTTGCACGGAACTTCGCCATTGGTGGAGTCCCGGCAGGCTTGCTCGCTGGCTTTATTTTGGAAAAAGGATTATCTGGATCGCCTATAGGAGACTTGATGATTCGTTTGTTGGCAGCGCTCGTACTGGCAGCCCTTATTGCTATCTTTTCGCTTGTTCTGCCGATTGCGGAAAATACTCGCCGATCTTCCGGTGGAGGAAGTCAGGGTGAGTCGTCAGGACGCCGGAGAGGGGCAGCGGAAGCCCCGACGCTCAATCGACGCAGCAGTGGATTTTAGAACGGGAGGCTGGAACTTATGCAGTATAGGGAAGCACAGCCCGGTGATCCTATTATTTCGGAGCTGAGCCACAAAATTGATGACAACCGGGTTGTGTTACGCTGGCAGTGGCCTGAGGGCGCAGCCGTGGTATATATTGCGAAACAATCAGCCGATGCAGGTGTGAATGGGCAAAATGAAGGTGAAGTTTTACCGCCTTTTTCAAGCCTAAAACTTTTTACACGCGAGGAGTATAAGGCTGCTGGCAGCTATCGTGACCGAATTGAAGGCATTGGACGCGTGCGGTATACCGTGTATCCGGCTGTTCGGGAGGATGGAGACACTTACGTGATCCGTCAGCAAGACGGAGCCAACCAACTGGAGTTGAGCACCGGAAGGGCTAAAATCAGATATGCGGTTCACCATAAAAAAGGCTGGTTTCGCAGCCGCAAAACCGTCCAAATTCAGGTGACAGCCGAAGTTCCTGTCCCGCAGGAGGCGCTTTGCTACGTGAAGAAGCGTGGGGGCTATCCCGCAGATCGGGACGATGGAACCTTGTATCCGTTCACAGCACCTTTTGTTGCGGGACGGAATGTTTTACCCGCTGTTGAAGTGGGGGGAGATGAATATGTGCGGCTGTTTTTTACGGACGGCCAGAAATATGGCACGGTATATGAATTAGTTCCTGAATGAAAGGAGGCCGCAACCGATGAGTTTTCTTAGCAATTTATTCAGAAGAAAGCCACAGGCAGCGCCAAGGCCGTTATTTTATGATATTGTGTGCCCTTATTGCTTTAGTAAATTCTCCCCGGAGGAAGTAGTATTCCGTGCTTCTCATCACCGTGAAGATGACGAGGACTACGCTTTGGGTGAAGATGAGCTGTTGAACAAATATCGGGAGCGTTTTGGCTTGGACAGTGTGCATGATATGGAGGCGATTTTACATCCCCTTGATGTTCCTGAGGAACATCGATTGTATTCTGATCATGTACTGACAGGACTGACCGACCGTTATGGCGAGCTGACGCGTCACCGACTGTGCCCGCACTGCCATAACGAGTTGCCCGTGACTGCGGGTAAGGTGCCTAGCAATATCATTTCGATTATTGGAGCTTCGCAGGCAGGGAAATCTGTTTATATGACCTCCCTGATTCACACGCTGCAACATGTTACGGCCGATCATTTTGACGCGGCTTGCATGCCACTCAATGCAGAGATCAGCCGAAAGTTCCGCACTATGTATGAGGAACCCTTATTTGAAAGAGGCGATCTGCTTACATCGACACAAAAAGAAAAGATGCAGGAGCCTTTTATCTTCCAGTTCGTATTTAAGGATGAGGAAAAGCCGCCACTGACGCTAGTGTTTTTTGATGTCGCCGGTGAGGGAATGGTAGATCAGGACTATCTGGGACTGCATGGACAGCATATTAAGAATTCTGCAGGTATTCTCTTTATGGTCGATCCACTACAAATCCGCTCTATTCGGGAGCGCATTAAGATTAACCTTGGCGATAAGCCGGGTGAGTGGGTCTCACAATATGATGAACCGCGTGACGTTGTACTTACGATGTTCGGTGATTTTATCGCCTATCAGGAAAAAGGGAAAACGGACATTCCGACCGCTGTCGTCCTGACCAAAAGTGATATGCTTACTGCGTTGGCAGATGAAGAAGGCACATACATTAAGACGAACAGCAATATTTTTAATCCGATGGAGCATCGCAAATATATGGATTTGGATGAGTTTGCGAACATTGATGGCGAAGTTCGGCGCTTCATCGAAAAGGTGGATAAACCGTTCAAGGGCACGATGGATGTATATTTTACGGATACGGCCTATTTCGCGGTTTCCGCGCTGGGTAGCAATCCGGTTGAGCAAAAGCTGCAAGGGTTGGTTAGTCCGATCCGTGTGGATGAGCCATTTATTTGGCTGCTTTATAAGTTGAAGTACATTGAGGGGAGAGAATCACAGTGAGTTATGCTACCTCTCATTTGATACAACAGCAGATGTACACACGGGAACGGCGTGGTATTTTCCGTTCTACGGAAGGCTTCGATACAGTGGCTAATTCCAAAGGATTGGATGCTTCTTTTATTAAAAAGGTGCTGCATCCCTTATGTGTATATGATGCGCCTGCTGCTTTGACGGCGCGCGGCGAGAAACAGGAAAGTGTCTATCCGGAAGCCATACATCTGGTACGGACGGAGTCCGGGGATGTAGTACTTGGCCGCAGTATTTATAAGGCTGCGGATTTTACTGGGCTACGAAGCGCCCTTTTCACGCACAACTATGTGATTCCAGCCGGACATGGTGAATCTCCGTCTGACTATAAGCAGTGGCTGAACACCTCCTTTGTTGATACTTATGATATTGAGCAGGGAACGGATTTGCCGGAATTGGAGCGCCTACCAGGTGGAAGTGTATTTCCGGCTGTTGACCCGTCTACAGTGCTGGCTCAATTGCAGCTGAGCGAAGAAGTGTTCAAACAGCTTTTATACGCAGTCATGATGTCCGCAGCGGGTCGCAAAAAGGTATACGTAGCGCTGAATGTTCCTGTAGAAGCGGTCGGATCTTCAGCCAAGCAGCTGCTGGGTGTGTTGTATGCGGCACTGCCTTATGCATTTCGGAACAGACTCGGATTTCTTACATATGCACAGGAACCGAACAGCAGAAAAGGTATTCACTTGATGTTTGTTGAGCCTTTTAGTCTGCGTCCCGGTGATCGGAATGTAGAAAAGGACTTTGTATTTGACCTGTCTAATCATAGTCGAATACTTAATGTGGATGCAGAGCAGGTGAGACAGCCGTATTTTGACTGGATCGTCCGTACGTTGTTGAATGGTGAGACGCCGGACGATTTCTTCAAATTTGCCGAGCAAATGCTGACAGGTATGGAGGCCGGGCGTGATTTGACGCCATCCAGCTATCATGAGCTAATTACGTTGTACAGAATTGAGCAGGGAGAGCGGGCATTATACAACGAACAACGAATCACTGTGTTACGAAGCCTGACTGATTATTTATCGCCACCCGATGCGCTGCCACGTAAAATGAGGCTGAATGATCTGTTTCTGTCGTTCTTTGATCATGAATTTGATCGGGTGAAGGATGGATATATTCCGGATGTAGGCCTGGTAGATAGTTTCAAGGAATATTATAAAGTTCATGCACGCAGCAGCGAAAATCGGTTGGTGGAATATTTAATCCGTTCGCTAAACAATGCTTATACTGCCAGAAATACGGAAGCAGTCACGTATATTTATCATACAATTGAAGAGAATCCATCATTAGGCAAGGCATATTTTACGAAAGTGTTGGGTAATCCGGCACTGACAAAAATGCTGTTCATTCCCTACATGGACAGTCAGATGAAAAGAACACCGGATGCCAAGGGGCTGCTGGCTGTTGTGCACGAATGGGGCAGTAGGTATATCGAAGTGTCGGCGAATGCCGATTTTCAGCTTTTGGCAGAATCTGCACTGATGGGCCGACTGCGTGCGGAAAGAAAACCAGTAGAGGCTGTGGCTGCCATTCACCAACGCTTGCGTCAATGGGACAGCAGCTCTGCCGTAGGTAAACTGTCCCCGCTGGAGCAATCTGGATTGACAGAGCGCTTGCAGGAAGCATCGGATCGGTATTTACTTACCGAAGTAGAGCTAAAAGAAATATCACCCGATCAGGTCGTACAGATTCCATTTTTTACACGGCCCGATTTGGTGCAGTGGGTTGGAAAGCTGCCTGCTCCTCTCAAGGGACAAGCTGTGCGATTAGTTGCGGCTTATGATTGGTTTAACACGGAGGACCCGGAACCGTCGGTGCTGGACGGTCTGGAGCCCGGCGAAGTAGAAAAGGTACAGGATTGGGCTTACAGCTGGCTGCCCCAGCAGCTTGCGGAAGGCCATTTTGCCCGTCTGTTGCCTGCCTTTTATCGTTCTGACGGGCCGGGAGAGGGAATATTGGATTTCGCTCGCCTGGTCAGTTCGATTCGCAAATGGGCAAAGGATAACGATACGATGTACCGCTTTATCCGATGGTCGGAGGAACACCCTGAGTTTGCTACTCCACGCGGCGGTTTTGAACCATCCTACAGACGTGCGCTACTTCTATTCTTCCAAAAGGAAGGACGAGAGGGACTGCATAAAAAAACGCTGTGGCGTCAATATTTTGAACCTGCGAAGCCTGCCTTTAAAAATTTCTATTTGGCAGCAAAGCGTGAGACGGACACGCCTCTGGTCAAAACGCTTCGTCGTTTCCGTAAAGGTGGGGTGATTTCCGGGATCGTGCTGATTGTCATTGCAGGTACGCTAGGCGGCCTGAAAGCAACCGGGGTGATCGGATCTGCTGACACACCTGCGCCTGTTGCCACTCCGAAGCCTGTACAACAACAGCCTGTAGAGCCTACAGTGCCCGTAAAAAAGGAGCCTACGGCGATAGTGACACATGTGCCTAATACCAAGTCCACTACGAAAATGGTCAAGCTGTTGTTTGCGTTTCAGACATCGACAGAGCAGGCAGAATTTAAGCCGAAGAAGCTCGTCATTGTCGGTGCGGATCAGCAGGAGCACTTATACGAAAATTTTACACTTGCTGAACAGAACGACAAGGAAGCAGCCAGTAAGGCGAACAATGATCCATCCGGTGATGTAAACACTGGGAGCGCCACTACAAAAAGCACGACAGCAGATGGACAATCCACGGACAATGGTTCCACAGCTCGTGGGGGTACATCCAATGGAAAAAGTGGTGATCAATCTGGAGCAGTGACTGGCAACACGGACGGAGGCTTGACTTCGGAGATTACTACTGAGGGTAGTGGCAATGGAGCAAATACAGACACAGACACTGACACACCATCGGAGTATGATCTGAAGAAGTATCCTTATCGTACGCTATTGACCCTTTGGCAGCGGTTGGAACTGAATGATGCTAGCACGGTTACCGTTGATGGAGAAGAATATCCGCTAGTTCAAGTGAAAACTGCGGACTAAGCAACTATAAAACAGAAATGAATGATGAATGAAGTAAAAGACGGGTTTCCTTCAAAGGACTCGTCTTTTATTGTGCCTATATTTCCATAAAGGATGAATTTGTAATTCAAAATTAACCCTATCTAATAAAGCATCATGTTACGAAAGTATTGACACTAAGTAGACAGCTGATTAAAATTAGTTGGAATTCAAACTATTAAAAATAGATAGATATGGAGGTTCGTAGTGAGATGGGAAGCGAGGTGTATCCCGTTTGTCTTCCTTGGGAGGAAGAGAGCACGATGTATTTAATTAAATGGATTTTCACTACCGTCCGGCGCGAAATTGAAATAGCACTGCGCCCTTTGGGGCTCACCTCCCCACAATCGCAGACGCTCTATATACTGGCGATGTCGCCTGGAGTCACCAATACGGATTTGGAAAAGCTATTGCTTATTGATAAATCAAGCGTTACTAGCCTGGTTAACGGGATCGTTAAGAAAAACTGGGCAGTACGCAAAAGTCACCCGGAAGATGCACGCATGAAGCAAATCTATTTGACTGAGGAAGGCTTGAAGATTCACAAGGTAGCTGAACGTACTATTGAGGCAATTAAAAGCTCGGTAGGTCAAACATTATCTGTCGGAGAATCGGAGACGCTGCGTAGTCTGCTTAAAAAAATTCTCCGCGACTACCACCCTGCGGTCGTCCGTGCATGAGCGAATATATAGAGATTTTACCCGGATAGGGGTATTCAAAAGCAGTGAATTACGATCTTAGATAAGAGGTTTACAGGAGAGGGAGACAACCAAATGATAAATGAACAAACTTATCCGAATGCGGATAAGCTTATGCGTGTGCTAGCTTTCACACTTGTTTTTTCAGTGATGAACGCTTTTATGTTTAATGTCGTTATGCCTGTGATTCGAGAGGAGTTTCATATTAGTGCTTCCGATGTAAGTTGGTTGCTGACTGGCTATATGATCGTGTATGCGGTTGGCTCGGTGACCTACGGCAAATTGGCAGATAAATATCGTCTTAAGGATTTGCTGACGTTTGGGATTATCTTTTTTGCACTGGGTTCGCTTATTGGACTGTTGGCCAATCAATTTTGGATGCTCATTGTAGCTCGTTTGCTTCAGGCTGCAGGGGCTGCTGTTATTCCGGCCACTGCTATGATCGTCCCAGTCCGTTATTTCTCGGCTGAAAAAAGAGGACGTGCTTTGGGCGTCACAGCAATCGGCTTGGCGTTAGGTACTGCACTGGCTCCGATTATTTCCGGTTTGATCACAGGCTTTGCAAGCTGGCGTTTTTTGTTCGTCATTTCCATGCTGCCACTGATCGCATTGCCGTTCTTTCGTAAATATTTGGACGATCAGCGTGGAGAGGATCAGAAGTTCGATTTTCTTGGTGGATTATTGCTGGGTGGAACAGTAGCCTTCTTATTACTTTCGATTTCGCAAACCAATATGATGTTTTTTCTGGTCGGTATGGTGCTGTTTGCACTGTTTATATGGCGCATTAACACTGCACATGACCCATTCATCCAGCCGAAGCTGTTCCGTAACAAACAATATTCATACGGGCTCCTTATCGCTTTTTTAGGGACGGGGATTAGCTTTGGATTGCCGTACTTGGCACCGCAGTTTCTGAACAGTCTCAATCAGCTTACGCCCGCAATAATTGGACTGGTTATGTTTCCGGCTGCTATTGCTTCGGCTCTATTGGGTAAAAGAGGGGGGCGTTTGGCGGATAGCAAAGGAAATTCGTTTCTCGTCTATACAGCTGTATCGCTTTTGTTTATTTGTTTTATCAGCTTGTCTACGTTTGTGGGTGCGTCTCCGTATCTGATTTTGTTTTTGCTTATTTTCGGAAACGTAGGTCAGACCTTCATGCAAATTGCCATGTCCAACACGATTTCTCGTACCTTGTCGAAAGACCAGATTGGTGTTGGAATGGGGCTGCTATCTCTGCTGAATTTCATTGCCGGAGCGATTACGACAAGTATCTTGGGCAAAACGCTAGATAGTTCGTCGTCCTTTCATCTGAATCCTGTCGTATCTAATGTGCAGGTGTTCAACTTTAGCAATATTTTTACGGTGCTTGCACTGATTGCGCTTGTGACGATGGGACTTTATGCGTTGCAATTCCGAAGGGGTCCACGCGGTAATACGCCTGCTGTTGAACAAGGATAAACATTTGATGTAACCTCATGCCAAAACAAGGGTATAATATAGAAGGAAAAGTTCATCTATGGAAGGACGGAGTGTCCGGCATGACAAGAAACCTTCAATATGTACCCTATGGTTATGAGCCTCCGATCGAGACGCATAAAGGGACCATGGTCTACTATGATACGTTCGAGCAGATTACAGCCAGAGAGCTGGAGCTTTTTGCCGAAACGGGGGCTGCATTATCTTTTACAAAGCTGGTGCTGTATCCGCTGCATGAAGAAACCGTCAGAAGAATGTGGAAGCAGCCGGTACGTTCGTATTACAAGCGGGTGGACGAGCTGGGAGAGTGGCAGCGGGAGCAGGCTTTGAGTGCTGTTGTCATTGAGAGCTGGGAAGGTAAGCGTAAAAAGTATACGCCGATTGAAGCAGCTATTCGTTTTTTGGCGGAAAAGTATACGACCCCACTTTTTTTGTACATGAGTCCTGAAATGGCAAATTTGTGCGCTTCCTATGCATCGTTTGGAGAATGGATTAGAAATGTCAGATTGGTGCTTTCGAGCGAACCACTACAACTTCATCCGAAGCTTGCACAGTACCGTAATCGCTGGAACACGGTAGAAGAAGCGATAAACCGTGACTCTAAGGTTGACAAAGCGGAGCATGAATTATAGAATAAAACTAATCGTAAAAATTACTATTGTAATTGTATACCATGTATTCCAATTAAGGAGGAAGAGAAATGCGCGTAATTGTTACCTTGGCATGCACCGAATCCGGTGACCGCAACTATACAACAACTAAGAACAAAAGAAATCATCCGGACCGTCTTGAAATGAAAAAATACTCTCCGCGTCTGAAAAAGTACACGATCCATCGTGAAACTAGATAATTTGAGGCCTGCTGTATAGCAACCTGAATTATCCTGCTTCCTGAGCGAAGCCTGTTAAGTTTGCAAAAGCCTGCGTTATGGAACCGGCGAAAACTTGAATTAGTCCAGTGGACAGAGCGTCTAAAGTTAAAGCTTGCATCTAAGAGAACGGCTTTTTTTCACGGCTGTATGATAGATGCTAAGCTACATGGCACGCTTTGCCTTTTGAATCGAAAGCACGTGGCTACCGACTTCTCCTGTGCTGGTGTCAGCATTTGGGACGAGCCGGAGGACCATTCACTATATGCTTATATAACGATGAAGGCTGACGAAAGATCCGGAGCGTTCGTGCAATGGGCGATGCGATATATGCGGCATCGTTTGCTTGTCGTTTACGAGCTTGAGCGCCAACCGTTAAGGTCTGTCGTCTTTTTTTCTGGGACATAACCGTTCCTTTTGCCAACTGATGGAGTATTGCGCCAGTACGTTTGAGGTTGAAACTAAAACTACATGAAAGATTAGGTGAAACTAATGAAAAAAGATATTCATCCAACATTGAACAAAGTTATCTTTTTGGACCCTAGCTGTGGATTTACTTTCCTGAGTGCTTCCACTAAATATTCGCAAGAAACGATGGAATGGGAAGATGGTAACACATACCCAGTTATCCGTGTAGATACTAGCTCCGCTTCCCACCCGTTCTTCACTGGTAAACAAAGAAACGTGGATATCGGTGGCCGTGTGGATCGCTTTAACAAAAAATATAACCTTAAGTAAGAACAGTCGAGCGTTGTGTTCATGGATTATGCTTATAATCCGTGAACATCGCTTTTTAAAAAACCTCCTGCATCTGCAGGAGGTTTTTTTGTCTTAATTTAGACCTGTTATTTATAGCGAAATGAAGCACTGTTCCCATTGGTCGGTAATGGATGCTTTGTCGAGCTGCTCCCCAATGAGCGTGACATATCCCTGACTCACGGGAAGTGCAGTAGGCTGCCACTCCAAGTGATTTCCTGAAAATTGCAAAAGCATTGTCCCTTCCTGAGGAAGCACGCAATAACCTTTCGCTCGAAGCAGAGAGGAGCCTAGCCCTGTCAGAAAGCGCTCCAATCGTTGTTTTTCGAGTGGCTGAGGAGAATATTGATGCAGCGTTAAGCTCTCCAAATGGGAAAACGAGTGGGTCTGGTTGGGATCGTGGCTGTGGCTATGACTGTGTGCAGAAATAACTTTGAACGGCGTACTTATAGAGGTAATACTGGGTCGTCCGGAACTTTTGACGGGAATGGGGACAGACAGTGCATCTGCATCAGTGGGCTGGACCTGTGCAGGTGCTGGTTGAGGTGTCTGTACAGGTTTCGCGGCAACGGATGTGGAGGCCAGAACAGGCTCTAGCAGTGGTTCAAGGTCAACCCGGCTATATTCAGTAGTTTGCAGCTTGGCCGTATCGTTGAGCTTGCGGATGCTTTTGACGACCCTCGTCACTTCACGGCTGCTTGCTGCATCCGTCTTGTTCACCACAATGAAGTTTGCGGTGCGCAGTTGTCCGTGCAGGGTGCGAACCAGTTCTTTATCAGCCGTAAAACGGCTATTGTATTCATGGAACAGCTCAGCATCCACAACACTGATGCTGTGAACCAGATAAAGCTGATCTGCCAGTAGAGGGGAGCGAAGCTCCTCCAGTACTTGTTCGGGGTTGGCTACCCCGGTGGTCTCCATGAAGATCAGATCTGGCTCCTGGCTGAGCAGGGTATGCAAAGCCCCTGCCAGTTCATTTCTTTTGCTGCAACAAATGCAGCCTTCTAGCAATCCTTCTACTGTTACGTCAGGCATTTCCTCTGAAATTATAGCGCTGTCTACATTATATTCACCCATTTCGTTCATTAAAACAACAGCACGAAGGGGAATTTGGCGGGTATGGGCTAACAGGCGCAAAAGCAGTGTTGTTTTGCCGCTTCCAAGAAAACCACTGATTAAAATAACAGGAACTTTGTTCATCATTTTTCCTCCTTGGCGGGGTTAGTGTGTTGTGTTCAAGCGATCAAAGGTAGCTACCGAGTCTGCTTGGGTATAGACATAAGGGGATTCTGGCTGCTCGACAGCGGTTATTTTTTCGGATCGAATTTCAAGTACGGGAGCGTTTCCCTTTTGTGCGGTATGCAGTGTTCCTTCAATGGTCACCCAGGTATCCTTGTCAAAGGACGGGGCTTTCTGGGATTGGACGATGATCCCGAAGGGCATGGCATCGGCAGTACAGCACATGACGAGGAATCTTCCTACTGCAAAAAGCCCTTTACCCGGCAGATTGTCGTCTTTATACACAAAGCCAGTCACCTGTACTTTTTTTCCTTCAAAAGCTTGTTTATATAATTCAATGGCTCCAATAGTTTCGGAAAAAATCTCTGGCTTGATCTGTATGATAGGTTGCTGATACAGGCGTTTCGCCAGTTCGGCGAATTCCACATTGTACTTATCAGGCGGAACGAACAGCTTATCCAGCGTTTCCTGACTCCATTTCCCCTCTGGAGGGGGCGAAGTGGGGACAGAAGATGCAGTTGATAAAAGGGAGGAGGTGGATGCTTTCGTGGTCTGTGTATCTGTTTTCCGTCGGATGTCCGGGTTGGGATACGTGAAGGACATGCCTTTTTTGGCGGCCATATCACTACCAAGTGCCTGATTGGGCAGCAAAGAACCGAATAGGAGCGGAATGAGCAGCATTCCATATACGAGTGTTTTTTTGAACCAGCTTTGCGGCAACGGGTGCTCACAATCACATACATCCTCACCGTCCCGCCCCCCAACGATTCCGTGCCATGCCATCGCCAATGCGATGAACAAGAGGGGTACAGGACAGAGTAGGAGTAGCTTTTGCATATGGGGAGCTAGGTAGTAATGAAGTGCATTCGTGCGGCTTAATGAGATGATGTATACAGCCAATCCGATCATGAGCAAGGAGCGAATGCCATATTGCCAGCGGATGCTAAAGGTTGAATTCACGTTTGTATTCACCTCCCCAATAACCATTCAGCAGCTATAGAACCCACTAGAACAAGTGAAACAATGAGCAAGGCCAGGATGGCGACAAATTTGGTGCGGAAGGTGCTTAGTAGCATGAGCGTGCCTTTGAAATCTAGCATCGGACCAAGTACAAGAAAGGCCGCCAGTGGACCCAGTGTAAAGGTATGTGAAAAAGCAGTGGCTACAAAGGCATCAGAGGTGGAACACAGCGACAGTATGTAGGCAAAACCCATCATAAAGGCGTACGATCCGACCGTTCCTTCACTTAACGAAAGCATCTCATTACGTGGGATGAAGGTTTGGATGCAGGCTGTCAATAATGCGCCGATAATGAGATATTTACTCATGTCCAAAAACTCGTCCCCAGCATGTACAAAAAATCCCCGCCATGTGCGATTATGCCGATGAGTCTGATTGTTCTGCTTTTGCTGGTTAAAAGAGAGTAACGACCGTTTGAGCGGATGTACTCGCACAAAGGCATACACGATCAGTCCGATGATCGCGGAAACGGTAAAAGCCAAACCCGTTCGAACGGCAGTGACCTCGGGATGGGAAGGGAAAGCCATCATCGTCGCAGCCAGTACCACGGGATTGATAATGGGCCCGCTTAAAATAAAAGTGATACCCATATAGGCAGGCATTCCCTTGAGCATTAATTGGCGAACGACAGGGATCATGCCGCATTCACAGATGGGAAACAGTATACCTAGTAAGGAGGCCAGCAGGACACCCGGTACAGGATGTGCAGGCGCTATTTTGCGAATCCATGTCTCCGGTACAAGCCACTGCAAAAGGGATGAGACGAGCACACCGATAAGGAGAAACGGAACAGCTTCCAGAAAAATACCCATAAATACCGTTTTTAATGGCTGCAGCTGCCCCACATCTAACAAACGAAGCCACTGGGGAGATAGCGTGACAAGCACAGGGATGAGAAAGGCAAACGGAATCATAAAAGGCAGCATCTTCAACAGCGTACTGTTTTTCATTCCACGTCTCCTTGGGAATAAGGGTTCTTATCTACAGCCTATGCCTGTAAGGGGACAATCATGCCCGCCGGATTGTGTGTGAATCACCTCCCTATATTGACAAATCTGAGCATGCTCATATATATTTATACTCATTAATAGTAATTATTACGATTAAAATCCGATAAATGATTGCAAGAAGGAAATTTTTAAGGTACGATCCATATTAAATGTTGCAAAGACAAGGAGGGGTTATATGATACCGATTGTTGTTTTATCCGGTTTTTTGGGTAGCGGTAAAACCACTCTTCTTCAGCATGCGCTGGCTTACTACAAGGAAAAGGGTCTCAAGCCAGCCATTTTGATGAATGAGTTGGGTGATGTTAATCTGGACGGTAGTTTGGTGAATGGACAAGCACCCATGAAGGAAATGCTCAGTGGCTGTATATGCTGTACCATTCGCGGGGACTTGGGCGTCGAGCTCATGAATCTTGCTGAGGAATATAAGCCGGACGTGATTATTGTAGAATGTACCGGAGTGGCTAACCCGATGGAGATTGTAGATGCAGTGACAGACGCCTCAATTTATTCTACTATGATATTACAATCCGTTATCACGGTCATAGACGCGCGTCAATTTTTGGATTTTGCCTCGGGGAACGAGAGAAGCAAATCGCTTCGTTTGATGCAGGATCAGCTTCGATGCGCTTCCAAACTGATTATTAACAAGACCGATTTATTGGCTGCGGGCGAGTTACAGAAAGTACAGGCCCTCGTAAAAGAGTTAAATCCATATGTTTTGACTGTGAGCACGCAACGAAGTGACGTGGACGCTGGAATTTTTTTCTCCACTCAAGGAGAGGAGCGTATGGATGTTTCGCGACATAAGGAATCCGCAGTTGATATTGAGAGTGAACATCCTCATTTGGAAAATCATCTGCACACGTATGACCATGATGACCATACAGATCATCAGTCTCATGACCATGACCACGAACACGAACATGGGGAGCATTATCATTCCTACGACCATGTAGTTGTTCACACGCATTTTTTTGGACAACCTGTGCCACGCTACGAGTTTGAACAGTTGTTCCGCAGTTTGCCAGCTGAAATTTATCGGGCCAAAGGAATTGTGCGGTTTCTGGAATCAGAGGGTCAGATGATGTTTCAATTTGCCTATCGGGAGCTGGAAATCATTCCGATCCGCCCGCAAAAGCCAGTGAACGATGTAGCGGTTGTCATGGGTGAGAATTTCTCTGCTTCCGAGATCGAGGAACAATTGAGAAAGCTGGAAGCGGCCGAAAAGCCATTGAGTAATTCATGACTTCGAGAACGAGTCACCTTAATCCATCAAGACCTAATCCATCACAACATCATTCTCGTGCACACCTAGCGGGCAAGCCTACTTGGGGATTTACAACAATTCTGCTGCTGACTGCTGGGCTGTTGCTTTCGGTCACACTCGCGGTCATGCTGGGCCCTGTAGCTGTCGCACCGGGGACGATATGGCGAATTGCACTGTCCCATCTTCCCTGGCTGGACCAGTGGATACCCGTGACATGGACCAAGCCTGAGCAATATATCGTTTGGGAAATCCGCTTTCCACGCGTGTTGTTAGGTGTCATCGTAGGAGCAGGACTAGCTGTTACAGGGGCGACTATACAGGCATTAATTCGTAATTCGTTAGCGGATCCCTATATTTTAGGTGTCTCGTCTGGGGCTTCGGTGACAGCCACATTGGTAATTGTGTTCGGAGCTTTCGGGTTTTTAGGACGACTTGCGCTGCCTTTATCTGCTTTTATAGGATCGTTAGCTGCAATGCTTATGGTGTTCGCGTTAGCCCGTGTAGCTGGGAGCATATCGACGACCCGCTTATTGCTGGCAGGGGTGGCGGTGTCTATGATGCTGTCGGCTGTGACTAGCTTTATCGTGACGACGGCCCCGAATGAAAAAGGCATTCGTGACGCGATGTATTGGATGATGGGAAGTCTGGCAGGTGCTCAATGGGACACGCTTTTCATTCCAAGCCTTATTGTAGTCGTTGGAACGGCTGTGCTTCTGACCCGATACCGGTCGCTGAATGCTTTGCTAACGGGTGAAGAGACCGCAGTAACGCTTGGTGTGAACGTACAGGCGTTCCGCGTATTACTGGTTGTGGTGGCGTCTCTTTTAACCGGGGCAGTCGTATCCGTTAGTGGCTCGATTGGCTTTGTCGGACTAATGATTCCGCACATCGTTAGGCTGGTAGTGGGATCAGATCATCGGCGTGTACTGCCCGTCAGCCTGTTGGCGGGAGCTATTTTTGTCGTGTGGGCTGATGTATGTGCCCGGCTTGTGCTGGCTCCACAGGAGCTACCGATTGGTATTGTGACGGCTGTGTGCGGAGGACCTTTTTTTGTGTGGTTGCTGCGTCGTAGTTCCTACTCGTTTGGAGGCGAAAAATGAATATAGAAGTCGAATGCGTGACCTTCAGTATTCACGACAAACGGCTGATCGACGGCATCTGTCTCCAGGTAAAAGCAGGGGAGCTAGTCGGATTGATCGGTCCGAATGGCAGCGGGAAATCAACGTTGCTCAAAAATATGTATCGTGTGCTAAAGCCTGACAGTGGTGTAGTTACGTTGGATGGCCAGGATATGCTGCGGATGAAGTATAAAGAGACGGCCCGACAAATGGCAGTGGTGAGTCAGGATTCGCCGCAAACGTTTGATTTCTCAGTACGAGACATCGTCCTGATGGGTCGCCATCCGCATAAGAAACTGTTGGAAGCAGATACTGTCGTCGATCATGAACTGGTCGAGCAGGCGCTGGAGCGGGTAGGCATGAATGCTCAGGCAGATCAGGGCTTTGCCACCTTGTCTGGCGGCGAAAAGCAACGGGTATTGATCGCCAGAGCTTTGGCCGGGCAGGCGAAATTTCTTGTTTTGGATGAGCCGACGAATCATCTGGACATCCGGTATCAGCTGCAAATTCTGGATTTGGTCAAAACACTTCGGATAACTACGCTAGCTGCACTGCATGATTTGAATTTAGCGGCATTTTATTGTGATCGAATGTATGTATTAAAAGAAGGCAAAGTGGTAGCCTCCGGCATAACAGAGGATGTGCTTCAGCCAGACCTGCTGTGGAGTGTATTCGGGGTCGAGACAGAAATCTGCATTCATCCAAAAACCGGAAAGCCGAATATTACCTTCTTACCGGATTCTCTCAGGAGAGGAGGCCATCCATAATGTTAACAGAAAAGGCGATACGATGAGGTAAGATTAACTACAAATAAAAGAGGAGACGGTACATATGAAAAGATATAGCAGGCCCGCGTTACCGCTGGTTATGCTCGCTTTGGCAATGATGCTGTTGTTATCAGCCTGTGCAGCAGGAAACACGGCCCAAACAAGCGATCCATCCGCAAACGGGCAGCAACCTGCCGCATCCCAATCAGCAACCAAGGAGACGTCGGTAGAGCTTGAGAACATGGGCGTTAAAATGGCATTTCCCGAGGCGCCTAAACGCGCGGTTACACTGAACCAGCACGCGACTGAGGTTATGCTGGCTCTTGGACTGGAATCCTCTATGGTAGGAACTGCGTATTTGGATGATCAGATTTTGCCAAAATATAAGGCTCAATATGACAAAATCCCGGTACTGGCCGAACAATATCCGTCCAAAGAGGTGTTTATGGCCGCTGCACCGGATTTTGCCTATGCGGGCTGGAAGAGTGCCTTTAATGATAAAAATCTGGGTTCCCGTGAGGAGCTAGCCAAACAAGGGGTGCTGACCTATATACAGGAGTCCTCAAATAAGTCGGGCCCCACATTAGAAGATGTATATCAGGATATACTAAATATTGGGCGTATTTTTAGGGTTGAGGAGCGTGCAGAAAAGCTGGTAAATGAAATGCGTGAACAAGTGCAGTCCATTCAGACTCAAATTGGTGTTGTTGAACAGGCACCCAAGGTGTTTGTTTATGACAGCGGAGAAGACAAGCCCTTTACGGTTGCCAACAATTATCTAACGTCTTTGATTGAAAGTGTGAAGGCGAAAAATATTTTTGATGATATCGACAAAAGTTTTACTGAGGTAAGCTGGGAAGAGGTTGTGAACCGTAATCCTGACGTCATTGTCATTCTCGACTATGGAGATACTTCACTGGCGGATAAAGAGAAACTGCTTCTGAACAAGCCTGCGCTGGCTGGTGTGGAAGCGATCAAAAACAAACGGTTTATAGTCCTGCCATTATCCGCAGCGGCTGAAGGCGTGCGCGCTCCGATCGCGTTGAAAACCTTGGCTGCAGGCTTGTACCCGGACAAAGTGAAGTAAACAAACAAAAGAGTTGCCAAAACATTGACGAACCTTGCCTAAACTGTTAAACTTGCTAATGCGTAAAGGTTACGTTTATCAAACGCCTATTTTTTTATTACCAAATCGTAATAATTACGATAGATGGTTTAATGATCATAAACGACCTGGAGAATCTGCGCAAAGGATGATAGCTCAGATGGCTCCAGGCTTTTTAAAGGAAAAGGAGATTTGCGTCATGTTATTGGCCTCATTGGAACAGGTCACATTTGGCTACGGAGATGTTCCTAACTTGGTGGATGCCAATGTTGAAATTTTTTCGGGAGAATTTGTAGCCATTACCGGACCGAATGGTGCTTCCAAGTCAACCATGCTCAAACTGTTGCTCGGCTTGCTTCAGCCTTGGAAGGGCAAGGTATTCATGTCTAATCGTACAGGTGAAGGCAAAAAGCTCGTTGTTGGATTTGTATCCCAACAAATTGCCGCCTTCAATGGCGGATTTCCAAGTACGATTTTGGAATTTGTCCGTTCAGGAAGATATACTCATGGCTCTTGGTTACGCCGTATGCGGTCTGAGGATCATGATCTGACGGAGCAGGCGCTACGTCAGGTAGGCATGTGGGATTTGCGTCACCGTAAAATCGGCGAATTGTCCGGTGGACAGAAGCAGCGTATTTGTGTGGCAAGAGCGCTCGCTCAGGAATCGGATTTGCTCATTTTGGATGAGCCTACGACCGGAATGGATCAGGAAAGCCGCTACCACTTCTACGATCTGATGAATCAACAGGTTAAGGAATATGGAAGAACCGTGGTCATGGTGACCCATGGACTATCGGAAGTGCAACATTATCTGGATCGAATTATTGAGCTTGAGAGGAAGGAAGATGGCGGATGGAAATGCTGCACTACGACTTCATGCAGCGGGCATTTTGTGCCGGTGGGGTAATTGCACTGCTGGCCTCGGTGCTTGGAGTATACCTGATGCTACGGCGTCAGGCTCTCATGGCGGACATGCTATCACATGTATCGCTGGCAGGGGTGGCAGCAGGTGCCTATTTAGGTATTAACCCGACGATAACCGGATTTATTGTTGCCGTAATCGGCGCGATTATCGTTGAGTACGTCCGCAGGTCTTATAAAACATATAGTGAGATATCTGTGGCTATTATTATGGTAGGTGGCCTCTCGACGGCCGTTATTTTAATGAATCTGAATCAGAGCATCAACAAAGGATTTTCCGCTTATTTATTTGGTTCGGTAGTAGCTGTCAATCAGACAGAGCTGATGTTGATGATCGTTGTGGCTGTCATCGGAGGTATTTTCTTTTTCGTGTTTCGGCGCCCTTTGTATCAGATTACTTTTGATGAAGAAACGGCGAAGACCAACGGTCTTCCTGTCAAGTCCATCTCATTTGCATTTAGTATTTTAACAGGGATGATTGTAGCTGCTGCAATGCCGATTGTCGGTGTGCTGCTTGTCTCCTCACTCATCGTGCTCCCTGCAGCGCTGGCGATTCGAATTGCACCGAGCTTCGTGGCAGCCATCTGGATATCTATGGTCACTGCATTGATCGGCGTATTTATGGGTTTAACGGCATCGTATGAACTTAGTACACCCCCAGGGGGGACAATTGCCATGGTGCTGTTATTATTCCTGATTGTAGGAGCTGGTATACAAAAGCTGGTCCGCAAGCTGGGCAAGCAACAGGCTTCGCGACGGCAGAATGCGGCAGGTCAGTGAGTGTAATTACAGTGAGAATAACTAAAAAATCTAATGGATAAAGGAGTAATGAATATGAATACATGGTTCAAAAAATCATTTGTATTGTCTGCGGGACTAGCACTTATTTTGTCTGGCTGCGGAGCCAAATCTGATAATACAGCTACAAACGCTTCCCAAACCGAGCCGAATGCGGCACAAACAGCAGACAAGCTGAATGTGGTCACCACTTTTTATCCAATGTATGAATTTACCAAGCAAGTTGCTGGAGACCATGCTAACGTAACCGCGTTGATTCCAGCTGGTGCCGAGCCGCATGACTGGGAACCGAGCGCCAAAGATATGGCACAGGTAAAGGATGCTGACGTGTTTGTTTATAACGGTATCGTCGAAGGCTGGGCAGAACAGGCTTTGAGTAGCGCGTCCAACGATAAGCGTGTTGTAGTTGAAGCGAGCAAAGGGTTAAACCTGATGGAAGGCACCGCTGAGGAGGAAGAAGGAGAAGAAGCACATGCAGAGGAAGGCCATGATCACGATCATGTGATGGACCCTCATGTATGGCTTAATCCAGTCTTGGCCCAAAAAGAAGTGGAGTCCATTGAAGCAGGGCTTGTAGCAGCCGATCCAGCAAACAAAGCTGATTATGAGAAAAACGCTGATGCTTATATCGCCAAGCTGAAAGAGCTGGATACCGAGTTCAAAACAGGTCTGAAAGATGTAAAACGTAAAGACTTTATTACGCAGCATGCTGCTTTTGGTTATTTAGCTAAGCAATATGGTCTGACCCAAGTACCCATTGCCGGATTATCTCCAGAGCAAGAGCCTACACCGGACAAGCTGGCGGGTATTATCAAATTCGCTAAAGAAAATAATGTTAAAACGATTTTCTTCGAAACTCTTGTTGATCCGAAGGTCGCTGAGACCGTAGCTACTGAAATCGGTTCAAAAACCGATGTACTGAATCCGCTCGAAGGATTGACGGATGAAGACAAACAGAAGAACCTGGATTACCTTGGTGTGATGAAAAACAATCTGGAGGCTTTGAAAAAAGCTCTGAATGAATAAGAAATGCTAAACGAATAAGTTTATAAACTGACGTCGGAATGATACCGACGTCAGTTTTTTTATAACTATCCAAGAAGATTGTGCTTTTATGGCTAGTGCTCAAGATACAGTAGATATATAGTCCTTTGTAATTTGCTTTTCAGAAATGATTTACGTCATTGTGAAACGTTTTTTTGAAAACTAATTCTGTAGTAGCTAGTTTCAAATTTCTTTTATAATTCATTGGTAGCGTTTTTATTTTTACAGATTCTTTCTATTAATTTTACCAGTTTTTTCACCGATATTGAAGTTTGGGCGTGCATATCATTTGACAACGGATTGGAGAGATTAATTTGGCAGCAGTTATAGTAGTGGATGATTCTTTGTTTATGCGTTCTGTACTTAAAGATATTCTTTTGGATTTAGGTCACGCTGTTATTGCGGAAGCAGAAAACGGGTATGATGCTGTTTTGAAATACGCACACTTTCGTCCCGATTTAATCACCATGGATATTAATATGCCTAAGATGGACGGGCTTGAGGCTGTTAAAAAGATCATAGAACTTGATCCCCAAGCCAACATTTTGATGTGTTCTGCTTTGGGGCAGCAGGAAGCGATTATAAAAGCATTTCAGGCAGGTGCAAAAGACTTTATTGTTAAGCCATTTGAGATGGAAAGGGTCGTGAATGCAGTCACAAAATTGCTTGATAGTTAATGAATCAAGATTTTTAATACATAATTATTGAACATGTAGAAGCAGGAATTCCATGCTTATTTTCACGAATATGGAGATGAATAGAATGAGCAATCGAGTGTTGTCTCAAAAAGTATTTATAGACGAACTGATCGCTACGATCAAGAAAGGAGGGCTTGTCCCTGTAAATTATGAACAACTCGTCAGCGAACAAAGAGAAAGAATGGATGCTCTTAACAATGAACTCACCCTTCGAATTGAGGGATTAGAGACAGATTTGATCTCTGCTTCGACATATTCCATTCCTTTTGCCAATGGCGAAATTATGTTTCTTGCTCGCTATATTGTACTCATTGGGGATCATACCGAGGGATACTTTGTGTTCTATCGAGCAGAAGACTGTGAAAGCCCAGAGGAATATCAGTTTTTAACAAGCTCTTATCAACTTCCCCATTTATTACTTGAATTATCTCTTTCTTTAAAAGAACATGGTACTAATGAGCCGCTTGATATTCTCACTTATTGGAATGGCCCTGTCCATCCTCTGAAAGATTTGAATAAAGAAGATATTAAGCTATCCACTTATGAATTTTAATTCCCTTGAGAGAGTCAAATCCCTCAGGGGATTTTTTTACATTGATAATCAAACGCATGTTCGCATATAATACAAACAAACGTTCTGATAAGGAGTGAAGGATCATGTTGGAAAAATACGTGGGGCAGATCGTGGAAATCGTGTATTTGGATCGGAAGGGCAAACTGTCTCATCGGCGTATCGAGGTGCATCGTGTGCAGAATGGCTTGATACGAGCCACCTGTTTACAGACAGGCCAGCCACGTGTTTTTCGATTAGATCATGTATTGGCATGGCATCCGGTAACCAGAACAGCATAGGAGGGGCTTACGATGGGGAAAAAGCTTGAAGGAAATGGCATATGGGAAAGCTCGCGCATGATTTTGCCTGAGCATCGGGAGGCATATTTAAGACTGATGAAGGAGCAAGGAAGGCGCGGCAAACCGACACTGGACGATCAGGAAATGCAGCAGATTGAACAGGCCATCATCGTATCCTATAACGAACGTAAGCCTATTACGCTAAAAGTGTTCAATCCATTTGATGATGAGGAGCTGCGTGGACTGGTCACGGTGATTAATACAAGTCGGCGAGAAGTGAAGCTGTCCCGTGGGGAAGAGGATTTTAGCTGGATTAAGTTGGAGGAAATTATCGAGGCGGATATATAAAAAACAGTCTGACTAAGTTGGAGTGCTTTTTACATTTGTCCCGCCGTTTTTTTAAAAATAAGATTGTAGCTCTATGAATTCATATTTAAAATAAAACTGTAATTGCAAAAAGGAGGAGTTCAATATGAAAATAAGTAAAAATAATGCTGAACATTATATATGGGGAGATCAATGTGATGGTTGGCGCTTAGTGAAAAATAAGGATTTGAGTATTATTCATGAGCGGATGCCCGGAAATACTCATGAGGTCAGACATTATCATCATCATGCACGCCAATTTTTCTTTATTTTATCAGGTACAGCGGTACTTGAAGTGGATGGTGAACAAATCCAATTAGGATCTCAGGAAGGGTGTGAGGTTCCTCCTATGGTACCTCATCAAATGTTTAATGAAACGAATGAGGATGTTGAATTTTTGGTTATCTCTCAGCCTGCGAGCAGAGGTGACCGGGTTCTGACCGAATAACTTAGAGTATAAAAATAAAACCAGCCTAGCACATATAAATTAAGTGCCGACTGGTTTTTTATCAATAAATGTCCTTAGCATCTGCTGGGAGAGCTTTTACGCGATGGAGATAGTTCGTAACACGTTGATCGTCCAGAGTCGGATATTCGTAACCATAATGGTTCGCTACTTCCAAGGCAACTTCTCTAAATAAATTTCCCATGATCAAAAGAGACTGCCACATATGTTCATAATCTGCATCCGCAAACGTTTGGATGTAGAGCGTCCAAAGTTCAGGCTCAAGATGGTTCTCGAAATATTTTCCCTGTTTACCCGGATCTGCAGTGAAGTCTGTTCGTATACCAATATGCCATTCCAGCATCAAGTGAAGCGCATCCCTTACAGGCCGATCTAGCATAAATTTGGCATAGGGCAGCTCCTGTCGCCATAATCCTTTAGCTACATAAGTACTGACCCACCAGAACTCGTTGCAGGAATTCGCATAGACTTGGGCAGTTGGAGGTATCGTCTTATAATCTTGAAGACTTGGCGGTAGGAAAGGCTCCACCAGTCCATCTTTATCCAGCAGCAGTACACTTAAGCTGTCTCGGGTCCAATTGGCGATGTTATTCGCAGGGTAGAGTGTAAGATCTATGCGATTGCCGTCCGTAAATAACATGAGAAAAACAAAGCGATCATGGGGCGTCGAAGTAGGTTCCATATGCTCATCGGGCGTCTGCATAATGATCAATTCACCAAAATGGTTGATCCAGCGACGTTCCTGAATAAAGCTGTCCATGGAAGATACGAGAAAGACGATATCAAAATCCTGAAAAACGTCTCGTGGAGCATGTGGATTAGCGCGTGAACCATTCATAATCACGGCACGCACCCGTTCGTCCTCTTGAGAAAATTGGAGAATGGTATGCAGCATCTCTTGTTCACTTCTCACTATAGTTGTCTCCACAAGCGGTATCGAAAGGAAAAAAACGTAGATAAGACAGCAGTAGAAATAATGGCCACCAGTTCAATGATCATCAAGAAAAACGACCTCCTGTAGTTCAGTTTATCTGGAAAAAGTCTCCTGTACTTACAATAGCCTATACACAGAAGCTACTCAACTGTACTGCCAAGGCCCTGAAGTAACTTTATTTTTCGTTTTGGTTTCATCATATATTTCTATATAGTTTTGGTCATATAGGGGTGATTCCAAATAAGTCCCTTTCATTTTCGCGATCTACGAAAATACTGAGCATGTATACAGAATTAAGACCTTTATCTAATACACTGGATTTTCTTAATTTCATTTCAGCAAGAGCATTGAGGTACTTTGAATTTCATTTTTGTCTTTTACCAATTGGTCTGTATAGTCTGGCGATTTACTAATGAGAATAGTATTAATCTTGGCTGTATCCATGCGATCCAAAACGACTTTTCTAAAAGAGGTATCCAGATTTACGATATAAACCATTCCGATTATAGCTGCGATCAGAATGATTGCAGACTTAACGATGTAACGATTACGTCTTCTCATAGGCTATATCTCTCCATAGTTGTAGAGTTGATGAGCTTCAAGGCTTGATACCGACTGCAAGCATATGCGGGCTCATACCGATCACAGATTCCTGCTCTTCAACCTGCTGTGCTATATCCAGCAAACGGCTACGATGGGAAGGGATCGCCCACTTCTTTTCAAATCCGGGTGCAATCCAGCCGGGTCCTTCCACGCCCAGTACACGAGGCTTCGGCAATCCAGCCGCCTGCCAGTCTGCACGCAAGGCATCCGATGTATGAAAGTAGGACCGTGTGATAAAAGAGGGATAGGCCGCCGGTCGTACATGCTGACCATCTGTCAGCTCCTGTCTAACCATATTCATGAACTCATCTTCCTCCACAATGGTATTGCGCTCGTCGTACACCGATAGTCCCCACAGTAGCGAGCCAAACCTGGAAATAGCTGAAGTAATCAGCGTTCCGCCCTTCTTTAAGACACGCGCCGCTTCTTGTAGTGCTTTTACTCGTTCCTTCTGTTCCGTTAAATGATATAAAGGTCCCATCAATAGCACGATGTCCGCGCTTTCATCTTTACGATGAAGATTTCTGGCATCCGCGGTTTCCAGCTTACTGATGATGGGGTTATTCAGTTGCTGCTGACGAGCGAATTCAATGGCTTGGGAAGATAGATCAAATAGATGAACTTCGTATCCCAGCTCCGCCAGCCACGAAGAATAGACCCCTACACCGCCGCCGATATCGTAAATAACATGAGTAGACTCGCTGAGATAACGTGAAATGATTTCTTTTGATCTTTCCAGTTCTATTTTTCCTATGCCTCGCTCTAACCTGCCTATTTCTGCACCGCCATCATAATAAGCCAGAATTTCATGCGTATCATTTTCAAGCATAGCGCACCTCATCTCAGGTGATTGGAATAATATAACATTATCACTTACATCATGAACAAGTCTACCGTATTTAGGATAAAGAAATCGTCGGAAGCATTGGGAAAGAAAAAGCTGTTCCCCAGTAGCTAGACCTACTTTTTGGGAACAACCCATATTTAAATGATGTTTGTTTCCAGCATCCCTTCGAGATCTTCTTTGGTGAGATGGTAGTGTGCATTACAAAAGTGGCAATGAGCTTCAGCTTGTCCATCGGTATGGATCATATCTTCTATTTCCTTATTCCCTAAGCTGATAATGGCATTGGTAACACGCTCTTCTGAGCAGGGACAATGAAATTGTACAGGCATGGTTTCCAGTATGTTCAGGTTGCTTTCTCCCAAAATCTGACCCAGAATCTGCTCTGGCGTAAGACCTTCCATGACCATTGCGGAGATGCTTGGAATGCTCTCAATGCGTCTCTCGATAAAACTGATAACTTCCTCCTGCGTATCTGGCATCAGCTGAATAATGAAACCTCCAGCCGCCTGAATAGAGTTATCCGGGTTAACAATAACTCCCGCTCCTACAGAAGAGGGGATTTGTTCGGATTGGACGAGATAAGATGTGAAATCCTCGCCCAACTCACCCGATATGAGAGGGATTTGTCCAACAAACGGGTGTTTTAAGCCGATATCTTTGGATACAATGAGCGCTCCATCTGTTCCTACAGCTCTGGCGACATCTAATTTCCCTATCTGATTAAGCTCATAATGGGTTTGTGGATTTTTTACATAACCCCTAACTTCACCTTTGGAGTTGGTATCGACAAGAATAGTGCCGATAGGCCCGCCACCGTTGATTCTGATCGTCAGTTTATCCTCATCTTTAAGCATGGCTCCCAGCATGACGCCGACCGTCATAGAACGTCCCAATGCAGCCGATGCTGTGGGCCAGGTATAATGACGCCGTTGGGCTTCACTTACCGTTTCCGTTGTTCTCACGGCATAAGCCCGTACCTGATTATTGTAGGCAAGAGCTTTTACTAAGTAATCGTTCATGTTCATGTTCCTCTCTGATAATTAGTGTTCTTTACAAGACCATTTTTTCCTGAATCCAGTTCTCCAAAGAAGTAATTTTGGCATCATATCCTTCTTTAAAAAAGTCAGCGGATAGTGACGCGATGGTTTCCCTTTTCAGAACGGCCTTCCAGGAGGCTTCCGCTTCTTCCATCAAATTTGTCAGTAAACAACACTGATCGTCTTTCTTTAATTCAAGCATTTCGTTGTATATACCACTGGAAGAATAAAGGGTTTGTTGTCCCTCAATCGCTAGGTAAATATCAAATACCCGTATATCCTCAGGTTTTTTCTTTAATTTGAACCCGCCCTTGACACCAGGTACAGAAGTAATCAAATCGGAGCTAACCAATTTTCGTAACAGTTTATGAAAATAAGTAGGTGAAGCACCTAACTGCTGGCTAATGGCCTCCCCAGGTAAAACAGCTTTGTCCGGCAGCATCGTGAGTAGAAGAAGAGCGTAGACAGATTGTTCGACACCTGTTTTCATATGCACTAGCAATCACCTCAATATTTATAACCAGGCTAATGTGGATAACCATTATCCACATATTTGCATAATAGATGAGCTTATCATAAAAGTAAACTGATTTTTGATAAAAACTAAAAATTTAAATCATTTGCAATTCATAACGGGACACATTATTATAATTGACGTATCAATTGATAGGTCAAAGAATTAAGGCGTTGAGGGAAATACGTATAATAATATATTGACAGGGGGTTTATATATAATGACTACGCGGAACGTTGCACTATCTATATTAGATCTTGCACCTGTCATTGAAGGCGGCACTCCTGCCGATTCCTTCCGCGACACGGTGGATCTTGCCCAGCATGCAGAACAATGGGGGTACCATCGGTACTGGCTAACGGAGCATCATAACATGCAGGCAGTTGCTAGTGCAGCTACGTCCGTGATCATCGGGCATGTAGCTGCACATACAAACAAGATTCGGGTCGGTTCAGGCGGTATTATGCTGGCGAACCATGCTCCACTCATGATTGCGGAGCAGTTTGGAACATTAGAGTCGCTCTATCCGGGACGAATTGATCTGGGACTTGGCCGTGCTCCAGGCACGGATCAACCCGCGATGAGGGCACTGCGGCGAGGGCTTCATAGTACTGGGGAAGATTTCCCCGAGCAATTGAATGAGCTGCGTTCTTACCTGAATCCAGCGCTAAGCGGAGCAGTTCCGGGAGTAAGAGCGGTTCCTGGAGAAGGGCTGGACATTCCCATCTGGTTACTGGGATCAAGCGGATTCAGCGCACAGCTGGCAGGTCAGCTTGGGTTGCCGTTCGCGTTCGCCAGCCACTTTGCCCCGGCTCATTTGCTACAGGCTTTAGAGTTGTATCATCGCAATTTTCGACCATCTAAAGCACTGGATAAGCCCTATGTGATGGTCGGTGTTAATGTGCTTGTTGCAGATTCTGATGAGGAAGCGAAAAGGCTCTTTACATCACAAGAACAACAGTTTCTAAATGTGCTGCGCGGGCACAGCGGAGGACTGAAGCCACCAGTTGATGACATGGAGAAACTCTGGAGTGAGCAGGAAAAGGAGGCGGTTCGTGGTAATATGCTGGGGTATTCAGCCATTGGCAGTCCTGACACCGTCAAGCAAAAGATAGATTGGATTATAGACCAGACTAGAGCCAATGAGCTGATTACAACCTCTCAGGTATATGACCATCAAGCGCGCCTGCGCTCGTATGAGCTGCTAGCCAAAGTAATGCGAACAGACGATTAGTTGGTCAAACCATAAGGCCGTGCTGAAAAAGGTTCTCATAACCTGATCTGGCATGGCCTTATTATATTTTAAAGCTTATATTTACGAATCAAATAGGTTGGGGTCCAGCTCCACGCGTGACAGTAGCTGTTGATTAGATAGCTGCCGTAGGGTGAAAAGGCTTTGTTATGGGGATCGTACAACTCTCAGAACGTGTCCGCTCCATTCTGATGGGAGGCATACTGCTTTACCTGCAGGGATGTTATAAAGCCACCCTTCAAAAACCAGTGAGAAGACGATTTGGAAAACTGCGGGACTAGGTAAGCTAAAAGACTTAGAAATCCCCACAATTTGTAAGAATTTCTCCATTTGGAGGGTTGCGAAAATGTTGGAAAAGCGAGTCTATTCAGACATGGAATGTTGTTGTAACATAAAGTTACGCACCTTTCTTGTTGGCATGGTTGATTTGACACTTCCATGATACCAAACAAGTAAGGTGTTTTTTGTCAATACGGAAAAATTTATTCGATTTTTCCTTACTCACTCAAGGGGTTAGGCTGATTTTCTAGGTGCGAAAGTTGAGTTAATAATTTGTTAGATATGATTGTTTGTTTACCCACAAAATTTAGACATTTATTCAGTCAATCGGTCCGATCAAACCTCAACCTAATCAGCGGATATGACGGTGCTTGGAATTCGTGTATTCGCTGCCGTTGTTCATCACAAAAAATTATTGTTCAAAAGTTTGGTGGGATGAATTGAGCTAAAGAATTATATGATGAATGGTGAGAGTGGCAGCCGGAAGTCCAAACACTCCCAGCCTGACGAACCCGCCGTTCCTGCCACAGGATCACCTGCTTGCGAACCAGCGGAAGCCTTACAAATTTAAGAAGCTTTTCTAACCGTAGGAATGATTCAGCTATCCTGTACTAGAACATCGGCCATTGTAGCCACATATGTATACGGGAAACGCCTGTGGTGTACAGCTTTAGGGAGCAGCAACTTAAGAAAGGGTGAAAGTATGGAAATATTTAGTCAGCAAATTCAATCGCATACTAACCGACGTCTTGCAGTAATTGATACGAAGTTTCCATGGAAGCTAAGTGGTTTTCGATATTGGGAGAACTTTAATATATTCGAGCAAAGGCCTGATACTTTGTTCTTTGCAACTGAACCTAATGATGATTATTTTCCTTCTAAAGTTTATCCTTTTTCTGATTTTATGAAAGTTGCAGTGTCTGAGGGGGTTACAGATGTATATTGTGTTTTCTTAAATTTAACACTTAGTTTGCTTGGGCATGGCTTTCTTCCGGATGGAAGTTATTTGCCAGGAGCAAATCCTAATCTAAATATTAAGCCATTCTTAGATGACCGAAATATTAATCTTCATGCTACCTTGTACCCTGGTGGCGGACTGGATCCATGGACAAAAAAAGAGTTTCTTTCCATTGCAGGACAGCATTGTTCGACCGTATTTACAAACATCAATGAAGTTATGGAATCGATTGTTGGAAGTATTTATTATCCCGTTGTGATTAATACCGACTTATATACATTCAAACAGAAGAAAGTTGAAGTGCCTATACAGTTAACATTCTGTGCTTTTAATGCCATTAGAAAAGGTTTCCCCATTATGGCAGATGCATTTAATCGACTTACGGATGATTTTCATCTTAATCTAATTGGTGATTGGGAAGATCAATTACTTCTATTGAAAAATAAGAATTATACATTCTATGGCCTACTTTCCCCTGAAGAGTTAAAGTCAGTGTACGAAAGAACTCATATATTTCTAAATTGCAGTGTTCCGGATCGATTTGCTTTAGATGGTTTTCCAACTACGGCTGCCGTTGATGCGATATCGACAGGATGTGTACTTGTTACGACAAACCCCCGAAATGATAGATTTATTCTTGAGGAAGGAAAGGATTATTTTGAAGTTGAACCTAACGGGTACGCAATTTCTGAGAGGTTGTTTTGGATCCAGGATCACTTTGAAGAAGCGTTGATTGTTGGAAAAAATGGTTCTAATAAGATAAAAAGTAAATTTAATGCTAGTCAAATAGTGAAATCAAAGCTTGCTAACATATTTAAGTAATTTATAAATATTTGGGTTTTGACTATATTAACTCACGGTTTTCAGCTTTGAAGCAAGAGCTGCGAGAAGGGGATACCGCAAATCGATGGGGGTTTCATTATTTATGGAATGAGAAACAAAAGCAGGAACGATTTGAGGATTTAAAAAACAAATCTGTAAGAGTGTTGTAGCATGACGCAAGTGGTATTTGTAACAAGGATGAGGGCACCCCTTTCTCTTAGGGTGCTTTTTTTATGGTTTGGAATGATATAGGAAGGGGCAAATCTTTCATTTCCTTTCCTTGAGAGAGATTAGGAGATTTCCAAAACTTGAGAACAACGAGTAGTTTGAGGCTCGATCGGACCGAATGACAGAATAAATAATATCTTGTTTTTTAATGGGTAAACAAACAATCATATCTAACAAATTATTAATATAATACATGGGAACTCCAGGTTCCTTTTCTATTTTCGTCCTAGTATTTTACTTGATTGCATGGAGTTATTGTTAATAACCAGTAAAGGAGGCGTTAACTTAATGGCAATATTAACAACTGGTCCTATTGAGAACAGTCCTGTTGGTGGGGTCAGGCCGATCCAACAGGTCACTGTTAAAATGGTAAACCGTGACTTAGTCAATTCTTCAACAATATTAATTCAGGGATTCATTTTAAATGGTTTACGAACATTACATGTACTAGAACAAATAGCTTTAGCCCCCAATGCAGTTGTTACGAGAAATTATCTAGCGAACTTCGACGCATATGAATTCGTTTTTACCACAAGCGGTTTGGCAGAAGAAAGTACTGATATTTCTGTTTGGGGAAAAAACGGGAGTGGTACAATCATTGGTGCTCAGCGTATTGTTGCGGATGAGCAGTTAGAGTCTTAAAACTCAACAAATGCACAGAGGTAAAGCCACAATCATATCACATGTTTTAGAAATAAAATAGAGGGAACATGATCTTGAGAAAGACCTCATTGTTTACAAGAAAAGCTTGCTTTTACTAGAAAGGAGGGAATATCTAAATGGCAGTATTATCTACTGGACCCATTGCAAACGATCCTGTTCTAGGAGTCAGACCCACCCAACTGGTCACAGTAAAAATAGATAACCGAGATTCTGTAAATTCTTCTACTGTTTTGATCGAGGGTTTTATTTTAAACGGCAGTAGAACAGTATATGTACAACAACTAGTTGTAGTGGGACCAAATGCGGTTATAACTAGGAATTTCTTTGCAAATTTAGACGCATTTGAATTCGTGTTTACCACAAGCGGACCAGCAGTGAATGAAACTCAAATTTCTGTTTGGGGTAAAGATGCATTGGGGCAATTAGTACCTGCGCATCGGTTAGTATCTGATGAACTTTTAGGAACCGATCAAGGCGTCCAAGGACCTCAGGGTGTTCAGGGAGCCCAAGGCGACCAAGGACCTCAGGGTGTTCAGGGAGCCCAAGGCGATCAAGGACCTCAAGGAGTTCAAGGAGCCCAAGGTGATCAAGGACCTCAAGGAGTCCAAGGCGACCAAGGACCTCAGGGTGTTCAAGGCGTGCAAGGCGACCAAGGACCTCAAGGAGTTCAAGGCGTGCAAGGTGACCAAGGACCTCAAGGAGTTCAAGGAGCCCAAGGCGATCAAGGACCTCAAGGAGTTCAAGGAGTTCAAGGAGCCCAAGGTGATCAAGGACCTCAAGGCGTCCAAGGCGACCAAGGACCACAGGGTGTTCAAGGCGACCAAGGTGACCAAGGACCACAGGGAGTTCAGGGAGCCCAAGGCGACCAAGGACCTCAAGGAGTTCAAGGCGACCAAGGACCACAGGGAGTTCAAGGAGTCCAAGGCGACCAAGGACCTCAAGGAGTTCAAGGAGCCCAAGGCGATCAAGGACCTCAAGGACCTCAAGGAGTTCAAGGAGCCCAAGGTGATCAAGGACCTCAAGGAGTCCAAGGCGACCAAGGACCTCAGG